>NZ_FQVQ01000003.1 GCF_900129405.1 Flavobacterium fontis | reverse complement strand
AAGTCCTCAGAAAACTTACGATGCTTACTGATTAATTTGATGTTTGCTTTCATATAAATTGACTTGATGTGGTCAACCTATATCAGGGACGTACATACTGCTCACTGAACACTGCTTACTGAACACTGTATACTGAACACTGCCCACTGAACACTGCTCACTGTACACTGCTCACTGTACACTGCCCACTGAACACTGCTCACTCTGACTGAGACTGAGACTGAGACTGAAAACTACGAACAGCGAACTTCGCGCAACCTTAGCCCCTTTGCAGTAAAACCAAGGCCACAGGCCGCTAACTTAATACCCTTAAACGTTGTGTCTTCATGTCTTTGTGGCAAAAATAAAAGACGCTGCGAACTTCGCGCAACCTTTGCCCCTTTGCGGTTAATACCAAGACCACAGGCCGCCAACTTAATACCCTTAATGACTTGGTGCCTTTGTGGCAAAAAATAATGAAGGAATTAAATAGTTATCAATCACCAGACAGCTAGCATAAACAGGTCACCAGTCACTAATCACTAGTCACTAATCACTAATCACTAATTACTAATCACTAGTCACTATTCACTCCCCAATTCTGACCAATCCTCCTTATGCAAAATCTGCATAAACGCTGCTCTAGAAATCTCAAACGCGCCTAGTTTTTCCAAATGATCGTTATGCACTTGGCAATCCAGCAAGGCATAATTTTGGGCTTTGAGGTCTTCTACCAGTTGTAAAAAAGCCAATTTACTGGCATTGGGAACAAGTGAAAACATGCTCTCCCCACAAAATACATGACCGAGGTCAACGCCATACAACCCGCCTACCAAACGGTCGCCTTGCCACACTTCATACGAAACGACTTCCCCCAAAGCATGCCATGCGGTATAGGCCCGGATGATGTCGCGGGAAATCCAAGTGCCCGTTTGACCCCGTCGTGGCGCACGCTGACAATGGGTAATCACCGCGTTGAATTGGGTGTTGCGCGTCACCGTAAACAGTCCACGATTGCGTAAATTGCGCAAACTCTTCGACGGCTTATAGGTTGCAGGATGCACCACCATTCGCTGTGGCGGCGCCCACCACAAAATAGGTTCGTCGGCATCAAACCAAGGAAAAATTCCCGATCGGTACGCCAATTGCAATCGCGGCAGCGACAAATCACCCCCCACCGCCAACAATCCCTCCACCGAAGCTTCGGTTACCGGCGGAAAATAAAGAGTCTTGGTAAGGAAATGCATGGGATTAACGATTGAAGATTTTTGATTTTTGAAGTAAGAAGAAGCGCTATTTATGATTTATGACTAACGGCTGTCAGAACGACAACCAATACTCTTTTCGGGGCTAATCACTCCTGAAGTTTCAGCACTAATCGCTAGCTCTCCTGCTGGTAAAGCCAGGTCACTAGTCACTAATCACTAATCACTAGTCACTAGTCACTAATCACTAATCACTAGCCACTCCTCAAAACAAATTCCAAACCCTACAGCCTACACCATAGAATTTGGAATTGGATTGATTTAGCTTCGATTTTAACCGGTTCCAACGTGAAACCTACCTACGGTAGGCAAGCCTTAAACCTTAAACTTGAAACAAAATTTAGAACGGCAAATCGTCGTGTTCTTCTTCGTTGAAACTCGTTGCGGGTTCAAACGCAGGAGCAGCGGGCATCGGAGGCATAGTTTGCGCCATCGGTTGACCCCCTTGTGCAGGGGCTTCTGCGGCTACACGCTCAATGCGCCACCCTTGAATCGAATTGAAATACTTGGTTTCACCTTGGGGGCTTACCCACTCGCGACCGCGTAAGTTGATGGAAACTTTCACGGGTTCTCCCACTTGATAACTGTCCAATAAATCACACTTGTCTTGTGTAAACTCCACCATGATGTGTTGTGGATACTGCTCTTCGGTCGTGACGACCAATTCTCTTTTTCGGAAAGTGGGGCTCACCTGCTGTACGGCATTAATCACTTTTACTCTTCCTGAAACTTCCATAATCGTTGTTGAATTAATAATACATAAATTTAGTGTACTCGTGGCGCCAAGAGGGTTTTCCATGCGGCATCAACCGCTCCGGCATCGAGAAAAGCTTTGGCTTTAAGGTGCACTTGCTCCTCATCGGCGGAGCTTAGGGCGGCTTTCACCGGCAGATTCTCTTTCACAAATATAGCAATTTCCGCTTCGGTGGGCAAGGCTTCGACATTTCCTAATTTGCCCAAATCATTCCCATCAAACACGGCACTTTCACGCACAAAACTTGGGATAGCATCGACTCCTATACCCAGAGTGGCCAAAGGTTTTTCGACTTCAAAAAGTCCGGCATTGGCGCGCGAGTACCAATTTCCGCCCAAGCGAGCAACCAAATCAATCGCCTGCGGATCAATGGTTCCTTTGGCATCTAAAACCGCTTCGTTGATATGAATTTTAACCACCTCACAAAGAATAAGATTGCCGGCGCCGCCTTCTGTGCCGAGGGCGATAATCTCATTGACTTTACATTCCAATTGCACCGGACTTTCTTGTACCCGATAGGGTTTGACCACATGCGAAGGAACAGCGGTGAATCCGGCTTTAATAAATTCATTCACGCCATCGGGATATTCGGTACTTGAAAGCGACATTTGTTGTACCATCGCATAATTGACCACATTGATCACCACTTCGCGGGTTTCTTGGCAATTGATCAAAGTATGTTTAATGGTATTATCGCGTACCCGTCGGGCGGGAGAAAATACCAGTATCGGCGGATTGGCACTGAAAATATTAAAAAAGCTAAAGGGCGATAAGTTGGGATTCCCCTGAGCATCGACCGTGCTGGCAAAGGCGATGGGACGGGGACCGATAGCGCCTTGCAAATAGCCTTGAATTTGAACGGGAGTAAGCGTTTTCGGATCTAATGTAAGCATGATCATTGGTTTGAAGCAAAGATAGCCAATTTTCTGCTTTACCGCTACGGGGCATCGGGCCGCGCGAGGGGGAGCAGCAAGGTACCCTGACGTGGCGGAGCCCGGCCGGTACCGCGAATCACCCGACCCCGAACGGGAAGTTGATATGCCTGCGCAGGGAATTGCATTCGGGGACGCGCCACAATAAAAAAAATAGCTATTTTTAAAAAAAATTCATTGCATGCAGTTTTCCGATCGTCGCGCGGTTACCCGTTGGATCATTATTGCCACTTCGTTTGTGATTGTGTCCCTTATTTTGTGGAATACCTATGCCTTTTTTCAGATTTTTAAGGAGGAGGAACGGGTGAAGATGCAACAGTGGGCGCTGGCGCAAAAGACCTTGGCCAATGCCGATACAGATGCCGACATCGCGTTGCCGTTTGAAATCATTCAGAACGCGCATATCCCGATTATCGTGACCCAACAAGGGAAAATTGTGAACTATATCAACATTGACCCGTCCCTTGAGAAAGACCCGAAGCAGATGCAGGCGATGTTGGAAAACTTGAAGTCGCAAAACGACCCCATCAAGATGGAATACGTTCCAGGGAAGTTTCAGTACCTCTATTACGGCGATTCGGATTTGCTGAACAAATTGAAATACTATCCCGCCGCCTTGTTGTTGATTATTTTCTTGTTTGCCGCGGTGGTGTACAACTTTTACCGCAGTACAAAAATGGCCACACAAAACAAATTGTGGGCGGGGATGGCGAAGGAAACGGCGCATCAAATTGGCACCCCCTTGTCGTCGCTGATCGGTTGGCTCGAATATTTGAAGGCAGAGGGTACGGTAGCCGAATCGACGCTGGAGGAAATTGAAAAAGACATTGTGCGACTGCAAGTGATTACGGATCGATTTTCCAAAGTAGGGTCAGAACCGGTATTGGAAACCCGGGACTTGGTGGCGGAGACCCGCGCCTCGTTTGATTATTTGCAAGCGCGGTTTTCCAATCAAGTTCACTTTACCTTCACCGCACCTGAGGAGCCGTTGTGGGTGGCCATTAATCCGGCGCTCCACAGTTGGACGATCGAAAACCTTATGAAAAATGCCATCGACGCGATGCGGGGCAAAGGGGCGTTGACTGTTGCCATTGAAAGCGACGGCACGCACTATAAAATTAACATTACCGATAACGGCAAGGGCATCCCAAAGAATCAGTTTCGCAAGGTTTTTGAACCCGGTTTTACGACCAAAAAAAGGGGTTGGGGCTTGGGACTTTCGTTGACCAAACGCATCGTGGAGGACTACCACAAAGGGAAAATTCGGGTGTTGCATTCCGAAATTGGAAAAGGCACGACGATGCAGATGGTGTATGGGGTGGCCCTAAAGGATTAGTATACAGTCGCAGTCACAGTGGGCAGGAGGCGGAAGGGGTATAGGAGTGTATTGTACCGTATTTAAATCACTTTTATCCTGCTTATTACTTCATGTTTCTAATATAACCGCAAAAACGCAAAGTTCGCAGAGTTCGCAGCGTCTTTTTTTGGCCACGAAGACACGAAGGCATAAAGCTTTTAAGTTTATGACCTTTGGCCTAAATTTTCAACGCAAAGTCGCTAAGGTTGTGAAGAGAACGCAATGGCTTAAAGACACAAAGTACGTGGCCTTCGGCCATCTTAATAGTCTTAATTTATGCGGTTTGGTGTGAATTCTTAAATCCTTAATGTTTTAAAAATTTAGGAGCACAAGGTTTCACAAAGTTGACACAAAGTTTCACAAAGTTATTTAGTTTAAAAGTGTAGCATTAGCTGGGGTTGAACAATCATTTTCAAATCTTCAAATTGTCTCATTTTCAAATTGAAGTGTAAGTACGTGCTGTGATGACAACATGAATATCTTTTCTATTTCTTCTTTCTTTTTGTTTCTAATTTAACCGCAAAGATGTGAAGGTAGCGCAAAGTTCGCAGCGTCTTTTTTTGGCCACGAAGACATGAAGGCATAAAGCTTTTAAGTTTATGGCCTGCGGCCTAAATTTTCAACGCAAAGTCGCTAAGGTTGTGAAGAGAACGCAATGGCTTAAAGACACAAAGTACATGGCCTTCGGCCATCTTAATAGTCTTAATTTATGCGGTTTGGTGTGAATTCTTAAATCCTTAATGTTTTAAAAATTTAGAAGCACAAGGTTTCACGATGTTGACACAAAGTTTCACAAAGTTGTTTAGTTTAAAAGTGTAGCAGTAACTACGTTAGAAAGATCATTTTCAAATTGACACATTGACACATCGCCACATTGACTCATTGCCACATGGACACATCGCCCCATTAAAAAAACCACCGTTTCCGATGGTTTCTTGTTATACTTTTGCTGTGATAGTTTGAGCGAGTGCTGTAAATTCTTCAGGGGAGAGACTCGTTTTGCGTTGGAAGCGCATGTCTTCCATGTCTTGCAACGGAATCAAATGCACATGTACGTGCGGCACTTCGAGTCCGACCACCGCTACCCCGATGCGTTTGCATTCCACCGTTTGTTCCAAGGCTTTAGCGACTTTACGGGAGAACTGCATCAATCCCAAATAATGTTCCTCTTCCATATCAAACAACTTGTTGATTTCCTGTTTGGGAATACACAATGTGTGTCCTTTGGCGTTGGGATTGACATCTAAAAAGGCCAAATAACGGTCATCTTCCGCTACTTTATAACAGGGAATTTCGCCGTTTACAATTTTGGTGAAGATACTGCTCATCGTTAGTCGCGGGTGATTTCTAAGATTTCAAATTTTAAGGTCCCATTGGGCACGGTGATTTCAGCCACCTCGCCAACGGATTTACCCAGTAAGCCTTTTCCAATCGGTGACGTTACCGAAATCTTACCCGTTTTTAAATCGGCTTCACTTTCGGCCACCAAGGTATATTTCATTTCCATACCGTTGGCTTGGTTTTTTATTTTCACATTGGAAAGTACCAGTACTTTGGAAACATCCAATTGCGATTCGTCAATCAAACGGGCATTGGCATACAATTCCTCCATTTTGGCAATACGCATTTCCAATAACCCTTGGGCTTCTTTTGCCGCATCATATTCGGCATTCTCCGACAAATCGCCTTTATCACGGGCTTCAGCAATCGCCTGGGACGCTTTTGGGCGTTCAACGGATTTCAAATATTCCAATTCGTCTTTTAATTTTTTTAATCCTTCTGCGGTGTAATACGATACATTACTCATAATCATTTTTTTTACTTTAGTATATCAAAAGCCGTTTTTCAACGTTTCATAAAATAGAAAAAATCCCATCGCGACGGGATTTCTTCCTCCAAAGATATATTTTTTTGATGAATTAATTCCTACTTTTGTTGTGTTGTAGAACGCAAATATACGCAAATTGTAGGCGTAAAATCAAGTTTAAACGAATATTTACCATGAAAAAAGGGCTCTATTTCCTGTGTATCCTCGGGTTGCTTACGGGTTGCTCTCGTGAGCAATTTAACAATGAAAATCCGTTTTTACCCAATTATGCGTTTTCCATGAGTTTGGACACGAATTTGGCCAACTACAATCCCCTTCTCTTTGCTGGAAATAGCATTCGTGTGTTTCCCGTCAACGGACCCGCCAATGGGGTAATTGTGTTTTACACAGGTGCTCAATACAACGCGTTTGACGGCTCCTGTCCCAACCAAAATATCACCAGTTGCTCGCGACTTACCCTTTCAGGCTCAAATGCGCAGTGCGAATGTGAAGGCGAGAATTACAACCTTTTTACAGGACAAGCACCCAACAAACCCTACAGTTTAAAACTCTACCGAGTACAGGTCGCTGGGAACGTCATTACTGTTTTCAACTAATATAAAAAGCCGATTTTCATCGGCTTTTTTCCTTAAAACTGCAGGGTTAGTCCTACCAAGAAATTACGTCCCGCCTGTGGATAATAATACGGGAAAATATCCCACATATATCCGTTGGAGACGTAGGTCTTGTCCAAAATATTATTGACCAAACCATTGACCGTTATCGTACGGAAAACCGACTTAGGATTCCACGAGTACGAGACATTAAAATCGTTGACAAAATAATCGGGCAAGCGCGCTTCAGGACGCTCTAAGTTGTTCATGAACTGCTCCCCCACAAATTTACTCAACCAAGTAAGGTGTAAATTCTTCACGGGTTCGAACAACAATAAATTGCCCGCAATAAGATTGGGAGAATATGCGATAGCGGTGTTGCCTACAGCGACTCCATTGTTGGTTAAATCAATATTTTGGTTCTGACTTATCGTAAAATTGGGTTTCCAAATCCATTGTTTAGATAAGGCAATCGTAGCATCAACTTCCAAGCCCAATCGGTAACTGCGTTCGCTGTTGGAACGGACTGGACTCCCCACATCGTCAAGAGCTCCTGTCAAAATGAGTTGATCGCGATACAGCATGTAGTATACGTTGGCATTAAATTGCACTTTGGACGCTTCATAACGCCATCCCAATTCAAAATCGTTGAGCTTCTCGGGACGAACGTTACCCCCTTCATAGTCAGTACGGTTGGGTTCGCGGTTGGCTCTCGCATAGGAGAAATAAAGAATATTTTTGGTATTCACCGCATAATTCACCCCTACTTTGGGATTGAAAAAGTTGAACGTATCGTCGACCAAGGTAGGTTGTACTCCATTGGCTTTGTAATTCACCCGACGGTATTGCACATCCCCGTAAACGCTCCATTGCGAAGAAAGATCGTAGGTTGCTTTCGCAAAAACATTTCCGTCGGTTTTAATTCCGTAGTCATTGTAGTATTCATCTCCCAACTCCGATGTCGAGGCAAAACGCGCCCAAATCACACGGCCGAAATGCAAACCTTCATATTTGTTCCATCCACCACCGAGAATCAAGTCAAACTCATCCTTTTTATAATTGGCCGAAAAGGTGGTCCCATAAAAATCATTGTCCAACCATTTCTGACGAATCAAATCCGTACTGGTTTGTCCCGCTACAGGAGCGAGTCCGTACTCGGCAAAATCCGCATCTTCTTTATAATTTTCAAAATACCCTTTTCCTTTGGTGTAGTGCAAGGCAACGTTGGTACTCCAACGGTCATTCCAGCGCTCACTCCAGTGCAATTGCGCATGATCTTGTTGGTAATTGTCGGTTTCATTGTCATAAAAACGGGTATTTCCAAATTCGTCGGTAAAAATCCCTGCCGAATTAAAGGTGCGATCCACTGCCAACGTAGGCCCATCAATACCATTCCACGACTGATAGGTTCGTTCTCGACCGCCAAATACCAACCCTTTGATTAAGGTTGTTTTACCGACATAAGTTCCTTGTAAAAAATACGATTTCAGGTCGGCACTCGCACGGTCAACATAACCGTCGGAGGCAATTTGCGAAAGCCGTCCTGCAATTTCAAAACGGTCATTCATTAATCCTGTACTGAATTTAACCGTGTGTTTGCGGGCATTAAAACTCCCAAACGAATTCGCAATTTCCCCCGTTCCTTTTTTGGAGTACGAATCGGTAAGTAAGTTCAAACTCGCCCCGAAGGCTCCTGCCCCGTTGGTCGAGGTACCGACCCCACGTTGCAATTGCATACTTTGAACCGATGAAGCAAAATCGGGCATGTTTACCCAGAAGGTACCGTGACTTTCGGAGTCGTTGTAGGGAATCCCGTTGATGGTCACATTCACACGAGTCGCATCGGTACCCCGAACGCGTATGCCCGTGTACCCGAAACCATTTCCAGCATCGGAAGTGGTCACTACCGAAGGCATATAGTTCATTAATATAGGAATGTCCTGCCCCAAATTACGACTAGCAATGTCTTTTTGGGTGAGGTTACTGAAGGTGACCGGTGTTTTCTTGTTCACACGGACGGCTTTGACCAACACTTCATCCAGTTGGTTGACCTGGGTGGAGTCGTTGGACTTTTGCTGGGCACTAAGCCACAGCGGACCGAGAAATAGCGTCAGTACTACCGAAGCTTTCAAGGATTTAACATAGGAATTTTCCATTCGTAAAAAAGGTTTACGAATAACTGGGGTACATTATTCTTTGGTTAAAAAATGATTGTACTGGCCCGACATAGGCGAAGGCGCGCTTCTTCTACCGCTGTCTTTTTTTCCTTGGCAGCATTACCTGCCCAGGTTCAATGGGTATGATCTCAGCTCGTAATTTTGAGCACCCCGATGAGACGGCGCAAAGGTAAATTAAATTCTTGGGGAATTGCAAACCCTTTTTTAAAAATTCGGCTTGCGGCGGTTTTGCTTGATTTCGGATTTGGATTTTTTGGCGGCCAAACGCTCCATTTTAACACTGAAAGGAATGTTTGTTGCCTTACGGGGTTTGGGCACTTCTAGGGCTTGTGCCACGAGACGCAAGAGTTTTTTCTCGGCATTCAAACGGTTTTTCAACTGACTCCGATCGGCCTCTGAGGTGATTTGCAACCAACCCTCGTTGGAAATTCGTGAAGCCAATTTTTCAAGAATACGAACTTTTTCCTGCGCATCAACTGCTTGAGAGGCTTGAACATCCCAAATCAACACGGCTTTGGAGGCCACTTTGTTGACGTTTTGACCGCCAGCGCCGCTGCTGCGTACCGCTTTAAACTGGAGTTCGGCGAGGAGTTGTGATGCATTCATGAGCGGGGTTGATGGGCGGGTTTTAGTAAGTCATTGACCGTTTTTACGGGATTAAAAGTTTCCAGCGGAACTTCCACAAAAAGGGTTATCCATTTGGCCATAGCGCCGTTCCACAATCCAGGCAATTCAAAGGCTTTCAACGGACGACCGTCTTTGTTTTTCTCGACAATAAATCCGGTATGCGGATCCACAAATCGGGTGAGGTCAAAATTGCGCCCTTGAAAATCGCGAATGCCACACACCAAATCCACCGGGTTGAAATGGGTGGCTTGCTCCATGATGAAGCGCTGGTTTTTTTCGATTTGTGATGACTCTATAATTTGCAAAAACACACGTCCTTTCTGATCGCGTACCCAAAATGGACCGCCACCGGGTTCGCCTTCATTTTTCACCATACCACACACGCGAATGGGTCGGTTGAGGGCTTCCATGAGATAGTCTATTTTGCTTTCACGGGTGTATTTGGGGAAGTCTTCACTGATTTCCATAAGGAGTTTCTGACTCACAAACTGGGCAATTTCATGGAGCATCTCGAGGGTTACCTGATCGTGATGTAGGTATTTCAAATAGCGAAACACCGTTTCTTGCACTTGCAGTAGAATCCCTCCAAGGGCCTTTTTATACAATGCGATTTGGTCGGTATGATTGCGCGAAACGTTGTCGATATTTTTGACAAACACAATATCGGCGTTTAAGCGATTCATATTTTGAATCAGTGCCCCATGTCCCCCGGGACGAAATACGATGGCATCATGCTTATCGCGAAAGGGTTTCCCCTCAGGGGTAAGGGCAATGACATCGGTCGCTTTATCTTGGTAAGAATAGTTCACTTGAATTGTTACACCATGAGTTGCTTCAATGGGTGTCTTGACGGCATCTACCAGGGTCTCAAATTGCGATTGGTACTCCTCGGATACGGTAAAATGTACTTTTGATTTTCCATCGGCATGGGCATAGAGCGCACACTCCAGCAAATGTTCTTCTATGGGCGTTATACTCACCTCACCCTGTTGATGAAAGGGCAACACCCCTTTGGGTTTATTGGCAAAATCAAAATGCGGGGCCGTCATCAAGGTTTTTATAAAATAATAATGTTTTTCGTCGGTAGAAAGAGTGTCATAACTCGGATACAACACACGGGTGGTCTCGGCCACATCTTTGTAAAAAGGGAATTTCTCTAGGGCGATTAAAAACAGGGCTAAGTCTTTATTTTTCGCATGGTTGATGTACGAATTAAGGGTGTCCTTTCCGGGTTTGAAATCGTGCAAAAACTCGTTTAAGAATTTAAACATGCGACTCGCAGCACCCGAGGCGGGAACGAATTTTTTGAGGCAATAGGTTTCCTTTTTTTGTTCAAAATAGGTAGCATAATACCGTGCTTCTTCTTCCGACAAGGCTTGAATGCCATCATCAATCGTGGCGGCGCGTTCCAATTGAATCTTGGGCAAGCCATTTTTAAGGATGGAAAATTGGTAGTGCAACACATCCCAATCCATTTTTCGGGCTTGGATGCGCAAAAAATCATGGGAAGTAAACCCCCATTGCAACGCTTTTTCCAAATCCAAAATCAGTTTCTTGACTTGGGCAACACGCGAAGCTACATCACCGCTGAGTTTGATGTAGGGTTTTTGATAGCGAATGAGTTGTTCTTCAAAAAACTGCAAGGTTTCGGCGCGGTTATGGGGACGATCGCGGAGGTCATCGGGTTCCCAAGGCACATCGATGTCGGTGAGAAAAATAAGGTCGTATTTATGTTTTTTTGCCGCTTTTTCCAGCAGGGGATCCACGGCACCATAGTACAATTCTCCAAACGCTTTGGTAACCAAAACCGTGGTATCACAAAACAAAAAACGGCGGGCTTCTTGCAATTTTTGATTTTCCAACTGAGTTTGTCCCACCGCAATAGGCAACAAATCATCGGGTTGACATATTTCCCCTTTTTCATCCCATTTTTCTTGGAGGTAATCCCGTGCAAATTCCGGAGCCCAAACGGTATCAAAATCAGATGCCAATTGCCTAGCAAGAGTCGTTTTACCCGTTGATTCGGGACCGTAAAAAGCAATGCGTAAAACCGATTTCCCTAAGTTGAGGAGGGAGTATTGTTTAAGATTTTCTTCCATTCGATGTAGGCTAAAACGGCCAAAACCGTGAATAGTAAATATTGTAAGGAGAGCATGCCGAGTCCGCGGTAGGCAAACAAGGGTACAGCGATGCAATCTCCAATAATCCAGAGGGTCCAATTTTCAATTTTTTTCAACGCCATGTACCACATCGCGGTAAAAAATAACCCTGAAGTAAAAATATCAATATAATTGGGAATTTCAAGGGTATAATCAAAAATTTGGTAAACGCCATAGGTAACCAAAAGCGTGAAAACAAACAATCCGATACCGATGATTTTCTCGTTGACGGTGGTGCGTGAAATGGGCAACGGACCCGCAGTAGTGCCCTTTGACCAGCGGTACCAGCCGTAAACACTCATGAGCGAGTAATAGACATTAATGGTCATGTCGCCAAAATATTGCGCTTGATACAACAAATAAACGGTGATAACGGTAGAAATGAGTCCGGTGGGATACACCCAAATGTTTTCCTTCTTTGCCAAATACACGCTTAAAATACCGCTGACAAAAGCCAAAAATTCCAAAATAATTTGGATTGCCGAGGCATTTTCATACGCTTTTAAAAAGAAATCAAACATGGTTTTGGGTTGGAGCGTAAAAGTACGGATTCTCTACAGAAAACGAGGTTATGCTTTTGTAAAATGACCGTTTGATTTTATAAGGCTGAAAAAAAATGAGGGTTTTCTTCAAAGGCGGTGCCAATCACCACCATAGTAGCGCCTGCTTGGTGGGCTGCCTGAATTTGCGCCATCGAACGAATACCGCCCCCTACAATTAACGGTATTGCTAAAGTTTGGGCTACCGTGGCAATCATTTCGAGCGGCACAGCGTGTTGCGCCCCACTTCCCGCTTCCAAATAAATCAGTTTTTTACCCAAGAGTTGGCCTGCGAGTGCAGTCATTGCTGCGTGTTGGGGATTATTTCGCGCCAAAGGTAGCGTACCACTCACGCGTTGCACAGCGGTTTCGGCACCGCTTTCAATGAGGAGATAGCCGGTAGGCAGAATTTCTAAATTGGAATGGTGCAACAGTGGCGCAGCTTTTACTTGTTGTTCAATTAAGTACTCGGGATTGCGACCGGAGAGTAGCGAAAGGAACAAAATTCCGTCGGCGGCTTCGGTGATTTGGGCATAATCGCCCGGAAACAAGAGTACGGGTAAACCCGATGCTTTTTTGAGTTGGAGCACCAATGCTGCCAAATGCGGTCCTTGAAACGTGCTGCCTCCAACGAGTAGATGTGTCACGGGCGTTTCCTTCAACTGCGCGCACAACGCAACCGCCTGCTCGGGTTGGGTTTTCTCGGGATCAATGAGCACCGCCAACAAGGGTTGTTGGTTTTGGTATGCCGTGAAAAGGGAGTCGTATACCTTCATTAGGATTCAAAAACGCACACAAAGATATAGTCTTCGCGTTGAATAAATTGTACCGGAAATAATTCCGTTTGATGCTTAAAGTCCAAACGCGCCACCGTAGATCCTTCGGCAGGATCAAAAGGTTGCTCACGGATATGGCTGGGGTAACTGATCCCTTTTTCGTTTTTGATTTTGAACACCGCTTCTTTGATGCTCCAAATGATGGTGGCTTTTTGCAGCTGTTCGGCCAACGACAAGCCTGACAGATGTGTATCAACATCCATAAAACGGGGGGCTATTTTGAGAACTTTAGGCCGCATCGCTTCGACGTCGAGGCCGAGGTTTTCGTTACTGATGGCTACCGCCGCAAATCCATGCGAATGCGAGATAGAAATGTGTTGCCCGTGTGACAAATGAGGTTTCCCACTGGCATCGTAGAGAAGATCTGCATCGGAAAATCCGAGGTGCTGCAACAAATGCCGCACGGCGAGGAATCCTTTTTGGTGGACTTCCGATTTGAGTTTGTGCAACCGAATCAGGGAATGATCCTGTAAGGGAACTCCGGCAATCAAACTGTCTAAGGGCTCCTCAATTTTCCAGAGGTGCAATTGGGTTTGGGGACGGATGTGTATGGTTTCGTAAAATGGCATTTGTGCAGTATATCCTAGCCCCGATAGTAGTGGAAATCCTTTTTGGGGTGGTGGTAACGGCGTGAATTCGATACCTTTGACGTCATCACCCCAAAAAGATTGCAACGGATAGCGGGAAATAGCTCCTTATTATTTTTCTGATTCTTAGCGGGTTAAATCGGATTAACGATTCATAAAATTACATTAAAGTTTTTTATTTCGAAACTTAGTTTGTAATTTCGCACCCTCAAATATAAACACAAATATACACAATACATGAGTACGAAAACTGTGCCTTACGTGGCGTACAAAGTTAAAGACATTTCCCTAGCTGCTTGGGGACGTAAAGAAATTGAATTGGCTGAAGCGGAAATGCCTGGATTAATGGCATTGCGTGCGGAATACGGTGCATCGCAACCTTTAAAAGGAGCGCGCATCGCAGGATGTTTGCACATGACCATTCAAACAGCGGTTTTGATTGAAACCTTGAAAGCGTTGGGAGCTGAAGTAACTTGGTCTTCGTGTAACATTTTCTCTACGCAAGATCACGCTGCGGCGGCGATTGCTGCTGCAGGTATTCCAGTATATGCTTGGAAAGGTATGAACGAGGAAGAATTCGACTGGTGTATTGAGCAAACCTTATTCTTTGGTGAAGATCGTCAACCGTTGAACATGATTTTGGACGATGGTGGGGATTTAACCAATATGGTATTTGACCGTTACCCCGAATTGATTGGTGGTATCAAAGGTTTGTCAGAAGAGACTACTACAGGGGTTCACCGTTTGTACGAGCGTATGAAAAACGGTACGTTACACATGCCAGCAATCAACGTAAACGACTCGGTTACGAAATCAAAATTTGACAACAAATACGGTTGTAAAGAATCGGCTGTAGATGCAGTTCGTCGTGCAACTGACGTGATGTTGGCAGGAAAACGCGTAGTAGTTTGTGGCTACGGTGACGTAGGTAAAGGTACTGCAGCTTCGTTCCGTGGAGCAGGTTCGATTGTTACCGTAACTGAAATCGACCCCATCTGTGCGTTACAAGCCGCTATGGACGGATTTGAAGTGAAAAAATTGGATACGGTGATTGCTACAGCAGATATCGTCATCACGACTACAGGAAACAAAGATATCGTAGTAGGTCGTCACTTCGAGAACATGAAAGACAAAACGATTGTATGTAACATTGGACACTTTGATAACGAAATCGACATGGCGTGGTTGAACGCGAACTATGGCGAAACCAAAATCGAAATCAAACCTCAAGTGGACAAATACAACGTAAACGGAAAAGACATTATCATCTTGGCTGAAGGTCGTTTAGTGAACTTAGGTTGTGCTACAGGTCACCCAAGCTTTGTAATGAGTAACTCGTTTACCAACCAAACGTTGGCACAAATCGAATTGTGGAACAACAGTGCGAACTACAAAAACGAAGTGTACATGTTACCGAAACATTTGGATGAAAAAGTAGCGGCATTGCACTTAGCAAAATTAGGCGTGGAATTGGAAACCTTAAACCACGAACAAGCCGAGTACATCGGAGTTCAAGTAGAAGGACCTTATAAGCCTGAGTACTATAGATACTAAAAAGATTAGAATTTAGAGTTTAGATTGAAACTTCGCAAAACTCATAATTCATAATTCATAATTCATAATTTATTAAAGTCGTTTCTTCATTGAGACGACTTTTTTTATGGCGTTCCCCCCGATGAAGAGTACAGCTACAATACACGTTGGGTTGTCGGGGGTCAGGCTTTCCGCTGTATCTCCCGAAGGATCGGGAGGATGCCGCTTCAATCCTTAACGCGGGGAGAGGCAAGAAGAAAGAGAAAAGAAGAAAGAGAAAAGAAGCAAGAAAAAAGAAGCAAGAGAAAAGAATTTTATATTTTCGTAATCGATTCATTATCAAATTATTGGCATGTAGATTCACTTCATTTTTATATTTATCTTTTCACGCATTATGGCTCAAGGCGAGCAATGGATTTCAATTTTCTTCTAATGGATTGCTATTCGTAGAATAATATACACAAACACGTTAATGTCCATAACTTTCAAGGACAAGGTATTGTTTTTGGCTTTCAAGGAAATTTATTCTTTGATAAACTTTTTATAAATCGTTTCATTATTGGTAAGAATTTCTATGAAATAAATCCCGTTGGATAAGTTTTCGATGTTGATTTCGTTGTTGTTTTGCGTTTGAAGTGGAATTACCTTACCTAAAGAATCAAAAACCGTTAATTTATCAATGGTTGATGTGCTTTTTATTTGAATAAAGGAATTCGATGGATTTGGAAACACTATAACTTTACTGTCATTAAATAAAAAAGTGTTATTTGATAACGTAGCTAGATAATTATTTATTTCTGTTGAACACCCTCCAGTTCCTATGGCTACCCAAGGACTCACAACAGTGGGAGAACAAACTGATCGCACAAAAAAGACATAACATCCATTACTTGGAGGTAGATTAACTAAAACAAATGGATTAATATTTGTTGTAACCCCAATATTTGAAGGAAGAGATGAACCCATATTGAAATCTGGTATTACAGCCAAATCCCAGATTGTAGCATTGCCGTTTTCCGTCCAAGACAATTCAGCACTATTTGAAATATTAATATTATCTACCAAATAGAGAATTGAAGGCGAAGGACATTGTGCATTTCCATTGAAAAAGGCAATTATCACAAGTAAATTGAATATGTTTTTCATGAGCTATAGCGTTAAATATCCAGAAGCATCGTATTTAAGTTTGCCAAGGATGTGTGGTTGAAAAATTAGTTTTTGGGCTTTATAAATTAAAATTTTGAATAGTTAAAAGGAGTTTAAGACAACATTGAATAAAGTGCAGAATTCTTGAGAATCAATAATCATAAAATAATTACATACAGGCTCAAATACAAAAACATGGTTACTACTATACTGCTAGCGTTTATTTTATATCAAATTTAACTATCTGTTTTTTAAAATCCTACTTTGCAAACGTTTAATTTAGAATAAAAAGAAACGTTGGGTTTGATTAAGAAACTTTCCCGCTAACGAACTAACGAAAACCTTGGACATTTCAATCCCGTTAAAGATCAATTACAACTCGTTACACTCGCCGAACCGGCTACCGCCTATGAATTGTATACAGTTCAAGGGCAGTTGGTGCAATCAGCTACGGGAACTACATCGACTATTGAGTGTTCCGTTTTACCCAAAGGGATTTACCTCCTCCGATTTGAACAGAACGGTGTTTGGAAAGTGGAGAAGATTTGTAAAGACTAAAGAAAAAAGAAGCAAGAAAAAAGAATTTTTGCAACTTCGTAATCCATTCATTATCAATTTATTGACATGTAGATTCGCTTCATTTTTATATTAATCTTTTCACGCATTATGACTCAAGGGGAGCAATGAATTTCAATCTTCTTCTAATGGATTGCTGTTCATAGAATAGTATACACAAACACGTTAATGTCCATAACTTTCAAGGACAAGGTATTGTTTTTGGCTTTCAAGGAAAATTTATTCTTTGATAAACTTTTTATAAATCGTTTCATTATCGGTAAGAATTTCTATGAAATAAATCCCGTTGGATAAGTTTTCGATGTTGATTTCGTTGTTGTTTTGCGTTTGAAGTGGAACTACCTTACCTAAAGAATCAAAAACCGTTAATTTATCAATTGTTGATGTGCTTTTTATTTGCATAAAGGAATTCGATGGATTTGGAAACACTATAACTTTGCTTTCATTAAATAAGAAAGTGTTATTTGATAACGTAGCCAGATAATTATTTATTTCTGTTGAACACCCTCCAGTTCCTATGGCAACCCAAGGACTATAAGCGTTGGAAGAACAAAGTGATCGTACAAAAAAAACATTACAACCAAAAAGTTGGGGTAAATTAATGAAAGTATGGGGGTTACTTGCAGTTGTTGTACCAGAAGTTGGTAATGAATCACCAACATTGAAGTCAGGTATTATTGAAACTTCCCAATTCATAGCAGTTCCATTTTCAGTCCATGAAAATTCAACTGTTGTAGATGTGAAATTAGATAGTGTTAAATTAGAGGGTGATAGACATTGTGCATTACCATTGAAAAAGGCAATTGTCGCAAGTAAATTGAATATGTTTTTCATGAGCTATAGCGTAAAATATCCAGTAGCATCGTACTTAAGTTTGCCAAGGATGTGTGGTTGAAAAATTAAAAATCATCTTTATCCAAAATGGCTTGTACCTTAACTTTCAATTCGGGTAAATTAATTTTGACTACATTCCAAATGGTGAAATCATCGATACCAAAATATTCATGAATAACTAAATTTCGTAATCCAATAATTCTCGCCCAAGGTATTTCCGGATGATTTAAAAGTAAATTTTGTGATAATCAATTACAAGCTTCTTCGATAATTTCTAGTTGTCTTAAGGTTGCATTAAACATCATTGAATTTTTTACAAAATGATCCAAATCGGCATCTTGTAGATAGTTTTCAATTTCAGTTATCGCATCCATGACATGAAGCAATCGAACTTTATCCCCTTACCTATCTTGCATAAATTAATTTTTTCTCTTTATCCACGATGGGTTTGATGTATTTTGACAAACCTCGTTCAGAAACTAAATCTACTTTTTTGGACAGTAGTTCTTGTAAATCCAATTGCATCTGAATAAATTCTAAACCTATGGGCTGGGAATAATCTAACTCAACCAACAAATCAATATCACTAGAATCATTTTCTAAATCTTTACTATAAGACCCAAAAAGGTAGGCTTTCAAAACAGGTTGTTTCGAAAAAAAATTCTGTATAATATTGATTTGATTGCTGTTAAGACTCATCTTCAAAGTGTTTGAACAAAATTAATCAAAAAAAACATCTATAACGTCTCTTTCAACCATTTGTAAAATTCATTTTGCCACACGATGGCGTTTTGCGGTTTCAGCACCCAGTGGTTTTCATCGGGGAAGTACAAAAACCGACTCTTAATACCTTTCAATTGAGCCGCTTGGAAAGCTTCTTGTCCTTGTCCAATCGGTACGCGGTAGTCTTTGCCTCCTTGTATGATCAAAATTGGTGTATTCCAGTTGTTCACGAAGTTAATCGGGTTAAACTGACTGAACGTTTTTTGTGCTACAGCATTGTCTTTTTCCCAATAGGGTCCGCCGTGGTCCCAATTGGTAAAGAAAACTTCTTCAGTGGTACCGTACATACTTTCTAAGTTAAACACCCCACAATGGGAAATAAAGGTTTTGAAACGGTTGTTGTGAATTCCGGCCAAATAAAACACCGAATACCCGCCATAACTCGCTCCTACCGCTCCCAAACGGGCTTTGTCGACATAGGCTTCTTTGGAAACATCATCAATCGCCGACAAATAATCTTGCATCACTTGCCCGCCCCAATCTTTGGAGATTTGTTCGTTCCAAGCCACGCCATGACCGTGCATTCCACGTCGGTTGGGCGCCACCACAATATACCCTTGTGAAGCCATCAACGAGAAATTCCAACGGAACGAATACGACTGCGTCAGCGGCGACTGGGGTCCGCCCTGGCAATACAACAAGGCGGGATATTTTTTGGTCGCATCAAAATTGGGCGGTAAAATCACCCATACCAACATTTTCTTATTATCGGTAGTGGTCACATAACGACGCTCGAATTTGGGTAAGTTCAAACTTGCATAGGCCGCATCATTCACATGCGTCACTTGATTCCACGCTTTTGATTTTAAATCATACGTATACACCTCAGCGGCGTGATTCATGTCGGTGCGCGTCACCACCACTTTAGTTCCTGAAAACCCAATGATATCAGCCACATCAAAGTCGCCGTTGGTCACTTGCTTCACGGTTACCGCAATTTTGGTTAGCCCAGGATAGTTGACTTCAAACAGTTGTTTTGTTCCATCTATTGCTGCAACGAAATAAATCTTCTTACCATCGGGAGCCCACATGAAATTATCGACACTACCGTCCCAAGCGGCGGTTAAATTCACTTTCACTTGATCGTTGATGCGAACGATGATATCATTTTTGTCGGCTTCGTAGCCGTCGCGTTGCATTTGCAAATAGGCCAAAACCCCTTGAGCTGAAAACGCCGGATTGGTGTCGTATCCTAAATTCCCTTCGGTAAGGTTACGGGTGGTTTTGGTTTCGATATTGTACTCGTACAAATCGGTATTGGTCGAAATCGCATAGGCCGTTCCTGCTTTCTTTTTACACACATAAATGATGGTGTTGTTGGGCGACCAGATATAGTCTTCTTCTCCCCCGTGTGGCTTTTGGGGTGCATCAAAAGGTTCGCCCGCCATAATATCAAACGGCGTGGCCTTAGGGTCGTTTGCATCGGCAAAATACACGTGGTTGTGGGTACCGTCGTTCCAAGTATCCCAGTGGCGGTAATCCAATCCGTTGTAGACTTGTGCCGAAGACTTATCCAGTTCGGGATAAAAGTCTTTTCCTAAAACCTTTTCTACTTTGGTTTCTTTTGAAGACAACACATACTTCCCATTGGGCGATAAATTCCGGTTGGCCACCAGTGCTTCTGCATTTTGAACCTCGGTAGCGGTTCCGCCAGCAATGGGAACTGTAAAATATTTCGATGACGATTTATTTTCGGCCACAGAAGGCGTTGAAACTTTATATACTATTGTTTGTCCATCTTTGGTCAAACCCAAAACGGACACGCGTCCCAATTTCCAAAGCATTTCTGGAGTAAGGGTTTGCGCACTTGCTGCAACACTCATAAGACTTAAGATTACAATGCCAATTTTTTTATTCATAATTCGTAACATTTAGTTTGTGGAAATAGTGATTCCGCCTTAAAAGTAATAAAAAAACCACTCCGAAGAGTGGTCTTTTTGGAATTGAAAAAACGGATATTATTGTTTGATAAATCGTTTTGTAGCGGAACCTTCAGCGGTAGAAACTTCTAGAAGATAGGTGCCTGGCGCAAGATTTTGTACTTCAATACCTTCGCCTTGCGTAGTTCCGCGTTGCACTTCTTGACCCATCACATTCACAATGCGGTAGGATGCCTCTTGTGCTAAATCGGAAATATACAATACATCACGTACTGGGTTTGGATATACTTTTACAGCCAACTCCGGTGTGCTTTCTTCCGCACGAGCTGTTGCGGTAATGTTTACGGTGTAGTCTTCCACTTGACCAAAACCGAAAATTTCACAAGCGGTGGGTACCCCATTGTACTTCATAGAAACGCGCATACGGGTAGTTCCTAAAGCAGCGGTAGTAGGAATAGTGAACGAACCTGAAACTGGAGTCGTAGTGGTGGCATTACGCGAGAATACACGCTCACCCGTATCCAAGAAATCACCATCGCGATTTAAATCGATAAATACAGCATAACCTTCACGATACACCGTAGCCGTCCACGTTGGAGTAATGGTGATCGTATTGGCCACACCACGAACCAAATTGGTCGAAATAGCGGTAAAATCTTCATACCCCGCCGTTCCTGTAGAGGCATTATTAATAGTTCTCAATTGAACACGTCCGATACGCTCATCGGCAGTGCTGTTCCCTTGAGAAGCACAATACGTTACCGAAGCTGTTAAAGTAGTTACCGTAACCGTATTACTGTTTACGGAAACGTTCCCAGCGGCATCTTTTGCGCGAACGTTAAAAGTGTAAGTGGTTGCAGCCGTTAATCCGGTTACTGCAAAAGTCGTGTTGGCTGTTGATCCGATTAAGGTTGTACCACGGAACACATCATAACCCGTTACAGCGACGTTATCGGTAGCGCCAGTCCATGATAAATTGGTACTGGTTGATGTTGTTCCTGACGCTGATAAGGTAGGAGCGGTTGGCGCAGTCGTATCGGGGGCTGAAGTAGTTACACTCACCGCATTACTAGCTACTGAAACATTTCCTGCCGCATCTTTGGCACGAACTGTAAACGAATAGGTAGTAGCTGGTGTTAATCCCGTTACTGCAAACGTAGTAGCTGCTGTAGAACCCAATAATGTAGCCCCTTGGAATACATCGTATCCGGTTACAGCAACGTTATCAGTAGCCCCTGTCCAAGACAAGTTGGTGGACGTACCTGTTGTTCCTGAAGCACTTAGCGTTGGAGCTGTGGGTGCTTGCGTATCGGCTACACCTGAAGTAATGGTAAAGTTGGCATTAGAAACATCAAAGAAAATATGATTGGTTCCTTTTACCATGATACGACAAGTCGTGCTCGGTGTATTCGGAATAGTTACGGCTTGCGTTCCATCATTAGGCGTCGCCGCCAATAAGGTTGACCATGTGGAGCCACCGTCGGTTGAAAGCATGATATCTACATTGGCACAATTCACTCCGTTGGCGGTTGTTCCTGCTACATTCCAAGTAATGGTTTGTGACGATCCGCCTGTATATGACACAGCAGTGTTGGGTGCTGTTACGGTAAACGGACCTGCAGTACCATTTACCGTAACAATCATATCGTCGCTGTTGTTGTTCCCGCCACCGACACGGTTGTCGCGAACAGTTAAACGGAAGTTCATAGTACGAGCCACAGAGGGCAAGGCTTCCACAGTAATTTCAGTTCCTGCAGTGGTGGTCGCTCCCGCTAGAATCGATTGCATTCTTGGGAAGTAACGCACTGGAGACGTAGAGGAATTATAAGAACGGAACGTTGGACCAGTAGTACGTGTTGCACTTGCTGCCGAACTTGCGCCAGTAGCGGTTGAAGCCGCATTGTCAAACTGTTCCCAGTTGTATGTCAAAATATCACCATTAGCATCGGTAGCTGATCCTGTTAACATGAATGGCGTACTGCGTGGAATCGTATAATCCAAACCAGCATTGGCTGTAGGTACAGCATTTCCGGTAGGCGTATTAACCGAACAGGTTTTGGCTTTAATATTGTTGGTTACTTGCTGAACACTGATAGCGTGAAAATACGCATCCGAATTCGGTTGTACATCTTGACTGGTAATTCCGGCATACCCCATAATGGTCGATCCCGAACCTGGTTCCATATTGGCGCCTGTACCTTCGTTGCTCATGGAAAACGTATGATTCGCACCAAATTGGTGTCCCAACTCATGCGCAACATAGTCGATATCAAAAGTATCTCCTGAAGGAACTCCGTTTGCTGGTGAAGTATAACCACTTCCTTTGTTTCGATCGGTAGTACTTGCCGTATCATCTACACAAATACATCCAATACAACCCGCATTTCCTCCGCCTCCAGTTGCCCCAAACAAGTGACCCACATCATAATTGGCATTACCAATCACTGAAGTCAAAGTGTTTTGTAACTCTGTGTTCCAGGCGCCACCAGCCCCTGTAGAAGCGGGAGAGTAAGGATCTGTAGATGCAGATGTATAGATAATAACATCATTATTTGCAATAATCACCATACGTGCATTGAAATCATTTTCAAAGACTCCATTCACACGCGTCATGGTGTTATTCATAGCCGCTAATGCCAACGCCTTTGTTCCCCCAAAGTAAGCCGTATACTCCCCAGTACAGGATAAAGCTAAACGATAGGTACGCAATATACCGTCATCGGCATTGGGGCGCGCTTGAAGACTCTCTGCTGCAGTAATCAAAATGGGCTCATCATCCACCAAACAACGGAAGGTATCGGCAGCAGCGTATGACCCTTTTTGAAAAATGGTATACGTGTTTAAATCCTCCGTGAGGGGCTCGATAAACTCTGCTTTACGATCGGCACCCAGCACCATAGATTTAAATCCAAGGGGAGAAACACTGAAATAAGCCGTTAAGGTCGGATGATCTACACCATACCCAATGTACGATTTAATTTCAGGGTATTGTGCTGCTAAAGCGGGATCCATATTGGAGTTTTCAAACACTTGAAAACGCTCCATAGCTCCTGTGCTATTTGGGATTTCCACAATTACAGCACTTGATCGACCCGTAAAGTTACGTTGGGGCGCGGCTTGCAAGGCTGCTTTAAAATCATTGACACGTAAATGCATCACTTTTTGCTCTGGAAGTTGCATACGACTCTCCAACAAGGGTGCATTTCCTCGTGAGGCCGGACTCCAAAACGAGCCCTTTTGCTGCGCCGTTACCAAACCGGTAAAGGCCAAAAGAGCAACAGTTAGTAATCTGTACTTCATATTCAATCGCTTTTTTAGGTTATGAAGTCGAAAGTATTAAGTTTTTGTTAAAAAATTACGACGCATTAACAAAAGATATTAACAAATCGACAAAGTGTACGGCTGAAAAATAGGTATTTAACAGCATTTTTTCTATTTTATTAATACATTCCTAATAATCCGACAACACAAAAAATCTATGTATTTTCGTAAAAAAATAAAGCGTGATGACCTATAGTTTTTGGGAATTAAAAAATTGGTTTACCCATGTCGATTACACTATCGTAGGGAGCGGAATTGTTGGTTTGCATTGCGCTTTACGCTTACGAGAACGGTTTCCTCAAGCTAAAATACTTGTGCTGGAGCGCGGGATTTTACCCCAAGGTGCCAGCACTAAAAATGCGGGGTTTGCTTGTTTTGGCAGTATTTCGGAAGTTATTGACGACTTGAAAACGCACTCGGAGGAGGAAGTGATTCAATTGATCCAAAAACGCTGGGAAGGGCTACAACTATTACGTAAAAACATCGGCGATACGGCGCTAGATTTTAAGCCACACGGCGGGTATGAATTGTTTTTAAAAGAAGACGAAAGCTTATACCAAGAATGTTTGCAGAAAATTCCTTTCGTCAACGACCTATTAAAACCGCTTTTTAAATCCGATGTATTTGCCCGAGAAATGGATCGTTTCGACTTTAAAGGCATCCACGAATATGTTGTGTTTAATCCTTTTGAAGCCCAAATCGACACGGGAAATATGATGCAGGCTTTATTGCAAAAAACAGCAGCGGCGGGCGTATTGATTCTCAACCAAATGGAGGTTAAAAACCATTATGAAAACAACCATCAGGTGCAAGTTGAATTGGAGCAGCTTAGCTTTTCAACCCAAAAGTTGCTCTTTACTACCAACGGTTTTGCAGGTGGATTAACGCAAAATGCGGTTCGTCCCGCACGAGCTCAAGTATTGATTACCGAACCTATTTCGGACTTAGATATTCGAGGTACTTTTCATTTGGACCGGGGCTATTATTATTTCCGTAATTTTGAAAACCGAATTCTGCTGGGCGGTGGAAGAAATTTGGATTTCGAAGGGGAAACCACAACCGAACTGGAAACCACAGCAAAAATTCAAAACCGTTTAGACCAGCTTTTAAAAGAAGTCATTCTTCCGGGTAAAGAAGTTACCATTGCACATCGATGGAGTGGTATCATGGGCATTGGTAATAGTAAAAAACCCATCGTTGAGCGTTTATCTGAACACACCTATTGCGGGGTGCGAATGGGCGGTATGGGTGTCGCCATCGGGAGTTTAGTTGGAAAAGAATTAGCGGACTTGATATAATCTAACCATGAGACGATTCTTAAAAATAGTACGAAAAATTATCCTTTGGTTTTTGGGTTTATCCATTGGTGCAGTCATTTTATTTAAATGGGTTCCCGTTCCGTTTACTCCTTTAATGATCACCCGTGCTATCGAAAACAAATGGGAAGGTAAAGAAATGATTTGTAACCACGATTGGGTTCCGCTAGATAGCATTTCGGTCAATCTACAACGGGCCGTCATCGCCAGTGAAGACGGGACTTTTGAAGAACATTGGGGTTTTGATTTTACCGCCATGCAAAAAGCATTCAAAAACAACCAAAAAGGCCGACGCATCAAAGGAGGAAGTACTATTTCGCAACAAACCGCCAAAAATGTGTTCCTATGGCAAGGAAGAAGCTATGTGCGAAAAATTTTTGAAGCCTATTTTACCGTTTTAATTGAAGTAATTTGGGGCAAAGAACGCATTATGGAAGTCTACCTCAACAGTATCGAAATGGGTGAAGGGGTATATGGTGCCGAAGCAGCTGCACAATATTGGTATGGCCATTCGGTTCGATCGTTAACCAAACGTGAGGCGGCCGGTATTGCTGCCATTCTACCCAATCCCCGAAAATATAAACCGGTCAATAGCTCGAACTATATTGAACGCCGAAAGGATAAAATACTGCGAATTATGCGGCATGTGAAACGTCCCGCTTATTTGGAACCTTAAAAAAAAGCGTTGTTTTATGGAACAACGCTTTTCTTTTTTTATAAAAATAACGATCGGTATTGCGACCAGTGTTTGTATATCAAAATGCTATTCAATACGGCGATTACCAAGGCCACAAGCATCCCTGAAGCATCCAAGAACAAATGAAACAGCAAAATATTTACGGAAATAGGTGCCAACATGATTAGGGCAAAGGCCACCCATTTTCGAGTCAATAGTAGTGCGCCAATGAAAACTTCTAAAATCCCTAATACTTTTAAAACATATCCCGTAGCAGCCAAGGAAGTCATAAAAGAGGCTGCATTGTCAGGCAATTGTGGCAACGGAATCAGGGGTGTCGGAAGTACTTTGTTCAGTCCAAAAACCACCAAGACGAGCCCTAGCACTATTCGGACAATTTTAGTAAACATTGAATTCATAATATACAGGTTTATTGGTTATCATTATGGTAAAAATATAACATTATTTATTTATTTTTTGCATTCCTATTGTTAATTTGTAAAAAGTCTATTTTGAAGTCACTTCGCTGTAACGTTTAAATTAGGAAGCACACTTATAAACATAAAAAAGAAAAACAACATGAAGGCACATGAGATTGATTACACCATTTACGGTGAAGAAATGCAATACGTAGCAATAGAATTGGACCCACAAGAAGTCGTGGTCGCTGAAGCGGGAAGTTTTATGATGATGGACCACGGCATTCAAATGGAGACCATCTTTGGCGATGGATCTGCGTCACAATCCAATGGAATCTTAGGAAAATTACTCTCAGCAGGGAAACGGGTTTTGACCGGCGAAAGTTTGTTTATGACGGCTTACCAAAACCAACATTCCGAAAAACGCAAAGTTTGTTTCGCTTCGCCTTATCCGGGGAAAATTATTCCGATTGACTTACAACAATACAACGGAAAATTTATTTGTCAGAAAGACGCCTTTTTATGCGCTGCCAAAGGAGTTGCCGTGGGTATTGAATTTTCGCGCAAACTAGGGCGAGGTCTTTTTGGAGGAGAAGGATTCATCATGCAAAAACTAGAAGGAGACGGAATGGCATTTGTTCATGCGGGAGGAACTTTAGCCCGAAGGGATTTGGGACCTGGCGAAATCCTAAAAGTCGATACCGGTTGTATCGTAGGGTTTACTCAAGAAGTTGATTATGATATTGAATTTATCGGAGGCATCAAAAACTCATTATTTGGGGGTGAAGGACTCTTTTTTGCTACACTACGCGGACCCGGTACGGTTTACATTCAATCGCTTCCGTTCAGTCGTTTGGCCGATCGGATCATTGCCTCAGCACCCAAAGCCGGGGGCAGTTCTCGTGAAGAAGGCAGCCTTTTGGGAGGTCTCGGCAACTTATTGGACGGAGATAATCGTTTTTAAACAAAAAAGCCTAACAAAATCGTTAGGCTTTTTTTTGAGTCTTACCCCATTAGTTGATGGTAATTGGATATTGTACTTGTACATCCGTGCTTCCGCCTGCATTGGTAATGTCGCCAGCCGCAACACCAGCCGCCGCTTTGTTAGGCATGTGACGTAAGGTCACTGTTAAATTACCCGTTCCAGCATTTCCTGAGACATAATTGAAAGAAAGGCCAATCGGTCTTCCAGAAGAATCTGAATCGGTGTAAGTAAATGTTCCTAACCCACTTGTCGGTTGGAAAAACACTTGGTGTTCTAAACCTTCTGCTTGGATTTCTGCCGTTTTATCCTCCGCTGGAGTCTCAGCCTCGTTCAAGAAACTTACCGTACCTGTGTAAGTAGTATTTGGTGTTAAATTCCCCGAAGCAGTTACCACTGGCGCATTGGGCCCGTCTCCATCCAAATCTCTTGAGGTCAACGTAACCACTTGTCCACCTCCTGTCAAGCGAACGGTTACAGTGGTAATTACCTCTTCTTCATTAACAGGCGTATTGTTATCGTCATCACTACACGATACCATCCCCAAAGTCAAAGCAGCTACAGCAACAAGACGAATTGATTTTTGTACTTTTTCTAAAGTGTTCATTTTTTTCATTTTTTTTAAGTTAGAAGTTAAAAATTGTAACGTAATTGAACTTGAATATTTCTTCCCATTTCATCAGCAAAAAAACGTTGCCGATTTAAATAATTTCGATACCTGGTATTTCCGATATTTTGCACCCCGAGACCCATTACCCACTCTGATTTATTTTTAGCAACCCAAGTAATTGCCGCATTCCAATCCCATAACACATACCCTGGCGGAGGTGTACTCACGTCAACGGTGACAGGCACTAACTGATTATCGACAACAATGGACGCGTCAATATTCGTGTTGGGATAGCGGTGTTGTTGCGTCATCCACAAGCAGCGTAATTGGGTCGTCAACCCATGCCATTGCGGATATTCAAACTGAATATGTTGGGTAAAATTCAATGGTGGAATATCAATAATTGGCGTATCGGTCGTTTGATCTTGCGCATAGACCATGGCCCCCATCACGCCATAACTCCAATGGGTATTCCAACGCACTTGGGCATTCCAATCCAATCCCAACAGTAACGCGTCGGTACGTTGGTATTCCCAAACGGGAAAGGCACCGCGAATGGTTGTTTCAAAACCTACGGGACGCAAGTACATAAAATCTTGAATTCGATTCATATACGGAGTTGCTGTCAGGGTAAATGGAGTGCTTCTGTAATTGATTTCCAACGCGGTTTTTAAGGCTTTTTCCTGCTTTAAATTCAAATCGCCCAATTCAATCATTCCAGTAGCATGATGCAATCCATCGCTAAACAATTCTGAAGGATTCGGATTCCGAACGGCCCGACCCAAACTGAGAAGGAAATCCCAAGCTGCATTAGCATTCCAACGTATCCCAGCCGAAGCACTAAGGTTGTGGAAAAGAAACTCAGGACGGGTATTCCATTGCGTGCCTGCATCACCCACAATAAAATGGTCAAATTGGGGACTGTAATTGCGCTCGTTCCAACGGGATTTGAGGTAAAACTTTTGGGCCATCATTTGCGAAAAATCATACCGAATTCCCGCTTCAGCTGTCCATTTTGGAGCAATAGCATATTGATATACGCCATACAACCCAAAATCTACTTTCTCATAGGTAGGAATTAAAGGCCGAATGCCCGTATCAGGACTCGCCTCATTGTGCTGGTATTGCCCCATGACGCCCGCTTTGAAAACCGCCTTTTCCGTTTGTTTTTTGTAATCCGACAATACGGTATGCGTGGTCAACGTCAAATCCAACGATGGCGTATTTCGGGCTTGTCCCCGGCGGATATCGTATTCAAAGCGTTGATTGTACTGCATTTCATATTGGGTATTCCAACTTTCGGAATCGGAGAGGGTGTAATTCAAAAACAGCTTTCCTCGCATGTGACGCACTTCCTGTTTGGGGTTTGAAATTCCGTACCCAAAATCACCCACAAAATAGGGCTGGCCACTGGTTATGGCATAGTACAAATCGGTTACATTCCCAATATGAGAGGCGGTTAAAATGGCCATTTGCGATTGATAAAAACTCGCCGCAGCACCCCAAACCACTTTTTTTCCAATATGTTTCACATCACCGCTAAACGAATACTCACGGCTCCCCGAATTGGACAGGACATAATCGGGAGTTTCTCGATCGCCAAAATACTTCATGCCGGTTTGTACATTCCATGCCCAATCGCAAAAATTTCCACGGTGAATCGCAGCATTGACGGCACCTCCGCGTCCATTTGAGTGCAAACTGACTACAGCGCTACCCGAAAGCGTGTCCTTGGCAAATACATGGGGTTCAATAAGTATCAGTCCCCCAATGGCATCACCGCCATATTGCAATGCACCCGCTCCTTTGATTACACTGATTTTCCCTGCCGTATTACTATCAAAATTGGGCGCATGATCAACCCCCCATTGTTGGTCTTCACTGCGAATCCCATTGACTACCACAGGAACACGACTGCTGTGCAATCCTTGAATGACCGGTTTGGCAATGGTACTCCCTGTTCGCAGTATACTTACACCGGGAATTTCAACCAAAACTTCAGCCAGACTTCGCGCAGCATTTCGTTGTAACTCGACCGTCTTTACTTTGGCTTCCACCACAAGACCTTTGTTGGAAATAGGATTTCCTTTCACAGCTACTTCTTGCAATACCACAGGGTCTTTTTGCAAGCGGAGTACCAAATCTTGGGCTTGAGTTACCACAATAAGCGTATCCTTCCGCAAGTAACCCACATAGGTAACAAACACTTTGTGCTTGCCTTGGGGGACATTGCGAAATTGAAATGTGCCGTCTTTTTGTGCATTGACGGACTGGTCGGAAAGGTGAATATGAGCGCCTTCGAGCGGTTGCTGTTGGGAACCATATACAATCCCCGTTACGGTGTGTTGCCCAAATAAAAGGTAACCCCACAGCAAGGAGATGACATAAAAAATTCTTGACATGGATAATGCATTAAGATCATACAAACGAGTGTATTATCCTAAAGGCGGTGCGCGAAGGGCGGGGTGAAAACCGGAATATCCGGAAATCGAAATACTATGGAAAGAAAATAATTCCTCAGGGAAATTGGAATCCGGCCAAAGCGTGAATCCCAATGCAATGGGTTTTAAGTAAGCCCCAAAAGCAAACTCACATTGAAAACACTTTTCATAATCATGATGCGCGTGAGAAACTTCGGTAGTCCCTTGGGTATAATGATGATGGCAGTGCGCCGTTTCAAATTCGTGCGCAATATGCCCCACCTCATGGACCGCCTGCAAGACGACAACTCCCAAAAAGGCGAGGGATAAAATACCACCAAAAAGTAACCGACGAACATTCATCATGGGTCAAAGATAAAGTTTCGGCAAAAAAATTCCCGTCGATTTACCATTTTTTTAAGAACCGACGGGAAGATATTTTGTAGGAAGCGGATTATACGAGTCCTTGCGCTACCAAATATTCGGCAATTTGAATGGCATTGGTGGCCGCTCCTTTGCGTAAATTATCGGCCACTACCCACATATTTACCGTATTGGGCTGACTTTCATCTTGGCGAATGCGTCCCACAAATACCTCATCTTTTCCATGAGCATACAGCGGCATCGGATAGGTATAAGTGTCGGTATTATCTTGCACGACTACGCCGGGGGTATGGTGTAAGATTTCGCGGATCTCATTCAAGTTACACGGATGATGAAACTCTACATTCAACGCCTCACTGTGGCCCCCAACTACGGGAATACGAATGGCGGTGGCCGTCACATGAATCGTGTCGTCGCCGATGATTTTTTTGGTTTCGCGGGTGAGTTTCATCTCCTCTTTGGTGTAGCCGTTGTCTTCAAACACGTCGCATTGTGGAATGGCGTTGCGGTGGATTTGGTATTTGTAGGCCATCTCCCCTTGCACGCCGGCGTATTCATTTTCCAATTGCTGCACGGCTTTCACACCCGTTCCAGTGATGGATTGATAGGTGGAAACGACCACGCGTTTTACACCGTATTTTTTGTGTAGTGGAGCCAAAACCATCACCATTTGAATGGTAGAACAGTTGGGATTGGCAATGATTTTATCGGCTTTGGTCAATTCGTGCGCATTGATTTCGGGTACGACCAATTTCTTGGTTGGATCCATGCGCCATGCGGAAGAGTTGTCGATGACGGTGGTGCCCACTTCGGCAAATTTTGGTGCCCAATCGAGTGAGGTTTGGCCGCCTGCGGAAAACAACGCGATATCGGGGTGCCTATCAACCGCTGTTTGCAATCCGACTACGGTGTAGCCCTTCCCTTTCCAGGTGATTTCTTTTCCGACCGACTTCTCGGAAGCGACGGGAATTAATTCGGTTACGGGAAAATTTCGATCGGCTAACATTTGTAGCATCACTTCGCCTACCATACCGGTAGCACCAACAACGGCAACTTTCATGGTCTTTATTTTTTTTAGTTGAAATTTAAGTAGTTTGCGATTCAAGAAACGGAGCAGCTTCTTGAACCGTCACGCAAAAATAACGAGAAATTAGGTCGGTTGGTGCATTTTAAAAAAGAAAAACCACCCGCATTGGAGTGGCTTTAGTTAGAATATATAGGTAGCGGTTTACTTCTTCAACAAATCGCGAATTTCGGCTAACAATTGCTCTTGTGTGGGACCCGCAGGTGCTGCTGGAGCGGCTTCTTCTTTTTTCTTCGCGGCATTCATTCCTTTCACCAAAAGAAATAACACAAAAGCAACGATTATGAAGTTAATAATTGCCGATAGAAACATCCCATATTTGACTCCACCCAAAATGGTTAAATCTTCGATTTTTTGAAGGTTTGCTGCTTCTAAAGCGGGCTTTAACAACAAAGGTGTAATTACATCGTCAATGAACGAGCTAACAATTTTACTAAAAGCACCACCTATAATTACCCCGATTGCTAAATCAACCACATTGCCTTTCATGGCAAATTGTTTAAATTCTGATACCATTCCCATTTTTATTCGTTTTTTAAGGTTAGAGTATCAAAGCTATGAATTTTAACAATAAATTTAGATTTTTTACCCTAAAAAATTACTCGCGGTAAAAAATTCGCTTCACCCGTTGGGAAATCGAAGTCATAATTTCGTAAGGAATGGTATCCAATACTTTGGCCATGTGCATCACCGAAGGGTCTTTTCCAAAAACAATCACCTCATGGCCTTCCTTGCAGTCGATATCGGTCACATCGACCATCAACATGTCCATGCAAATGCTACCGAGTATAGGAGCTTTTTTATTTTTAACCGTGACATACCCTTTACCGTTGCCCCAATGGCGTGAGATTCCGTCGGCGTAACCAATGGGCACCGTAGCGACACACGTTGGGCGTTCGGCCATAAATCGGCGGCTGTACCCCACGCTTTCTCCGGGTTCGATGACCCGAATTTGCGAAATGACCGACTTTAGGGTGGCGACTTGCTCCAGTAATTTTTGTTCGTCTTCGTCATTGGATATTCCATACAAGCCGATGCCTAAACGCACCATATCGTATTGCGCTTGACCGAAATTGGAAATGCCCGACGTATTTAAAATATGGCGAATGGGTTGTATTTCCAATGCCTCCATCATTTGCGTCGACAACGCGTCAAACAAAGTAAGTTGGGCGAGGGTAAAATCGACAAACTTCATGTCGTCACTCGCGGCCAAATGCGACAAAATACTTTTCACTTCCACCGCTTGGGTTTGCTGCAAACGGGCAATCAAAGCGGGAATGTCTTGTTCCATAAATCCCAATCGGTGCATCCCCGTATCGAGTTTGATATGAATAGGAAAACGCTTCAATTTTTTCTGTTCGGCCAATTTGACAAAAGCATTCAACCCTTTTAAAGAGTAAATCTCGGGTTCGAGCGCGTGTTGCATCAACGAAGGATAACTCGTGCTCTCAGGATTCAAAACCATAATTGGCAATTGGATTCCCGCTTGTTTTAACGCCACTCCTTCATCGGCAAATGCTACTCCCAGATAATCTACCTTGTGATGGGCGAGCAATTTGGCAATTTCATATCCTCCATTGCCATAACTGAACGCTTTAACCATGACCATCAGTTTGGTATTGGATTGTAATTTAGCTTTGTAAAAATTGAGGTTATGACTGATGGCATTGAGATTGATTTCAAGCACCGTTTCGTGCGTTTTCTCCTCCAAAACTGTCACGATATCTTCAAAATGAAAATGACGTGCGCCTTTAATGAGTATCGTTTCTTGTTCAAAAACCACGCTATCGATGACTTCCAAAAAGGCTTGGGTCGATGGGAAAGCCAAACAATTGGGAAACTTCCGTTTGTAGGCACTGATTGTTGGCCCAATGGCAATCACGCGGTTGATATGATTGGACACCACTAGCAAGGAAACTTGTGCATACAAGGCATCATTGTCCAACCCACTTTGAAAAATATCCGAGAGAATAAGTGTTTTCTTTTTATACTGCTGCTGACTTTCCAAAAAATCTAAAGCGATTTTCAATGATTGGAAGTCCGAACTGTAACTGTCGTCAATTATACGCGTTTGGTGCTGGCCGTTTTTGACTTTCAGTCGCATTTCTACAGGATACAATTGCGCCATGCGTTCTTGAATCACTGCCTCATCATAACGCAAGTACAACAGCACCATCAAACAATGCATCGCATTTTCGATAGAGGCAAAATCCGAAAAAGGAATGACAACTTTAAAACATTGTTTTTGATAGGTAATGCGCAATTCGGTGAAGTCAGCATGCTCATTGGCCATGACAAACACATCCGCTTTTTTATCATCCGAACTCCACGTAAATGTGCGTATTGAAGGCGGCAAAAAGGCTTCAATTGTTCGGTTTTTATTTAAAATCAAAAGCTCAACGGCCGAAAATAACGTAAGCTTCTCTTTGATTTTCTCCCCCGCACTTTGAAAACCTTCATCGTGCGCCGAACCGATATTGGTGAGGATTCCAAGGGTAGGTTGGATAATTTTTTGCAAATGCACCATTTCACCTACCGTGGAAATCCCTGCTTCAAAAATACCTAGGTTGTGTTTTTCATTTATGCCCAATACCGACAAAGGCACCCCAACTTGTGAGTTGTAACTTTTGGGACTGCGAATGATATGATAATCGGGACTCAACAAAAAGTTAAGCCATTCTTTGACTATGGTTTTTCCGTTGCTCCCCGTTACGCCAATGATGGGAAACGAAAATTCCGAACGGTAAGCCGTGGCCAATTGTTGCAAGGCTACCAAAGTGTCGGGAACAATTAAAAAATTAGCTTTCCCCACCAAGCTTTCGGGTATGCTATGAACCACAAAATTGGTCACCCCTTGCGCATAGACCGTTTCCAAAAAATTATGCCCATCGTGATTCGGCCCGCGCAAGGCAAAAAACAAGGTGTGCGGGCCATTTTGAAGTGAACGGCTATCAATAGAGACGGCATCTACAATCGCGATATCATGCGGTCCTTGAAATTGCGCTTTCAAAATGGGAATGAGGGTTCGAATGGAACGTGTCACAGCAGTTAGGAATTGGGTTCGGTCGATAAATCCTCAGGGTCGTTGACTTCAATATGTTCGCGCATTGCTTTATAATAAGCGGCACGACTAAGCGGTTCGTATTCTTCGGTTTCCCCCAAAAGAACGAGATTGTCGTTATTGGATTTGCGGTAACTGTAATGGGCGAGATTCCCCGTGCGGGTGCATACAGCGTGGACTTTAGTTACATATTCGGCGGTAGCCATGAGCGCGGGCATGGGTCCGAAAGGATTTCCTTTAAAATCCATATCGAGGCCGGCCACAATGACCCGAATCCCTGAATTGGCCAAATCATTGCATATTTTTACGATTTCATCGTCAAAAAACTGGGCTTCATCAATCCCTACCACATCGCAACCTTGCGCCAAAATAGCAATGTTGGCGGCAGCAGGAACCGGAGTGGAGCGAATTTCATTTTTGTTGTGCGAAACTACCATTTCTTCATCATAACGCACATCGATAGCAGGTTTGAAAATTTCTACTTTTTGTTTGGCAAATTGCGCCCGACGTAAACGCCGAATCAATTCCTCTGTTTTCCCCGAAAACATGGAGCCGCAGATGACTTCTATCCACCCAAATTGCTCTTCGTGATTAACCGTATTTTCTAAAAACATTTACTAAATTGGTTAGATGAATTTAGGTTTTTCTGTTACATTTGTACAGAAACAAAAATATCAAAATTCCCCTGACTTGCTCCGGTTATTAGGATAAAGTTATGAAGAGTTTGCATATTTTTGAAGGAAATGACCGTACAAAAGACCCAACGCCGACTACCCTAAGGTAGCGCTTGTATACCCAAAATTGTAATGCACCATGAAAAAAAGACTGGAAGCTGAATTGATTAGTATTGCACACCGCATTTTAAAACTTCGCAACAAATCGGAAGTAGACCAACTCTACACGGAAACCCGAAAATTATACGAAACCCTAGCGGTTTTAAAATTTTATGGCGATCACTTTGAAGTCGTCAAAAACGATGTGGCCGTCGAAGATTTGGAAGCCAAATTGGCCGCTGCTTTGGATATTCCCGAGGCGGTGGTAGAAGCAGCACCCGTTGTGGAAGAAACCCCTGTAGTGGTGGAAGAAACGCCTGCGGTAGTGGAAGATGAAGTGGAAAAAGTGGAAGACGTTGAAGAAGTGATTGAAACCGAAGCCGTTGTAGAAGCCGAAACTATAGAGGAAGAACCCGTTATTGTGGGAGAAATTACGTTGGAGGAAGAAGAAATAGAGGAGGATGTTCCCATGACGGAGGCCAAATCGGACTTGGATTTTGAACCTATTTTTGAATTGGCCGCAGAGCCAATGGAGGAAACAGCAGCCCTTTCTGAGCCTGAGCTGCCCACCACTCCCATAGAAGACCCCGTCGTTGAGGCGCCTAAAAAAGACGAGCCCAAACAAATTTCCTTTGAAGAGTTATTGGGCGAAAATTACACCGAACCCATTTTTGTCAAACCCGACGATGTAGTCGTGCCCCCCTCGCTTAAAACGGTAATCGACGAACAAGGGAAATCACTCAATGAATTGCATTCCAAAAGCATCAATATTGGCTTAAACGATAAAATTGCCTTCGTGAAATATTTGTTTGCCGACAGCACCGAAGATTACAACCGGGTCCTGTCGCAATTAAATACCTTCTCCACGTTTCCTGAAGCTAAAGATTTTATCGACGAAATCATCAAACCCGATTACAACAATTGGGATGGAGTCGACGATTATGCCGAACGATTTATCGCCATCGTTGCCAAAAAATTCTCGTAAATGGGTAAATTGTATTTGGTCCCTACGCCTATTGGCAACTTAGACGACATGACGTTTCGTGCCGTAAAAGTCTTGCAGGAGGCCGATATCATTTTGGCAGAAGATACCCGCAATAGCGGTAAACTCTTGAAGCATTTTGACATTGCCACACCCATGCAAAGTCATCACATGCATAATGAACACAAAACCGTGGACCATTGGGTGAAACGCATCCAAGCGGGAGAAACCGTGGCCTTGATCAGTGATGCGGGCACCCCTGCAATTTCCGATCCTGGATTTCTGTTGACCCGAGCCTGTGTAGAACATGGGATTGAAGTAGATTGCCTGCCCGGAGCCACCGCTTTTGTTCCGGCTTTGGTGAACAGTGGGTTGCCCAACGATCGCTTTATTTTTGAAGGTTTTTTACCCGAAAAAAAGGGTCGACAAACACGCTACCTGCAACTCGCCGAAGAGACGCGAACGATTATTCTGTATGTTTCGCCCCATAAATTGGTGAAAACCTTGGGCGAATTTGTGCAGTATTTTGGCCCCGATCGCCCGGTATCGATTTCCCGAGAAATCACCAAATTGCACGAGGAAACCATTCGCGGCACCGCCGAAGAGGTTCTCAAACATTACGAAACCAAACCCCCGAAAGGCGAAATTGTCGCTGTAGTGGCAGGGAAACCTACAAAATAAATTAAGATTAATGTCAAAAAATAAGTTAATTATTCCATTCTTAAAATGGGTTGGCGGAAAAAGACAATTAATGCCTTCCATAAAAGAAAATTTACCAAACGACATCAATAAACTCAACTATTTTGAGCCTTTTATTGGTGGTGGTGCTGTATTTTTTGATTTACAACCAAAAAAAGGTATAATCAATGACTTTAATTCAGAATTAATTAATGTCTATCAAACAATCAAAGATAATCCAGAAGAACTAATTGAAAATTTAAAACTTCATATTAATGATTCTGAATATTACTATAATATTAGAAGTTTAGATAGAAGCGAAGACTACAATAAATTGACTAATGTAGAAAAAGCTTCACGGATAATTTATTTAAATAAAACTTGTTATAACGGACTATACAGAGTTAATAATTCAGGAGAATTTAACTCACCTTTTGGTCGTTATAAAAATCCAAATATAGTTAATGAAACTGTTTTAAAAGCTGTAAGTAATTACCTTAACAAAGCTAATATTGAAATAAGAAATGATGATTATGCAGATATTTTATTAAATATTAAAAAAAACAGTAAATCATTTGTCTATCTTGATCCTCCTTATCATCCAATCTCTGAAACCTCAAATTTTACAGGGTATATTCAAGGGGGTTGGGATATTTTTGACCAAATAAGATTAAAAGAAGTTTGTGATACTTTGAACGACAATAACATAAAATTCTTATTGTCAAATTCAGCTTCACAACAAATAATGGATTTATACAAAGATTATAACATTGAAATTGTAAGAGCCAATAGATTTATTAACTCAAATCCTAACAATAGAGGAGAAGTTGATGAAGTTTTAATTAAAAATTATGAGTAAATCAAAAAATGATATAGCTTGGAATTCTCTATTCGAAAAATTCAATATCATTAATCAAATAGAGAAAAATGGTAGCTTTGAAATTACATCTGAACAAATTAACGATGTAAGACAAGCAAGATTAATGACAAAATTTGATCATAAATCTCAGCTACCCGAAATTTTTGCAAAAAATAACTTATCCATACTTCCAACAAATAGAGGTGGGTATAGTATTGGAAATTATGAGACTTTTTTTGACTTCAACATCAATGAGGTAGAGACGGTAAAAATTGAGTTTCCTAATTTTTTAGAAAGTTTAAACTTCACAGATATAACAAGCGAAGCAACCGCAATTAATTGTGCTTTTGTTTCTAAAATTTTGAATGATTTTACAAACGAAATTGAATTGTTTCCAACTGTTAATGGACGAATGAGTTCTTCATTTTTTGATTACCAAATTAATTCAAAAAACGGAAAGAAAACTATATATGTAGATAGATCGCAAATAGAAATCGATGGTGGTTTTGAGGGCAGTGATAGTTTAAATTTAATTGAGGCAAAAAACTATATCTCTAATGATTTTTTGATTCGCCAACTTTTTTATCCTTACGTTCTATGGAAAAATAAAATTCAAAAAAAAGTTAAACCAATTTTCTTAACTTATTCAAATGGGATATTTCACTTAAGAGAATATGAATTTGCTAATGAAAAAGATTACAACTCTATCTTCTTGAAGAAAGAAAAAAAATACACTTTTTCGGATGGAAACCTCAACTTAGAAGTATTATCTGAATTATTAGAAAAAACTGTAACAATTCCTGAGCCTAGTATTCCTTTCCCACAAGCTGACAGTTTCGATCGAGTCATTAATTTATGTGAACTACTAAATCAGAATGAATTTTTGACAAAAGAAATGATAACAGCTAATTTCGATTTTGATAAAAGACAAACTGATTATTATTCAAATGCTGCTAAATATTTAGGCCTAGTTGATTTTAACAAAGATGTTCATGGGAATGTAGGCTGTTATTTGACAAATAATGGTAAAAGAATTTTTAGTCTAAACATTATTGAAAGACAAAAAGAGTTTATCAAAATAATTCTTACCCATCAAGTTTTTAAAAAATGTCTAGATTTTTGTCTAAAAAATTCTGAGATGCCCAGCAAATTTGAAGTAATTGAAATGATGAAAAAATCGAGGTTGAATAATGTTAAATCACCTGAGACATTTAAAAGAAGATCTTCTACAGTTATTAGTTGGACCAATTGGATCTTAAATCAAATTCATGAATAATTTATACGCCAACCTTTTAACACCTAACTCTTATGCGCTGGAACTTTCACTCAAAGCCGAATCCCTCCGCCGTACGCCATTTGATGGACGTATTGCACATCGATGAACGCGTAGCCCACTTATTGGTGCAACGCGGCATCACCACCTACGAAGAAGCTAAAGCTTTTTTTCGCCCTACCCTAAACGACTTACACAATCCGTATCTCATGAAAGATATGGAGCAAGCGGTATTTCGTATCGAACAAGCCATGAACAACCGCGAAAACATCTTGGTGTTTGGCGATTATGATGTCGATGGTACCACAGCCGTTTCCTTGATGGCCTCCTACCTTCGCAGCTTTTATCCCTACGTGGCCACCTACATTCCCGATCGCTATGCCGAGGGCTACGGTATATCCTACCAAGGCATTGATTTTGCCGAAGACAATGGCATGACTTTAATTATCGCTTTGGACTGCGGCATCAAATCCATCGATCATGTCAACTACGCCAAAGCCAAAGGCATCGATTTTATCATTTGCGACCACCACCGTCCTGGCGATACCTTACCCGATGCCGTGGCCGTTTTAGATCCCAAACGCGACGATTGTTCCTATCCGTATGACGAACTCTGTGGGTGTGGCGTCGGATTTAAACTGATCCAAGCCTTGTCGGAACGCCGTGGGCAAACCATTTTGGATTTGATCCCCTACCTCGATTTGGTCGCTACTGCAATCGCCGCCGATATTGTACCCATCACGGGGGAAAATCGGGTATTGGCCAAATTTGGCTTACAAGTCATCAACGAGAATCCAAGACCCGGCATCAAAGCCTTGCTCACACAAGTCAAGAAAAGCGAACTCACCATTACCGATGTCGTATTTATCATAGCGCCACGCATCAACGCCGCGGGTCGTATCCAACATGGCAACGCTGCCGTGAGTTTGTTGACCGAAATGAACTTGGAACAAGCCGTTCAATTTGCCGCCGACATTGAACAACATAACAAAGACCGTCGGGAATTGGACAAAACCATCACTGAAGAAGCGTTACGTCAAATTCAGGATTTGAACGAAACCGAACGTTTTACCACTGTAGTTTACCAAGAAAACTGGCACAAAGGCGTCATCGGAATCGTGGCCTCTCGCCTCACCGAAACCTATTACCGTCCGACCATCGTGTTTACCAAAAGTGGCGATAAACTGGCCGCCTCAGCGCGTTCGGTCAAAGATTTTGATTTGTACGAAGCTTTGGAAGCGTGTAGCGAACACCTTATTCAATTTGGCGGACATAAGTATGCGGCTGGAATGACCTTGTATGAAGAAAACTATCCGGCCTTTAAAGCCGCTTTCGAAGAAGTGGTCAAAAAAACCATTGACCCCAATCTTCTCATCCCAGAAATAGCAGTCGATGCCGAAATCCAATTTTCAGACATCACGCCCAAATTGATGCGACTACTAAAACAATTTGAACCCTACGGCCCGGGCAATATGACCCCCACATTTCTCGCCAAAAACCTGTACGACACGGGCTATGGCAAACGCATTGGGAGTGACGAAACCCATTTAAAACTCAACCTCAAACAAGGGACTTCCGAAACGATAGGCGCTGTGGGTTTTGGCCTAGGCGACAAGGTCACTTTGATTGAAAACCGACAAAAAATTGATGCGGTTTTCTGTTTGGATGAAAATGAATTCAACGGTTCCGTAACTTTGCAACTCCGTTTGAAAGATTTACGCAATCACCATGACTAAAAACGATCCCTACGAAGCCCTGCGCTTTCGCGAATTTAACTTCTTCCTCCTCATGCGCTTTGCCTTGGTCTTTGCTTGGTCGATGCAATTTGTCATTATCGAATGGGAAGTGTATACCATGACGAAAGATACGCTGTCGTTGGGAATTATTGGTTTGATGGAAATTATCCCCGCCGTGAGCATGGCGCTTTTTGCGGGACATATCGTCGATCAAAACGAAAAGAAAAGTCTGTTGATCAAATGTTTAATCGCTTTTTCACTCATTAGTCTCGGCTTGTTTGCCCTAACCCTTCCCGCTATTAAAGCGAACTTTGCCGCACAAAATTTGCTGTATGCCATCTATGCCCTGGTATTTTGTGGGGGATTGGTACGTGCTTTTATCACACCTTCCGTATTTTCACTGTTGGGTCAGTTGATTCCTAAAAAAGTCTACCCCAACGCTTCTACCTGGAGCAGTTCGGTGTGGCAAATTGCGGCGGTTACCGGACCCGCGCTCTCCGGAATTGCCATTCGCTTTTTTGGCGTGCATTATTCGCTGTGCTTTGTATTTGGTTGTACGGTCTTGGCCTTACTTTTTCTGACGCAAATTGAGAAGAAACCGATATTAAATACCAAAATCGGCGAACCCATGATGCAAAGTTTAAAAGAAGGTGTACGCTTTGTTTTTCACAACAAAACCATCTTAAACGCCATCACGCTCGATATGATCGCCGTGCTCTTCGGGGGCGCCATTGCACTACTTCCCGTATTTGCCCAAGATATTTTAAAAGTAGGCTCCGAAGGATTTGGCGTTTTGCGCGCAGCTCCCGCAGTGGGTTCGTTCCTCACCATGATCCTCGCGGCTTACATTCCGCTGAACAAAAATGCAGGGATGAAATTGCTAGTAGCCATATTTCTGTTTGGCGTGTGCATGATTGTCTTCGGCCTCTCGACGTCCTTTTGGCTTTCGGTGGCCGCTTTATTTCTCAGTGGTATTTTTGATGGTGTTTCAGTGGTCATCCGGCAAACCATTTTACAACTGGAAACGCCCGATCACATGCGCGGACGGGTCGCTTCGGTGAATTCTATTTTTGTGGGTTCGTCCAACGAACTCGGCGCGTTTGAAAGTGGCTTGACCGCCAAATTAATGGGCACGGTGACGGCAGTGGTTTTTGGCGGTACAATGACCTTAGTAACGGTAACGGCTACGGGAATCCTTTCGCCTTCCTTCCGGAAATTGGACATTCATAAAAAAATTGAAGAATTGTAATTTTTAGGCAGCAACAACTCCCTCGTTCTTGGCAACACGATCCCGCTCTCCGCTATATCCCCGAATACATCGGGGGATGCCGCTATGATCGGGGCTGAATCGACGCCCCATTTTCAAATCATGAAGGGAAAAACCGTATCTTCACCTTATGAAGCCACTATTTTCTATAGTATTGTTCTGCCTACTCCTATTTTTGGCTCCTGTTACACGGGCACAAAGCCTACACTTTTTACTCTTAGATGAAGAAACCAGCGAATTTTTACCGGAAGTGAATTTTCACCTTTTTCACCAAAAAAAGAAAGTTTTTGAAGGCATCTCCCCCGAAAAAGAAGCACTTACGCTACCTCAAATTCCGTTTGATTCCATTGCCTTTTCTAAATTCAATTTTGAACCCAAAGGCTATGCGCGTGAACAACTCGCCGATGTCATTTATCTCAAGAAAAAAATCTACGAACTAGAGGAAGTCGTAGTGGGATCGCTTCCTGAAAAAATTACCTTGGGCGAACACAACCGCATTTTACCCAATTCCAGGGGCATGTATTTGCAAAAGCAATTGTTTTTTGGCTTACTGCTTACCAATGAACACCCTTTTGATTTGGCGCTAGAACAGGTACAATGGTATGTCAAAAAAGTAGTGCATCCCACAAAATACCGCATTCTTTTTTATAAAGTAATAGTGAATAGAGAAATCATACAACGAACCAATATTTCTCCCCTGCAGGCCATCCCCGTGTACATTTCACCGGTTCAAACGTTAGACCCAAAACAAAAAAACAAAATCAACACCCCCATCGATTACACCTTAACGCCAGGAGAAGAAATTTTGGTTTCCATTGAATTGGTCGACTATGTTGATGCGAATCAAACCGTGGTTTATCCCCCTTTTGAAGAGCAAACTTTAGTGAAGTTTCAATGTTCGAACGAAACCAACTTTTACACGAAATATCGGGATGCCGTTACTGAAAAAGAAACGGAAGAATTATATAATGCCAATCTATGGATCAATTATGATTTTGCGTTTTACTTTTACAAAAAGCCCAGTAAAAGCTTGATTCGAACGCCTGCTGTCAATTTGATTGGCCAGAAATTATAGTTCAAATTTTTCAAGCGACATTTGGGTTCCATCAAAAACGCCATAGGTAAAATACCCAATCCAATCCCCGAGATTGATATAGGTTGATTGCTCATTTAAGGTAATCGTCATGGGCAAGTGACGGTGACCAAACACAAAGTAATCGTAGTGTTGAGTTTGTAATTTCCGTTTGCAGTATTGCACAAGCCATTCGTTGTCTTCGCCCAAAAACTTCACGTCGGCTTCCCCCGATATCAATTTGTTTTTGACCGAAAGGTATTGGGCTAACTTAACACCCAAATCGGGATGTAACCAGCGGTAAACCCATTTGGAGACCGGATGGGTAAACACTTTTTTCATGCGTTTGTAGCCTTTGTCGCCAGGTCCTTTGCCATCGCCGTGACCAATGAGAAACGACTTGCCGTGAAACGTAAAGGTTTGGTTATCGTGGTATACGGGGATGTTCAATTCCTTCTCAAAATAATCGTGCATCCACAAGTCGTGATTCCCTACAAAAAAGTAAATCGGAATGCCGCTGTCGCGAATTTCAGCCAATTTTCCTAAAACGCGCACAAAGCCTTTAGGCACTACGGTTTTGTATTCAAACCAAAAATCAAATAAATCGCCGAGCAAAAAAATAGCTTCGGCATCTTGCTTCACAGTGTCTAACCAAGCCACAAACTTTTGTTCACGCGGAAAGCTGGCTTCAGCAGTCGGCGCACCCAAATGTTGGTCGGAAGCAAAATAGATTTTTTTGGCCATACTTATGTATTATCAGACGCATACCATTCGGCATACGACGTCTCCGTTTCTTGTAGTCGTAACGAAAAAAGTTGAATAGTAGCGGGAAGGCGGTTGCTGATTTTAGCCGCAAAATCAATGACCATATTCTCACTCGTAGGTTGGTAATCGACCAAAATAACATGATGTCCGCGCTGTTGGAGCTCCTGAGCCAATTCGATATGAGGCGTATTTTTATTAAAAACGGTCGCATGGTCAAACACGTCGACTACTTCTTCTTTCACGATTTTTTTTAAGTCGGTAAAATCGATTACCATTCCGTATTTCACATGAGCCGTATCGGTAATTGGCTGACCGATGACAGTGACCGATAATTTGTAACTGTGTCCGTGAACGTTTTTACATTTTCCATCATAGCCATACAAGGCATGTCCGGTTTCAAAACTAAATTGTTTGGTGATTCGAATGGTACTCATACTGGAAATTTTCGCGACAAAAATACGGTTTTATTCTAATCCTTTCGGTTTTTGGAACGGTAATAAAGCAGATAAGCCAAGCCCACCAATACCACAAAAGGCAGCAAATTTCCAATCCAAACACCGATAGCATACCCGTTATCAGGTGCTTCTTGAAGTTTTTTATCGATGGCCGATTGCAGGAATAGTACTAAAAATTTCATTCAAACAAATATTTCTTTGAGTCGTCCTAAAATAGATTGACAAGTTTTACAATAAAAATTATATTAACCAGTCGGTATTTGCTGACTGGTTTTTTCATGTACAAAGTTAGGAGTTTTCATTGATAAGCTTAAATGAGGCCTTTTATTATTATAGGTCTTTATTGATGTTTCAATAAGCTTTTCTAATGTTTTACCATCCTTACATTTATAGATTAAAAATTCATTCTTTATAATACCATTTATTCTTTCTGCCAAGGCATTTTGATAACAATCATATCCGTCTGTCATTGATGGTGTTATGTTATTTTTCTTTAATATGTCCTGATAAATTTTAGAACAGTACTGTAGCCCTCTGTCTGAATGATGTATAAGAGGGAGATCTGATTTTCTATCCCTAACAGCCATCTTTAAAGCTTTGACAACATTTTCAGTACTCATATCATCACTAAGCTGATAACCTACTATTTTTCTACTATATGCGTCAGTTACTAAAGATAAATAGTGTGTCCTTTCAAATGATTTTACATAAGTAATATCACTAACATAAACCTGTTCGGAACGTTCAATTTTATAATCCTTTAAAAGGTTATCATACTTGTGTAGCCAATGCTTTGAAAAGGTTGTCTTAGTATAACTTTTCTTTGGTCTGACCAGTAGTAAATAATTAAATAAGGCATCTCGACCTATCTTTATATTACAAAGGGAAAGTTCATGAGAAAGCAAATAATATAGTTTTCGGGTTCCAATGCGTGGCATTTCTAATCTTAAAGCATGAACCATAGCTTTTACCTGAAGTAATTCACTCTCTCTACAAAAAATTCTTCTTTGTTCCTGATATAAAGCCTGTCTGCTTATCCCAAACAATCTACAACTTTTGGACAGACTTATTCCTGCTCTTTCCCTGAGCCGGAAGATTGTTTGGGAGAAAACTTTTTTCGAATCTGAGTGCCATACTGGTTGTCAGAAATATCAATCATGGTGTTAAGAATCTTATTTTTAAGCTTCTCATCAGCCAATTCTTTTTCAAGCCTTCTGATAATTTGAGCAGGGGTTTCTTTAGATTTTGCCATAAATAATAGGTTAGGCTTACTCCAATCTAAGTTACCATATTTTCTTAACCAAACCAAAACTGTACTTCTACCCTGGATTCCATAAACAGATTGAGCTTGTTTATAGGTCATTTCGCCTTTTTCAACACGGGAAATAACAGCAAGTTTAAAAGCCATGTTGTAATCTTTCTGACTACGCTTAATGTGCGAGGTTGCTTTGTCTTTCATAATAAGTCGAATTTGTGTCAACTTATTTCAGGAGGGGACATTGCGATAATTTGCTATAAATCAGTGTTTTTTTTGCTTTAAGTATACAATTCTTTAGGAATCAAAAAAATATTTGGGGTTGATAGGTAAATTAGTATATTTGCAACGCATCCAAGGGGATGTAGCTCAGTTGGCTAGAGCGCTACGCTGGCAGCGTAGAGGTCGTGGGTTCGAGCCCCATCTTCTCCACTTAGTAAAAACGCATTAATCTAATAATCAGATTGATGCGTTTTTTATTTACTTAAATCTGTACGATTCTTGTACGATTGAAAAATTATTGACCCTTTTTTTAACTTTTTCCATGGCTAAAATATTTATTAATAAAAAGCTATGGAAAACAAAAACAACATCATTTACCCTGACGGGTATCAAATTTTCATTAAGGGTTTCACTTTTGTTGAAACTTACGCCAACAGTTTACCAACCGACACTAAAACGCTAAATAGTTTAAACAAACTATTAATTTATCCCAGTAATCCATTGGAGTGGGGTTATGATATTCCAGCCGTTATTAATAGAAATTCTTTGCATTTTGATTCCAACGGTTTGTTGCCAAAATATTTATATCAAGTCTGGCTATATAGTCCAAAAAGCATCAACGACCCGTTGGGTAAATACGAAGGGAGCCAATTGATTTGTAACTGGTTTGGTGATAGTATGGAACCTAGTATTTCGGCGCAACAGTATATTATTCAAAAGCTCTATAAATTTTCATGGCTGGATAAGGCGCAAAACATCATACCTTTTAACCCAAAAAGATAATTTATCTATAACCTTACTAAAAACGAACGAACACCTCCAATGTTTTACCTCTAATAGATGTTTTTTGATTAAGACTTACATAGCGTTTACCCGCTAATATAGATTCAAAAAAACACTCTAAAAAGATGTTTTATCCCAATCTCCCAAAAATTTTTCCTCGCCTCATCAAGGTTCTCATAGCTACCTATATTATGGGCGGGGGAAGGGACGGGGGTAACGGAGGGGGGTCATTTATTTTTTACAGTCCAGATTGAATTTTTTGTTTTTATTGGATAATCATAATCCTCAACATAACTTTTCTTTTCACTATCCAAAACATCTGAATATTCATGTCTGTAAACATCGTAAAGTATATTAAATAAAGACTTTAATGATTCGTAAGGCTCATTCGTTTCCTTGTCTTTTTGCTTCAACTGAAACATAAGCTCAGCACTGTCAATATTTAAAACAACATACAAACCCCAAAGAATGTCATATCTTTCTCTTAATTTTTCTGACACAGCATTAATCGCATTACCGATACATGACATTCTATATTGAATTGCATCTTGCGTCTTCATATCATTCTCAAACTTTTCTTCGTTTACGCCTCTCAAATAATGATTAATCAATTTTATTGAACCTAATGCAAACTCAATTCTTTCTTTATCGGTTAACTTATCAAAATTCATACACTTAATAGATTTATTTACCCCGTTATCCCACTCACAAACGTCTTCACAAACGTTACAATCTTATCTAGGATTCTATCACCCGTTTTCTTGCGTTCCAATATGGTGGGTTTGGTTCCTTCAATTAAATCCAGTACCTCATCACGTAACGGCTCTTGTTCTGAAAATAAATAATTCTCAATAAGCTGTTCTGTCCGCTCTGGGGATAAATTCTCCTCGGTTACGATTTTATTAAAGGCCTTGACTTGTTCCTCACTCCAGAATTTATCAAACTCTTGGGGTATGGTTTCGCTGTCTTCAATAATGGGCAAATTCTCTTTAATGAAGCGTTCTATCAATTCTCTCTTGCTTCTCAATTCGGCTTCACCACTCAATAAATTTATTATATCGGCCTCGGTCTTAACTGCATCCTTTTTGTTATCGGTCTTTAACTTCATTAGCAATTGGAGTATGTAGGCCACGTTGATGTCGTCACGGTGCAACAACTCCAATTCAAAATCAACATCCTCTAGTATGGACACTTTGTCTTTTTCATGTTCGGTTCTAACCTTATCATGCAAATCCAAGTACTTGCTCTTGTAATCTTCAAACTCTTGTTCTTCCATTTCAAGGTCTGACCAACTGAAATCGGCAAAGGCTGTCATGGTATTGCGAATACGCATTAACTCACGAAACGCCTTTATAAACTCCAGTTCTTCGTCCTCGGTTCTTAGTTCATTGACAGCATCTACACTTGGAACCAACTCTAGTAACCTTTGATAGGCCTCATTAAATTTAACCGCATAATCTTCATACGGTTTCATTATAATCACATCAACAGCATCTTTGTTGCTGAATAGCGTAATTGCCTCGTCAGTGGCTCCTTTTAAGTTACGGAACACCACAATATTACCTTGGGACTTCATCTCATTCAACACCCTATTGGTGCGTGAATAGGCTTGAATTAAACCGTGGTATTTTAAGTTCTTATCAACGTACAAGGTGTTCAATGTAGGGCTGTCAAAACCCGTTAAAAACATATTGACCACCAGTAGAATATCAATCTTACGTTCCTTTACTCTCTTGGATATGTCGTTGTAATAGTTGTAGAAGCTCTCGCTGTCTTTGGTGGAAAACTTGGTATCGAATAACTGGTTGTAATCGACAATAAATTCATCCAGTTTCTCCCGACTGTGGGCTTGTAATCCATACAACGCTCTGGGTTCTTCCACCACCGATAATTCATCGGGCAAAAAGCCGTTGGCATCGGCATCGTTTTCATTGGCTGAATAACTGAATATGGTGGCAATGTTTAAACTGTGTTCACCCGCTAATCGTTTCTTTTTGAATATTTCGTAATACTTAATCAGCGTATCGACACTACTTACACAAAACATTCCCGTGAAGTTACGACTGTGTGTTTTACGGTTATGGTGTGCCACGATGTAATCCACTATTTTTTCCAATCGTGAAGGGTGTTCCATTAACTCCTTGGTGTCGATGTCTTCTACTTCAATATCGATGTTGGTATTGCGGTCTTCCTTCTGTTTGTAGCGACCCACGTACTCCACAGAAAACTTCAACACGTTTTCGTCTTTGATAGCATCGGTTATCACATACTTGTGTAAACAATCCCCAAACAGTTCTTTGGTGGTTCTACGACCTAATTCATTTTTAACGGAATTGTCCGCAAATATTGGGGTTCCCGTAAAGCCAAAGAATTGAATATTGTTAAAGAAACTCTTGATACGGTTATGGGTTTCACCGAACTGGCTACGGTGACATTCATCGAAGATAAAGACAATACGTTCGTCTTTCAAACGATTCATCTTTTCTAAGTGCTGTTTCTTGCTAATGGCCGTATTGAGCTTTTGGATGGTGGTAACTATCAACTTGGAATCGTCCGTAAATTTATCCACCAGCATCTTGGTATTGTCGGTTCCGTCGATGCTTCCTTTACTAAAGCTATTGAACTCTTTGGTGGTCTGATAATCCAAGTCTTTACGGTCAACCACAAACACCACTTTTTTAACTTGTGGTAAATTCATTATAATCTGGCTTGCTTTGAAGGAAGTTAGCGTTTTACCGCTTCCAGTAGTGTGCCAGATATACCCATTGTTCACGCTATTCTTAACTCTATCAATCAACGCCTCTACGGCATAGAATTGATACGGTCGTAACACCATGGGGATTTTATGGGTTTCATTGAGTACAATGTACTTACAAATCATTTTACTGATATGGCACGGCTCTAAAAACTCGCTGGTAAATCCGTTGAGAATATTGGTTAATCGTTTGTTTTCTTTGTCCGTCCAGTAAAACGTTTGTTTGAACGATTGGTTACGGTTGTTGGCGTAATACTTAGTATTTACCCCGTTGCTAATCACAAAGATTTGAATGTATTGGTATAACCCCGAATTGGAACCAAACGAATGACGTTGATAGCGATTGACTTGATTAAAGGCTTCTTTTAACTCGAGGCCTCTACGCTTCAATTCAATCTGTACCAACGGCAAGCCGTTGATCAAAATCGTTACATCGTAACGATTTTGATACTTCCCTTCAACAGATACTTGATGCGTTACTTGAAACTGATTTTGACACCAATGTTCGGTATTAATAAATTCAAAGTATAAGTTGTCCCCGTTGTCCCGAATAATGTGTTGTTTCTCCCGAAGCGTTTTGGCTTTTTCAAATACCGACCCTTTGGATAAAATATTCATCACCCGTTCAAACTCGGTGGCCGAGAATTGAATACGGTTGTGCTTTTCCAACTGGGTTTTTAAGTTGGCAATCAGTTCTTGTTCATTGGTGATGCTGGCCAAACCGTACCCCAATTTTTGGAGCTGGGCGACCAGTTGTGCTTCTAATATGGCTTCGGATTGTTTACTCATTTATTATTTCCAAAAAGGGTCATTTTGCCAATCTAACATATTTCCGTTACCGTCACTTGATATTCCTATGTATTGTATTGGCACACTTGGGTATCTTGAAAACAAATCGATAAGTTTATGTCGTAAGCCATTTTCAGGATTTGCCCTTAAAAGCATATACCGAAGTGCACTTAAAAAATAAAATAATCGTTTGTTGTTCTCAAATTGTTTAGCTATCCAAATCCCCTTTGGCTTTTGAAGTTTATCAGGTTCAATAGCAAGCTCTCTGTTCCATAATCTACTGTGGTGTGCACAAATATTTCTAACATAAGTCAAAGTGTGCAGCCACGATGTAAAAACAGTATGGTGCAAGTCAAAAAAATCAGCTATTCGTTTTTTATCAGAATTGTTACTCAATCCTCTATACAAATGTGAAAGCTCCCCGATTGTTAAAAGTTCAAAACACATCCAACTTGGTGGATTAGCTGGAACACCATACTCATTCATGTAGTGTTTTATAAAAGTTTCTGGTGTTCTTGCAGTTTTGGCTTTTGATATAATAGTTTGAAAATCAGAATAAGGGTCAATTAGATTGCCAATTTTATTGTAATAAGGCGTAATAAAGTGAGCCTTGTTGTCATGCCAATGACTATCGTTGTAAAAAATTGCCATTTGATAAATCATCTGTGTTCTAATAGCAACTTCAACTCGTTCTATACAATCAAAAACTAATAAACGAAGTTCTCTGTCAAAAGAATAGGTTTCAATAATTTTTTCAAAAGTTGTTCCGTTATCAAATTTGTCTTTCACCTTTTGATAAGGCAAAAAATAGGCGCTTAGTCGGTAATAACTTATTTCTTGAAGATACGACAATGCTTTTGGCTCATCGCCAACTTCTAGACCTCTACTTTTCAGTAGATTTAACTGGTCTTGGAAACTAAGTGGGGCTTTGTTATATACCTTCTTCATTAGTTTATAAAAAGAAAAGACCCCCTAAGTGTGCATCGTTGAGAGGCATAGGAGGTGTATTATTGTTGGTAAAATTACTGTCTTCCAAAAATGACCCGTATGCAGTTCTTATGGTATGCTCAACGGATACTGTTGATGCAAAATTATAAATATTTTTATTATTTCTAATCATTTTTAAAATAAAATTAATAAATCTTTGGAATACAATTATTTATATCAACAAAATAGCTGCTGCAACAATCCCTTTTTCCATTGCTCTAAACCGTCTAACTCCGAATGGCAATGGGCAATTTTATCATCAATAGCTGATAGGAAATTAGCGATTTTGGTTTGTTCTTCTTCACAAGGTACTTCAATCATCAATTCTGAATATATTGAAATCCAATGCCTACCATGTCCACCTATTTCAAAATTAATCATTTGCATCGCTTCATAAACAAACTTGATATTCATTGATTCTTTGGCTGTCAATATCTTCATTGCAGAAGATTTAGCTTTAAAAGGGAAATCAACAAATTGGCTGGCAGTTGTAAAGTCATCAAAAATGATTACTGGAAGTCCATTTTCATATATGCCAAATTCTTCATTTGTATATCCCAAAATGAAAGTTTTTCCAGCCGTAACAACTGGAATACTATATGAATTGTCATATTCTGTACTTTCAACTAAATAACTTGTTGGTTGAGTATAATCTAAACAATTCCCCAACTTTTTCTCCTCCCAATCAGGATAATTTGTCCCGTCTTCCTTTTTAAATCGTATCTCTTGGGAAAACAGTTGTTGCATCATTCCTTTTTTGTACTGCTCCAACAATTCCTTTTTCTTTTTCAAGGCTTGCAATTTGTCGTCCACTGCGGTGAGGAAGGAGGCGATTTTGGTTTGTTCTTCTTCACTCGGAATACATATCTCTGCTTCTCTTAAAGTTTTTAAAGATAGATTCTTGATAGTTGAACCAGTTAACTCAGAATAAAAATAATTTTGAATTTTATTTGAGTTTAGTATGTGATAATAAAAATCTGGATTAGAATAGAACTTAAAGTATCCTACACTTTTTCCCAACATTACTTTTTCTCCATTATACCTTGAAACATTACCTATTGTTCCGTTGATTGAAATTAATATCGAATTTTTATTGAGTTTTTTATCGTTAAGAATAAAAACCTCATTATCAACGCGTTTAGTGTTTTCATTAATTGAAATCAATCCATTTATCAAGTTGTTACCATTAATAAAAAATATATCTGAATCTTCAGAATAAATTGGTGTACCATGCAAACCATCACCAATCCTCTCTGTTAGTTCTTCCATTTTTTTTACAGCCCATTGGTCTTTGAAATTTGGGAACCTCAACTTCGGTATGTATGTATATTTTGTCATGTTTATTTTTTTAGTCATTTGGTTAACACGTTTTTGAAACATGTTAACGAAAGTGTGTTTTTATTAACACGTTTTTGAAATGCGTTAATTAAATCAACGTTTGGTTTACCTATTATAACTTATAGTCATACTGCGAGAATAACTGCATTAGCCCGACATTGATATAATAATTATCACGCCCAATTTTAATTTTTTCCAACAGCTTGTTTTCGTCCTTTGAAATCGTTTCTAAATACTTTGAAGATGTCTGGCGTGTTACAGCCAAATCTTCTTCTAAAAATTCGATTTTAGTATACGGATGTTTAAATATGTTATTCAGTAAATCTTGACTGTAAATTTTGGGATATTTTTGGCGTATAATTGACTTGTAACGCATCATTTCTGTTTTGATAGCTTTGATAAGTTCAGTACTCTGTTTGGCCACACTTATAATGGCTTCTAAGATATATAGCACCCAATCTTCCCAATTACCATTATCTCTAACATCTTGCAACAATCGGTAATATTCAGCTTTGTTTTGAATGATGTATCGACTTAAATACAAGGTTGGAAAGTCTAATAAATCCTTTGAAATCAGATACAGTATATTGATAATCCTACCTAACCTTCCGTTTCCGTCATAAAAAGGGTGTATACTTTCAAATTGGTGATGAATTACAGCCATTTTAACCAAATGGTCTAAATCATCTAGTGTATCATCATTGATATACTCTACCAAGTTGCGCATCAGAGCAATAATTTCATTAGCGGTTTGTGGAGGGGTATACACAACCTCTTTTGTTTTATCATTCTTTAAATCGGTACCAGGGACTTTTCTGTAACCAGCATCATTCTGTTCCAAAACACCATGAATTTCAAGAATATGACCATTGGTAATCAGTTTATCTTTTTGAACTAACTCAAAACCTTTTTTTAGTGCTAAAGAGTATCGTTGAACTTCTTTGGCTGCAATATTTTTTACCAAATTCATATTCAACTCCGCACGAAACAACTCATCGTGAGTGGTTATAATATTTTCCACCGCTGAACTGTCTTTGGCTTCTTGTAGAGCCAGAGTATTCAACAAAATACCTACATTGGGCACAGTTGCATGAACCCCTTTCAATTCAGCCAAAGAAGCTCTAGCCTCGGCAACTTTTTTGAGAACTTTTTTGGTTTCAAGGTCGACTTCTAGGGGCAATGTTGGAATTGAATATTTGTTCATTAGAATGGCGTTGTTATGTTTAACTCTACACAAAAACTAGCAATACGTTGGTCGATGTCTTTTAACTCATTTTCCAGCGATTTAAGCTCATTGGCCACTTGGTTGATGTCAATGGATTCCTCTGTCACAAAAGTGTCCACATAGCGCGGTATATTCAAGTTGTAATCGTTGTCGGCTATCTGTTGCAACGTAGCACGTTTACTGTACTTATCTTCTTCCAGTCGGTTGCGGTAGGTGGACACAATTTTTTCAATATGTTCCTCTCTCAAGACATTTTGGGTTTTCACTTTTTCAAAATGTTGGCTGGCATCAATAAACAAGACATCCTCTGGACTTTCTTTGCACTTCTTGAATACCAAGATACACGTTGGAATACTGGTTCCATAGAATATGTTGGCTGGCAATCCAATCACCGCATCCAAGTAATTACGATTCTCAATCAAATAACGTCGAATGTGTTGTTCTGCACTACCACGGAACAAGGCGCCATGCGGTAATACAACGGCCATACAGCCATTATCGGCCAAGTGATGCACCATGTGGCATACAAAAGCAAAATCGGCCTTGCTTGACGGTGCTAACTTGCCGTACTGTGAAAATCGGTCGTCAGTTGTAAACAAAGGGTTGGCACTCCATTGCGCTGAAAACGGTGGATTGGCCACAATCGCTTCAAACGTCAAGTCTTTGTGTTGTGGGTGCTCTAGGGTGTCTTCTTGTTTGATGTCAAACTTGCGGTAATGTACCCCGTGCAATATCATGTTCATTCGGGCCAAGTTATACGTGGTACGATTGAGTTCTTGACCGTAAAAGTTGCTTACTTCCTTAACTTCACGGGCTACCCGTAACAGTAACGAACCAGAACCACACGTAGGGTCGTACACCGACCTCAACTTGTCTTTACCCGTTGATACAATTTTAGCCAGAATCATACTCACCTCTTGTGGGGTATAGAACTCACCAGCCTTTTTGCCAGCCCCGCTGGCAAATTGACTGATAAGATATTCATAGGCATCACCCAGCACATCCAATTCGGTGCTTTCGAGCTTGAAGTCGATTTTATCCAAATGGGTTAATACCTTCACCACAATCTCATTTCTGGCTTCGGGTGATTTCCCCAACTTGGTGCTGTTCAAATCCATGTCCTCAAACAGATTGTCGAAGTCGTCTTCGCTCTCTGTCCCCATGGTACTTAATTGAATGTTGGTGAGGATTTTTTGCAAATCTTCTAGGATGAAATTGCTCTGACCCTCCACATCATTGTTGCCGCGTTTCACCACTTCGCTGAACAGTTCATCAGGTTTCAAAAAGTAGCCCAACCGTTCGAGCGATTCCTCTTTCACCGCTTCCACGATTTCAAGGGTTTGGCTATCGGTTGCTGTTAGGCTTCGGAATGAAATTCCGTCTTGTTTGAGTATATCGTTGGCAAACAACTCCATTTTCTCGGCCAAGTACTTATAGAAAATAAAGCCGAGAATATAATCCCGAAATTCGTCGGCGTTCATTTTACCTCTAAGGGTGTTGGCGATGTTCCAGAGTTGTTGTTCTAGGATGCGTTTTTGGTCTTCTGACATGGTGCTTAATTTTCTTAACTACTTATTTGACGAATATACAACAAGAATCAGTTATTCCAAAGAATCACCGTATTACCTTGGCATTAATAGCCTCAATAATCTCCTAGGAAAAGTCCAATTTAGTTTGAAGACGTATACCTTATTCCCCTTTATTTTCTGCGCTCTTTTTGGTATTCCTCGGCTACTTTTTCCAATTCGGCATACCAATTATCTCCAAAGCGACGAATCAAGGCTTCTTTGACAAATTTATACACGGGTACTTGTAGTTCTTTACCCAGCGAACAAGCGGGATCGCAAATATCCCACCGATCGTAATTCACAGCAGCAAATTCGGTAAAATCCTTTATTCGGATGGGGTATAAATGACAAGAAACGGGTTTTTTCCAGTCGATTAGGCCTTCATTGTAGGCTTGTTCAATGCCGCACAAGGCAGTTTGACCGTCGAAAATGACATATGCGCAATCTTTGTTATCGATAAGAGGCGTTTCTAAATCTTGCTCTGTCCCGACCACCCAAGTTCCGAGGCGTTCGATAGCTTCAATGCCCTCGGGACGTAAATAGGATTTAATTTGGGGATAAATCGCCTCCAATATTTTTGTCTCCTCGGCGCTAAGCGGAGCCCCAGCATCGCCATCAACACAACAAGCCCCTTTGCAGGCTGTGAGGTTACACACAAAGTCTTTTTCTAAAATATCCTCCGACACAATGGTTTTCCCGAGTTGAAACATAGTATTTTTCTTTGTGGCAAAGATATTACTTTCTAAGTACTTGAAGACTGCCTGCTGCACCCATGCACTTGGGGATTGGTTGTCGGTTGTCGGTTGCCAGTTGTCGGTTGTCGGTTGCCGGTTGTTGGTTGTCGGTTGTTGGTTGTCGGTTGTCGGTATTCCACAAAGGGGGAATGATGATTAACGATTGTTGATTAACGATTGTTGATTTTTGAAAGTGCGACTGAACACTGTTGACTGAACACTGTTGACTGTACACTGTAGACTGAACACTGTAGACTGTACACTGTAGACTGAACACTGTAGACTGAACACCGCGCTAAGGGTGGTAGTGAAAAGCCCACAGCGAGGAACGAGCGCGGACTTGTAACGGACGACCTGACCCCGAGGACGAAAAACGGATAGAAATTGCCCACTTCACACCGAGGGGGAGCGCCCAAAAGATTAAAAATCAGGGGATTGAAATTTAACGGGAATTTAAAATTTGAATCTTTTTTTATGCCTTACTTTTGCAAAAAATTTCAACGGGTATGTGGGGCTTGGATTTTAGGGAGATTGTTACCATTAGTATGGTGCTTTTTGCAGTCATTGATATCGTCGGTACGATTCCGATAATTGTAGATTTACGGCAGAAATTTGGGCATATTGAATCGGAAAAAGCGTCGTTGGCGGCGGGGAGTATCATGATTACCTTTTTGTTTGCTGGGGAAGAGTTTTTGAAATTAATCGGCACGGACGTGTACTCGTTTGCGGTTGCGGGTTCGTTTGTCCTTTTCTTTTTGGCCTTGGAGATGATTTTGGGAATCAAAATTTATAAAGAGGAAGCCAATACTTCGGCCTCGATAGTGCCTTTGGCGTTTCCTTTGATTGCTGGGGCTGGAACGATGACCACCTTGCTATCGCTTCGGTCGCAATATGCTTCTATCAATATTGTGATTGCCATTTTTTTGAACGTGATTTTGGTCTACGGTGTATTGAAATCGTCGGCAAAAATTGAAAAGTTTTTGGGCAAAAATGGTTTGGGCGTTATTCGAAAAACCTTTGGAGTCGTGTTGTTGGCGATTGCTGTTAAATTATTTGCCTCTAATGTTAAAGCCCTCTTTTAGTCCCGCGATAAATGATTAAATTTGTCGTCAGAAAGTAAAACAATGAAAATCTTTACCACTTTATTAATCTTTATTGCCATTGCATTAGTGGTCGTTAATGTGATGATGTTGGATTTTGACCGTCCGTTTGAAGGGAACAGTTTGGTGGCCTTAATCGGAATCGTAGCTTCGTTTTGCGCTATTTTTATTCTTTTGATTTTCAAAATGTCGAAGCGCATCGAAGAGAAAATGAAAAACCAATAACATGTTTGACGTACTCATTATTGGCGGTGGCGTATCGGGAATGTCGTGTGCCTTGCTCTTGGGTTCGGCGCAACACAAACCTTTTGCGGCCAATAAAAAAATTGGCGTGATTACGCACCAAAAAGCTTCTTCTTTACAAAATGCGGTTTTCAATAACGCCTATGGTATTCCGGCAGGAACCACGGGTGCATCGTTGTTGGCGGAAAGTAAAACGCATTTGGCAGCTGTGTATCCGCATGTCATTCAACTCGAAACCCTGAAAATCACAGCGATTTCGGGCGAATTAAATCAGTTTACCCTAACAACCCATACGGGCGAAATTTTGGAAAGTCGTCGTGTAGTCATCGCTATTGGAGCTGGAAATCCGTTTCCCATTGCGGGACTGGAATCGTATGTTATCCCGCATCAAAAAGCCCATCCCGACAAAAACCGGTTGCAATTGCGCAACACCGATCATGTGGTAAAACCGGGATTGTATGTTTGTGGAACCTTAGCCGGGTGGCGGAGTCAATTGCCTATAGCCGCAGGAAGTGGCGCCTCGGTAGCGACAGATATTTTGACCGAATGGAACGATGGGATTCCGGTGCAAGTGCATGATAGCGTGAACCGCTAACGAATACGCACAACGCCCGCTTTTTTTAACATAGGGTCTTCTTGGAGAATGATTTTGTAGTAGGCAGTATCCCCAAACAACTGTCGAGCAAATTCGGCTTTTACATACCGTTGCACTAGGGATTTACTTTTTTCCCACTGCATTTGAACTCCAGACTTTTCCATATACTTTTCAAATTCAGGCAAAAAATCGGCTGTTGTTTCATAGTTTTTTTGAAACTGCTCAAAGGTCCAGCCCGCAAATCGATTGCGGTTGTTGTCCAATTGTTCAAATACAAAATGGCCTACAATACCCGTTTTCAAAACATAGGCTACATTTTCTTCGCCCACAGCACTTTCTAGGGGAACAAAAACATCGGGAACAATGCCGCCTCCCCCATACACCGTTCGGCCTTTCTTGGTTTTAAACTTGAGTGAATCGGCTACTTTAACCTTTTGGGGTTGTGTGAGTTCACCCGATTCGTAGCGGTGTTCGTATTCCCCATGGTAGGCTTCGGACTCGCCTTTTTTGTAGGGTTTTTGTATCGAACGGCCACTGGGAGTAAAATAACGTGCAACGGTTAAACGCACTGCCGAACCGTCGTCAAAATTCATTTCTCGTTGCACCAATCCCTTGCCAAAAGAGCGTCTTCCCACAATTTGCCCGCGATCATTATCTTGAATCGCTCCGGCTAGAATTTCACTCGCCGAGGCTGAATTTTCATCGATGAGCACGGTTACTTTCCCCGATTCAAACAAACCTTCCTCGGTGGCATACATTTTTTCAACCGCGCCTTTTTTATTTTTGGTAAAAACAATTAAATCATTTTCGGGAAGCAGTTCATCGGCAATAGCAATCGCTGATTCCATCACCCCGCCGCCGTTTTCGCGTACATCAATAATAAGTGCGCGCATGCCTTTCTTTTTCAACTGGAGCAAGGCTTCATGAAACTCTTCTCCGGTCGTTTCGGCAAAACGTTCAATTTTGATATAACCCGTGTTCCCATCGAGGAGAAGGGCAACTTCCACACTTTTCAATGGGATAACGTCGCGAATGACTTGGGTGGTAAATGTTTTGCGCGTTTTCTTGCGATATACGGTCAGTTGAATCTTGGATAAGGGTTCGCCTCTCAACGTATTGTACAACGACTCGGATTTTAATTTTTTCCCAAATAAAGGTTTTTTTCCCGCATACAATATTCGGTCTCCCGCTTGGATTCCAGCTTTTTCTGCGGGTCCCCCCGGAATGGGTTTGATCACTGCAATCGAATCATTGTAGGTATAAAAATTAATCCCAATGCCTACAAAATCGCCGCGCATATTATCGGCCAACAGCGTTTGTTCTTGGGGGGTAACATACACCGAATGCGGATCTAAATTGGCTAAAATACCCGTCACCGTAACATCGACGATAGAGTCGGTTTTTACCTCATCTACATACTCGTTCTCGATAAAATTCAACAACCGATTGAGTTTACTGCGGTACTCTTGCTTTGTCACTTTGGCAGGAATCGGATAGTTCACGAGTCCACCTATGACGATGCCGAGCGCCACACAGGAGAAAAAAAGAAACGGTATGTAAATTTTAGGAATACGCATAGGTGTACCGAAAAATAAATAACGCTAAAAAAGGAATATTTCGTTTATTCTAGATCTTCCATTTGAACCACTTCAACCCCGGCCTTAGTCAAGAAATCGATGCCCGAAGTATCGCGGTAGCCCTTTTGGTAAACCACTCTTTTGATGCCCGATTGGTGAATGAGTTTGCTGCATTCTCGGCACGGAGAGAGGGTAATGTATAACGTTGCATTCTCACACGATTGGGTAGAGCGCGCCACTTTGGAAATGGCGTTGGCCTCGGCATGAAGCACATACCATTTGGTTAAACCCTCGTCATCTTCGCAACAATTTTCAAATCCCGAGGGCGTACCGTTGTATCCGTCCGAAATGATCATTCGATCGCGTACGATGATGGCTCCTACCTGTTTGCGTTGGCAATACGACAATTTACTCCACTCGGCAGCGATGCGCAGATACGCTTTATCGTATTTGATTAACTTCTCCTTTTTCATGGTCTCTAAAATACTACTTTTTCGTTGAACTAGGGCTCCCAAATGGGATTTTGTGCCAACAAAGGAAGGATAATTCCGAGAACAATCGCTGAAAAAACCAGAATAAATTCTCGTTTGGAAAAACGAAAAAGTGTTAAAAACACAAAGGACAGCAACAATACCACCAAAACAATAATGAGTTGCGCCGCTTCGATACCTAAAGCAAAAGCCAGCATCGGAAGCATTTTATCGGGGGCTTCCCCTGGGAGCAAATCTTTAAAATAATTGGAGAACCCCAACCCGTGAATTAGACCAAAAAACAAAGTAATACCCCCGATGAAAGTAAGGTTTTCTTTGGGCTTGGATTTTCCCGCGGTTGCCAAATTATAAAGCGCTGTCAGCAAAATCGTTATGGGAATAAGAAATTCAATCAAGGTGGGTTGCACCCGAACGATATTCAATACCGCCAAAAACAAGGATAAGGTGTGCCCCAACGTGAAAAGAGACACCAACAAAAGGATCCGTTTCCAGTCTTTTCCTGTGTAGGGAACCGTGAGCACCACCAAAAAAAGCAAGTGATCGTAGCCGTTTAGGTCGAGTACATGTTCGAGACCGAATTTAAAAAAAATCCAGAAATCAGTCATAGCATTGCAAAAGAAGGTTAATTAGGGTAAACTTACAATATATTTTCATAGTGAAAAAACCCAGCGGTAAAATCGGCATTTTTTTAGTCATATTTCAGAAAAAGCGGTATTTTTAGCGCATAAAATCAATAGTATTATGTCTATAGCAGATTTATTTGACAGTGAGTTCAAAAGCCGAAATAAAGGGCATTTTTCAGCCATCGTTCGTGTGGCCATTGCCGATGGCGATTTAACCAATGAGGAGAAAAACTTCTTGGATAAATTGGCCGTGCAGTTGGAAATTTCTGATGAAGAATATGCCGAAATTTTGGCCAATCCTTTAAAATATCCTATCAATCCTCCCTACTCCTATGCGATGCGATTGGAGCGATTGTACGATTTATCACGAATGGTTTACGCGGATAAAGTGTTAGGCCCAAAACAAAAGGAAATCCTGACGCGTTTTGCCTTAGCCTTGGGCTTTACCCCAGGAAACGTTCAGTATATCGTGGACAAAGCGTTGTCGCTATTAGTACTCAACGCCGATTTGGACACCTTTGTGTACGAAATGCGACACATGTACAAATAACAAAAAAGTCCCGCATGTTCGGGACTTTTTTTTCAAGTTTACATAACAATTATAGCGCGTCACGCATAAATTCTTCTGCTTTCGTCACCATATTCTCGCTTCCGCAAAAAAACGGCACCCGTTGATGTAATTCGGTAGGTTGAATTTCCATAATTCGTTGGTAACCGTCGGAGGCTTTTCCCCCAGCTTGTTCAGCGATAAAAGCCATCGGATTGCATTCATACAACAGTCTCAATTTGCCCTTGGGGGCTTTGAAACTCGTGGGATAAATATAAATTCCGCCTTTGATCATATTGCGGTGCATGTCGGACACCAAACTCCCAATGTAGCGCGACGTATAGGGACGATCACCTTCTTCCAACTGGCAATACTTAATATAATTTTTGACGCCTTGTGGAAAATGTACGTAATTCCCTTCGTTTATCGAATAAATGGTTCCGTTTTTCGGGTATTGCATGTTGGGATGCGAAAGGTAAAAGGTGCCAATGGCTGGATTGAGTGTAAACCCATTCACCCCATGTCCCGTAGTGTAAACCAGCATCGTCGAGGTGCCATAAATTACATACCCCGCGGCCACTTGGTTAACACCGGGTTGCAAAAAATCGTCCAAAGTAACGGGCGTTCCCACAGGAGTAACCCGTCGAAAAACCGAAAATATAGTTCCCACCGAAACGTTCACATCAATATTGGAAGAACCATCTAGTGGATCCATCAGGACCACATATTTATTGTTGTGGCTATTGTCACTGCCCGCCACCGTGATAAAATCATCGTTTTCTTCGGAGGCAATCCCACACACAATTTCGCGATTGATCAGGGTTTGAATAAATACTTCATTGGCATACACATCCAATTTTTGCTGGTCTTCGCCTTGCACGTTGGTATCGCCCGCAGCGCCCACAATATCAACCAATCCCGCTTTGTTTACTTTGTAATTTACGACCTTAGCCGCCAAGCGAATAGAGTTGATAATGCGCGATAATTCGCCTGTTGAATACTGAAAATCGGTTTGTTTCTCAATGATAAATTCCCCTAAGGTTTTGTTGCGTTCTTCCATTTACGAAATCGTTGTAGTTGTGCTGCAAATATCCTATTTTTTCGGAATTAATTCGACAATTCGGGAGAAAATAATTCTACGCCCAATTCCCGCGACTTCCTGTATCTTTGTATGACCTAAAAAACCGAAAAATGAAAGCAAAACATCTCATCCCCATTTTGGCTATAACCGCCATCCCATGGATTACCTCAGCGCAAATCAACCTTGGCGAACGAGCACTTGGAGCCCTTCAAAAAGGCGTCGCTGGATTTACATTTTCCAATGAGCAAGCCGCCGCTTTGGCCAAAGAAGGCGTTCGAAAACTCGATTCGGCCAACGTGGTAGCAGGACCCAATGACGGATATACCTTGCGTCTGAATCGCGTTTTTGGCAAACACGCTAATGAAAACGGATTACAACTCAACTATAAAGTCTATTTAACCAAAGAAGTCAACGCATTTGCCTGTGCCGATGGCAGCGTGCGCGTGTATTCGGGATTGATGGATATCATGGACGATAGCCAACTGTTGGCCGTCATTGGTCATGAAATCGGTCATGTGGTCAATGAAGATTCAAAAGATGCCATGCGGGCCGCTTTGAAAAAAAGTGCTGTTTTGGACGCGCTCGCTTCCCAATCGGATAAAATTGGTAAAGTAACCGACGGAGAGGCAGGGCAAATTGCCAGCGTTTTGCTCGATAGTAAACACAGCCGCAGCCAAGAAAATGATGCCGATACATTTGCCTATGATTTTATGAAAAAACATGGCTATGATGTCAATGCGGTAGAATCGGCTTTTTTAATTTTAGCCAAACTCAGCGAAGGTGGGCAGTCCGACTTTATCAGCCGTATGTTGAGTTCGCATCCCGACCCTAACAGTCGTGCACAAAAAGCTCGCGAACGCGCCATCGCCGACAACCGTTACAAAGCGTATGTCCAAAAACCCATCAACAACAGAGCGCCCGTGGTAAAAAAACCTACCACAAAACGTCCTACCAAAAAGAAGAAAAAGTAATGACTATCCGTCCCGCCCAACCAAGCGACATGAAGCAGGTGCTCGAACGAATTCGAGAGCTGGCTGTTTTTGAAAAAGAACCCGAAGCCGTGGTCATCACCGAGGCCGACTTGATTCGCGATGGATTCTCTGATCCGCCGCTATTTAAATGTTTGGTGGCGGAAGAACAGGATATCGTGTTGGGTATTGCCCTTTTTTACTTTCGGTATTCCACTTGGAAAGGGAAAACGATTCATTTGGAAGATTTGATTGTCAAAGCCTCCGAACGAGGGCGCGGCATTGGAATGGCATTATACCGTGAAGTAATCCGTCGTGGAAAAGAAGAAGGCGTGCGCCGTATCGAATGGGCCGTTTTGGACTGGAATACGCCCGCAATTCAGTTCTACGAAAAAACGGGCGCGCGTGTACTACCGGATTGGCGTGTGGTACAAATGGACGAAAACGGTATCGCCACCTTTTTGGAAAAAAAGGGATAATTTTTAATTTGTTTAGGCGCCCTGAAAAGAAGAATTGCTTAGTTTTGGATTTCATTTTTTTTAAATCCCAATCTTCATGAAATTATTCAAATTTGGTGGGGCCTCTGTAAAAGATGCCGAAGGTGTAAAAAATGTGTTGCATGTACTGCAAACCGTGGGACACGAAGAGGTGGTCATCATCGTTTCGGCTATGGGCAAAACCACCAATGCTTTGGAAGAAGTGATCAAGAACTACTTCGAAAAATCGAAAGCCTTTCATGCCTCGCTTCAGGAAGTGCGAAAATACCACAACCAGATTTTGTTGGAATTGTTTGACGATGAAAACCACGAGGTGTTTTATGCCGTCAACAGTCATTTTGCCGATTTAGAATATTTCTTACGCAGCAACAAATCGCCCAATTACAACTTTGTGTACGACCAAGTAGTGAGTTATGGCGAAATTGTTTCTACCACCATTGTCAGTCATTATTTCAATGAAAAAGGGTTGTCCAATCAGTGGGTAGATGTGCGCAATTTGATCAAAACCGATGCAACTTACCGCGATGCTTTGGTCGATTGGGATCAAACACAAAAGCGTATTTCCAAACAAATCAAGAAAAAAGGACTTTACATCACCCAAGGATTTTTAGGTTCAGATGAAAACAATTTCACCACCACCTTAGGTCGTGAAGGTTCGGATTATACGGCGGCGATTTTTGCCTATTGCATTGGGGCCGAGAGTGTGACCATTTGGAAAGATGTACCCGGTGTTTTGAATGCCGACCCACGGTACTTTGAAAACGCTACCCTTTTACACCAAATCTCCTACCGAGAAGCCATTGAGTTGGCATTTTATGGGGCTTCCGTCATTCACCCCAAAACCTTACAACCGCTGCAGCGCAAAGAAATTCCTTTGTACGTAAAATCGTTTGTCAATCCGTTATTGCCAGGCACAAGCGTTTCTAAAGGAGCCGATCTCGAACCCAAAACAGCTTGTTTTATTGTGAAAAAAAATCAGCTACTCATTTCGTTGTCGGCCATCGATTTCTCTTTCATTATGGAGGAAAACATCAGCGAAATTTTTGCGCTTTTACACCAATATAAAATTAAAGTCAGCCTAATTCAAAACACCGCCATTAGTTTTACCGTCTGCGTAGAGGATAAATTTGGCCATTTTGAAAAACTGAAATCGGTGCTTTCTAAAAAGTTCAAAGTCGCCTACAACGAAAATGTTTCTTTGTATACCATTCGCCATTTTACTCCTGAAGCCGCGACCATGGTTGAAAAAGGAAAAACCGTTTTGGTACGACAAACCTCACGAGAAACCCTTCAATTGGTTACTAAAGAATAATTCCTGATTTTTAGCGTTCCATAATCACCAAGGAAATACTACTTTTGAAGGACACGAGTGATTACGGGTATGCGGATATTTTGGGCATGGGTACTACTTTTCGGTTGTTTTTGGGGTTTGTCGGCACAAGAAGTGGGCGGACCTTTCAAAAGCAAAAAAATTGCCTATTCCCGTGATACCCTCACCTTGCATCCGGTGAGTATTTTAAAAACGGCCTTCCAGCTCACTGATGCCCGTGGAAATCCCATTGATACTGCATATTACGCTGTAGATTACTCCCGTGCCAAACTGTGGTTCGCTCCTCAATTTCAGTCGAAAGACTCCTTAACGGTTCGGTTTCAAACCTTTCCTGAGTTTCTTACTAAATCGTATGCCCAATACGATAGTAAACGGGTCGTACCCAACGAAGCGGGAATTTTGGTCACCGTAAAAAAAGACCCCATCAGTACCTTCAAGCCTTTTGATGGACTTACGACCACGGGGAGTATTAGCCGCGGGATTACCATTGGAAACAACCAAAATGCTACGGTAAATTCTAATTTGGACCTACAAATCAGCGGGAAAATTTCGGATAAAGTAAGTTTGCGCGCTTCAATTCAAGACAGCAACATTCCGCTACAAGATGGCGGGTACTCGCAACGACTGGATGAATTTGATCAAATCTTCGTCGAACTTTTTTCCGACAAATGGAGCATTCGCGCGGGGGATTTGTTTTTGGAAAATCGGCATTCCAAATTTTTGAACTTTAACAAAAAAGTGCAAGGCATCAACACCCGATTTACATTGGGTGGCCCCAAAAACAAAACCGAACTCTTTGCCTCAGGGGCTGTCGTTCGCGGTCAATATGCTCGAAGTAGTTTCACAGGACAAGAAGGCAATCAAGGGCCCTATAAATTGCGGGGAAACAACGGCGAATTGTTTGTATTGGTTATTTCAGGCTCGGAACGTGTTTTCGTCAACGGGATTCTATTGACCCGGGGTGAAAACAACGACTATATCATCGATTACAACGCGGGTGAAGTGCGTTTTACCTCCCTTTTTCCTATTACTTCAGAGATGCGAATTGTTATCGAATACCAATATGCCGAGCGTAGCTATACCCGATTTGTTACCTATGGCGGCGTGCATCATCAAAATGAAAATTGGAACATTGCCGGGTATGTATATTCAGAAAATGATGTGAAAAATCAGCCGTTACAACAAAGTCTAACGGGTGAACAAGTGGCCGTGTTGCAAAATGCTGGGGATAACCTCAACTTAATGGCAGCGCCCTCGGCCTTTGAGGACACTTTTTCTGAGAATAAAATTTTATACAAAAAAGTACTCGTGGGCACCACAGAAATCTTTGAATTTTCAAACAATCCCTCCGATACTTTGTTCAATGTCACCTTTACGTTGGTGGGTGCCAATCAAGGAAATTATATTTTGGCCAACAACAATGCGGTGAGTAAAATTTACCAATATGTAGCACCAATTGGCGGGGTTCCTCAGGGGAATTTCGAACCCATCACGCGATTGATTGCGCCCGTGAAATTGCAAATTGCAACGGTATTGGGAGGATATAAACCCAATGAAAAAACAGCGTTGGACTTTGAAGTGGGCGTGAGCAACAACGATTTGAACCTCTTCTCGGCCTTGGACGATGGGAACAATCAAGGTGTGGCGGCGAAATTTAATGGAAAACAGCGATTGTACACGGGCACTTTTTCGATCAATGCTTTGGCTAATGTGCAGTTGATTCAACAGGATTTTCGTACGGTCGAGCGCTTGTTCAATATTGAATTTAATCGGGATTGGAATCTGAATACCGCCGTGACGGGAACCCAACTTTTGGCGGGAACGGGCTTGGAATTTGATTTTAAAACCAAAGGTGCTTTCGCGTATCAATTTGAGCGCCTCGATTTGGGAACCGTTTTCGCTGGAAATCGACACAGCATCAAAGGACAGTTTCGCGATACCAAATGGTGGATCGTGCAACAAGCCAGTGCGCTGGAAAGTCAAGGAACGCTTACCCAGAGTCGTTTCACCCGCAATCGTTCGGTGGTGAAGCGGCATTGGGGCAAAAATTGGGTCGGTGGCGAACAAAATTGGGAGGATAATGAAGAAAAAGACGCCACCACAGGAAACTTGAGTGCCTTGAGTCAGCGGTTTCGTGAAGTAGGCCTTTGGGTGGGACGCGGCGATACGACCAAAGTCTTTGTTGAAATGGGTTGGTACCACCGAAAAAACGATAGTTTGCAAAATGGAGCCGTACGACGGGTGAATACTTCCAACCGATTTTTTCTAAAAACACGGTTGTTGCAAACCGCCAAATCCAATTTACTTTTGTTTGCCAACTACCGCCGATTGACCTACAACGATGCAGCGCGACCCGACGAACCCTCGTTAAACTCGCGATTGGTCTACAACGATCGGTATTGGGGACAGTTGGTACAAGTGACAACCGCGGTTGAAACGGCCTCAGGTACGTTGCCGCAACAAGAGTTTACGTATTTGGAGGTAAATGCTGGGCAGGGGGTATATATGTGGAACGATTATAATGGAAACGGCATTCAGGAATTACAGGAGTTTGAAGTCGCCCCTTTTCCTGATTTAGCCAAATACGTTCGGGTATTTTTGCCCAATCAAATTTTTGTGAAAACACATCAAAACAAATTTTCACAATCCCTTATTCTCAATCCAGCGACATGGATAAATGCCAAAGGATTCAAAAAGTTGTTGTCTCATTTTTACAACCAAACCGCCTTCACCATTGATCAAAAAACACAACGGGTAGGCGAACGTTTTCATCTAAATCCTTTTGACCCTGGTTCAGAAAACTTGTTGGGGCTCAATGAATCGTTTCGCAACAGTTTGTTTTTTAATCGGGGACGTCAGTTGCATTCCATGACCTATACCTATTTAGTCACCAAAGTGCGCACCCTACTCTCGGTGGGATCACAAGAAAATCAGCTGCGTTCCCATCAGTTGCAATACGCCCATTTGTGGCGCAAAACATGGTTATTCAATTTTGAATCGTCGTGGAGTTCAAGCACCGGTATTTCAGACAACTTTGCCGCTCGAAATTTTGAATTGGAAGCCACCCAATGGTTGCCCAAAGTATCGTATTTGTTTTCGGCCAACACGAGTGTGAGTCTTTTCTACGAACAAAAATCCAAAAAGAATATACTTACCGACGGCGAGCAACTCCACCAACAACGGTTTGGCGCGTCTATCAATTACATTGGGTCGAAACAGTTCACTTTAACGGGTGAATATTCGTACTACCAAAATGACTTTACGGGTAATACGAACAGTCCCGTTGCTTTCCAAATGTTGGAAGGATTACAACCGGGACGCAATGGGACTTGGCGCATTTTGCTACAGAAAAATTTGACAAAATATTTAGACCTCAACCTCAACTACCTCGGCCGACAGTCGGAAAACACCAAGACCATACATACCGGGAGTGTACAATTGCGCGCTTTTTTCTAAAAAGGTGCACTTTTGGAACTATAATTTTTGTACTTTTAAGAGTCAAATTTAAATCCTAACCCTATGAAAAAACTCATTCTGCTCTGTGTGGCATTCTTCTGTTTGCAAGTTGTAGGAGCGCAAGAAGCCAAAGAAAAAGCCAAAAAAGCCAAGAAAGAAACTGAAAAAGTAGTGCAAGACAAAAAAGCAAAAGCAAAAAAAGAGACTCAAAAACTCAAAAAAGACGGCACTCCAGACAAACGCTTCAAAGAAAATGCAAAAGAGGAAGCAAAAGCCCCATTAAAAAAAGACGGCACTCCCGATAAACGATTTAAAGAAAATCAAGCGGCGGCTAAAGGAGAAGCCAAAGCGGCCGAAGGAAAAGCCAAAGCGGCGGGCAACAAAGCCAAAGCCAAAGCTAAAAAATTGAGCGCTGCTGAAGAGAAAGAAGATTTAAAAGAATCAACGCTATCTAAGGCCGCTGAAAAAAAGGTAAAAGACAAAGTGACGGGCACGTATAAAGGACGAAAAGTGTATACGGGGCCTCGTGGTGGAAAATATTACATCAATAAAAACGGAAACAAGACTTATATTGACGGCGAGCAAGAAGAGTAAAAGGTGTATCCAAAAAACTAAAAACCGTTTCTATCGAGAAGCGGTTTTTTTATTTACATTAACACAACATTCAGCGCCTCCGAAAACCCAACGAAAATTATTTACTCCTTTTCCGAAAACCCTTGATTTTTCAGCGGTTTATCAAAAAATGGACTTCTATTTCCTTGTTTTTCAATACGTTATAAAATAGTTAAAAAGAAGAATTTTCTTACGCGTTGTTAAAAACTAAAGCCGATTGTGGATAAGTTTGACTTTCTTTTTTACGGGTATTTGACCAAATTTGTAACAGTCAGAATTACGTTAATAAAATCCTAAAAAAAGAAAAACACTATGGCAATTGCGGAACCCATTCTACAGGACAACAAAGACCGATTTGTAATTTTCCCCATCAAACACCATGATATTTGGGAATGGTATAAAAAACAAGAAGCCTGTATTTGGACGGCGGAGGAAATCGATTTGCACCAAGACTTAAACGATTGGAACAACAAATTGAACGATGATGAACGCTATTTTATCAAACATATTTTGGCCTTTTTTGCGGCTTCCGACGGAATTGTCAACGAAAACTTGGCCGAGAACTTCGTTAGTGAAGTACAATACCCCGAGGCTAAATTTTTCTACGGTTTCCAGTTGATGATGGAAAACATTCACAGTGAAACCTATTCGCTTTTGATTGACACTTATGTGAAAGATGAAGCTGAGAAAAATCAATTGTTTCATGCCATTGAAGTCTTCCCTGCTATCAAAGAAAAAGCAGAATGGGCGTTAAAATGGGTACAATCGCCCAATTTTAATGAACGACTCATTGCGTTTGCCGCCGTAGAAGGTATTTTCTTTTCAGGATCGTTTTGTTCGATTTACTGGTTGAAAAAACGCGGGTTAATGCCCGGACTTACCTTCTCCAACGAATTAATTTCGCGTGACGAAGGAATGCATTGCGATTTTGCCGTTCACTTACACAACCACCATTTGGTGAATAAAGTTTCGAAAGAACGCATTACCGAAATTTTAACCGATGCGTTGGATATTGAGCGTAAATTCATCACTGAGTCGTTGCCGGTGAGTTTGATCGGCATGAATTCCAAATTAATGACCCAATATCTCGAATTTGTTACCGACCGTTTGTTGGTAGAATTGGGATGCAATAAAGTATTCAACGTGACCAACCCCTTCGATTTCATGGACATGATTTCGTTGCAAGGAAAAACAAATTTCTTTGAAAAACGCGTTTCCGAATACCAAAAAGCCGGCGTGATGAACAATGACTCCAGCACACAGAAAATTAGCTTTGACGCTGATTTTTAATTCGCAAAATCAAACCTAAATACTGCTCCGGGAGGAGTTACAACCGATTCGGAAGACCTTCGCTGTCGCCGCATCAAAAAATCAATTCGAGTTAGAGAAGGGATTGTCTAACTCATAACCTAAAACCAAACAAATATGTACGTAGTAAAAAGAGACGGCCACAGAGAGCCCGTTATGTTTGACAAAATTACCGACCGTATCAAAAAATTATGTTACGGCCTAAACGAAATGGTCGATGCTGTAAAAGTCGCCATGCGTGTAATTGAAGGCTTATATGATGGTGTGACCACTTCTGAGCTGGACAACCTTGCCGCCGAAACCGCTGCTGCCATGACCGTAACCCATCCGGATTATGCGTTGTTGGCCGCCCGAATTGCGATTTCTAACTTGCACAAGAACACGAAAAAATCGTTCTCCGAAACCATGAACGATATGTTTCACTATGTGAACCCAAGAACCAATCAAGAGGCGCCTTTACTCTCTGAAGAAGTACATCAAGTCATTATGGAAAACGCCGAGTTTTTGGATTCTCATGTAATCTACAACCGCGATTTCAATTACGACTATTTTGGTTTTAAAACCTTAGAGCGTTCCTATCTTCTCAAAATAAATGGCAAAATCGTAGAACGTCCGCAACACATGTTGATGCGTGTGGCGGTAGGGATTCACTTAAACGACCTGCAGTCGGTAATTGAAACCTACGATTTGATGTCCAAAAAATTCTTTACCCACGCCACGCCTACCCTTTTCAACGCGGGTACGCCCAAACCACAAATGTCGTCGTGTTTCTTGTTGACCATGAAAGACGATAGCATCGATGGTATTTACGACACCTTAAAACAAACGGCCAAAATTTCACAATCGGCCGGAGGTATCGGGCTGTCTATTCACAACGTGCGCGCAACAGGATCGTACATCCGTGGGACAAACGGAACCTCGAATGGTATTGTACCGATGTTGCGCGTTTTCAACGACACCGCACGTTATGTTGACCAAGGGGGTGGAAAACGCAAAGGAAGTTTCGCGATTTATATCGAACCTTGGCATGCCGATATTTTCGAATTCTTGGATTTGAAAAAGAATACCGGTAAAGAAGAAATGCGTGCCCGCGACTTGTTCTTTGCCATGTGGATTTCCGATTTGTTCATGCAACGCGTAGAAAACGACGGCGAATGGACCTTAATGTGTCCGAACGAGTGTCCTGGTTTGTATGATACCTATGGTGAAAAATTTGAAGAATTATATACCTCTTACGAATTGGCTGGTAAAGGACGTAAAACGATCCGTGCCCGTGAATTGTGGGAGAAAATCTTAGAATCACAAATCGAAACAGGCACGCCTTATATGCTGTACAAAGATGCGGCTAACCGTAAATCGAACCAGAAAAACTTGGGTACGATTCGTTCGTCCAACTTGTGTACGGAGATCTTGGAATACACCTCGGAAGATGAAATCGCAGTGTGTAACTTGGCTTCGATTTCCTTACCGATGTTTGTCGAAGACGGCAAATTCAACCACGAATTGTTGTACAACGTAACCAAACGCGTGACCCGCAACTTGAATAAAGTTATCGACCGCAACTATTACCCCGTTCCCGAAGCCGAGAACTCCAATTTGCGCCACCGTCCCGTAGGATTGGGTGTACAAGGATTGGCCGATGCGTTTATCATGATGCGTTTGCCCTTTACCAGCGATGAAGCCAAACAATTGAATCAAGAAATCTTTGAAACGATTTACTTTGCTGCCGTTACCGCTTCAATGGAATTGGCCAAAGAAGAAGGACCGTACTCTACGTTCCAAGGGTCGCCGATTTCGCAAGGAGAATTCCAATACAATCTTTGGGGATTGAAAGACAGCGACTTATCCGGTCGTTGGGACTGGGCTTCGCTGCGTAAAGAAGTGATGGAACACGGGGTGCGCAACTCCTTATTGTTGGCGCCAATGCCTACCGCTTCTACGTCGCAAATCCTTGGAAACAACGAAGCTTTTGAACCTTATACGTCCAATATTTATACCCGCCGCGTATTGTCGGGCGAGTTTATCGTAGTCAACAAACATTTGTTGGAAGACTTGGTAAAACACGGGTTGTGGAATGAAAACTTGAAACAAGAAATCATGCGCCACAACGGTTCAATTCAAAATATCGACATCATTCCGCAAGAGTTGAAAGACTTGTACAAAACGGTTTGGGAAATGTCGATGAAAGATATTATCGACATGTCACGTCAACGCGGGTATTTCATTGACCAATCGCAATCGTTGAACTTGTTTATGCAAGATGCAACCTTTGCCAAACTGACCTCTATGCACTTCTATGCGTGGAAAAGCGGCCTAAAAACGGGGATGTACTACCTACGTACTAAATCGGCGGTAGACGCCATCAAGTTCACTTTGAGCAATGAGAAAAAAGAAGAACCTACGGTTACCTTGCAACAACCCGAACCCCAAGCGGTAGAAGTTATCGCCCCAGAATCGGGTGAAATGAGCGCCGAAGAATTCCGATTGATGGTCGAACGCGCCCGCAACGCAGGTCCTGAGGACTGTGAAATGTGTGGGTCTTAGTTTTATTAGAAATTAGGAATTTTAAATTATAAATTAGGATAACAGCTGTCAGTAATGGTGGCTGTTTTTTATTGTATCATTCCATAATTCCCCACAATGAATTTATTTACATTTGTGTTTACTGAAAATTCTTTACTATATGATGACTTGGGAACAATTACTCTCCTTGAAACGTCAAGGTGACACGGGCAAACGCTTACGCATCGAGCAAGACGATACCCGTTTGGGATTTGAAGTCGATTACGATCGCATTATTTTCTCGGCGCCTTTTCGCAGTTTACAAGATAAAACTCAAGTAATTCCACTTTCCAAAACCGATTTCGTACATACGCGCCTCACCCACAGTTTGGAAGTTTCGGTGGTAGGACGTTCGTTGGGTCGTTTGGTCGGTAAAAAAATCATCGAAAAGTATCCTTACCTCGCCACCATACACGGGTACCAACCCAATGATTTTGGAGCTATCGTGGCAGCGGCAGCTTTGGCCCATGACATTGGAAATCCGCCGTTTGGCCATTCGGGGGAAAAAGCGATTGGAGAATATTTTTCGCGTGGCAACGGCCAACAATTTAAAGAACAATTGAGCCCCAAAGAATGGCAAGATTTGGTTGATTTTGAAGGCAATGCCAATGGTTTCTCGGTACTTACGGGAACACGTCCAGGCATTGAAGGAGGATTGCGTTTGTCATATGCCACCTTGGGCGCTTTTATGAAGTATCCCAAAGAAAGTTTGCCCAAAAAACCTACCGCTTATATCTCCGACAAAAAATTCGGTTTTTTTCAAACTGATAAAGCTTTTTTTCAAGAAGTGGCGGAAGAATTGGGCTTACTCCAAATTAACTCGGGCGAAGATTTACGCTATTTACGTCATCCCCTCGCTTTTTTGGTCGAAGCCGCCGACGACATTTGCTATACCATCATTGACTTTGAAGACGGAATTAACTTAGGCTTGGTCGCTGAAGATTTCGCATTGGAATACCTCATAAATTTGGTTAAAGATACCATTGACCGCAACAAATACAATGCTTTAACCACCAAAGAGGATCGCATCAGTTACCTGCGTGCCTTAGCCATTGGAAACCTCATCAATGATGCGGTAAAAGTTTTTTTAGAGAATGAAGAAGCTATTTTGAAAGGCGAATTTCATCATGCCTTAACCGACAAAAGCAAGTACAAAGCACAAATGGATGACATTATCAAATTGAGCGTCAAAAATATTTACCAAAGTCGGGAGGTCATCGAAAAAGAATTGAAAGGCTACCAAATAATCAATAGTTTATTGGACAAATTTATCACGGCTTACAACCATCAATACGAAGGAAAAACATCCAATTACGATGCACTTTTGTTAAAAGTACTCCCCGAAAAACACCGCTTGGAAAAAAGTAGTTTGTATGATCGATTGATGCACATTTGCCATTTTATCTCGCTTTTAACCGATGGAAATGCCGTATTGTACCACGACATGCTTGGCTAACATTTCTTAATTTTCTGACCCTCAAAGGGCTGTGGTTGTTTTTTTGAAAAGATTACGCTAATTTTGAAAAGATTAACCCACAGCTATGAAAAAAATTTACCTGGGATTACTGTTCCTTTGCAGCAGTATTTGGGCGCAAGAGATTCCGAAACAAGCTATTCAAGCGGCATTACAAAAGCAACAAATCGCCCAAAAATGGGCTGAAACTGACATTGCCCACTGGGAAGTAGTGAGTCAAACTTCTTCTGAATCAACAGGAATCACCAATTATTTTATCCGACAAACCCTCGACGGTCTGCCTCTTTTCGAATCTGTAACTACCGTTTGGGTTAAAAATGGCGCTGTGCTTCAAGTTGGCGATCGATTCATTACGGGAATTTTACAAAAAGCCGATCGAAAGACAAATGCACAACCGGCAGCGGCAATTTTTCAAAAAGCAACACAAGCGTTAGGCTATAACCTTTCGCCTACAGTGTTGAAACAAGAAAATGCAACAAAGGTAACGCTCACAAACGGCGATGCTGAAGAAGACCCTATCCAAGCTACTTTAGGCTACCTTACTGTCAACGACCGCTTGCAAAAAGTATGGCATTTCGAATTTTACAGTCCCAACCAAGAACATTTATGGAGCCTTTATGCAGATGCGGCCTCAGGTTTGATTGTCCAAAAAAACGATTTAACTGTACGATGTCAATTTGACCATCCGCACAGCCCTGCGCAATCGGCTTCTCCAATTTTTTCTTTTGAAAAATCTGTTCAAAAAGCGGTAAGTCCATTACAAGTGCAAAGCGGAAATTATCGCGTCATCCCGTTTGAGTTTGAAAGTCCAAACCACAGTCCCTTTCAACTTATCAGCAGTCCCGCCAATGCATTGGCTTCTCCCAAAGGATGGCATGACACCAACAATCTTTCGGATAATAATCCAACATTAAAGTACACCTACACCCGCGGCAATAATGTTTGGGCCCGTGCCGACTTCACCAATACGAATCCCACAGCCCATTCGACCAATACCACGGCCAATGGATATGCCCCCGATGGTGGAAGTAGTCTCACCTTTGACTTCCCTTATGGCGGAGTAAGTGTGCAACCCAATACCTACATTAATGCAGCGGTAACCAATTTGTTTTACATGAACAATTGCTTACACGATATTTGGTACCAATACGGTTTTAATGAGCAGAATGGTAATTTCCAACAAAACAATTTCGGTCGGGGTGGATCCGGTTCCGATTTTGTATGGGCTGATGCGCAAGACGGTTCGCGTTCGACCACACCCACATTTAACAACGCTAACTTTTCTACTCCAGCCGATGGAACCCGACCACGCATGCAAATGTATGTTTGGAATGTAGCGCCTCCTATTTTTCCGGTCACCGTTAACAGTCCTGCTAGTGTAGCTGGAAATTATCGTGCTGTACAAAATGTTTTCAACCCTGGCTTTGTGAGTTTACCCCAAGCGCCCAACTTTATTCAATCGGATTTGGTATTGTATCAAGATGGGACAGGAGGGTTAAATGAAGCGTGTGTAGCACCTTCCAATGGAGCGGCGATGAATGGAAAAATCGTCATTATTCGTCGTGGAAATTGCAACTTCACCGTTAAAGTCAAAAATGCACAAACACGAGGCGCTGTAGCAGTGATTATCGTGAATAATGTATCCGAACCCGAATTTGTGAGCATGAGTGGTGCCGATGCTACCATTACCATCCCAGCGATATGTATGAGTTTTGACGACGGAGAAAATCTGATCGGAAATACATTTGGAAGTACGGTAAATGTTCGCTTACAACTCAACGGAGCCCCTTTCGTGAGTACCGATGGCGATTTTGATAATGGTATTATTTCCCATGAATATGGCCATGGAATTTCCAACCGTTTGACAGGAGGACCCAGTTTAAGCAACTGCCTAACTAATGAAGAGCAGATGGGCGAAGGCTGGTCGGATTGGTTTGCCTTGATGTTGCAAATGAAGCCTGGCGATGTAGGAACAACCCCTAAAGGAATTGGAACTTTTGCGGTAAGTCAGCCTACCACAGGTCGAGGGATACGCCGTTTTCCGTATACTACGGATATGACTATTAACCCAAGCACATTTGCCACCGTAAACGATAACTTTATTACCGATGCCGACGGGAATACTACCATTTCTCCGCACAATATCGGTGAAGTTTGGTGTGCCATGCTTTGGGATTTAACTTGGGCTTATGTCACCAAATATGGCTATGACAACAATAAATATACAGGGACGGGAGGAAACAACCGTGTGATGCGCTTGGTGCTGGACGGATTGAAATTGCAGCCTTGTAATCCCTCGTTTACGGAAGCACGCGATGCTTTAATCGCTGCCGATCAAGCTACCACGGGCGGTGCAGATTATTGTATGATTTGGGAGGTTTTTGCTCGAAGAGGTCTCGGCATTAATGCCAGTTCGGGCAACCGAAACGATTCCGCCGATCAGGTAGAAGACTTTACGCAACCGGCGCCAGGGCCCAACTGTACCGCATTGGGAACTTCTATATTTGAAAACAGCCTCACCTACCGGGTTTATCCCAACCCAGCGACTAATGAGGTCTTTGTGGAGCTCCCCAACTATAGTCGTGCGTTGGAGATTCGTTTGATTGATATCCATGGCCGTGTCGTGTACCAAGCCCAATGGAACAACGGAAATATTAACCGAATTCCAATTGGGAACTTACAAACGGGAATGTACCTGCTTCAAGCCACAGGAGATAGCATACAAATCACCGAAAAAATCATCAAAAACTAAATCGAAAACGGACCTCAAAAGGGTTCGTTTTTTTTTGGAGCGTCCTATTTAGATTATCAATCATGAACCGTCCGGCTTTCCGCTATAGTCCCTCTTGCATCGGGAGCTGCCGCTTCAACTTGCCTACCGGCAGGCAGGTCCGGGCTAGAATTCACGCAAATTGCTCTAAAAGCGTCCTTAAAAACTGCTGAATCGCCATTGGGGATATACCACATAGTTCCTGCAACTGTGCGATAGTTCCGTGCTCAACAAACGCATCTGGAATACCCAAGCGGTATACATGAAGTTGATAATCATGCGTCGTAACAAATTCTGCGACAGCACTGCCCAATCCACCTTCAATCGTAGCGTCTTCTAAAGTGATTACAATCCGATGCTGCTTACAAAGGGCATGCAAAAGCACTTCGTCTAGTGGTTTTACACATCCAAAATGATACAAACTCACCTTTTCTTTTAAATCAAAATCAGCTAAAGCGGCAAGCGCATTATTGCCAATAAAACCCGTTGAAATTATCGCAATATCCGAACCTTGATGCAGTACCTTTCCTTTTTTATAGTCTATTTTTTGAAAGGGTTTTTTCCATTCCAAACCTACGCCACGACCGCGTGGATACCGAATCGCAATCGGATTCTCCAATCCTAAAGAAGCGGTATACAACAGTTGGCGCAACTCTACTTCATCTAGAGGTGCAACAATTTCCATATTGGGTATACAGCGCAAATAGGCCAAATCAAAAACACCATGATGCGTAGCGCCGTCCTCGCCTACTAAACCCGCACGATCCAAACAGAAAATCACGGGTAATTTCTGCAAAGCAACATCATGAATTACTTGGTCGTAGGCTCTTTGTAAAAAGGTCGAATAAATGTTGCAAAACACCACCATTCCTTGAGTTGCCATACCCGCAGCTAAGGTCACTGCATGCTGCTCAGCAATACCCACATCAAAAGCGCGTTCGGGAAAGGCTTCCATCATGTATTTCATCGAACTCCCCGACGGCATGGCTGGGGTAATTCCGATAATTTTTGGATTTTGCTGTGCTAATTCTACTAAGGTATAACCGAAAACATCTTGAAATTTGGTAGGCAAATGGGATTCTTCTTTGGTAATGAGTTCGCCTGTCGCTGCATCAAATTTCCCCGGTGCATGGTACTTGACTTGATCTTGTTCGGCTTGCAATAAGCCTTTGCCTTTGGTGGTGATGACGTGTAAAAACTTGGGGCCTTTCACCTTTTGCAATCGTTGCAATTCTTTGATTAAAGTGGGGAGATCATGACCGTCAACCGGACCCGAATACGCAAAGTTCAACGACTTGATCATGTTGTTTTGCTTCGGATTTTTCCCTTCTTTCACAGCCGTCAAATAGGTTTTCAGCGCCCCTACACTCGGGTCAATTCCGATTGCATTATCATTTAAAATCACCAAAATATCAGCCTCAGTAACACCTGCATGATTCAATCCTTCAAACGCCATGCCGCTGGCAATCGAGGCATCGCCAATCACTGCAATATGCGACCGTTGTTCACCTTTCAGTTGGGAAGCAATTGCCATTCCCAAAGCCGCAGAAATCGATGTGGACGAATGCCCAACACCAAAGGTATCATAAACACTTTCGGAACGTTTTGGGAAACCCGAAATTCCGCCTTTTTGCCGATTGGTTTCAAATTGATCCCGGCGCCCCGTCAAAATTTTATGCCCGTAGGCTTGGTGCCCAACATCCCATACCAACAAATCATCCGGTGTGTTGAAAACATAATGCAAGGCAATGGTCAATTCAACAACGCCCAAACTCGCTCCCAAATGCCCCTCTTTTACAGCGACGACACCGATAATTTTTTCCCGCATTTCCTGAGCAACTTGCTCCAATTGCGCGATATCGAGTTGCCGTAAATCGGACGGAGATTGAATTTGTGCGAGTAAATGTTGGCTCATGAGTCAAAGGTACAAATTGAATTCCTATTTTTGTTTTTATGGAACCCATTTTCACCGACGAATACTTTATGAAAAAAGCCTTAGTTGAGGCTGAAAATGCTTTTGAAAAAGGTGAAATTCCGGTTGGCGCGATTATTGTAGTAGATAATCGGGTCATTGCCCGAAGTCATAATCTCACTGAAATGCTCCACGACGTAACGGCACATGCCGAAATGCAAGCCATCACCGCAGCCGCCAATTTTATTGGGGGAAAATACCTCAAAGGCTGTACGTTGTATGTCACGTTGGAGCCTTGTCAAATGTGTGCTGGTGCATTGTATTGGAGTCAGATTTCCAAAATTGTATTCGGTGCCCGCGATGAACAACGGGGGTTTATGACCTTGGGAACCCAGTTACATCCCAAAACCGAAGTCGTTTCGGGGGTGATGGCCGACCAATGTGCCCAATTGATGAAAGATTTTTTTAAAAAAAGACGCTAACCTATTTGCGCTACCGAACCCGTTCTTCGCCATCTCGCAACCCACCCACCCATAAATAAACGTATCTTCATTCACCCATTTTATGAAAACTTTTAAGTTTCTGTCTGTGCTAATGGTCCTTGTGACCCTAGCCGCTTGTTCCAAAAAATCGGCTGCCGATTTTGACTCTGACCCTACGCTATTTAAAGCGTACATTGCTGGTTTTACCTCTGGTTTTATTCCTGCAAAATCCGACATTCGGGTGCAACTTGCTTTCCAAAAAAAGGATTGGAATCCCGAGCAAGAATTGGATGATGATTTATTTTCCATTTCACCCAGTGTGGAAGGGAAAGTGAAAATGTTATCATCCAACACGATTGCTTTTATTCCTGAGGAACCCTTGGAACAAAACACCTTGTACCAAGTAACCTTGAATTTGGAAAAACTGACCACTGTAACAGATGAAAAACTCCAGGCTTTTAATTTTTCATTCAAAACCATTAAGCAAGATTTTATCGTTCAAACCCAGGATTTACAGTCATACAACAAGAACTATTATTACCAATACGGAACGATTCGCACCGCAGATGAAATGGATATTGCATTGGCACAAAAATTTCTTTCGGCTACCCAAAATGGTAATGATTTAAAAGTAAAAATCGACAAGGAAATGAGTTCGCCTACCGAATTTAAGTTCCTTATTGACAGCATTCAACGCTTTGACGATGAAAGCACGATCACCTTAAAATGGGACGGTGACGAAGCCGATGTCGAAGACCAAGAAGGTTTGGTGGAAATTAAAATTCCGGGGAAAAACCAATTCAAATTGGTGCATATTACCTCGGGGGATGAAAACAACCAGTCGATACTTATCAATTTCTCGGATCCGTTGAAAAAAGACCAAAACTTTGCCGGCTTGGTCAACATACAAAACACCGACAACTTGAAATTTAGTACGATGGGCAATGTACTCAAAGTTTATTTCGACAATGTCGGGCCCACAACCAACACCCAAAAAACAGCACAAAACGAAGTGGCGGCCACAGAAGAAGTGGCGGTGGATACCGTGGAGATGGCAGTAGACTCAACAGCTACTGTTATTAATACTTCCGACGAAGTTTCCGATTATGAAGAAGAGGAAGAACCCAAAATGATTTCGGCCAATAAATTGGTAGAAGTGTTTGCCGGAATTGAAAGCATTGACGGTTTTAAACTCAAAGAAAATTACACTGAAACGCTCATTTTTGATCCGATTAAACCGGGAGTAAAATTGGTGAAAAGCGGGAGTATTCTTCCTAGTTCGAATAATTTAAAAGTAAATTTTGAAGCGGCCAGTTTGAATGCCGTGGATGTAAAAATCTATAAAATTTACAAGAACAATATTCTTCAGTTTTTGCAAGATAATGAACTCAATGGCACGCAAAACTTGCGCCGTGTGAGTCAGCCCATCGCCAAAACCACCTTACAACTCAAGCAAAACAATCTCTATAATTACAACAAATGGAATACTTATACCTTGGATATTTCCAAGATAATCGAACCCGAACCTGGGGCGATTTACCGCGTTGAGTTTTCGTTCCGAAAAAAATATGCTTTGTACAAATGTGACGGTACTTCTGATGAATCTTCCAATGAAGATGAGGAAGAAGAAAATGAAGACGATGTGAATTACAGTGGCGGTGGTGGCTATTACTACTATTATGAAGAGGATTACGATTGGCAATCCAGTCAAGATCCGTGTTCTAACTATTACTATTACAACACCAAACGCGGGACAAATATTCTAGCAACAGACCTAGGTGTAATCGTAAAACGCGGCAATAATAAATCGGTGACGGTTGCGGTGAGTAATATTGTGACAACCGACCCTGAATCGGGGGCGAAAGTAGAATTATTCAACTACCAACAACAAAAATTAGCCGAAACTACGACCGATGGCGACGGTATGGCGACTTTCGAATTGACAAAAATGGCCTACTTCGCAGTAGTTTCCAAAGGCGATCAAAGCACGTATGTAAAGCTAGATGACGAACTTTCATTGTCGGTTAGTAATTTTGATGTTTCAGGGGAAAGTTTGCAAAAAGGCTTGAAAGGCTACATTTACGGGGAACGCGGCGTTTGGCGTCCCGGAGACAATGTGTATTTGTCCTTTATTTTAAATGACAACAACAATAAACTTCCTGAAAACCATCCGATTAAATTGCGGTTTAATGATCCCAAAGGCAAAACGGTATATCAAACAGTTCAAACCAAAAACGAGTTGAATCATTATGCTTTCACGATTCCTACAGAAGCCGATGCGCCTACGGGGAATTGGGAAGCGCGCATTAGTGTGGGTGGTGCTCATTTTTACAAAAGCATTAAAATTGAAACCATTAAGCCTAATCGTTTAAAAATTAAAAATAGTTTTAATGGCAAAATGCTTTCTGCGGGTGAGAAAAACACCAATACCGTTCAAGTGACTTGGTTACACGGTGCGGTAGCAAAAAATTTGAAAACCGAAGTACAAGCCAAATTCTCGCAACAAGTGACCACTTTCAAAGGGTATTCAAACTATATTTTTGACGATCCTTCTCGTAATTTTTCGACCGAAGAAATCAATATTTTCTCAGGAAAAGTCAACGAAAATGGGCAAGTTTCGATTCCGATTAACCCAACCATTCAAGGGCAAGCTCCGGGCATGCTTCGCGCGGCTTTCATCACCAAAGTTTACGAACAAGGCGGGGATGTAAGTACTGATGTTGCAGCTGTAAATTATTCTCCCTACAAAACCTATGTTGGGATAAAAGCACCCGATCCAAATAAATACGGTTTAATCGAAACCGATAAAAACAACCGTTACGAAATCATTTCGGTAAATGAAAACGGAAATCCCGTAGCGGTGAAAAACTTGGAAGTTCGCGTCTACCGTTTGGAATCCCGTTGGTGGTGGGATGCTTCCAACGAAGATTTATCCAATTACAATACGGCAAATGTGACCACTTCGTATAAGTTATTCCGCATTAATACCGATGCTTCAGGCCGTGGTCAAGTTGTATTTTCCGTACCAGGTGATGATTGGGGGCGCTATTTAGTTCGTGTTATCGATCCAACCAGTGGCCATGCTTCTGGTACGACTGTATTTTTAGATTATCCCTATTGGTCGTCGCGTTCCCGCAATGTTGATGGCGATGGTGCTACTGTTTTACGTTTTAATACCGATAAAAAAGAATACGCCGTAGGTGAAACAGCAAAAGTATTTTTACCTTCTAGTGAGGGTGGTCGCGCTTTGATATCGATAGAAAATGGTTCCAAAGTTTTAAAAACATTATGGGCCAAAACAAAATCGGGCGAAACCACAATTGATCTACCGATTACCGCCGATATGGCGCCGAATGTGTACATCAATGTCACCTTATTACAACCGCATGCCTCTACGAAAAACGACGCACCGATACGTATGTATGGTGTGGTTCCGATTGGGGTGACGGATAAATCGACGGTTTTACAACCCAAATTGGTGATGCCTGAAGTTTTAAAACCCGAGCAAACGGTTAACATTAAAGTCAGCGAACAGCAAGGCAAAGCCATGACCTATACCATTGCGATAGTCGATGAAGGTTTGTTGGATCTTACGCGTTTCCAAACGCCCAATGCTTGGGATGATTTTTACAAACGCGAGGCTTTGGGTGTACGCACTTGGGATATTTACAATGATGTGATTGGCGCCTATGGTGGACGTGTAAATCAGGTTTTCAGTATTGGTGGAGACGCTGATGCAGGCGGTGGCAAATCAAAAAAAGCCAATCGATTCAAACCTGTGGTCGTATTCTTAGGTCCGTTTAAATTAGAAAAAGGCGCCGAAAAAACACACCAAATCAAATTGCCGAAATATATCGGTTCAGTGCGCACCATGGTGGTTGCGGCTAATGCTGATAGTAATGCCTATGGAAGTGTGGAAAAAACGACGCCCGTTCGCAGTCCGTTGATGGTCTTGGCTTCGTTCCCAAGAAAAGTAACACCCTCGGAACAAGTAACCTTACCGGTAACGCTATTCGCTATGGAAAATCAGGTGAAAAATGTAAACGTACAAGTAAAAACCACTGGCGGCATTGTGATTGCAGGAAAAGCGACACAATCGGTAACTTTTGCGCGTCCGGATGAAAAAATGGCCTTTTTTAATTTAAAAATTGCCAATGTCACGGGTGTTGGAAAAGTACAAGTAATCGCTACTTCGGGCAAAGAACGCTCCGTTTACGAAATTGAAGTCGATATTTTTAATCCGAATCCGGTAACTACTTCTTACACCGATGTGGTTTTGAATCCGAATTCGAGTAAATCCGTCAACTGGAAAACCTTCGGAATTGCGGGAAGTAATAAAGCGGTGGTCGAAATTTCGTCCATGCCTACTGTTGATTTTGGTCGCAGAATGGATTATCTGATTCAGTACCCACACGGTTGTGTGGAGCAAACTACCTCATCGGTATTCCCACAATTGTATTTGATGGATATCATGGATTTGGACTCGGGTCGCAAAAATCGAATTCAACGCAACGTCGCTGCTGGAATCCAACGGTTATCAAAATTCCAAACTGCAAGTGGAGGAATGAGTTATTGGCCCGGCAGTAATTACGCCGACGATTGGGGAAGCAGTTATGCGGGGCATTTTATGCTTGAAGCCGAGAAAAAAGGGTACGCTTTGCCGCCAACGTTTAAAGCAAAATGGATTGCTTACCAACAACGGGCTGCCAAACAGTGGCGTTTTGAAAGTCATAATGATATGGCACAAGCGTATCGTTTATATACTTTGGCTTTGGCGGGGAATCCTGATTTGGCGTCGATGAACCGATTACGAGAAACCCGTGATATCTCCAATGAAGCTAAGTTACGTTTAGCGGCTACTTTTGCTTTATTGAAACAAAATAATGCAGGTATGGCATTACTTTCCCGAGCTAAAATCGATGTGGAATATACGGACGAGAACTATTACGACTATTACTACGGTTCGCGGGAACGCAATCGTGCCATGGCGTTGGAAACGTTAATTTTATTGGGACAAAAAACACAAGCGTTCCAATTGGCAACAAAATTGGCCAAAAACATGGCTTCTGACGAATGGATGAGTACGCAAACGTCAGCCTACTGTTTGTATGCTATGTCGAAATTTGCGCAATCCAATGGTGGAAAAGGGATGAATGTGAATGTGATTCAAAAAGGGAAATCGGAGACAATCAATTCGGCTAAATCGCTTTCGCAACGCACCTTAGTGGTCCAAAACGGTTCAAATAATGTGACTTTGAAAAACAATTTGAAGAACACATTGTTCGTTCGGGTTTACAACAGTGGCATTCTACCGGTTGGAAAAGAAAAACCAATGGAAAACAACGTGAAAGCTTCGTTGGTATTCAAAGATCGTAAAGGCAACAAAATTGATGTGAGTAAAATCACCCAAGGTACCGAGTTTATTGCGGTAGTGACACTAACGAATTTGAAGAATGATTATGTAGAAAACATTGCGTTGACACAAATCATTCCGTCTGGATTTGAAATTGTAAATACCCGATACACGGAATACGGCAATGCCACCGAGAATACGGTGGATTATATGGATATTCGCGATGACCGTGCTAACTATTATTTTGGTTTAAAAGGCGGAGAAACCCGAACTTTTAAATTATTATTGAACGCTTCATATTTGGGGAAATACTATTTACCTGGATTACAATGTGAAGCGATGTACGACCATGAATTCATTGCCCGAACTAAGGGACAATGGGTGGAAGTGGTGAATGAGTAGCCTATTGTGATAAGTAGAATAAATTTATTAGCCTAGTTTAACCAGACCTAACAGGTTTTAAAACCTGTTAGGTCTATAATATATGCCAAAATGAAACGAGAACTATTTGAATATGGTGGATATTACCATGTTTACAACCGAGGGAACAATGGAGAAAATTTATTCCTTGAAGAGCGAAATTATCTCTATTTTTTAAATCTTATGAAGAAGTATCTTCATCCAATTGCTGAAATTTATGCCTATTGTTTGATGAAAAATCATTTTCATATTGTTTTAAAAATAAAAGAACAAGAGGAGTTAAAAAATGTATCGGAGGAAAGACTGCACTTGCCTTTTTCCAACTTTTTTAACAGCTATGCGAAAGCAATAAACAAAGCCTATGGAAGAACTGGAAGTTTATTCCAAGAACATCTGAAGAGAAATCGAATCAATTCAAATGAAACCTTAGTTCAAGCTGTTGCTTTTGTACATTTAAATCCAGAATTCCACAAGGTTTGTTCGGATTTTGCCTCTTACAACCACTCCTCCTATAAAGCCTATCTTTGCCTACAGCCAACAATGTTGACTCGACAATATATAATTGCTTTATTTGGTGGGATTGACCATTTTAAACACGAACATGATTTAAAAAAAATAAATTTTGAACTTTTAAAGGATATTCTATTTCTTGAACAATAAACAATCCTAACAGGTTTTAAAAACCTGTTAGGTCTTAATCACCAAATCATTGCAAAAACAGCTTTACATATTCATCCACTTTCTACTCTCTAAGCTTTCATTGTTTTTTAAAGCAGTGAAAACCCGCGTACGCAAACATCCCAAAAAATCCGCAGTCCTAATGATTGCTCTTTTGGTGTATTATTTCTCATTGCCCCGCACCTTGTTTCAAGTCCCCTACGCTACCGTGATTGAAAGTTCGGATGGTCAATTATTAGCCGCAAAAATTGCTACCGATGGTCAATGGCGTTTCCCCGCAAAAGATAGTGTCCCCGAAAAATTCAAAAAATGCATTGTCTATTATGAAGACGAACATTTTTATCAGCATTGGGGATTCAATCCGGTTGCGATGTACAAAGCCGTACAACAAAATCGGGCAGCAGGTAAAGTAGTCCGTGGCGGGAGTACCTTGACCCAACAAGTCATTCGCTTATCGCGGCATAATCAAGACCGCACCTATTGGGAGAAAATCAAAGAAATTGTTTTGGCCACGCGATTGGAGTTTCGCCATTCCAAGGATACGATACTCGAACTCTATGCGGCACATGCGCCTTTTGGAGGTAATGTGGTGGGCTTGGAAATGGCTTCCTGGCGGTACTTTGGTGTGCAAGCACATCAATTATCCTGGGCAGAAAGTGCAACCTTAGCGGTTTTACCCAATGCGCCTCGATTGATTTATCCGGGAAAAAATCAGGAAAAATTATTAAAAAAGCGCAATGCCTTATTATTAAAACTATACCAAAATAAAGAGATTGACCAACTCACTTACGAATTGGCACTGAAAGAACCGTTACCGCAAAAACCCTATGATTTACCCCAATTGGCACCCCATTTATTAGAACGGGTGGTCAAAAAACATCCCGGAGAACGCATCAAGACAACCCTTGAATTGCCGTTGCAAAATCGGGTGAATCAAATTGCAAGTTATTATTACAACCAGTACAAACAAAACGAAGTCCATAATTTGGCGGTGATTGTTATTGACGTTCAAAACCGCAATATCGTGAGTTATGTAGGCAATGCCCCTACGGATGTCCAACACGGCAAAGATGTAGACATCATAGGCGCTCCGCGAAGTACAGGAAGTATTTTAAAGCCCCTTTTATTTGCTTCGATGTTGGATGAGGGCGAACTCTTACCGAATACTTTAGTAGCGGATATTCCGACTCAAATTTCGGGCTATGCACCTCAAAATTTTAACCAAACCTTTGATGGTGCTGTACCTGCACAGCGCGCTTTATCGCGTTCGTTGAATATTCCGGCGGTTTTGATGTTACAAGAACACGGCATTCCGAAGTTTTATGAAACCTTGCAAAAGTTAGGTCAAAAAAACATCAACAAACATCCTGATCATTATGGTTTATCCTTGATTTTGGGGGGTGCCGAAAGTAATTTATGGGATTTAACGAAGACCTATGCCAACATGACGTCGACCTTAAATTATTACAACCAGACCAAAAAATACCGCAGTCAAGAGTTTGCGGATTTGAATTATATACAAGGTAAAGAACATGATTTTGGAACCGATTCCTATGATAAAACGCTATTCGGAGCGGGTTCGATTTACCTTACTTACACGGCGATGAAAGAAGTTAACCGCCCTGAAGGCGATGAAGCCTGGAAGTTTTATGATTCTGCCCTACCGATTGCTTGGAAAACGGGAACGAGTTTTGGAAATCGCGATGCATGGGCGATTGGAACCAATTCACGATATGTGGTGGGCGTTTGGGTAGGAAATGCTTCGGGAGAAGGCCGACCCGAATTGACGGGTGTGGACAGCGCAGCTCCGATTTTGTTTGATGTATTTAATACGCTGCCTAAATCGGGTTGGTTTAAAGCACCCTTAAACGATTTGGAACAAGCCGAAATTTGTACCCAAAGCGGACATATCGCCCAAGACGACTGTCCCAAATCAAAACAATGGATCCCTTTAAAAGGGTTAAAAACCAAAGTTTGCCCGTATCATAAATTGGTGCATTTGGACCCAACCGAACAGTTTCGTGTGAATAGCAATTGTGTATCGGTAGACCAAATTATAACCAAAAAATGGTTTGTATTGCCACCGGTTTGGGAATGGTATTACAAGAGTTTGCATATTGATTACCAACCTTTACCGCCTTTCCGAGCGGATTGTGTGGGGGAAACACAAGTACAAATGGATTTTATTTATCCGCGGGCAACTAGTAAAATTTATTTGACGAAAAACTTTAATGGTGTGATTCAGCCCGTTGTATTTAAGGTGGCCCATTCCAATCGAGAGGCCAAATTGTATTGGTATGTGGATGACCGATTTTTGGGAACCACCCAAACCTTTCACGAAATGCAGATTACGGCCCAAACGGGTGTGCATCGTGTGACAGTGGTGGATGAAAAAGGCAATGAAATCAAACGTAAAGTTGAGTTGATTCGCGATTGATTGCATGATGCAGCCCGGACTTGCCTATCGGTAGGCAGGTTGAAGCGGCATATTCCCGACGTTAGGAGGGAGACCTACCTTAGTCGGCAGGCAAGTACAGCGGAAAGCCGGAATTCCTGCCTGCCGGTAGGCAGGGCTGCCCAAAAATAAAAAAACCGCCCTTCAATTCGAAAGGCGGTTTTTCTTTATTCTTTAATCTCGTTTCCTTCTTCGTTAAAGAAACGGTATTCGAGGTACGTGTAAGCATCACGAGGTATGATTTTCACCCATTTTTTATGTTCGAAGAACCACTTCAAACGTAAAGATGGAAAACCTTTGGTAAGGTAGGCAGCCACAAAAGGATGGGCATTGAGCACCAACTTATTCTGACTGTCTTTTAATCGTTCAATATCGGAAGCAATGCGGTCGATTAACAAAATGGGCGCATCGACTTCGCCTTGTGATCCTTGGCTAGGATCTTCTTCCTGTGTTTTAATGTTGACTTCAGGTCGCACCCGTTGTCGTGTAATTTGAACCAATCCGAATTTACTCGGAGGCAAAATTTTGTGTTTCGCTTTGTCGTCGCTCATTTCGGCTTTGAGATGATCATAAAGCACTTTGCGATTTTCAGGATTTTGCATATCAATAAAATCAATGACAATAATCCCACCCATATCGCGCAGTCGCAACTGTCTCGCAATTTCTGTAGCTGCAATCAAATTGACTTCCATCGCGGTGCCTTCTTGACTGGTTGCTTTATTGGAGCGGTTGCCGCTATTCACATCGATGACATGAAGCGCTTCCGTATGTTCGATAATCAAATAGGCTCCTTTACTCATGGAAACCGTTTTCCCAAAGGAAGTTTTGATTTGTCGTTCAATATGAAACCGTTCAAAAATTGGATGATCGACGGCTTGATAAAGCTTTACAATTTTTTGTTTCTCCGGCGCTATTTCGGCTAAATAGTCCTTAGTTTGTTGGTACAACACTTCATCATCAACGGTGATTCCGGTAAAGGTATCGTTGAAAATGTCTCTCAGCATCGAAGAAACTTTGGTAAGTTCGCTCAATACTTTCGACGGATGATGTGCCGTAGGTAATCGTTTGCACATTGCAATCCATCTGTTCATCAGATTTTGCAAGTCTTTTTCGAGTTCGGCTGTTGATTTGCCTTCGGCTACTGTTCTCACAATAACACCAAATCCTTTCGGTTTGACGGCGGTAACTAATTTTTTAAGTCGGTCTTTTTCTTCTCGTGAATTGATTTTTTGTGAAACCGAAACCCGATCGGAGAACGGCACTAACACCAAATAACGTCCCGCAAACGAAAGCTCTGAGCTGATGCGCGGTCCTTTGGTGGAAATGGGTTCTTTGACCACTTGAACTAGTACCGATTGATTGGCGCTCAACACATCGGCGATGGCACCATTTTTATCAATCTCTTTTTCAAACGGAAAGTTTTTTAGGGAGAAATCTTTTAATTTACCTGTGCTTACAAGTTTAATGAATTTCAAATAAGAAGTGAGATTGGGTCCCAAATCGTGATAGTGCAAAAAAGCATCTTTCTCGAATCCAACGTTAACGAAGGCTGCGTTGAGTCCTGGGACGGGTTTACGAATTTTGGCAATAAAAATATCGCCTACCAAAAATTGGCTTCGATCTTCTTCTTCTTTGTGTAATTCAATGAGTTTTCCATCTTTTAATAAGGCAAAATCTACAGCATCGTCACCCTTTCGGATGATAAGTTCTTTATTCATGATGTAAATTTTTATCCCGGAACAGGTCAAAAAGACCAATTTTAGGATGGATTAAACATTTATACAGGTTGTTTACCCGTTGGGAAAAATGAAAAAAAATTAACGATTGTTTAGGTTTGCAACGTAAAACAACCTAAAAAATGGTATTTTATTCGAATTTTTTTAAGTTTTTCCCGTAATTTCAAGGAACGTGTAAAAAGAAAAAAGTAGTTAAAAACTACTTTTTCTTTTTATGACGGTTTGCTCTCGCTCTTTTCTTACGTTTATGCGTCGCAACCTTATGTCTTTTTCTTTTTTTACCGCTTGGCATAGGTTAATTTGTTAGTGATTAATAAATATTTTTAGACTGTAACTTCAGTTTTAGCTTTTACACCTTCTACAAATACTTTAGCTGGCTTAAAGGCAGGAATGTTGTGGGCTGGAATTTTGATGGTAGTATTTTTGGAAATATTTCTACCTGTTTTCTCTGCTCTTGTTTTGATGATGAAGCTACCGAATCCTCTTAGGTATACATTGTCTCCGTTCTCTAATGAAGCCTTTACTTCTTCCATCAATGCTTCTACAGTAGATTGAACATCTCCTTTTTCAAGACCTAATTTCTCTGAAATCTTCGCTACGATATCTGCTTTCGTCATTTTCTTTCGTATTTAATAATTATGTGTAAATTTTTGAGAGTGCAAATATAGGAATTAAAAAAACAAATTTTCAAGTATAATCTATTAAAATTTAAATACATAAAGTTATACTTTTGTTAAACTCAAATTATCCATGGAATTTACTAACTCACTATTACTTTGGTATTTAGAAAACCAACGGGAACTCCCTTGGCGTCAAACGCGCGACCCCTATTGCATTTGGCTCTCAGAAATCATGTTGCAACAAACCCGAGTCGCTCAAGCCACACCCTATTATTTACGCTTTCTTGAAGCCTTTCCTACGGTTGTCGATTTGGCCGAAGCCACTGAAGAACAAGTATTGAAACTATGGCAAGGACTTGGGTATTACTCTCGCGCCCGTAACCTTCACCATACCGCCAAACAAGTTGCCTTTGATTACCAAGGCCAATTTCCGACAACCTATCACGAACTCCTAAAACTCAAAGGAGTTGGTACCTATACCGCGGCGGCAATAGCTTCTATTGCTTTTGATGAAGCCGTAGCCGTAGTCGATGGAAATGTGTATCGGGTGTTGGCACGCTTTTTTGGGGTTGAAACTGACATTGCCTCTTCGGCTGCTCCAAAAGAATTTTCGGCCTTAGCAAATACGCTATTGGACCCCAAGCGCCCCGCCCAATTCAACCAAGCACTTATGGAATTTGGCGCCATGCAATGCACGCCCAAAAATCCGCAATGCCATCAATGCCCTCTCCAATGGAGTTGTGTGGCTTATCGCGATCAAAAAGTAGCCGAATTACCCGTAAAAACAAAGAAAACAAAAATAACCGACCGCTACTTCCATTATCTCATTGTTGAAGATCCACAACGTAAGATTTTGCTTGAAAAAAGAACAGAAAAAGGAATTTGGCACAACCTTTACCAATTTCCCTTAATTGAAACCCCGACCCCTATCACTTGGGCGGATTTACAACAAAAAATAGCCTCCATTTGGCCCCGTGAAATCATTAAATCCATAGTTGAAATGAATAAAACAACTATTTTACACAAACTTTCTCATCAAAATTTGTACATTCGTTTTTACAAGATTAGTCTTAATAAAGAAATGGAAGCTGGTGTTCCAAGAGAATCACTCGAAGATTACCCGTTTCCTATTGTAATTTATAATTTTATTAAGACGTATTAGGTATTAATTCGTATTTTTGCGTGATATAAACACGCCAATTTTATTATGAACGGGACACTTAACAAAGTTATGCTGATTGGTCATCTGGGGGATGATGTTAAAATGCACTATTTCGAAGGCGGTAATTGCATTGGGCGCTTTCCATTAGCAACAAATGAGATTTATATCAATAAATCCACTAACGAAAAAATTACATCAACCGAGTGGCACAATTTGGTTGTACGTAACAAAGCAGCGGAAATCTGCGAACGCTTTTTATCCAAAGGCGATAAAATTTATGTTGAAGGGCGAATCAAATCGCGTCAATGGACTACCGAGGAAGGTATTACTAAATACACAACAGAAATTCAGGTGACTGAGTTTACATTTCTGAATGTGAAAAAAGATTTAGAAAGCCGCTCGGTTCCCAACCACGAACCCAGAAATGCAAGCTATGAAACGCCTAGCTCGCATGTTGAAAACGATATGCCTTTCTAAACTACTCCTTTTTAATGTTTTGCATTAATAGGCAAAAATTAAATTGCAATTGCTTCTTGGATTATATTCTGCTTAATACGAATATAATTTTGTTCCTTCAAAACAAACCAAAAAGCAATTGCAGTTCTTTTTTATTTACCCTCTAATCTGTAAATGCCACACTGTATTTTCAACTTTCGTTTTCCTTTATAAAATAATACGACTCGCATAGCGTTAACCCCTTTGATAAAAAAACAAATTGTCGCGTCGAAATGATACCTTTGTACTCGTATAATTCTAATCATCGGATGAATCAACTTACCTCTATTTTCACTGCGCAAAATCGTTCGTATCGCTTCGGTTTTTTATGGGTAATCCTTTTGTGTTTCACGACGAGCTGCAAAGAAGAAATCATTCCAAAACCACCTGGACATTTGCGTTTAGAATATCCAATGGCTGCGTATACCCCTTATAAAGGTCCATGTCCTTTTTCGTTTGCCCGAAACAAAGAAGCGCAAATCAAAGAAAAAGGCGACTGTACGTTTACGATTACGTATCCAAAAATGAAAGCTACGCTATTTCTTACGTACAAACCGATTCAAGGGAATTTAGAACAATTGTTGCGCGACACGCAAAAACTAACGTATAAACATGTAATCAAAGCTGACAATATATTGGAACAACCTTTTATGAACACCAAAGACAAGGTGTATGGGATGTTTTATCGTGTGGGTGGGAACGCCGCTACCAATGCACAATTCTATGTAACCGACAGTACCCGCCATTTTTTAAGTGGCTCCATGTATTTTTATGCGCGCCCTAATTTTGACTCCATCATGCCTGCCGCCGATTACATTAAAAACGACATGCAATCCTTGATGGAATCGTTAAAATGGAAATAATTCATTACTATTGTAGTTGGTAAATGATATGATTTAAGACTCAAATAAAATTCATTATTTGCATTTTAAGGTATGTGTATTCAAAATCTAAGTTTTGATCAAATCACATGCTCTTAATAAAAGTTGACCAAAAATTTACATAAATCACTTGAATTTTTGTTTCGGTTATCAAATTTAAATTTTATTATTATGCGAGATATATTTGCAACACTAACACAATTGTTACCCCTTGCAATACTCCTTTTTTTGACCATTTGCATTGTCATCCTTTTTTTTAAAGTAAACAAGTACATAAATCTTAAAACTAAATACTACCAATCAAAACTAGATAAAAATAAGGATACACAATAACAGTTAAACTAAGTGTTTTTATTAACAAAGGCTCACTTTCTAAATCAATCCGCCCGTCACAATTATGAATATTTGACATCATTTGAATGGTTTAAAAAGTTAATTATAAAAAAGCATACGTGCATTTGAAATAAAAAAAGGATTCCAACAGTAATGGAATCCTTGGGTTGAATATAATTAAGTAAGTTGTTAACTTTTTTTGGCCACTTTCATATCGGTGACTTTATACGTTTTGCCATCAGCACAGGATTCGATAGCCGCTTTTAATTCAGAACCTGAAAGTTGATCGGCATCAAAATTTACAACTGCTTTTTTGGTTTCAAAATCGACTTTAGCCTCTTGTACTCCAGGCATCTCTACGAGCTTCTCTTCTATCGTTTTTGCACACCCAATAGCACAAGTCATTCCATCAATTTGTAAAGAGGCTGTCTCTGGTTTAACAGCAGGCGCTTTGGTAGAACTGGCAACATCTTTTCCGTTTGGAGCAGCAGCGGTCTCTTGTTTACAAGCGGTTAATGTTAAAACCATAGCCGCTAGAATACTGAATGCAGATGATATTTTCATGATTATTCCTTTGAATTGCAAACAAAAATAAATTTTTTTTTACACGAGCATTCATAAAATAATCCCAATTTTGCAAACCTTAACATCTTTGCTATGACCCAACAACAAGTAAAATGGTTATTCCTCATTATCCTCGCGCTAACTTGGGGAAGTTCATTTATTTTGATCAAAAGGGGATTGTTGGGCTTGACACCAATACAGCTGGGTGCCGCACGCATCGTGTTTTCTTCCCTTTTTTTACTCTTCATTGGCTTTCGGAGTTTAAAAGACATTCGCCATTATCAATGGAAGTACATAGCGCTAACTTCCTTATTTGGAACCTTTATTCCTGCTTTCCTTTTTGCCATTGCACAAACACAAATAAGCAGTGCTGTAAGTTCCATCCTGAATTCGTTGACGCCCCTAAACACTCTTATTTTGGGTGCACTTGCCTTCGGTCTAACTTTCAAACGCAGTCAGATTTTTGGTGTTGTCATCGGATTTTCAGGAACGCTCTTGCTCATTATCGACGGGGCGCTTTCACACCCCAATCAAAATTATATGTATACCGTATTGGTGCTTATTGCCTCACTTTGTTATGCGACCAATGTGAACTTCATCAAAAAATACCTATCCGATGTAAAACCATTAAGCATTACAACCGGTAACTTTGTGGTTATGCTATTCCCCGCATTAGCCCTTCTTTTGAGCACCAATATTCAGGAAATAATTACGGTGCCTGCTACCCAAGAAGCGTTGCTATACATTATGATTTTGGGAGTGATAGGAACAGGAATAGCGAATATTCTATTTTATAAACTAATTCAAATCTCTTCCCCTGTTTTTGCTACTTCGGTAACGTATTTAATTCCAGTGGTTGCCGTATGTTGGGGCATGGTTGATGGCGAAAAACTAACCGCTGTGCAGGGCATCGGGGCGCTTATCATACTAATTGGCGTTTACCTCTCAAGTAAAAAATAAAAAAGGCTGCCCCGAAGAACAGCCTTTCTATAATAAAAACCTTTTTTCTTATTGAAAATCAGCGTCGGTCACTCCTTCGTTGATTTTTACCTCTGAAACTTTGATTTCTAAGTCACGTCCTCCTTGAGAAAGCACAATGATGTAAGGTACTTTAACCCCTTTTACATCTTTGTAATCCGACAATAAAATAGACGAGGTCATTTGCTGTCCATTACGCTCTTGAGTGGTTGTTGAACCTACACGTAATCCCGTTTTTACATCGTAGTAATAAATTGTTTTACCACTTTTCAACGCATAAGCCTCTACACCATTAAAAGGTTCGATCCCGTCTAAAACCACATCCGTTTTCTTAGCCAAGCCCAACTCTTCAAAAGTACCCGCCAATGCTTTTTTCTCTGCAAACTCTTCAGCGGTCATTTCTTTTTTCTGTCCTTGACCGGCAGAATATCCTGACTTATCGCCGATGACTTGTTTAGACAACTCCATCATTCCGGTAAGTTCTAATTTCATCAACGAACGTCCTTTGCTGTCTTTTTTGGAAAGATAGGCCAACGGAGCAGGAGCCCCCTCAATTTCAGAAGTTCCATTCACCGCGATAGATTTTACCGCCATAACTGCTTTTTCGCCTCCAATGGCTGCCATGTATTTATCTAAAACCGTTTTCACAGTTACCCCAGCAGGGACTGGCATTTTCATTTTTGGCTTTTCAGTTGGGTTACCAAACTTATCAAAGAAGAACATTGGAATTTTCAACTTTTCTAAAGCTGGTACAACCTCAGCCGCTTTCCCTGTAATAATTATACGCAAGTTATCGGCCAATACGTATTTGTTCATCACACGCATCACATCTTCTGCCGTTACTGCCTCAATATTTTTGATGTAATTTTCATAAAAATCAGCAGGTAAACTCTCGGTTTCAATGTTTAAGGCATAGCGTGCAACAGTTTGCGGCTTTTCAACTTGCATTACGAAACGTCCGATATACCCGGCTTTCACATTGCGAAGTGCCTCATCGGTTACTTTTTCAGTGCGAATACGTTTGATTTCTTTCATGATCTCAACCACAGCACTATCGGTAACCGAATTACGAACTTGTGTATTTGCTTTGAATTTGCTCATCATGTACTTATTTGACCCTATACTCGAACGGGCACCGTACGTCCAACCATGCGCTTCACGCAAATTCATATTCAAATAACTATTGAAATCACCTCCCAATACTTGATTCGCCACAATAACTGGGAAAAAGTCAGGGTCAGACAACTTCAAGTTTACGGTATTCACCACCGAAATCTCTGATTGTACTGCATTAGGCATGTCGACAAAATTGATTTGCGTGTACTGAACATTACTAGGTTGCGTATACGAAACCGCAGGCGCTGTAGCTTTGGTCCATGTACCAAATAATTTTTCGACTAACTTTTTGGTTTCTTTAAATTTCACATCCCCAATGATGACCAAATAGGCACGAGAAGGCACAAAATAAGTCACATAATTTTTCTTGATATCGTCTAAGGTTACATTTTTAATAGTTTCCTCCGACAAATATTCCCCTGCAGGATGATTTTTGCTGTAAACCAATACATTTTCAACGCGTCCAGCAACTGCGGGAACACTTTTTTCTTGTGTTTTTAATCCTTCGATTAATTTATCGCGTTCTTTTTCAAACTCTTCTTGCGTGAAATTGGGCATCAACGACCCTTCGGCCATCAATTCTAAAATGCGCTTTGAGTATTTGGACAAACCACTAGCATAAGCGCCACTTGAACTGAAACTAATATCGGCTCCTAAAAAGTCAACTTCTTCGTTGAAGGCATCTTTTGGCGTTTTGGTTGAACCCATCCCCATCAAACTGCTGGTCAAATCGTCAACTCCTTTTTTATTCCCTTCTGCATAAGGAGCATTGTCGATGGTCAAACTAAAAGAAACACGAGGTAATTTGTGATCTTCTACCACCATGACCTTTAATCCGTTGGGAAGTGTAAACGTCTCTGGTTTTTTGATGCTAATTTTAGGTGCCGGTCCAGGCTGTGGTTGGGGTCTGTCTTGTGCTTGCATAATGAATGTCAGAAACAAGCCTGATAAAAGTATAATAGATTTTCTCATGATGATTCAATTATTTAGCGTCTGCTTTGTCTTTGGCTGGAACATAATCCAGAATTAAACGCTGGTTGGGATTCAAATACTTTTTGGCAATGTCACGAATTTCTTCTCGGGTAATTGAGCGATACATTTCGATTTCAGTGTTGATTAAATTAACATCACCGTACAACATATAGTAAGATGCCAAGTTTTCAGCTACCCCTTCTACACTAGAATTGTTGTTTACGTAGTTGTTTTCAATCTTATTTTGCAATTTCTTGTAGTCGTTCTCTGAAATGAGTTCGTTTTGTAATTTCACAATTTCCTCATCCATTTCTTTTACCAACTGCGCCAAAGTAGTTTCGCCTTGTGGCATTCCATAAAGAATGTACATCCCATAATCTTCTTGGGAATAGTTGAAAGCTCCAATTTGTAACGCCATTTTTTTGTCATCGACAATTTTCTTGTACAATTTGGAACTGTTTCCATCACTTAAATAGGTTGAAATCATATCCAACACACGAGCATCACGTGATTTCATTGAAGGGGTTCTGTATGAAGCCACCACCATGGGTTTTTGAATGTTAGGATCTTCATAGGTTGCACGGATTTCTTGTGTAATCGGTGCTTCTTCAAACTTCTGACGCTTCACTTCTTCACCTCGTGGAATTGGGCCGAAATACTTCTGAATCCAAGCTTTCGTTTGCGCAATATCAATTTGCCCTGCCACAACTAAAACGGCATTGTTTGGGGTATAGAACTTTTTGTTAAACGCTTGAAACTCTTCCAAAGTTGCCGCATCCAAATGCTCCATAGAACCAATGGTTGCCCAACGATACGGGTGTTTCACAAACATATTTTTCTTTACTTCGGCAATCAATTGCCCATAAGGCTGATTGTCTACGCGTAAACGCTTTTCTTCTTTAACCACTTCATTTTGAGTATCCACCCCAATTTGGTTAATCACCGGGTGCATCAATCGCTCAGATTCCATCCACAACCCCAATTCAAGGTTATTGGAAGGGAAAACTTCAAAATAATACGTACGGTCATCGGTCGTATTGGCATTGTTAGTACCGCCGTTACCTGTTACGATTTTGAACCATTCTCCTCGTTTAATGTTTTTAGTTCCTTCAAACAATAAGTGCTCAAAAAAGTGGGCAAAACCAGTACGATCTGGATTTTCGTCTTTGGCTCCTACGTGATACATTACCGAGGTAATCACTACAGGCGCCGAAGGGTCGTTGTGGAGAATGACATGCATTCCGTTGTCTAAGTCATACTCTTCAAAAGCAACTTTTTGAGCATGAGCTGTACCTCCAAGCATAAGCAATGAACTTAAAGCGATTAAAGATTTTTTCATAAGAATTCGTTGTTTGTTTTTTCGGGGTTGAACCCAGCGTTAAATCGAATGCCCATTTGTCACACAAACAGGCAAATTGTTACACAAAAATAGATTTTTTAATTGGGTTTCAGCATTTTTTTACATCTCGAGTAACGCCTTAATCTAATCCTTTGATTCTTAGGTCGAGTATTTTGAAAATTAGCTTGTTTCAATGAAATTAATTTGTATATTTGCAACCTTAAAATTTTTAACTAAACATTATTGTTATGTACGCAATCGTAGAGATAGCAGGGCAACAATTCAAAGTAAGCAAAGACCAGAAAGTTTTTGTTCACCGTTTAGCGAACGAAGAAGGTTCAAAAGTTTCTTTTGAAAAAGTTCTTTTATTAGACGACAACGGAACAATTACGATCGGCGCCCCAGCTATAGAAGGTGCTTCCGTAGAAGCCAAAGTTTTACAACACCTTAAAGGTGAAAAAGTAATCGTTTTCAAGAAAAAACGTAGAAAAGGGTACAAAAAGAAAAACGGTCACCGTCAATCTTTAACCCAAATCGTTATTGAAGGCATTGCTGCCACTGGTGCAAAAAAAGCGGTTAAAAAAGAAGCTGCTCCTGCTGTAGAAGCTACAGAAGAAGCGCCTAAAAAAGCAAAAGCGCCAAAAGCAGAAAAATCAGAGGATGCTGCACCAAAAGCACCGAAGAAAACCAAAAAAACTGAAGAATAATAACTTATAAAACCAAAACATCATGGCTCACAAGAAAGGTGTCGGTAGTTCCAAGAACGGAAGAGAATCAGAGTCGAAACGACTTGGTGTAAAAATCTATGGTGGTCAAGCGGCTATCGCAGGTAACATTATCGTTAGACAACGTGGTTCAAAACACAATCCAGGTGAAAACGTGTACATGGGCAAAGACCATACACTACACGCTAAGGTTGATGGAATTGTAAAATTCCAGAAAAAAGGAGATAACAAATCTTTTGTATCTGTTGAACCCTTCAAAGCATAATACTTCGTATTAAAACATAAATTAACCCGTTCCATTGGAGCGGGTTTTTTTATTGCATTCGATTCCCTTTGATTTCTAAAAAGGAAATTAGCCTTTAGTCGAAGAAAAAAAAACCACCTCGAAAGGTGGCTTTATTTTAATTGGGATCTTTCATTTTAAAGGATTCCATAAATTTTGTGGTATAATTTCCAGCCACATAATCCGGTTCATCCATTAACTGACGGTGAAAAGGTATGGTGGTTTTTATTCCTTCAATATAAAACTCATCCAACGCGCGCTTCATTTTGTTGATGGCCTCCTCGCGGGTTTGTGCCGTGGTAATCAACTTCGCAATCATAGAGTCGTAGTTGGGTGGTATGGTGTAGCCCGCATAAACGTGGGTATCTAAACGAACTCCGTGTCCTCCTGGCGCATGCAACACAGTAATTTTTCCTGGCGAGGGACGGAAATCATTGTACGGGTCTTCCGCATTGATACGACACTCGATGGAATGCAATTGTGGCAAATAATTTTTACCCGAAATCGGCACACCTGCCGCTACCAATATTTGTTCGCGAATTAAATCGTAATCAATTACTTGCTCGGTGATAGGGTGTTCTACCTGAATACGGGTATTCATTTCCATAAAGTAGAAATTGCGGTGTTTATCTACCAAAAACTCTACCGTTCCAGCACCTTCATATTGAATAAACTCAGCTGCTTTCACGGCAGCATCCCCCATCCGTTGACGCAAATCATCGGTCATAAATGGAGAGGGAGTTTCTTCGGTTAACTTCTGGTGGCGACGTTGCACCGAACAATCACGTTCAGATAAGTGACATGCTTTTCCATAGGAATCCCCTACCACTTGAATTTCAATATGACGGGGCTCTTCAATCAATTTTTCCATATACATCCCATCGTTTCCGAAGGCCGCAGCAGCTTCTAATCGGGCACTTTCCCAAGCTTTATCGAGCTCTTCTTCTTTCCAAATGGCACGCATTCCTTTTCCTCCACCCCCTGCAGTAGCTTTCATCATCACGGGATACCCAATTTCTTTGGCTACTTTTTTGGCTTGTTCCAGGGACTCTAATATTCCATCAGAACCTGGCACACAGGGAACTCCCGCCGCTTTCATGGTAGCTTTGGCGGTGGCTTTGTCTCCCATTTTCTCAATCATTTCAGGGGAAGCACCAATAAATTTGATGCCGTGTTCCTGACAAATTTTGGAGAATTTGGCGTTTTCTGAAAGGAAACCATATCCTGGGTGAATCGCATCGGCATTGGTAATTTCAGCAGCTGCGATAATGTTGGACATTTTCAAATACGATAAGTTACTCGGCGCAGGTCCGATACAAACCGCTTCATCGGCAAATTTTACGTGTAAACTTTCAGCATCCGCAGTAGAATACACTGCAACGGTTTTTATCCCCATCTCACGACAGGTGCGAATCACACGCAAAGCGATTTCGCCTCTATTGGCGATTAATATTTTCTTGAACATCCTGTTTCAATTTAAATTAAACCTAGACTTCCAACACAGAAAAAAAGTCCTTATCCTGTGGAAGTCACTACAAATTAAGACGGATCGACCAAGAATAGCGGTTGATCAAATTCAACGGGAGACATATCGTCTACTAATATTTTGACGATTTTACCCGATACTTCCGATTCAATTTCATTGAACAATTTCATGGCTTCTACCACACACAATACATCCCCTTTACCGATTGATGAACCTACTTCAACAAACGGAGATTTGTCGGGCGCGGGTTTGCGGTAAAAAGTACCAATCATGGGCGACTTGATGGTGATATATTTTGCATCGTCAGCGGCAGGTGCGGCAGGTGTAGCTGGAGCTGCTGGAGCTGCTGGAGCAGGAGCCGCTACTTGCGAAATCACAGGAGCCACCGGTGCGGATTGTACATACGTAATATCAGGAGTATTTCCTTCCAAAGTGGTGCGGATGGTAATTTTTACATCGCCAGTCTCCAATTTTACCTCAGCAACACCCGAGTTGGATACGAATTTGATCAGATTTTGAATCTCTTTTAAATCCATAGTTCTTTCGTTTTAGTTATCGTTTATTGTTTGTTATACGCCCATTTTAGGTAAATGGCTCCCCAAGTGAACCCACCCCCAAATGCAGCAAAAATTAGATTATCACCTTTTTTTAATTGATTTTCAAAATCACTCAACAACAAGGGTAAGGTAGCCGAAGTTGTATTTCCATAGCGTTGAATATTTATCAATACTTTGGATTCATCCAATCCCATGCGTTGTGCCGTTGCATCAATAATACGGCGGTTGGCTTGATGGGCTACCAACCAATTAATATCATCATGGGTTAAGTTATTGCGTTGCATGATTTTTTCACTCACATCAGCCATTCCTGAAACGGCGTATTTGAAAACTGTTTTCCCATCTTGAAAAACAAAATGCTGTCCGTTTTCCACGGTATCTTTAGAGGCTGGAAGTATCGAACCTCCGGCGTCAATCTTTAAATACTCTCGACCGATTCCATCCGAGCGCAAGAACTCATCTTGTAATCCTAAGCCTTCTGAATTGGGTTCAAACAAAACGGCACCAGCTCCATCACCAAAAATGATACACGTAGCTCGATCAGTATAGTCGATGATGGATGACATTTTATCGGCTCCAATTAACAACACTTTTTTATAACGCCCCGATTGAATGTAAGCGGCAGCCGTTGACATTCCATACAAAAAACTAGAACATGCAGCAGACAAGTCAAACGCAAAAGCATTAACCGCACCAATTTGTGAAGCTACATATACTCCGGTTGAAGCAACGGGCATATCGGGTGTAGCCGTGGCCATGATGATTAAATCAATTTCTAAGGGGTCGATATTATTCTTTTCTAGAAGATTTTGAGCCGCTTTGATCGCTAAAAAAGAAGTGCCTTTTCCCGATTCTTTTAACAAACGGCGCTCTTTGATTCCGGTGCGGGTAGTAATCCATTCATCATTGGTATCTACCATTTGCTCCAGTACTTCATTGGACAAAACAAAATCAGGGACATAAGCGCCTACGGCTGTAATAGCGGCTGTAATTGTACTCATAGTTTGGTTTAATAGCGCTCTGAAAAGCATGTCATTTCAGAGGGTGGAAATTACAAAAAATAATTGAGTTATACTTTTTAAGGTGTAAAAAACAAAAAACTCCCACATAGTGAGAGTTTGAGGGATTTTTTACCGTATATATTAAGCCTCAGCTACTGATTTATCAATAACTACTTGACCTCTGTAATACATTTTACCTTCATGCCAGTACGCTCTGTGATACAAGTGAGCCTCACCAGTTACAGGGCAAGTAGCGATAGTCGCAGCAGTAGCCTTGTAGTGCGTTCTTCTTTTGTCTCTTCTTGACGCAGATTGTCTTCTCTTAGGATGTGCCATTTTTTATATTATTTATCCGTTAATAGTTGTTTTAATTTATCCCAACGGGGATCTATATTTTCTTCTTTTGGTGTTGTTTCTTGGGTTTTCACCGAAGTAACAGACAGTTTTTCTAGGGCTTCGTTTTTGAGTGATCCGTCTTTTACGCGGGGATGTACCCTTTTTTGGGGAACCGACAACACAATCAACTCATAAACATATTGCGTAATATCAATTTGGTGTTCACCGTGGGGTAAAATGAGAAGCTCCTCATTTTCATTGTTAAATTCGTCTCCAAACTTAACCACCACTTTGATGGCACCTTTAACGGGTAAATCGAATTGCTCACCTGTGACATCGCAAGGAACAAAAACAGTTCCTTTGTGTTTGAGTGACAATTCCATAAAGGTTGATTTTTTGTCTAAAACCACTTTTACGTCTACCGCACAATTTTCAAAATCGCAATACGCATACGACTCAAAGAACTTTTGGCTAATTTGATAGTCAAATTGGTGTTTTCCCAATTTTAATCCTGTAAAAGGAATTAAAAATTCATTTGTAACTTTCATCGTTTCACCAATTTGCCTAACTGCAAGCCTCAACTTTGGGAGTGCAAAGATATAAATTTATATCAAATTCAAAAGCCTTAATGCCCTTTTTTTGATTCCAACTGTTTTTCTTTGATTTTTAAGGGATTCTTTGACCATTCTTTGTATTCATGGCGTGCCTTATAAATATCAAGAGCAAGGTAGACTGCTTCTTTGAAAGAAGTGGCATCCGCTTGATTTTTCCCCGCAATTTCAAATGCGGTTCCATGGTCGGGGGAGGTGCGAATTTTGTGCAAGCCCGCTGTATAATTTACTCCCGATCCAAAAGAAAGCGTTTTAAACGGAATTAATCCTTGGTCGTGATAGGAGGCGATAACGGCATCAAACTTTTCATGCTGTCCCGAACCAAAGAATCCGTCGGCTGAATAGGGTCCAAACACCAAAATACCTTGATCAAACAATTTTTGTATTTCGGGCTTTAAAATTTCTTGATCTTCTTTGCCAATAACGCCATTGTCGCCGGCATGTGGATTCAATCCAAGAACCGCGATTTTAGGACGATTGATTCGAAAATCTTGTTTCAACGTTTCATATACCGTTCGGATTTTTTGTTGTACCCGCTCACGTGTAACGTGCTGCGAAACCTCATTGACAGGAACATGATCGGTCAATAATCCTACTCGCAATCGGTCGTGAACCATCAACATTAAGGCATTGCCTTCTAATTGTTGGTCGAGATAGTCGGTGTGTCCCGGAAATGAAAAACCCTCTGATTGAATCGAATACTTATTAATAGGCGCTGTCACCAAGGCATCTATAGCGTCGTTTTTTAACGCTTCCGTAGCAGCGACAAACGATTTAATAGCATAACTTCCTACCTGATCGTTCAATTGTCCAAACTGAATATCCACCGATTCCTTCCACACATTAAGCACATTCACTTTTCCAACAATCAATTGATCCAAACGGTCAATACCATGGAGCGGTAATTCCGATTGCATGCTTTTTTTTATAAAAGAAATCACTTTTACATTGGCAAACAATACGGGCGTACACAACTCCAACATACGTGTATCTTCAAAGGTTTTTAAAATCACTTCACAACCTATCCCGTTAAGATCTCCAACAGCAATTCCTACTATAATATTCTCCGCTTTTTTCATGGGTAAATGAAGTCGATTTAAATGCGTACTTTTGAAGGGCAAATTTAGAAAATAAAAACGACAAATGTTTACAGGCATTATAGAAACCCTAGGAACCATAACCGCACTCGTTAAAGAGCAAGAAAACCTGCATATTACCGTAGTTTCCGAACTTACATCGGAACTAAAAATTGACCAAAGTGTAGCCCACAACGGGGTATGTTTAACCGTCGTGGCTATCGAAGGTCATCAATATACCGTAACAGCCATTAAAGAAACGCTGCTAAAAACCAATGTAGGGCAATGGAATGTTGGGGATAAATTGAACTTAGAACGTGCCATGAAATTGGGCGATCGTTTGGACGGACATATTGTGCAGGGACATGTAGATCAAATAGGAACTTGTGTTGCCATTCGCGAAGCCGAAGGGAGTTGGTATTTTACGTTTGAATATGACGCACAAACCAACAATGTTACCATCGAAAAAGGATCGATTACGGTAAACGGCACCAGTTTGACCGTTGTAGATTCGCAAAAAAATGCTTTTAGTGTAGCCATCATCCCTTACACGTATGAACATACGAATTTTCATACCTTTGCTATAGGCACTCCTGTCAATTTGGAGTTTGATGTGATTGGAAAATATGTAGCTCGACTCTACGAAATCGGAAAATAATCCGAAATAGTACTAGAATAAAAAAAGAAAAGCTTCAGGAATTATCTTGAAGCTTTTTTATATCGGGTTAACTTGTATCCTACATAAACCATAGACGAAAGGGCCAAAAAAACCAAACCTTCATCCACAGGAAGCCCTGGAGGTGGAGGTGGAATTGGGGCCGGCGGATTTGGTGCTGCAAAGGTCATAGGACCACACAAAATCGCTAGAGTGATTAAAATTACTTTCGTTGGGTCGATTTTCATAGGGCGTAAAAGTATAAAAAAAAACGCTTTGTCAAAATTTTTTACTTCATATTTTGAGCGAGTTGCAAAACATTTCACAATATCGTAACCTTTCTATCGCTTCATTGGTATTAACGAAAAAAAAAGTGTTTTGGTTTCTCTTCCACAAAAAAATGAAAAGATAGACTGCCACAAAAAATATCGACAACGAAAAGATAAAATGGGTCAAACACCAAAAAATGCAAAAAACGATTCCATAATTACGTCAGGAAATCTATAAATTCGTGCGTACTCGTGAAATACTACATCCCTATCGTTTGATATCCACAAAGCGAAAACAAGGTGTCGACTTCTCCAAAAAATTAAATAACAGGAAAGAAAAACTAATTTGCTTTGCCCGATTCATGCTGCTCGAGGTAATTCCGAGACTTCAAAGCTCGACCAAAACGCATAAAAAAAGCCTTGCATACTTGAGCAAGGCTTTAATGTGGTCCCACTTGGGCTCGAACCAAGGACCACCTGATTATGAGTCAGGTGCTCTAACCAACTGAGCTATAGGACCTATAAACTGAATGCTAGCTAGCACATAAAAATAGTATCTACCGTCAAGCTTTCAGCGATGCAATATTACTATTAATTCTAGTTTCTTGCAATACTTTTTTGGAGTTACGATTCCCCTGCGTCTTGACACAACTCGATCAAAACACCATTGGTCGATTTGGGATGAAGAAAAACCACTAATTTATTATCGGCACCGCGCTTGGGCTGCTCGTTGAGCAATATAAATCCAGCAGCAGTTAACCGTTTCATTTCGGCTTCTATATCGGCCACATCAAAAGCAATATGATGAATTCCCTCTCCTTTTTTCTCGATAAACTTGGCTATAGGACTGTCGGGGCGGGTCGCTTCTAAGAGTTCAATTTTGTTGGGACCGTTCTTGAAAAAAGAAGTTTTTACGCCTTCACTACTGACTTCCTCCTCTTTATAACAAGGTACGCCCAGCAAGGCTTCAAAAAGTGGGTTGGAAGCTTCGAGTGATTTTACAGCAATTCCGATGTGTTCTATTTTTTGCATTTTTATTTCTTTCCTACAAAGATATTAAAACGCTAAAAGGTAGCCGTATTTTTGTCGTAGAAGTCAGAAAGCAAATTCCGATTAATATTGTATTTTTGTCGCATGGAATCGAATAGACAGAAAAAAATAGGAAGCGTATTGCAAAAAGACTTGGTCGATATTTTGCAAGGCGAAGTTCGTAAAAATGGTATCGCCAATTTGATTATATCGGTTTCCAAAGTCAATGTTACCACGGACTTGTCTATTGCAAAAGTTTTTCTTAGCATTTTTCCCGCCGAAAAAGGCCCTGAAATTCTGGAGGCAATTCGTTCCAACACTCCTTTGATTAAACACGATTTATCACAACGGGTAAAGTTGCAATTGCGCAAAGTGCCCAACTTGCTTTTTTACATCGATGACTCCTTGGAATACATCGAAAAAATTGACCGCGCTCTAGCGGGTGAGGAAAATCCTATTGAAAACCGCGACCTTTTAGCCAAACGCAAAAAATCGTAAGTGAACCTTTCGCTCTACATCGCCCGTCGGTATTTGTTTTCACGCAGTAAAAACACCGCCATCAATATCATTACGGGTATTGCTTCCTTGAGTGTGATCGTGGGCGCGATGGCCTTGTTTGTGGTGCTATCTGTTTTTAGTGGCCTACGCACCTTTAGCCTTTCTTTTTCCAATGATTTGGATCCTGATCTAAAAGTCTTTCCGAAATCGGGCACTCATTTTACCTTCACGCCAGCGCAAGCTCAAAAAATAAAAACCATTGAAGGCGTAGGGCATTTTAGCCAGGTTGTCGAAAAACGCGTGATGTTTTTGTTTGATGGAAAAACACAATTTTCTTTTCTCAAAGGCGTCGATGCACAATTTGGCCGCGTTTCAAAAACACCCGAAAAATTATTTAACGGGCAGTGGCTCGAACCCAATACCTATCAAGTGGTGATTGGATATGGACTCTCGGAAAAACTCTCGCTAGGACTCCTCGATTACCAAAATGCCTTTGAAGTATATGCGCCCAAACCCGGTCGTGGCGATTTGGGATTAAATCCCGAGGACTCCTTTATTATAGAACGTATTTATCCGGTTGGGATTTATGCCATTAATGAAGAAATGGACAACCGTTATGTGTTTGCCGACTTACAGTTGGCACAGGCTGTGGTGCAATTAAAACCTCATGAAATTACCAACCTCGAAATTCGACTGCAACCCAACGCCTCGGAAGCACAAGTAATTGCTGCACTCGAAAAATATATTCCAAACACTACGGTCAAAAACCGGGCACAACTCAATGAAACATTATACAAAATGTTGAACTCGGAGAATGTTGCGGTGTACCTAATCTTTACCCTTGTCATCATCATGGCACTTTTTAGTTTGGCAGGCGCCTTAATCATGATGATTTTGGACAAGAAAAACAATTTAAAAACCTTGTTCAGTTTGGGCGTAACCTTACCTCAATTGCGAAGAATTTTCTTTTTACAAGGAACACTTTTGAGTGTTTTCGGGGGAATGGTGGGCCTCATCCTCGGATCGGTATTGGTGGTGATGCAACAGCACTACCAACTCATTATGATTACCGAAACCTTGGCCTATCCCATCGAATTTCACTGGGAAAATTTGGCTTTAGTATGGCTTACTGTTATCGTTTTGGGAATGATTTCGAGTGGTATTGCCAGCAGTCGCGTTTCCGAGAAAATGTTGGATTAAAATACTACGCCAGAAAACGACTCAATAATCTCTTCAAAAACCCCAAGTAAGGCTTCGCGATCATCGGTGGTGACTAAGCGATTTTTGTATTCTTTAAAATTGGGAATGCCTTTGAAATAATTGGTATAATGACGGCGCATTTCTACAATACCCAAGCGTTCTCCTTTCCATTCCATGGACCAAAGCAGGTGGTTACGTGCGGCTTCTACCCGATCAACTAGTGTGGGAACCGGCAGGTGTTGCCCGGTTTGAAAAAAATGTTTGATTTCGTTAAAAATCCAAGGATAGCCAATAGCAGCACGACCAATCATGATACCGTCCAATCCAAATTTGTTTTTATATTCTAAAGCTTTCTCGGGAGAATCAATATCGCCATTTCCGAATATCGGAATATGAATACGCGGGTTGTTTTTGACCCGTGCGATGTGTGTCCAGTCGGAATGACCCTTATACATTTGGGCGCGTGTGCGTCCGTGAATGGTCAAGGCTTGAATGCCAACATCCTGCAACCGTTCGGCCACCTCATCGATGTTGATCGAACTCTCATCCCAACCCAAACGGGTTTTGACGGTTACGGGCAAATGGGTGCTTTTGACGACCGCTTTGGTTAACCGCACCATCAAATCGACATCCTTTAATACCCCAGCGCCGGCACCTTTGCAGACAACTTTTTTCACAGGACAACCAAAATTGATGTCCAATAAATCGGGCTCCACGGCTTCAACAATTTTGGCACTCATGGCCATGGCCTCTTCATCGCCTCCAAAAATTTGAATCCCTACCGGCCGCTCGTAATCAAAAATATCCAGTTTCATCCGACTCTTGATGGCATCACGAATCAAGCCTTCGGAGGAAATAAACTCCGAATACATCAAATCGGCGCCGTGCATTTTACACAAGCGACGAAATGGCGGGTCACTCACATCTTCCATAGGAGCGAGTAACAACGGGAAATCCGGGAGTTCGATAGGACCAATTTTGGGCATACAGCTGTTTTTTCTGAGTGCAAAAATAGTACTATTAGGGAATTAATCTTATGAAAACCAAAGGAAAAGCAATTATTCCTAGTGCTAAACATTTGTTAATCAATCATAAAGATGAAAAAATACACAAAAACAAACGCTTCTATTCCCGAGTGAGGCCCACAAAATTGTAAACTTTAAACTATATTTGCACGATGTTGCGCTAGGGATTGAAGCAAAGTACCCCGCCGTAGCCGAGAGGCAGGCGTGTACTGCGGAAAGCCCGGTGAGGAGGAACGACGAGAGCGCCCCTACTTATTATTATTTTAAATTTTGAATTATAAATTTTAAATTTTAATAATTAGCGCCAAAAAAGGACTATTGACGATGAAGAACATTCGGAATTTTTGCATTATTGCTCACATTGACCACGGAAAAAGTACGCTGGCCGATCGCTTATTGGACTCGACGCAAACGGTAACGGCACGCGAAGCGCAGGCGCAGCTTTTGGACAATATGGATTTGGAGCGGGAACGCGGGATTACTATTAAGAGTCACGCGATCCAGATGGAGTATACCTATAAAGGAGAAAAATACATTTTGAATTTGATCGACACGCCCGGTCACGTAGACTTCTCGTATGAGGTTTCGCGTTCGATTGCGGCTTGTGAAGGCGCGTTGTTGATTGTAGATGCGGCACAAAGCATTCAGGCACAGACGATTTCGAACCTGTATTTGGCCTTGGAAAACGACCTTGAAATTATTCCTGTACTCAATAAAGTAGACTTACCCAGTGCCAATCCTGAAGAAGTGAGCGATGACATTGTGGACTTGCTCGGCTGTAAATTGGAGGATATCATCCATGCCTCTGGAAAAACAGGCTTTGGCGTCGATAAAATTTTGGAAGCCATTGTCGAGCGCATTCCGGCGCCCAAGGGCGACAAAGACGAACCGTTGCAAGCCTTGATTTTTGACTCGGTATACAATCCGTTTCGTGGGATCGAAGTTATTTTCCGAGTGAAAAACGGCGAAATCCGCAAAGGGCAGAAAATCAAATTCATGTCGACGGGCAACGAATATTATGCCGATGAAGTGGGTACTTTAAAATTGAACCAAGTTCCCAAAGACGTAATTGGATGCGGCGACGTAGGCTATTTGATTTCGGGAATTAAAGAAGCGAAAGACGTGAAAGTGGGCGACACGATTACCGACGCCAAAACGCCAACTACGCAAATGATTCAAGGCTTTGAAGATGTAAAACCGATGGTTTTTGCGGGAATTTATCCAGTGGACACCGAGGATTACGAGGATTTGCGGGCTTCCATGGAAAAATTGCAGTTGAACGATGCCTCGCTGGTGTTTGCCCCCGAGAGTTCGGCCGCTTTGGGCTTCGGTTTCCGTTGCGGTTTCTTGGGCATGTTACACTTAGAAATCATCCAGGAACGTTTGGAACGCGAATTCAACATGACGGTGATTACCACGGTACCCAACGTATCGTATTTGGCCTATACCAAAAAAGAGCCCGAAACGCCGATTATTGTGAACAACCCGTCGGACTTGCCCGAGCCGTCAAAATTGGACCGTGTAGAAGAACCCTATATCAAAGCAACGATCATCACCAAGTCGGATTTCGTAGGCAACGTGATGAGTTTGTGTATTGAAAAACGCGGCATTATTACGAATCAAACCTATTTGACTACCGAGCGTGTGGAATTGAATTTCGACATGCCGCTGGCGGAGATTGTATTTGACTTTTACGACCGCTTGAAAACGGTTTCCAAAGGATATGCGTCGTTTGACTACCACCCGATTGGGATGCGTACGTCGAAGTTGGTGCGACTGGATGTGCTGTTGAATGCCAATTCTGTCGATGCTTTGTCGGCCTTGATTCACGAAGATAACGCCTACCATATTGGGAAGAAAATGTGCGAGAAATTGCGCGAATTGATCCCAAGACAACAATTTGATATTCCGATTCAAGCCGCGATTGGCGCAAAAATCATCGCCCGTGAAACCATCAAAGCCTTGCGTAAAGACGTAACGGCCAAATGTTACGGTGGAGATATTTCGCGTAAACGTAAATTGTTGGAAAAACAAAAAGCCGGTAAAAAACGTATGCGCCAGGTAGGGAATGTCGAAATTCCACAGTCGGCGTTTATGGCGGTGTTGAAGTTGAACGACTAATGTTCAACTATTCTAAATTTTAAATTATAAATTATAAATGAAGTTCGGTTTTCGCCGGACTTTTTTTATGGGCAGCAACGAGCCCGTGCGCAAAAGGTCGCTTCCTCCCGCTCTCCGCTATATCTCTGGCGCTCCTTTACCAAGGAAGCACCAGAGGATGCCGCTGCGATCGGGGCTGTATACATGAGTTGTTTTCACAACGCGTTATCCCTGTGATTTCAACTTGGAAATCGAACGGGCTTATCGTACCTTTACCCCCTAAAATGGTACGAATCATGCTGGAAGACAAATCCCCACAACGAACTCCCTTATCGCAATTTGGCGAATTTGGTTTAATCGCTCACTTGACACAAAATATTGAGGTTAGCCAGCCTTCGACGCGCAAAGGAATTGGCGATGATGCCGCGGTTTTACGTTTTGAAAACACCCAAACTGTAGTGACTACCGATTTACTTGTGGAGGGTGTTCATTTTGATTTGTCGTACATGCCGTTGAAACATTTGGGCTATAAAGCGGTGGTCGTCAATTTGTCGGATGTGTGTGCGATGAACGCGACGCCAACCCAAATTACAGTATCCCTTGCCGTTTCCAATCGGTTTCCTGTGGAAGCGTTGGAGGAATTGTACGAGGGAATTCGCTTGGCGGCCAAAACCTACAACGTTGACATTATTGGCGGCGATACTACCTCATCGCAAAAAGGGTTGATTCTTTCGATCACTGCCTTGGGTGTGGCGCAAGAGCACGAGTTGGTGTACCGCAGCGGTGCTCAAGAAAACGACTTGATTGTGGTAACGGGCGACTTGGGTGCAGCCTATTTAGGGTTGCAAGTCCTGGAACGCGAGAAGCAAGTTTTTCAAGTGAATCCCAACAACCAACCCGACTTAGACAACTATACGTATTTGATTGAACGGCAGTTAAAACCCGAAGCGCGCACCGATATCAAGGGCTTGTTGGCGCAATTGGAGGTGCAACCCACCTCGATGATTGACATTTCGGACGGACTTTCGTCGGAGCTCATTCATTTGTGTAAAAATAGCGGAACGGGATGTAACTTATTTGAAGATAAATTGCCGCTTGACCCGCAGTTTATCAGCACTTGTGAAGAATTTAATATCGACAGCACAACCTTAGCCATCAACGGCGGTGAAGATTACGAGTTGTTATTTACGATCAACCTCGCTGATTTTGATAAAATCAAAGGGAATCCGAACTTAACGGTCATCGGACACATGACTGCCGCGCAGGAAGGCATGCATTTGGTGACCCGAGCCCAGACCAAAATTGCGTTGAAAGCCCGGGGTTGGAATGCCCTTGACGAAACCAAAACTCTAGAGTAACATGCCGCGGTCTTTGGCGATGGCTACTAAGGTTTCATCGTCACTTCCCGCAATATTGAGTAATTCTTTCATGTTTTCTTTACGGGTTTTCACCGAACTAGATGAGATAGAGATATATAACGGAATGTCGTCGTAGTTGATGCCTTTGCTGAGATAATGCAGAATTTGGCGGTCAATGACATCGACATATACTTTTTCTTTTTGTTGGTTGTTTAGGAATTTAATCACCGAATCGCTGTAATACGTTTCCCCTTTCAAAATGGTGGTCAAAGCCAAAATCATATTGTCAAAGGTAAGGTCGTTTTTGATGACCAACCCTAAGGGATTGATTTCATCGATAATGGATTGTACCTTAAGGGATTCTGAATGCATGGTGAGCAACGCCACTTTGCACTGGGGCATTTCGGCATTTAATAGTTTGGCCAAATCTTCTCCGGTATGGATATTTTTCTCTTCATATTCGGGCATACTTACATCGAGAAACGCAATATCATAGGGTTCATTGGCTTGCATAATAATGTCGTAGCCTGAGCGGCAATCGGTGGCTTCAAAAAACTGAAACGTTATTGATTTATCGGGAAAAAGATTAATCACATTTTTATATCCTTGAATGATAAAAGGGTGATCGTCTACGATAAGAATATTGACTTTTTGGGACATCTGTGCAGGAAATTGGGGTTAATTTTTAATACTTTTATGTTCAAGAGGCACGGTAATACTGATGCGGGTTCCTTTTCCGGGTGCCGATTTAATTTCAATAATTCCGTTACTTTCATGGGTTCGTGTCACTATATTTTTCAGTCCGATGCCTTTACTTTTTTTATCGACTTCAAATCCATCACCGTCGTCGGTAATGTTGAGCACTAAATTACCTTTTTTATCTTTACGAAATTCAACCTTAATGGTTTTGGCATTGGCGTATTTGTTGATGTTTTGCAAACTCTCTTGCAAAATCCGGTAGAGGTTGATTTTGGTGGTGTTGTTGAGTTGATCCCAATCGATGTTTTCTCCGATGACGGCATTGAGTTTCGCCGGATTGATTTTGGCTTGTTCGTCGAGAAGGTTGTTGACGATGGCGACAAAGTTATTGACGAGTACATATTTTTCTCGGCTCAGCTCATGGGAGATTTCCCGCAGGTCTTGTTCGATATTCTTGAGTTCTTCAAGGCAGCGAATACGTTCATGAATAGCATCTTCATCGTTGCGGTGATTGAGGCCGTCGAGGTTAAGGCGCAATCCAAAGAGGCGTCCGAGTACCCCGTCGTGGAGTTCTTTGGCGATGCGGTTTTTCTCGAGCACACGTCCTTCTTCAAGTTTGTTTTGCTGCGAAATAATCAAGCGGTAAATATCTTCATTGGCGCGTTGTTGTGCTTGCCGCAGCAATAATTCACGACTCTTCGCTCGTTGCGCCCGCATAAAAAACAACAGTCCGCCAACGGCAATCGTTCCTATAAAATAGTTGAGGATATTTCGGTTTTTTTTCTCGAGGGAGTCTTTTTGTTGGAGGATTTCGTTAGTCTCTAATTGAATTTTAGTAAATCGATCCCGAGAATTACGTTCAACTAATTGTAGACTATCACTAATTTTTATAAATTCTTTTGAGTATTTATATGCTAGCTTTTCATTAACAACGGATGCTTGCTTTAAAGCTTGAATAAGATTTATTGGAATCTTTGACTTTCTTGCTTCTTCAATAGCTTTTTCACTATAATAAATTGACTTTAAATAGTCCCTTTTTAATTTATAATACTGTGACAAATTAATATAACTGGTAACTATTCCTGTAGAATTTTTTAATTTTAATCTAATTTTTAAAGAATCAAAAAACAAACCCGGCAATCCTTTGAAGCTGGATGATTTTAACCTAGAGTATGCAAGATTATCAATTAATAATGAATACAAGTCTGGATCAGTATTAATAATATTTTTATTTTTTAACCCTAGCTCCAAATAATAGATAGCATCTTCATATTTCCCAATCTTATTATATAGGTAACCTAAATTATTGTATGAAACAATATCCTCATTAAAAGAGGTAACTAGATTATACTTCTGCACTAATTCTAAAGCTTTCTTTTGATAAAAAATAGCTTTATCGTATTCATTCAACTCATTAAAAGTTAATCCTAGTTGATTTAAAACACCGTATAATTTATCTTTCTTGTCGGAATCCTTGAAAATTTCATAAGCACTTGTTAAAGACAATTCTGCTCCGAGAAAATCTCCGCCATCAAATTGTACAATTCCTTTATTAAATAAGATATTTCCTAGAACTAAAGGTTCATTTAAAGTGTTGTATACTTTTTCAGCTTTTAAAAAATAAATTAAAGAGCTATCTAATCTTTTTACATCTTTGAAATATGTTGCTTTACATCTGTATGCTTTACCCAGATTCAAACTGTCTCTACCTTGTATTGACTTTGACAACAAAATACTTGAACCATCATAAAATTCATCAAGTTTTTTTAGTCTATAAAACTCAAATGTAATATCTGCTATTTGATTCCTTACAATTTTCGAATTCTCTGAACTATTTTTTAGTACAATAAATGCTTTAGATAAATATTTGAATTTTCGATTACTAGTTAAACTTTTAGTATTTGATAAATTCAAATAATATGTTACACTGTCATTTCTTTGGAAATTCTTATCTGTATTCTTATTCTTAGAACAAGAGATAATGAAGAAAGAAATAAATATACAAAGTATTAGCTTCAACTTAAACCATTTTAAACAAAAATAAAAAACCGCTACCAATTGGTAACGGTTTTTTTATAAAATTAAATGTATTCAACTATTCTAAACCACCTTTGGAGTTCTTTCCTCCTCCAATTTCAAATTCCAAACCACCTTTAGAATTTTTTCCCCCTCCAATTTCTAAACCTCCCTTGGAGTTTTTGCCTCCACCTATTTGAAACTCTAAACCACCTTTGGAATTTTTACCTCCTCCAATTTCAGTTGGAGTACTAAAAGAAGTTAAAACCAACATCATCATAAATAATGCTGAAATAATTGCTGACTTTTTCATATTCGTATGCTTTAATAGTTTTTGTTAGACTTTTTTGTTTTGTAAAGCCAATACATTTGGGGCTTTCACGATGTAAAACTACTAGAGCATCATGAGGTAATTGATATCCTCACGCTTGTATATAGTGAATGATGGCTGTTTGTGAGTGAATGTAGGTCAAATTTGGGTGAATGCACGAATTTTAAAAAACAGAAGAAAAAAAGGCTATTTTTTAGCTTAAATTGTTGATTATTAGTTTTTTAAATTAAATGGGTAGTGTGATTTGCAAGGTTGTACCCTCGGCAGGAGTCGAATAAACTTCAATTTTAGCGGCCATCATTTGAGCGCGTTCTTCCAGATTTTTTAAGCCTATGCCCTTTATTGTTTTTACGGCTTCCATACCCTTCCCGTTGTCGGAAATTCGGAATCGCAAATGATGGGTATCGTGAATAAATTGAATCGATATTCGGGTCGCTTTGGCATGTTTGGTAATGTTGAGTAAGGCTTCTTGTACGATACGCAAACAATTGATTTTGGTTTCATTGGGCAACAGTTCCCAATCCCATTGGGATACGGTAAACTCTACTTCTTGATCGTATACCTCATGATGGATATCGATCAACTCTTGAATCATGGATAGTAAAGAAATGGTCGCCGATTGGCTTTCGTTGGTAAGGTTATGGGTTAATAAACGTAATTCGTTTTCCACCTGTTGTATATGATCGATACCTTCCATGGCTTCTTGCAGCGTTTGCTTGTCTTGCTTGAAATGCAATTTAAAAAGCTGGTACCGGGTACTGGCTAAGCGGTTGAGCACATTGTCGTGAATTTCCATGGCAATGCTTCGCAGCAGATGCTTGCGGGTTTGGGCTTCGATTTCTTGATTTTTGACCAACAGCTCTTCAATACGCGCATTACTTTTTTGATTTTTTTTGCTTATTTCGCTTCGTAGCTTTGATAACCGTTTATAGTAAAAGATAAAAATTACAATTGAAATCAATAGTATAATTAAAATCCAAATTATGACTAACTGCCTATCTCTCTCAGCCTTTAATTTTGCTTTTTCAAGATTATTTGTGTCTAAAAGAATTTTAGAGAAGGTTGCCCTTTTCGAATTAAACAAAAGATCGTTAATTGAATCATATTTTTGAAAATATATTGAAGCATTCTTTGAGTCTACTTTAGACAATAGAATAAGAGAATTTAATGAATTAAATATGTAGTTTGACTCAATCGATATTTTATACGTCTCTTTTGCTTTTAAAAGTAATTTGTCATTTTTTTTTAATTCATGCAAATGGTATATATAATCTACTAATAGAGAAGATTTCATTCCTACTTCAAATTCGCTATCGAACTGTTTCTCCATTTCTTCGTACTCTTTCTCATAAGAAACACCATTATTTAATTTTCTCAACACCCTTAAAAAGCGTCTGTTTACCTCTGCTCTTTGTAATGTATTTAACATATTAAAACTAGAACAACTTTTTATATCAGCTAATGTTTTATAACATTTTAAAAAATCATTCTTTTCTTCATATGCATAGGCTAATTCAGACTTTAGAATAATCCAATCAATACTGTTTCTTACATGTTTAAATTGTGAAATTTCATTTTTAATTAACTTTATTGCTTTATTTGGTTGGCTACTACCATTATATGTTAAAATTAAATTAGTGATTATCTTAAATCTTAAATTATAATCTCTATTCTTTAATTTTTTTAAAGCTTTGATTAAGAAATATTCTGCCCCAGTATAGTCGTCTGAATAATACAAATCCAAACCAATATTTGTATAATTTCTAACTAAATCAATTTCACTATTAATAAACTCAAATATTTTTAATGACTTTTCATGAAACTTCAATGCTTCCAACTTTTCACCTTTACTTAATAGAATTGATCCTTTCAATCTCAAACTTCTCGCATAATTTAGAGTGTCACCATATCTCAAGCTCAGAGTACTCAATTTACTTACAAGATAATTGCTAGATTGTAAATTATGTGTAACCGATAATGCTGCAATTCTATTCAAGTAATATCTTGAAACAGAATCATTACATTTTCTTAAATCATATAAATTTCCATATAAAAGTCTCTTAAACTTTTCGTTTGTTAGTTCTTTTCTATCATAATGAACACATATACTATCAATATATTTCTGACTTTCAATACTCAAATCAGAATTCATATTTGAATTTTTACAAGAAATAAAAATCAAAAAAATCAAAACAACGTATCGCATAAGTATATAAAAAAAGCGGATTCATCCGCTCAAGTTAACAAATAAATAAAAATCCCCTACTCGGAAAGGCGTAGAAAAAATAAAGAATCCGGGCGTATACAACAGAATTAACGAAAGTGACAACAGTGAATTCCGAGTGAGGGGATTTATCATAGTATCGGCAGAAACCCAATTTTAAGTGCTTGTACATGGTAAAATTACAAGGCTATTTTTTAACTATTGTTACACTAAAAGTGTACATTTTGTTAAAATTTAACGTGAAGCAATTTTATCACTGTACCACAACGTATTGATTTCATGCGTTATACATTCCAGTTCACAAGCTATGGGTCCGTAGCGCTTCCAAAATCCAAACATCGTATACGGGAAGGCCCATCTTGGGATCCATTCATAAAGCGTAACATGAACCGTGGGAACGATACCTGTTTCGGGCGTAAGGAACCACGGAAAGTCAGCAATGGAAAAATCCAAATCGTGACACGCTTGCGCCCAAATCGCTTTTGAATCAAAATGTAACTGTAATGTATCGGTCATGAAAACGAGCCGAACTACTATTTTCCCGGAGTCTAAAGGGGCTTGTGATCGAACGGGAAGTACATTAAATACTAAGGCAAAAAATCCAATTAGAACGTATTTTATCATGGCGTAAAGTATTTGATTCCAACAACAACATCATTTTCATTCTCAAATCGTAGACAAAGATACCAAGGCAATTGACCATCTCAGGTGTGCAAAAAGTGTATAATTTGTTAAAATTTAAATATATCCTCGTTCCCGTGCGATTTGCACTATGGTTTCATCATTCCCTTTTTCAATGGCAAAATACTCCCGAATAAGGGCCTTTCGCTTGTCAATGGCGCTTTTGGAGAGTCCCAATTGATCCATGATATAACGTGTTTTAAACCCTTGTGCCAGCATGGCAATCATTTGTCGGTTGATGCCGTCCAGCACCTTGTAATCGGCATTTAATTGCTGTTTTAAAGCGGCAACCGTTTTGGTGTAGCAGGTACCTCCTTGATATACGTTTTCAAAGGCGTCCAACAATTCCATGGAAGAAAAATCACTTTTTATCATAATGGCTTCTGCCCGAGACTCCATGATTACACGGTACAAAATAAGGGCTTCCGAGTGGGACGTAAGTATCATTAATTTGGCCAGCGGTTGATAGGTTCGAACATAGTGAACCAGATCGAAACCATTTTGAATATGATACGTTTCACAAACGGGTAGCGTGTAATCCAAAATGACGATATCGTATGCCTTTTCGGAGGCGGATGCTTTCAAAATTTCTACGGCTTGTGTGGCGGTAGTAGCCTCACTAACAACGATTTCTGCCCCTAAGCGATTGTTGGAAAAAATGGTTTTATACCCTTCAATAATTAATTTATGGTCATCGACAATGAGTACATTTATGGTCATGGCGTTTACTATTTTAGGCTACAAAAAAAAGAAAACTTCCTTAAATCTCCAAATAGTTTCCTGAAGCAATTTGATTGATTATGAGGTCGATATTGTCTTTGTAAGACTTAGAAAACGGCAATTTTACCGTCGAATTTTTCAAGTGACACACCGAATTTCCTGTATGAATTCGACCAATATACTTTGTATTGACAATATAACTGTTATGAATACGAATAAAAGGCGCTTGCAATACCCCTTCGAAATGCTTTAAGGTCTTAAATGCGGTAATCATTTCACCCGTATTCAAATGTATGTCGGTCGAATTGTTATCGGCTTGCAAATAACAAATTTCATCGGCGTCGATGTAACGATAATCGCCATATGATTTCACGCAAATCACCAGCGGTTGAGGGGTGTTAACTTGAACTGCCGTAGTTGGATTTACAGGCACAGTAACTGATGGTTCCTCGGTGGTATCGGCTTCTTCAGGTGTTTCTTCGGGAAGGACTTCTGTCGCTTCTAGAGTCTCATTTTCAATTGCTTCATCGCCTTCAATGGTAGCTTCTTCAAGCGCCATAGGGGGAACTATTTCCGTAATGGTAACGGTAGGAGCCGCTGCATGCGATGGTACAACCGGTGTAGCAACAGGCATTACCGGCACAGCTGCAGGTTGGCGGAGCGTATACCCCATGGTTTTCTCCAAGCGCAAAAGGGTTTTTCGGAGTTCAGACGTCGTTACCGGATGCGTAAAATAGTCGAAAACCCCGTACTTAAAGGCTTGCAAACAAAGGGTGTCATTTTTGGTGGTAACGATTACTTGAGGTACTTGAATCAGATACCGATACCATTCACTGATTAACGCCAAAGACAATTCATTTTCGGGTTCTTCGGGTTCAATTTCTAAAAAAACGACGTCGGGACGAACGTCTAGCACCAAATCCAAAGCCTCATCTGCCGATCCTGCCGATCCTAAAAAGACCATAAATGGAAATCCTCCCGCTACGGCTGCAGTTTTTTGCATCCGTTGGGGATCATCGTCCAATACTACAAAGGAAATGGTCTTCAAAGCTTTACTTTTTGAGCAAAGCACTAGTGTATTCCAAAAGGAATTGCGGTTAAGTTTATGACAATCAAAAAACTAAATGTTTCGCTGTTTGCGGGGGCTCGCAAAGGCTAAAATAAAAGAATGGGGCTACAAAAAACAACCGAAATCGACCATCGGTTACCACAACCCTAAAAAATAGGCAAACGGATAAAAAGGTCGACGAAAGGGGTCTTATTTGTAAGAAATAACTTCTTTTATCTGCAAAACTTCGTTCAAATACCCTTCACAAAAAAGGCTATTTTTACATATATGAATATAGAAATTATAACAGCTATCCCTCAAGCCTTGTAAACACTATTTTTAAACAACTTTATAAACAAATTAACGGATGAAAATAAAGCGGATTTTTTTTCGTTTGAACGATTTGCATTACCTTTAGGGCAACGTTTAACGCGAACCGCAATTTTAAATTTATACTTAGCGATATGGGAATCACTAAAACGCAGGGTTTTTCATTTAAAATCAACGATTTAGCCGACATATTAAAGGCAATGGGAAATCCCGCACGATTGAAAATTTTACAGTTTTTGATGCAAGCCCCTGCCTCATCCTGTGGCGAAATCTTAGAAGTACTACCATTAGCCCAATCTACGGTCTCCAAACACTTGTCGGAATTGAAACGCGTGAAACTGATTAAAGGGAAATCCAAAGGAAATAACATATACTACTCCCTGAATATAAAAACATGGGATAAGGTGAAAGACTTTCTGCTCACTGACATTACACTCCCTCGGGAGGAGGAGGCATAAAAAAAGCGGCTCATTCATAGAAACGAGCCGCTTTTTTATTTGATTTCATTATTATTTCGTTCGCATCAACCAATTGCGCATGGATACTTCTTCTAAAATAATTCCTCGAAGTGCGCTGATAGCTACACGATCTTGCACCATAGAATCGCGATGGCGAAGCGTGACGGTTTGATCCTCTAGCGTTTGGTGATCTACGGTAATACAGAAGGGGGTGCCCAAAGCGTCTTGACGACGGTAACGACGACCCACGGCATCTTTTTCATCGTAGGCTACGTTAAAATCCCATTTTAAATCCTCAATGATAGCACGGGCAATCTCTGGCAATCCATCTTTTTTAAGCAAAGGCAATACAGCTGCTTTGGTTGGGGCTAACACGCTGGGCAAACGCAAAACTGTTCGCGTGCTGCCGTCTTCTAGCGTTTCCTCTTGCAAGGCTTTAGAAAATACAGCCAAGAACATACGGTCTAAACCAACCGAGGTTTCCACCACATAAGGAACATAGTTTTTATTTTCTTCGGTGTCAAAATATTGTAATTTTTTACCCGAATACTCCTCGTGTGCTTTCAGGTCAAAATCGGTGCGCGAATGTATTCCTTCCAATTCTTTAAAGCCAAAAGGAAAATTAAACTCGATATCGGCAGCTGCATTGGCGTAATGCGCTAATTTTTCATGATCGTGAAAACGGTAGTTCTCTGCCCCCAATCCCAACGACAAGTGCCATTTAAGTCGGGTTTCTTTCCAGTATTCATACCACTTCATCTCTTCTCCTGGCTTCACAAAGAATTGCATCTCCATTTGCTCAAATTCCCGCATACGGAAAATAAATTGTCGGGCAACGATTTCATTACGGAACGCTTTTCCGGTTTGCGCAATCCCAAAAGGGACTTTCATGCGCCCTGTTTTCTGTACATTTAAAAAGTTGACAAAAATTCCTTGTGCCGTTTCGGGTCGTAGATACAAATCCATCGCATTTTCGGCAGAAGCGCCCAATTTGGTTCCAAACATCAAGTTAAATTGACGTACTTCGGTCCAATTTTTTGAACCTGTTTCAGGATCGGCAATTTCCAGTTCTTCAATCAAGGCTTTGACATCTTCCAAATCGCCACTATCCAACGACTTGGCCATGCGTTCTAGAATGGATTTCTTTTTGGATAAATACTCCACGACACGTCCATTCGTTGTGATAAATTGTTGTTCATCAAAGGATTCGCCAAAACGTTCGCGGGCTTTGTCGATTTCTTTTTGTGCTTTTTGCTGTAATTTTTCGCAATAATCCTCCAGCAAAACATCGGCGCGGTAGCGTTTTTTGGAATCTTTGTTATCAATAAGAGGGTCGTTAAACGCATCAACGTGCCCCGAAGCTTTCCAAGTGGTAGGATGCATTAAAATGGCCGCGTCAATACCCACAATATTCTCGTGCATTTGCACCATTGCCTTCCACCAATATTCGCGAATGTTTTTCTTTAATTCAGCACCGTTTTGTGCATAATCGTAGACGGCACTTAATCCGTCATAAATTTCGCTCGACGGAAAGATGAATCCGTACTCTTTTGCATGCGAAACTACATTTTTGAAAATATCTTCTTGTTTTGCCATAGTGGTGCAAAAATATAAAAAACTGCCTTGTAGCGATGAGGATTGCTGTGTTTTTTATATCTTTATTTTTTAATTATAAGCCTATGTTATCGCATTTTATTCGCCTGTTTTATCCTGAAACGTGCGCTTCCTGTCAAGCGCTCTTACTCCATCAAGAATTTGTGATTTGTACCCGATGCCGGCATGACCTGCCGCAAACCCTGCACCATCTGCAAAAGGACAATGAAGTCGTTCGAAAATTCTATGGCCGCATCCCGTTGGTCTATGGGGGAGCCTTGTTGTATTTTCACAAAAAAGGAGCTGTGCAGGAACTCATTCACCACCTAAAATACAAAGGACAAGAAACTATAGGGACAGCCATTGGTCATTGGCATGGCGCGGTTTTACAACGAAATTTTCCATCGCTATATCCCGATTTCATCATTCCAGTTCCATTGCATCCACGGAAACAACGGCAAAGGGGATTCAATCAGGTGGATTCCTATGCTGATGCACTGGCAGAGCGGTTGGGTATTCCCTGCCTTCGCACCTTACTCGTGCGGCAATTGTATTCCAAAACGCAAACGAAGAAATCGATTGTAGGCCGATCGGAAGTGGTACATGAAATTTTTGGTCTTCGTAATGCAGAAGGCTTTCACCACAACCATTTTCTGTTGGTCGACGATGTCATTACTACAGGGTCAACCTTGGAGGCTTGTGCCCGTGAACTTTTGAAAATTCCAGGCGCAAAAATTAGCATTGTCTGTATGGCGATGAGTCAATAAATTCGTTAAATCTCCTCAAAAAGATTTTCGCTTCCCCAATTATAATTGTTACTTTGCGATGTAATTACAGGCATTTATGTTTAAAAACGTAGTATTCATCCTTCTTCTTATCACCCTCCTCGGTTGGATGCCTTCTTGTGCTCGTCGTGGGAATGTTACAGGAGGACCAAAAGATTCGCTCGCACCGCAATTGATCTCTAGTTTTCCTAAGAATTTTAGCACCCAATTTTCGGGCAATATCATAAAACTGCAATTTGATGAATACGTTAAACTCAAGGATTTGGATAAGCAATTGGTCGTTTCGCCTCCGATGAATACAGCTCCTGAGGTGACTCCACAAAACCCGAGTAAAATCCTTACGGTAAAAATCAAAGACACCTTACAACCCAATACCACGTATAGTTTCAATTTTGGACAAAGCATTCAAGACAATAACGAAGGAAATCCGTACCAGCAATTTCGCTTTGTCTTCTCTACAGGTCCCGCCATTGACACCTTGCGTTTGGGGGTAAAAATTAAAGATGCACTCGAACGGAAAACCGACAATTTTGTTTCGGTTATGCTCTATGAAGTGGATGCCAATTACACCGACTCGATCGTGTTTAAAAAAGCGCCCAAATATGTTGCCAATTCACTAGATAGTGCCAAAGTAGTGCGTTTGGAAAACCTAAAATCAGGCACCTACCGATTAGTTGCTATAAAAGACCTCAACAAAAACAATCGTTTTGATCCCCAAACCGAAAAAATTGGTTTCCAACGCGATTTTGTTCGTATTCCCAACGATACTGTTTACCAACTTGAATTGTTCAGCCCTCAGCGGGATTTACGCATTACTTCGACCTCGCACACTAAGAAATCACGTGTTTTGGTTGGTTTTCAAGGCGCTATTGCTAAGGCTTCCTTGAAACTTCAGAAAGGAAATGAGGTAATTCCCCATCGTTTGGTGAAATTGGCTGGAAAAGACTCGGCAGAAGTTTGGTTCAACGCTACCAAAGGGGATTCGCTTACACTCCACCTTCAAAAAGACGCGTATCAAAAAACTTTTGGGTTTAAAGTGAAAGAGGCCAAAAAGGACAGCCTTCAAATAGGGATTGGTCCAGGAGGGAATTTACCTTTTCGGGATACCTTGTTCATCAAACCGTCTAATCCGCTCAAAAAATGGGATTCGAGTTTGATGCGCTTAGTACGAAAAGATTCCTCTGAGGTGAAATTTACAGTGCAGTATAATGAATACCGCAATACCATGGCCGTTCTTTTTGATAAAGAACCGCAAGAAAAATACAAGTTTTCGGCTTTACCCGGCGCTTTAACGGATTGGTTTGAACAAAAAAACGACACACTACAACTGAATACCAATACGGGCGATTATGCTGATTATGGGAACTTGAAACTTAATCTTAAAAATGCCAAGCGTTTTCCGATACTTGTAGAATTGACGGACAGTCAGGGTAAACTTCTAGCTTCGTCATATAGCGATAAATCGTCTTCTTTTTCGTTTGATTTAATCCCACCGAACACCTTTACGGTGCGCATAATTTACGACGATGACAAAGATGGTAAATGGACTCCGGGCAACTTTATGGAGTTAAAACAAAGCGAGGAAGTCTATTACTATCCCGAGCCTATTGAAGTTCGAATGAATTGGGATGCCGAACAGACCATTGATTTAGGGCCTTGACGCTACACAGTAAAGGTATCGCGATCGTTTAAAAACGGAAATCGCAATCGGGCTTCTTCTAATTTTTCTTTATCCAATACTACCGTGAATACCCCTTCTGTGGGTTGAGGCGACAAAAGATAGTTCCCAAAGCAGTCAATGGCTTGCGAATGTCCGGGGTATTCCAACCCATTGCCGTCGATTCCAACGCGGTTGACGCCAAGGGTATAACACATGTTTTCGACCGCACGGGCCCGCAAAAGCACGTCCCAGGCTTGAATTCGAGGCGCGGGCCAATTTGCCACATATAGCGATATATCATAATCCTCAGTATTGCGTGAGAACACTGGGAATCGGAGGTCGTAGCAAATAAAAGGACAAATTTTCCATCCTTTATAATCAATACACAAACGGTGTTTTCCCGCTTCATACACCTGATCTTCTCCTGCTAAAGCAAAACGGTGTTTTTTGTCATAATTCGAAACATTCCCCGCTGGAGTAACAAAAAGTAATCGGTTATAAAACAAACCGTTCTCCACGATAGCCACACTACCTACAAGAGCTGCTTGCAAGTGTTGCGCCCAACGCTGCATCCATTTGACGGTAGGACCCTCCATCGTTTCGGCGCAGTGGTGCGGATGCATCGTAAAGCCTGTCGTAAACATTTCGGGCAAAACTACTAAATCGGTATGTGGCGAAATAGCGCTTAATTTTTTATCCAATAAAGCTCGATTATTACTGGGATTTTCCCATTCCAAAGCGGTTTGAACTAAGGCTACTTGCATCGTTAGTTGATTTCAATTTCATCTACAAAAATAAAAGCATCTCCGCCTGCACCGATATGCCACTCGGGTAATTTGCCGAAATTGATGGCTTTTACTTTGAGGTAACGGGCTTGAATGGGTTTGGGCAACTGCAAGGCAAAATCATGGATCGAATTTTCATAATCTTGCGGATCGACCGTATGGGTTAGTGTTCCCAGCAAAGTGAAGTTAACCCCATCGAGTGAACTGTAATAGGCTACTTGTGTAGGCATAACAATCCAAGAACGGGTATCTTGCAAACAGAAGGTTTTGCAGGTGCTAATGCTTTTGGTTTCCTTCAAATCGACTACGGCTTCAAAATCTTGGGCTTGATATCCTTGCCAATCGCCTTTTCGCCAATTGGTAGTACCGTGAATCCCATCGAGTAAGCCTTCGGGGCCGCCAGCATGGTATTGTGGATTGTAGGTTGAATTTATCGCTATAGAATACGTGTTGGGTTTTTTGAAAAACGAAGCAAAAATCGTTTGGCTCGTTTGTGTTCCTTCCATGACATAAGCGCTCACAGTTGACGTTGCGTCAATTGTAAATGGAGCTACATAAGGAACGAAGGTTCGCTTTACTCTTGAATAATCGACTCCTTTTACGGTAACCAAATAGAAAATCTTATGCGAGGGATGCTGAGCAGTGATGGTAACCTGCATTTGGTCTTTAAAAGCTTTATGTGCCGCTTCAATCACAGGAACGGGGACAATTTTGGGTGCGGTTACGAAATTTGCTTGCGTATTTGTTGGAACCGTGGTAATTCCCAAACGGCTTTTTGGTGTTTCAGGGGTTAGGGTAACACGAGAGCCGTCTTCCATTTGAATCGTCGCCGAAGAAAACAAGGGTTGGGTTTGTGTCCATTCGGGAATTCCGGGAGTAACCGCATACATCCCCAAAGCGCTCAACACATACCACGCACTCATTTGACCACAATCTTCGTTGCCAATCAAACCGTCGGGACTGTTTTTGTAGAAGGTGTTCAGGATATAGTGGACTTTCTCTTTAGTTTTTTCGGGTTTTCCAATGAAATTATAGAGGTAGGCCATGTGATGACTGGGTTCATTTCCGTGCGCATATTGGCCGATGAGTCCGGTTACATCCACTTGTTCACGTCCTGTGGTCTTGCTTTCACTGTTGAACATTTCGTCTAATTTGGCTTCAAACTTTGAATTGCCTCCATAGGCCTCGATCATGCCAGTGATGTCTTGGGGGACAAAAAAGGAGTACTGCCAACTGTTGCCTTCGGTAAAATTATTGTTGATTTCGCGCGGGTCAAACGGTTTATCCCATCCCCCATTTTTCTTGGGACGCATAAACCCTGTATTCGGATCAAAAACATTTTTCCATGCTTGGGCGCGTTTCATAAAATACTGGTAATCGTCAGATTTGCCTAAAATTTTGGCCATTTGGGCTATACACCAATCGTCGTAGGCGTATTCTAAAGTTTTGGAAACACTTTCGTGCTCATCGTCCATGGCAATAAATCCTTGTTTTTTGTATGCTTCCAGTCCCAAATGATCGAGCATTGCCGAATGTTTGGAAGCTTCAAACGCTTTTTGATAATCAAACCCTTGAATTCCTTTCGCCATGGCATCAGCAATAACGGAGACCGCGTGATAACCAATCATACAATCGGTTTCGTTGGACGCTAATTCCCAAACCGGCAAGCGTCCTCCTTGTTCATATTGTTTGATAAAGGTGTTAATGTAATCGGCGGTGCGTTTTTTGTCGATTAAAGTGTACAAAGGATGGGCAGCTCGAAAGGTATCCCACAAGGAAAAAACCGAGTAATAGGTAAACCCCTCAGCTTTGTGAATGCGATTGTCGCGTCCACGGTAGGAGCCATCCAGATCTTGAGCGATGTTGGGCTGCATCATCGTGTGGTAAAGCGCCGTATAAAAGACTGTTTTTTGGTCGCTATTGGCCGTTGAAATTTGAATTTTTGACAGTTCCGCTTCCCACGCTTTTTCGGCATTTTTTTGCACCTGATTAAAGTCCCAACCCGTAATCTCACTACTGTTTAAACGAGCTCCTTCGTAGGAAGTAGGCGAAAGGGTAACTTTAACCTTAATTTTATCTCCGGCATTGACACTTTTCTGAAGTGCGATTTTCAATTCTGTCCCGGTGTAAAAATCATTTTGTTGTGAACGATTGGCTTCCACACGCGCTATATTCATGGGGGTATCAAATTCAATGCGGGCAAATACCCATTGATCTTTGGCCCAAGCTTCGCTACGACGGAGCACTTCGAGTGTGCGGTTATTGACTACACGTATTTCGCCATATAGCAATTTATCTCTATGGTTTAAATCGAGGATTAAATTGGCCAACCCTGCTTTTGTAAAGGTATATTCATGAAAACCCACTCGCGTTGACGCGGTGAATCGCGCTAGAATTTGGTGCTTTTCGAGGCGAACTTCATAATAGCCAGCGCTGGCTTTTTCGGTGGTATGAGAAAAAGGAGAACCGTACACTTTCGGATCGAAAGAAACATCGCCCATTGTAGGCATTAGCATAATATCGCCATAATCAGAGCACCCTGTTCCGTTTAAATGCGTATGAGAAAATCCGTATATCACGGAATCTGAATAGTGGTAGCCTGAACATCCGTCCCAACTGCCATCAATACGCGTATCGGGGGAGAGTTGAACCATTCCGTAAGGTAGAGTGGCTCCTGGAAACGTATGGCCATGACCGTCGGTTCCAATCATGGGATTGACATATTGCGATAAATTTTGAGCGGGGAGTAGTAGCACCCATCCCGAAAGTACGAGTGTAAAAAGGGATTTCATTTGTGTCGTTGGTTTGTTGTTTTCAAATATACGTTTTTTTGTGCAGGGATTGTGAGGGGGACCTACCTAACGGCAGGCAAGCAGAAGCCAAGTGCCGTGCTCGGCGGATAGGGCCCCGAAATTTAAAATTCCTAGGTAGTAAAAAACAGGACGGGGCTCGCCTAAATAAAAAAAGCACCTCGTGAGAAGTGCTTTTTTATGAATTAACCTTTTTGAGGAATTATTTAAGACTTGCTTTCAAATATTCGCGGTTCATGCGGGCGATGTTTTCTAAGGAAATTCCTTTTGGACATTCGATTTCACATGCTCCAGTATTGGTACAATTTCCGAATCCTTCTTCGTCCATTTGACGTACCATGTTCATTACACGCTGTGTAGCTTCGACTTTTCCTTGGGGTAACAAAGCGTATTGCGATACTTTGGCGCCCACAAACAACATCGCAGAACCGTTTTTACAAGTGGCCACACAGGCACCACAACCGATACAAGCCGCAGCTTCAAATGCTTTGTCAGCATTCTCTTTAGGTACTGGAATTGTGTTGGCATCGATGGTACGGCCTGAGGTGTTTACTGAAACGAAACCTCCTGCTTGTTGGATACGGTCGAAAGCACTGCGATCTACCACCAAGTCTTTGATGATTGGGAACGCGCGGCTTCTCCATGGCTCTACATAAATAGTATCGCCATCTTTAAACATACGCATGTGCAACTGACAGGTGGTAATTCCTGTATCTGGCCCGTGTGCACGTCCGTTGATAAACAGAGAGCAGGAACCGCAAATTCCCTCACGACAATCGTGATCGAACGCTACAGGCTCTTGTTTTTGAGATACCAATTGTTCATTCAATTGGTCTAACATTTCGAGGAAGGAGCTGTCGGTAGAGACGTTATCCAACTTATAATCGACCAATTGTCCTTTGACGTTTCCATTTTTTTGACGCCAAATTTTCAAGTTTATATTGATGTTCTTTTTAGAAGCCATGTTTCAATTATTTATAGTTTCTCGCTGCAATTTTAATATACTCGTATTTCAGCTCTTCTTTGTGAAGTTCTTCTTTGCTAATGTCGGGGCCTTTGTATTCCCAAGCACTCACAAAAGCATAGTTTTCGTCATCGCGAAGCGTTTCCCCTTCAGCGTCTTGGTACTCTTCACGGAAGTGACCTCCGCAAGATTCATTACGTTCTAAGGCGTCCATCGCCATCAACTGACCCAATTCAAGGAAATCGGCCACGCGAAGTGCTTTTTCCAATTCTTGGTTCAACTCATCAGCGCTTCCTGGAACGAAGACGTCTTTGTAGAATTCTGCACGTAACGCATCTATTTCGCTGATGGCTTCTTTTAATCCTTGCTCATTTCGTCCCATTCCGACTTTATTCCACATGATTAATCCTAAGCGTTTGTGGAAATAGTCAACGGTCTTGGTACCATTATTCGACAAGAAACTGTTGATTTGGTCTTTTACGCGTTTTTCTGCTTCGTCAAATTCAGGCAAGCTTGTTGAAATTTTACCGGTACGAATATCGTCGGCCAAATAGTTGGAAACCGTGTAAGGTAATACGAAATACCCATCGGCCAATCCTTGCATCAAAGCAGACGCTCCAAGTCGGTTGGCTCCGTGATCGGAGAAGTTGGCTTCCCCTGCTACGAAACAACCTGGTATAGTCGACTGTAAGTTGTAATCTACCCAAACACCTCCCATGGTATAGTGTACCGCTGGATAAATTTTCATCGGAGTTTCATACGGATTCTCGTCGGTAATTTTTTGGTACATGGTAAACAAGTTACCGTATTTTTCTTCCAACCATTTTTTACCTAAACGGGTAATTTCTTCGGGGGAAGGATTATGATTTCCAGACGCATAGGCGGCTTGCTTCCCTTTGTTTTGAATTTCTGTAGAGAAATCCAAATACACCCCTTCATTGGTGTCGTTTGCTTCAATACCATATCCCGCATCACAACGCTCTTTGGCAGCGCGAGAAGCTACGTCACGGGGCACTAAGTTTCCAAACGCCGGGTATCTTCTTTCCAAGAAATAATCTCTATCTTCTTCTGCAATTTGCGTGGGTTTCAATTGCCCTGCGCGAATGGCTTCTGCATCTTCTTTTTTCTTTGGCACCCAAATACGACCTGAGTTACGGAGAGACTCCGACATCAATGTCAACTTGGATTGATTGGTTCCATGTACAGGAATACACGTTGGGTGAATTTGTACGAAACAAGGATTGGAAAATAAGGCGCCTTGTTTGTGTACTTTCCACGCTGCCGTTACGTTACTTCCCATCGCATTGGTCGACAAGAAATATACATTCCCATATCCTCCAGAAGCAATAATCACCGCGTGAGCAGAGTGACGTTCGATTTCACCTGTAACTAAGTTGCGCGCAATAATCCCACGCGCTTTCCCGTCAACTTTAACCAAATCCATCATTTCGTGACGGTTAAACATTTGTACGCGTCCCAATCCGATTTGACGTGACAAAGCAGAATAAGCTCCTAGCAACAATTGTTGCCCGGTTTGACCCGCTGCATAGAATGTACGCTGTACTTGCGTTCCACCAAAAGAACGGTTGTCCAACATCCCACCATATTCACGAGCAAAAGGAACCCCTTGAGCTACACATTGGTCGATGATGTTACCCGACACTTCCGCCAAACGGTGTACGTTGGCCTCGCGAGCACGATAGTCGCCTCCCTTAATGGTATCATAAAACAAACGGTACACAGAGTCTCCGTCATTTTGGTAGTTTTTGGCAGCATTGATTCCCCCTTGTGCCGCAATGGAGTGCGCACGACGCGGTGAATCTTGGAAACAGAATGCCTTTACATTATACCCCATTTCTCCTAAGGAAGCGGCCGCAGAAGCACCTGCCAATCCAGTACCTACCACAATAATGTCGATTTTGGGACGGTTATTGGGCGCTACTAGCTTTAAGTTATTCTTGTGATTGGTCCATTTTTCTGAAATGTGACCTTCCGGTATTTTTGAATCTAACTTCATATCGTGATGTTGATTATTTTAAGAAAAAATGAATGTAAACAGGAATCGCAGCAAACAAAGCAGGAACCAAAATAGCGAAAGCAGTTCCGAATGTTTTGATGATTGGCGTTAACTTACGACTGGTTACGCCCATCGATTGGAACGCACTTTGAAACCCGTGTAATAAGTGAAATGCCAAAACCAACATGGCCAAAACGTATAATCCTGTAGCGGCCATTCCCCATTTTTTATCTTTAAACAAATCGATGGTGATTTTGTACAAGTCTTTTTGTCCAATAAAAATGACTTCACCGTCTTTTTTGTTGTAAACGGTAGTCAAATCACGAACCGCTAAGTCGTATTGACCCATGGATTGTGTTTTTATATCTTCTAAGATTTTTGTACCAAAGCGTCCGTTTTCATCAATTTGGAAATAGGGGTTTGGCGACTCTTTCGTTCCCACAGCCACGCGCTGTTTTCCACCCATACCTCCGTTTATTTCCTTCACTACAATAGGCATGTTTTCATCAAAATGCATACGAGCCCAGAAATTAGCCATGTGGGTTACAATAAAAACTAAGATTAAGGTACCCAACACCGCCATGTTGCGAGACGCCAAGCTACTACTCGCCGACGCATTCACTTTGGCATAGCCTACGGGACGAGCCGCTTTATTCTGAACCGTCAATAAAATACCATCTACCGCATGGAAAATGATGGAAATGTAAGTAAGGTAAGAAAGAATTTTTACCGCTGGATTGGTCGTCATAAACAACGCATAATCGTTGAAATGCTTGGCATCACTGAAAATCAACTGGAGATTCCCCAGCAAGTGACCGACCAAAAACAAGCATAAAAATAAACCCGTTAGCGCCATCCAATATTTTTTTGCAATGGAGGACTTCAGAAGTGCAGATTTTGCCATAATTTTTATTTGATTGTAATAGTTTTTTAAAAAATCAAACAAAAATAAGGGTTCTTGCAGTTAACTACAACCTTTTCGCACTAATTTATAATGAATTTAAAAAGCGTTTAGGGGACTGCAAAAATGAAAGGAAATCGACAGCAAAAATAGGAATACAAAAAAAATAAACGCTTATTTTTCAAAGGTTGGAAGCAAACCCCGCAACCCCATATCAACTACCGTTTCGCCTGCTGCAGGTTCAAACTTTCCATCAGACACCACTTCAACCCATTCAAAACTGTTGTTGTTGGACAATGAGAGCGTGAGTTCAATATCGCGAGTTTCGTTGCCTGTGATTTGTAATGCTACGGGAAATTTCCCTGTAACCACACATGACCCCGCAGGGATAGGTGAAGTGGCCGCTAAAGGATTGGGTACCGTGGTTGCTCCGGCAGGAGCTTGGCCAGAAGATGAATATGGGAAATCATTTAACGCAAACGCCCAATACCCTTGCGTCCGATTGCCATCGACAGCGAAAAAATTATTCCCTATGGCATGGCTTGTAATGTAGGTGTTATACCCCACAAAACTTGCCAAGGTTCCCGCATAATCAGCACCAGCATGCCGAACAGAAATCCCGTAATTTTGATACGATAATGAAACGCGAACCCACTCGTAGGTCCCTTGTGCCAAGGTGCGTAAGGGTATTTTTAGAAAAACCGCTCCTTCGGCAACGATCTTTGATTGATTAAAGTCAATAGCCGTCGCTCCGCCAGCATTGGTTTCAGGCGCATGATAAACCACCAAGCCTTGTCCCAATTGTGTATTGGCGTTTTGGGCTAACTCCAAATAATGAGCTCCAATGGTGTTGAATGTAGGCGATTGTGCTGCATGTCCCGAAGGAACCGCCGCCGGTTGCCCCAAATTGTTTAAGCGCACTTGATTAGGGTCAAATTGAAACCGAACCACTAAATACGGTTCTGCAACCGTTTCTTCCTGATCACAAGAGTAAAAAGGTACAAAAACCAATAGAGCAATCCCAAAAGCGATCCATTTTTTCATACGTAGAGCATTTACCTTCTAGACGAAACTAGTACGTCTTTGTTACATCCTCATCGATAACGAGAATAAAGTCGGCTTTATTGTAATGCTCCGCTTCGAGTTTTCCCACATCCTTTTGCTCTACCGAAGCGATGGTCATAATTTTCACCCCCGGTTGATATGTTTTTAAATACCAATTAATGCCGTCAAAATTATCAGAATGGTACGTGCCGTTGAAATGTAAAAAAACCGTCCCCGGTTGTAGGTTCTTTGCAATAAAGTAGCCCATCGTTGCATCTTTGGTGGCTTGGGCTTTGGGCATGTTCGGACTCGTTCGTTCGCCCATCATTTTCATCATATTGACATACCCAGGCAAATTTGCATCATAAGGCATAGGCAACGGTGCCATCCAGGATTTTTCCTCAGCAGTCAATGTTTCCAATACCTCAAATCCTTTTTTGGCTACCATCGAAGCATACCGACGAGGAATGTTGGTCGCCACAAACGTTATCTTCTTTTCTTTGGCAAAATCCAACAACGGCTTATAATCGGTTTCATAATTAACCCACAACCGCGCTGTACTGTCCAGTTGTTTTTGTGTAATACTATCGGCCAAATACCGATTCACCGCGAGTTGATTGTCGGCTTCAAACATTTCGGCACCCATCACCAAAGGCTTTATTTCGGCCAAATCCTTGGTCAATTCCAATTGCAACCAATGACAAATCGCATTGTTATGGTATTCACCAAACAACACCACTTCGGTAGCCGCGGCAGCTTTTAGCATTTTGCTATACGTTACCTTCTTCCCTTTTTTATCATACAATTGATACGCGGGCTTATCTTGTGCCTGCAAAGAAACACCAAAAAGCAAGATTAGAATAAAGACAACCTTTTTCATAGATTTATTTTTTTCTAAAAGTACACTTTTCGCTTCATTTCCAAAAATTGCCTAATATTGAAATCGAATTTCGAAAAAATCTAAAATAACGCCATTGGTCTACGAATCGCTTTAGACTTATCCGTAATTTTGATAAATCATTTTCAAATCTTCAACTAAAAAAATCTTCAACTCAAAGAATATGAAATACCATGCTATCGACCGCGAACTGTTTATCGCCAACCGCGCCAAGTTTACGGCACAAATGAAACCCAATAGCGTTGCCATTTTTAACTCCAACGATATTTATCCCGTATCGGCCGACAGCACATTGCCTTTTGCCCAACACCGCGACATCTTTTATTTATCGGGTGCCGATCAAGAAGAAAGTATCTTGTTGTTATTCCCCGATGCGCCCTATGCACATTTACGTGAGATTTTGTTTTTACGCGAAACCAACGAACATATCGCCATTTGGGAAGGGGAAAAACTAACCAAAGAACGCGCATTTGAAGTTTCAGGAATCCGTAACATTGTTTGGTTGCAAGATTTCCAAAAAACGTTAAAAGAAGTGATGACCTACGCCGACACGATTTACATCAACACCAACGAACATTACCGTTCGGCCGTAGAAACGCAAACCCGCGAAGATCGTTTCATCAAATGGTGGAAAGAAACCTATCCCGCGCACAAAGTCGAGAAATCCAACCCGATTTTACAGCGCTTGCGTTCGGTAAAAGAAAACCAAGAATTGGCCCTAATGCAAACGGCTTGCGACATTACCGAAAAAGGGTTCCGTCGCATCTTGAACTTCGTGAAACCCGGCGTGATGGAATATGAAATCGAAGCCGAATTTGCGCACGAATTCTTGCGCAACCGCTCCAAAGGTTTTGCCTACACCCCAATTATCGCGAGTGGCGCCAATGCCAACGTGCTGCACTATATCGAAAACAACCAAGAATGTAAGGCCGGCGATTTATTGCTTTTGGATGTGGGTGCCGAATACGCCAATTATTCCAGCGATTTGAGTCGCACGATTCCCGTTTCGGGTCGGTTCACCGATCGCCAACGCGCAGTGTACAATGCGGTTTTGAAAGTGAAAAACGAAGCAACCCAACTGTTGGTTCCGGGCACGCTTTGGAAAGAATACCATGTGGAAGTGGGTAAAATCATGACCTCCGAATTGCTCGGCTTAGGCTTGTTGGACAAAGCCGATGTGCAAAACGAAGATCCTGCATGGCCTGCCTACAAAAAATATTTTATGCATGGCACTTCACACCATCTGGGCTTAGACACCCACGACTACGGTTTGTTGCACGAGCCGATGCAACCCAATATGGTGTTTACCGTCGAACCCGGCATTTACATCCCCGCCGAAGGTTTCGGAATTCGCTTAGAAGACGATGTAGTCATCCAAGCGAGCGGCGCACCGTTCAACCTCATGCGCAACATTCCGATTGAAGCGGCAGAGATTGAATCATTGATGAACGGGGAATAGTATACAGTCGCAGTCGCAGTGAACAGTTTGTTTGCGGTGAAAAGTTTATAACTGCACTAATGAATTTAGACGGCCTTTTGGGCCGTTTTTTTTATGCAGCAACAACGCCCTGCATTTATCGCGCAAACACCCGCTTTCCGCGCTATCTGCCGTAGAAATTTAGTTGTCAAATCAACAAAAGAGAACGGCAGGATAGCTTGCTGCAATCGGGGCTGAATACAAGTGTTGTTTTGAATTATAAATTATGAGTTATGAATTATGAATTGGGAGTTAACTACTAATAAGACGGTGTAATTTTTTAATTGAATGTTTAGTTCTCTTATTTTTGCAATCAACTATGGCACAAATCCAGTATAAAAATATCACGATTGACTACACCGCTACGGGCAAAGGTACTGCGGTGGTGTTGTTGCATGGTTTTTTGGAAAACCAAACCATGTGGCAGTATTTGGCTCCCGTGTTGGCAACCAAATACCGCGTGATTACGATAGATTTATTAGGTCATGGCAACACCGATTGTTTGGGCTATGTGCACACCATGGAAGACCAAGCCGATATGGTGCATCATGTGTTGCACGAACTCAAAATCCGGAAATCGGTCTTGATTGGGCATTCTATGGGCGGTTATGTAGCGTTGGCGTTTGCCGAACTCTATCCTGACAATGTAAAAGGATTGGTATTACTTAATTCCACCTCCCGCGCCGACAGTGACGAACGCAAATTGAATCGCGATCGTGCCATTGCAGCAGTGAAGCAAAACTATACAGCTTTTGTGCGCATGTCGATTGCCAACTTATTCAGCGAAGACAACCGCGAAAAATTAGCCGAAACCATCGAAAACGTCAAACTCGAAGCGTTAAAAACTCCTTTGCAAGGCATTGTCGCCGCTTTGGAAGGCATGAAAATCCGAAACGATCGCGAAGTACTCTTGCATTTTGGCCCGTATCCTATTGCTTTGATTTTGGGTAAAAAAGACGGCGTACTTCCGTATGACGATAATGTCACCCAAGTTGAAAATACGCGCGTGCAACTCACCTCCTTCCCCGACGGCCACATGAGCCATTTGGAAAACCAAAAAGCCTTGGAGAAAACAATTGTAAGCTTTTTGAAGGGGATCTAACTTTTCAAAATAATTTCAATCGCTTTTTCCAGCAATTCATCTCGTCCTTCGCGAATCCCTTGAATTGTGGGTTTACATTCCACATCGGGTACAATTCCAATGCGTTGTGTTTCTGTTCCATCCGGATAATATACCCCAATTCCCGAAATCATGGTCATGACACCCCCCGGCAGATACAATTTGGAAACATTGCCATCAGCGCCAGCCGTGGTACTCCCGATAATTGTCACATTGGGCGCAGCCCGCAAGGCCATGCAGTGGTATTCGGCACTACTTTGGGTTTCTTCATTCAACAAAACCACTATTTTACCGGTATAGGCTTTAGCATTCGATTTCCCCACAGGCGTTCCTTTGCGATAAACAAATAGTCCTGGTTGCTCGATAGAACCTTCAGAGAATTTGGCAAAATCCACTTTTTTTGGATAGAGATAATTCCCCAATTTAAACAGAATAAATTCGGAAGGATAACAGCGAAAATCAATTACTATTCCCTTTTTATCTTTGAAATTTTCCATGATTTTTTCGATTTCACCTTGCTTCAATGTTCCTGGGTAGAGATATCCAATTTGAGGGTCAAGGATTTTTGAAGAAGGCGTTGTATCGTCATAATAAAAAGTAGCTTCGGTTGGCGCTTTTAATTCCAAGTAGGTTCCTTTCCGTTCAACCGTAAGAGGAAGTTCGACCTCATTCGTTCGCAATAAATCGCGTGCCATGTTTCGAAATTGCGTGGGAACATTGGAAGCAGGAAACTCGGTCTTTCTTCGCTGTACCCAATCGTTTATAGATTCTCCATTAATTGCAACAATAACATCGCCTTTGTGTAAAAGTGGTGTTTTTTGATGGTCAGCCACTACCACAAATTTTCCTTCTACATAATCCAATTCAACCTGAACACTTTTGTCTCCTTTGTATTTGAATAGCGTTTCGTCATATCCCCAGACATCCGCGTGAGAGTCTTGAATTTTTCCAATCAACGTTTTCAACAATAGCTTATACTTTAATTCATCCGTGGGCTGAAGCAGTTGAGGGATAAATTCAGGCAGTACTGTATCCCACTTTTGATCGGTCAAATGCGTATTGGGAAAAAAATAGTGGACAGCATTCCAAAACCGAAATAAAGCCAACAATTTATACCCCGAATCGTTCCATGGCATCAAACTGTACTCCAATTCATTTTCAAAATTTGGATTCCCCACCGTTGGATACATACTTACATAATAGTTTTTATGAATCTCAGCTTGGTTGATTTGAACCAAAAGTGATGATAAGGCTTCCCCCAACAAAGCGGTATCCCGAATCCACTCGTTTTGCGGGAGGGACTTTACCGAATCGGCTTTAGGTAATTTTTTTCTAATCATTTTAAATGGACCAAGAGCATCGATCTTTTGCGCTAAACGAGACGTAAAATCCGTTGCATTAATCAACGGCAACATCCGAAACAATTCATAATCCCAATGCACCGTTCCTGAAGCCACTTTAGGATGATGGTATTTGACAAAGCCCCAAACTTTACCAAGGATTTCTAAATTTTTAAGTTGTTGGGGCGTTGGATTTTCCAATTGAAATTGCGAACCAGCATCAAATTCGATGTCTTTTTCAATTGGCGTTTGTTCGCGCAGGGTTACTTGATCTATGGGAGTTCCATCAATAGTGACTTTAAGTTGGTCAATCCACACAATACCTGTTCCGTTTAAGATACCGCCCACGTAAATCGCATTGGTCTCTGGAATATATTCTTGCCGAATGGTAAATGACTTCCAATCGTTTGTGCCTTGGTATTTTAAATAGGACTCATCATGATACTTTAGTTTGATTTTATCGCGATTCATGCGCACAAAAAGACTGGCTGAACCCGATACATTTTCTGTTTTTATCCATCCTTCTACCCGAATGGTTTTTCCCGAAAAGCATGCGGGTATCTTTAGATAGATAGCGCCAAAACTGTTGGTTTGATTGCCAGAATGAATCCGCACACTTTGTTGTCCCGAATAAAAAACTTGCGTATCAGTAGCCACTTGGTAGTCGCCCCAAACCCCTACGTCTTGCGGTATCGTTTCGGAACTACTCTTTTCAAAATCAAAATTGTATTTCGTTAAATTTTGGGCATTTCCTATACAAGCAAACGCCAACATAGTAAGTATACTGTTTTTCATGGTGTTGGTTTTCTGACACAAACCAACTGAATCGAGAATAGGCTACCAAACGATTTAACGCAGATTTACATTTTTTAAGAAGATTTAACGCAGCTTATATTTTCTCCCTAAACGGAATTTCAGGATTAAAAATCTCCGCCAATAAGGTTGCTAATTCCTCCAAATAGGCCGCAAGGATTTCGGGAGTGACTTCGGTTTGAACTTCTTTATCCGCTTTGAACTTAAACGGTAAAAATCCGCTTTTTAAATTTTTAAACGAAATGATTCCTACCTCCATGGGTAAGCCTTTCGCTTCTTTTTCATAGAGAAAAGCATAAGCCAAAACCTGTATAATTTTGTCGTTTTTGATGTCTTCGGTCAATCCCTTCCAGGAAGAAAGTGTTACGGATTTACCCTCTACTTTTCCGGTTTTGTAATCGATAATGCGCACACGACCGTCCCGTAGTTCGATGCGGTCAACATTCCCGCCAATTTTAATGGGAAAGGGCAACTTTGGATGCACAAATTCACGTTCAAACCCTTGTTCCAAAGCCAGAATTTGCACTACTTCGCCTTTTTTTAGCGATTCGAGTTCGAGCTTCAAAAAATTAAATACATTGCGCTTTGCCACTTCAAAAGCCAGCAAATTCCGTCCTTTTTGGATTTCACCTTCTTTGTAAACGTCTTTAAATTTCTCTACAACTTTTGCTTCGATTTTCGAAAAACAAGCTTCGATATCATGAACCGTTAAAATTCGACCGATAAAAGGGGTATATAAATCTTCTAAAACAGCATGTATAATCGTACCCAACGTATTGACCGCAATATTTTCTTCGACCTCCTCGGCCTCTGAAATGCGCAATAACCGCTGGAAATAAAACCGTATCGGATTCCGCACATAATTGGTTAAGGAAGAAGGGGAAAAGTATTTTTCGGTGGCTATTGCTTTCAATTGGTGCATCACCGCTTCATCTTTGGGTACCACCATGGGTTCGTAAGCAATTTGGGGCACTTCAGGATGGTATTGTTCAAATATCAATTGGTGTTGGGGTTGCTTTTCTACTTCCAATTGCGTGATAAAACGGCTGCGTTCTCCCGCGTCGAGTCCTTCTGAATCGGAATTGTACAGCAAATACACATTTTTGGCACGCTGCAACAAGTGGTAGAAATGATAGGTATAAATGGCGTCTTTTTCTTTGTAGGTAGGCAAGCCGTATTCGCGCTTCACATCATACGGGATAAAGGAGTTGTTGGACTTCCCTGAAGGAAATTTCCCTTCATTAACCGATGTGATAATCACGGTTTCAAAATCGAGCACACGACTTTCCAGTACCCCCATTATTTGGAGTCCTTCGAGCGGCTCACCTTCAAAAGAAACTTCGGCCAAATCGACAATCTGTTTGTACAAAGCAAAAGCCGTTTCGGGTTGGTTATCCACAGGATGCTGCTCAAAATACGAGATGAGTTTGTTGACAATTTTGTACAATGAATACAAAAAGGCATTGGCAATTTTCTCGTCGTTTGACGTGTAATTCAATTGCGCTTTAATTTCCAGCAGCAACGTTGCTAAGTTTTGAAGCACTCCCGAAGCATGAGCCTCCCATTTTTGAAAAAGGAGTTGAAAAAGCGCTGTAGGCGGTTTCTCCAATAAGGTAAACAATCGATTCTGAGGAATAAACGTGACGTTATTTTGTCGTACATATTTCAATAAAACGTCGGCTTGAATATAGGGTTCAACCAGCGGATGTGTAATGACATCTAAAACATCCCGAAAATAAAATACATACTGTTGGGGATTGCGTTGTTGTGCATTGAGGTGCATTTTAAACCATTTGTGCGCCAATAGTTGAGCGGGATTGTTTTTGCTCGAATACCCCATGGTGATATTCAGGGCAGGAATTGAAGCGGGGAGGTTGTACAAAATAGGCACTAATAAACTCTCTTCTCCCAAAACTACGGCACAATCTTGCAAGGCGGTATCGGGATGGTCTTCCAGATGTTTTTCTAGAATACTTCCCACCAATTTAGCCTGCCCAATAGATTTGGAGGTTCCGATTACCGTGATTTTTTTAGCCTCTTGAAACTGTGAATACACGTGCTGAAGCGGCTGTGTTTTGTAGTGGGGCCATTCTTTCAAGTACCGGCGTAAAAAAAGTCCCGCATCATGCAGTGGATCTTCCAAAAATGCGCGATCGGCGTCCCAATACACCGTAGCACGATCGGCGGCCATTAATTGTTGCACGATAGTTTCCTCGGCTTTGGTCAAGGCATTAAACCCAACAAAGCAGTACTTACGCGCTGAGGAATGTTGTATAAAATGGGGAAGATTGGCGACGGCTTCACGATACATAAGCCCTTGATACCCTCGTTTCTTATCGCGTAAATGTTGGTAAAACTCGTGGTAATACGACGGCAGTTTTCGCCAAAAAGCCAAATGACGTTCGATCAAAGCAGTATGTTTGTCGACACTTACCGACCAGTGTTCAATTTCTTTGATGTTTTCGAGGTAGGTGAGAATCGTATTGGGATTTAACAAATAGCGGTCTATTTCATTGAAATCCTGTAATAATGTTTTAGCCCAAGGAGCAAAAGATTCAAAAGGTTCGGGCTGCTCGGGCGTTAACCGACCATATACCGCGTAAAATTCAAATAATAATTCGATAGAATCCAAAGCGGTAATTCCTGAAACTTCTTGGACAAACGTTTCAATACTGATGATTTCAGGGGCCACTAAGGGAACCTTGGTTTGGGCTTTCAATGCATTGATCAAAAAAATGCGGGCACGTTTGTTGGGAAGAATAACCGTTAGGTTTTCCATTTGTTGGCTATGCTCCTCTAAAAGTTTGGCGGCGATATCGAAGAGAAAGGTGTTCTTTTGCATGCTATAAAAATAAAAAACGCCCCGAACAAATCGGAGCGTTTTTCAATATATTGTGGTGTAGGTAAATTATTTTACCAATTTCACTTCTACACGACGGTTTTGTGCTTTACCAGCTTTCGTTTTGTTTGAAGCAATTGGCATAGACTCACCAAATCCTTTAGACGTTAAACGAGAAGCATCAATTCCGTTTGAAACTAAATAGTTTTTCACAGCAGCTGCACGGTCTTCAGATAATTTTTGGTTAGCAGCATCTTTACCATCGCTATCGGTGTGACCTTCGATTGAGAATTGTGCTGATGGATACTCTTTTAAGATTGCAGCCATCGCTTCCAAAACAGGGAATGTTTGTTTTTGGAATGACGCTTTACCTGTATCGAAAAGAATTGTTTTACCGTAGTCATTCAATTTTTTCATTACCTCATCGGTAACTTCAGGACAACCTTTGTTAGCAGCAGTTCCTTTTACATCTGGACACTGATCATCTTTGTCTAACACGTTGTCACCGTCTCTATCTGGCCATGGACATCCGCCATTTTCTTTAGGCCCTTTAACATCTTTACATTTGTCATCTTTGTCAGCGATACCATCACCGTCAGCATCTGGACATCCGCCTAAAGCTTTAACTCCTGCTGCATCTGGACAAGCATCTTCTTTATCTTGGATTCCGTCACCATCTGTATCAGGACAACCTCCAAATTGTGCTAAACCAGGAGTATCTGGACAAGCATCTTCTTTGTCAATGATTTTGTCACCGTCTGAATCTGGACAACCTCTGAATTCTGCAGTTCCAGCTTCGGTAGGACAAGCATCTTCATTATCATAAAAACCATCTTCATCTGTATCTTTAGCACCAAATTTCAATACTAAACCAGCAAAGTGCTGTACGTGTGGTGCAACATCGATAGAAGGATTTCTAGAGTCATCAAATGAATGCTTATAAGTAGCTGTATAAGTCAAACCAATTTGTTTTCCAAACCAGTAAGTCAATCCTAAACCTCCATTCACAGTACCTGCAGAAGCATCACCCAAGAAAGTGTAACCTCCCCCAATGTGTGCTGAAGGCTCAATGGTTTTTGACTTTAACAAGCTCATGAAGCTGTAACGAACAACCCCATCAAAGCTGTAATACATCAAATCACCTGGGTTAGTCACAGGGTATTCACTAGTGTTAGTGATTGGATCGTAAAAGCGCTCTCCTACAATTTTATTAATTCGGTTTACAGAACCTGTAACTCCAAAAGAGAAATTATTTCCAACATACTTGGAAACATTGATTGCCGAAACGGCTGGCATAATACTCCAGTATCCCTTGGCATTGTAAAATTGAGAAAACTGATCTTCAATTTTTGAAGCTGCGCTTACACGAGCACCATCGATTGCGTTTATACCAAACGAAATAGCCCATTGGTTGTTACTATCCTGAGCTTGAACGCTTAACCCAGCAAGCATCAAAATAGCACATAGTTTTTTAAGATGTCTCATACTTAATTTTGTTAGATTTATATATGAATATGGGGGCAAAATTATAACCAATTAATGAATTATCAAAATGTTAAGGCACATTTCGGTTAGATAACACCCAAGCTTTGTCCAACTTCGGTAAATGCGGCAATTGCTTTATCCAAATGTGCTTGGGTATGAGCCGCCGAAAGTTGCACCCGAATACGTGCTTTTTCTTTGGGCACCACCGGGTAAAAGAAACCAATTACATAAATGCCTTTGGCCAACAATTGATCGGCCATAACTTGAGATAACTTGGCATCATACAACATTACGGGAACAATGGCAGAGTCGCCATCAATGATGTCAAATCCTGCTGCCTTCATGCCTTTTTTAAAATAATTGGTATTCCATTCCAACTGATCGCGCAGTGTCGTATCTTTTTCCAGCAACTCAAAAACTTTAATTGAAGCCCCTACAATGGCTGGTGCCAACGAATTGGAAAACAAATACGGACGAGAGCGTTGACGCAAAATCTCAATAATTTCTTTTTTGGCTGTGGTGTAGCCTCCCATTGCACCCCCAAGGGCCTTGCCAAGGGTTCCCGTGATAATATCCACACGTCCCATGACGCCTTTTGCTTCGAGCGTTCCTTTACCCGTAGCTCCAATGAATCCTGCGGCATGACATTCGTCAACCATCACCATCGCATCGTATTGATCGGCCAAATCACATATTTTGTCCAACGGAGCCACCAAACCATCCATAGAAAACACGCCATCGGTAACAATCAATTTAAATCGATGTCCTGCCGCTGTTGCTTTTTGAAGTTGCACCTCCAAATCAGCCATATTGTTGTTTTCATAACGATAACGAGCGGCTTTACACAAACGAACGCCATCAATAATCGAAGCGTGGTTCAAACTATCGGAAATAATACAGTCGTCTTCGCCCAACAACGGCTCAAAAACCCCACCGTTGGCATCGAAAGCGGCAGCATATAAAATGGTATCCTCTGTGCCATAGAAATCGGCAATTTTTTGCTCCAAGGTTTTGTGAATGTCTTGTGTCCCACAAATAAAACGCACTGAAGACATGCCGAAACCATGCGTATCGAGCGCTTCTTTGGCGGCTTGAACGACTTCTGGATGCGAAGACAATCCGAGGTAGTTGTTGGCACAAAAGTTCAAAACAGTCTCCCCGTTGACTATGATTTCAGCCCCTTGAGGCGACGTGATGATCCGTTCTTTTTTGTATAAGCCTCCATCTTTAATAGCTTGAATTTCCTGTTGCAAATGCGCTTGAATTTTTCCGTACATAATCTTAATTCGTTTGTTCTTGCAAATGTACAACTTCAACGTGTTCGCCAATATAAACCAAACATTTTTTCCGCACTTGCCAACCCATCGCTTCCAAAGCCGTTTGATACCCTGCGACTTGAGCACGATAAACCTCTTTGTGGCTTCCTGTTTTGTAATCCAATAAAATAGCGGTTTGATCGTCAAAAACTACCACACGATCGGGCTTTAAAACCGGTCCTTGAGGCAATAAAAAGGTTTGCTCGTTGTACACACGTCCTTTTTCTGAAAAAAACTCGTGCAACTCCGGGTGGGTGACGACTGCCAAAAGGGTTTGCTGAGTCACACCCCTTTGTGAAGTCGCTAATAGCCCTTCTTCTATCGCTTTATCTAAAACCAAATCAATATCGCGCAGAGTGGTCACTGAAGCTAAAAGTTCGTGCACCAAATTTCCATACGCAATGGCATCCCCCTGTTTCGTATTCCACATTAAACTTTCCCGCTGGGCAATTTTGATGTTGCTCGGACGAAACAAAGCGTTCACTTTTGGGATGAGCATAGAAGTAACGTTCACCGCATCGGGTGTGGAACGGCGTGTTGCCTCACCAAATCGCACTTTACCTTGATCCAGTACACAACCTTTGGATTCTAAAAACGCCAAGAAAAAAGACGATAAATTGGACGGCAGTTCGCCCTTACTCGTACGATTTTCGGCAGAAATCACATACAACTGCTCTTCGGCTCGAGTCATGGCAACATACAATACATTGATATTGTCCAGCAATTCTTCTTCGGTTCGTTGTTGATATACCGCAGCCGCTTCAGGACTGAAGGTTTCAACTTCTTTATTTTTGGCCACTAGAGCTTTGGGAATACCTAAATCGGTATCGGGAAGATCGAGCCACAACTTATCTTGCTTATTTTGGGCAAAATTTTCTTCGGCAAAAGGAAAAATAACCACGGGGAATTCGAGTCCTTTTGATTTATGAATGGTCATAATTCGAATAGCATCGTTGCCTTCTGGTGAAGCGATGCTTAACTTTTGCGCTTGACGCTCCCAAAAAGTCAAGAAATCAACTATCCCGGCTTGTTTGCGCAAATCATGTTCCAATACGACATCTTGAAAAAATTGTACATACGCATTGTGTTTTGACGGGGGGATAAACAAATGACTTAAGTATTCAACTACTTCATACAGCGACTTTTTACGAAGGTTTTGTAATGAAAAATGTGAAAAAGCAGCCCCAAAACGTGAGCTCAACCATTGCTCCCAGTCGGTTTCTAGCGTTTTTGCCATTCCTTCGGCGATGCATTCATGGAGGTGTGCTGGATCGAAATGAGACGCCAAATAGTATAAAACATTGGCTTTGGCCTCTTGATCTTTCGCATTATTCAAAAACCGAAGCGCCGCTACCAAGACGCGAACTTCAGCAGAGGCTGCCAACAACAAACTTTCTGAGGAAATGATAGGCAGTTGTTTTTCGGTTAGGTATTGTGCAATGAGCGCCCCATTTTTATTGTTGCGAATCAATATCGCAATATCGCGATAGGCAAATCCTTGCAATCGAATGTGAGCTATAGTATTGACAAGGGCTTCCAAATAAAGATCGGCTTTTTCTAACCCTTCATCGTCCTCGGTATTATCAACTTTTCCAGGTATAAATTCAAACTGAACGTAGCCTCCTTTTTTGGAATTGGTTTTTTGAAAACTATAGTTTGCGTACAATTCTTTATAGTCAGGGTGCTGAAATTTTCCGGAGAGAAATTGGAAAAAATCATTGTTAAATTCAATGATTTGCGAATAACTTCGGTAATTCGTATCCAAGGTTTTTCGGCCAAAATTTTTGTTTGAAAACGGAATTTCACCTTTCCCCAAAGCAATAAACTGCTCGGCTTTTCCTCCACGCCAACGATAAATCGACTGTTTGGGATCGCCCACCAAAAGCAACGACCCGGGCACCCCATTTTCCTCTCCGGCCAGCGCATTATCAATAAGAGGAATCAAGTTGTGCCATTGTAATTCAGAAGTGTCTTGAAACTCGTCAATAAAAAAATGCCGGTATTTTTCGCCCATTTTTTCATAAATAAACGGCGCCGGTTGCTGTTGTATTTGCTCTTGAATTAAAGTGTTGAATTCGGTAATCGAAAGGATATTTTGGGCTTCTTGAATGGCTTTCAATTTTTTTTGAAGGGTATTGAGCAAAGAAAGCGGGGTGACATTTTTTAAAAAAGCTTTGTAGAACAGCATTTTCTCTAAAGCGCCATACATTTGGGTCAAATGCGACACCATTTCGGGAACTAACGATTCGATGAGTGCTCTATCGGAAGCGGTTTTATTGATTTGAATTGCTTCCGCTTCACGATAGGTTTTATGATTGGGATTATAGTCCTTACGCGCAATGCTTTTTATATGGTTGGGAAAAGTTTCACGAGAAAACGATTTTAAATCCACCCCATTTTTTTCCAATAACCCTAAAATAGAAAGGGCTTCTTGTGCTGCCTGTTCCTCCATGGCATGGCTTAACGCTACCAACTTATTTTTGAGAACAATAAAGTCTTCGATAGACTTGTCTTGCAATTGATGAATTTCCTCGCGGTTGTTTTCATTCAACATCAATTTCCCCGTTTCAATAATTTCCCGAGAAATATCCCAACTTTTATCTTCATCGGTTTTTTCCATGGTAAAATTCACCAACAATTGCGTCAACGTTTCGTCTTCACCCGCCTGCGCAATGATGGCATCAACGGCTTCTTGCAACAATCCATCGGTATCCAAAGACACTTCAAAGGTGATGGGCAACTTTAATTCATGGGCAAAGGAGCGAATGACTTTATGGGTAAACTTATCAATGGTTGAAATATCAAAGGCAGCATAGTTGTGAATCAAATTTTTAATTATCACCCGAGATTTCTCTTGAATAGTTTGGGTAGACATCCCTGTTTCGGCGGCTATATCTTCGAGTAAATCAAGGGCCTTTGTGCTCGGTTGAAGGGCAGCAAATTGCGACAAACTCTCCACTACGCGACTTTTCATTTCATGTACGGCCTTGTTGGTAAAGGTGATAGCCAAAATCGAGCGGTAGGCATCGGGTTGGGGTGCTGTTAAAATAATCTTCAAGTACGATTTTACCAAAGTATAGGTCTTCCCCGATCCAGCAGAGGCGTCATATAAAGTAAATGCAGGTGTTGTACTCATGAAACTGGGTTAGGACGTTGAATTTGATACACAAAGTTAGTCTTTTCTACCTCCCCATAATACGCTATTTGAATTTCATCAATTTTCACCGCACCTATTTTCTCCATGGCTTTTTGGGAGCGAATATTCTCGGCGCCCACATGAAAGTAAACGGTATCGACATATTGGAATATGTAATCCAACATAAGTTGCTTTAAATCGGCGTTATAGCCCTGGCCCCAATAGGTTCTTCCTATAAATGTATAGCCAATTAGGATTGATTTTTGCTCCAAATTATAGGCGTAAAATCGGCTGCATCCAACGACCAAATGGGTTTGTTTATCCAGAACCAACAAGGCTCCTTGGGATTCTATGGCGCCTTCGAAATAGGTTTGAAAAACACTTCGTTGGTAGCGGTTGGGATTCGGATGTTGCGCCCAAACCAAAGGATCGGAAGCTACTGCGTACAGCGATTCAAAATGGGCTGGAAGCAAAGGTACGGTATACACCTTTTCGCCCTCCAAACGAGCGGGTTGTAGTGAAATAGACATAAAAAACGATACGTTAAACCTATGGTAAAATTGAAAAATAGTATTTTCTATTCCGAAGTTAAATGTATAAATTTGAGGTCAATTAAATAATCCTTTAAACAAAATAGTTATGGCATTTGAATTACCACAATTACCCTATGCTTACGATGCATTGGAGCCTCATATTGATGCCCGTACTATGGAAATTCACCATAGTAAACATCACAATGCGTATACCACCAACCTAAACGCAGCCATTGCGGGTACAGATTGGGAAGGAAAAACCATTGAAAACCTATTGATTAATTTGGATATGAAAAACGCTGCCGTTCGCAACAATGGTGGTGGATTTTATAACCACAACCTTTTTTGGCGTATTATGACTCCTGGAGGAGGTGGAAAACCAACAGGGGAATTGGCCGAAGCCATTGACCGCGACTTTGGATCGTTTGACGAATTCAAAGCCAAATTCGCTAAGGCGGGCGCTACCCAATTTGGTTCCGGCTGGGCATGGCTTTGTGTGCAAAAAGGAGGTAAATTGGAAGTGTGTGCTACCCCGAATCAAGACAACCCATTGATGCCAGAAGTAGGATGCGGTGGAATGCCCATCTTAGGCATGGATGTATGGGAACACGCGTATTACCTGAACTACCAAAACAGACGTCCCGATTATATTGAGGCCTTTTTCAATGTAATCAATTGGACCGAAGTGGCACGCCTTTACGCTACTGAAAAATAATTCGTACACAACACGAAACAAAAACCCGATTGAATGCTCAATCGGGTTTTTTTATACTAAAAAAGACGTTCGTGGATACGAACGCCTTTTTGCCCCAAATCTACCATAAACTTAACCTACTAAATTCTATGGTAGAACAAAGTTAACAATATCGGTAGGGAAACCCAAACGTTTCTTAAAAAATAAGCTAAACAGCAATAAAAAAGGGTAGATGAATGCGTTTTGAAAGGGAATGCACTGAAATTTGTAGAAAATAAAAAAGGTGAAAGTAAACTTTCACCCTTTTTGCCCCAAATCTACCATAAACTTAACCTACTAATGCTATGGTGATCCAAATATATACCTGCCTTTGAGGTGATTCAAAATATTATTGATGAATAACCATAAAAATCGATAAAATGCATGTTTTTCAGAATTTTAGTAAGCCCGTGCGTCTTTACCTTCATAAAAATTCATAAATGCCCTATTCACCACGCGGTTGCCCCCTGGCGTGGGATAATCTCCCGTAAAATACCAGTCGCCTACATGCTCCGGACAAGCCTCATGTAGGTTATCAACCGATTGGAAAATAATATCAACTTCTGCATGAATTCCCTCTGGCTTCAATAGCTCAACTATCTTTTTTGAAATCTCTTTATCGCTAAATAGCGAATAGATTGTTTTCACATGATTTACAATCTCCGCATCGGGCTTTCCTTCTTGTGCTTTACATTGTTGGTAAACTGTGTCTACAACATCATATTGCCCGCGTTCCTTCAAAAGAGCTATCGCCGCCTGAAAAGCAACCAAGCCTTCTAACTTGGCCATATCAATTCCGTAACAATCGGGATAGCGAATTTGTGGGGCCGACGATACCACAACAATCTTTTTCGGATTCAAACGATCCATCATACGGAGAATACTATTTTTCAAGGTCGTTCCACGCACGATACTATCGTCGATGATTACCAAATTATCACTGGGTTGGATCACACCGTAGGTCACATCATAGACGTGGGCCACCAAATCATCACGACTACTGTCCTCCGTAATAAAAGTGCGTAACTTGGCATCTTTGATAGCAATTTTTTCGGTGCGAATTTTGACCGCTAAAATCTCTTCCAACTTTTCCTTTGTTAGCGTTTTACGGTTATCGAGTATGTATTGATTTTTACGTTGGTTTAAAAAGTCATTGGCCGCTTCTACCATTCCAAAAAAGGAGGTTTCGGCCGTGTTGGGAATGTATGAAAAAACAGTGTTATCGGTATCGTTTTGAATGGATTCCAACACATCGGGTAAAACAAGTTTCCCCAAGGCTTTTCGCTCTTGATAAATGGCTGCATCACTCCCGCGAGAGAAATAAATCCGCTCAAACGAACAGGCTCTTTTTTCAACCGCCGGTATAATAGACTCCGATGTAACCGTCCCATTTTTCTTGATGATTAAGGCATGACCCGGTTGTAATTCCTGAACCGATTCGAAGGCTACATTAAATACGGTTTGAATCACGGGCCGCTCTGAGGCCACAACGACCACTTCATCGTCTTCGTAAAAAAAGGCAGGACGAATTCCTGCAGGATCGCGCAAGACAAAAGCATCCCCATGGCCAAACAATCCCGCCATAGCATAACCGCCATCCCAACCTTTGGAAGCGCGTTTTAAAATGCGTTGTATATTGAGTCGTTCGGCGATGACTGGCGAAGCTTCACGTTTGGACAAGCCTTCGTTTTTGCATTCCAAATACAAATCGGTAACCTCATCATCCAGGAAATGACCAATTTTTTCCATAACCGTTACCGTATCGGCCATCTCTTTGGGATGTTGCCCCAACTCGACCAAACTAGCAAAGAGCTCGGTAACATTGGTCATATTGAAATTCCCAGCGACGATCAAATTCCGGTGCATCCAGTTGTTTTGACGCAAAAAAGGATGTACACTCTCGATACTGTTCTTGCCAAACGTTCCATAACGCACATGCCCCAGAAACAATTCGCCAATATAGGGGATGGTGGCTTTTTGCCAAGCTACGTCATCGGCTTTGTCGGGATGTGCTGCTAAATCGTTGGAAATTCGCTGATTGATTTGGGCAAAGACGTCTTGTATCGGTTGCGCGTCATTGGAACGAATACGACTGATGTAGCGTTCGCCAGGAGCCACATCAAACTTGATCGAGGCAAATCCGGCACCGTCTTGGCCACGGTTGTGTTGCTTTTCCATGAGTAAGTACATTTTTTGTACCCCATAAAAAGCCGAACCGTATTTTTGTTTGTAATACTCCAACGGTTTTTTCAACCGTAAGAGTGCAATTCCACATTCGTGTTTTACGGCATCACTCATAAATGGTAGTTGTGTTGAGTTTGTGTTGTTGTGTGTTGTTGGGGTTTAGTGTTCTGAAAACCAATGAAATTCTCGGAACTTCTATGATTGTAGTAAACAAAAATGCCCCGAAATTTCGAGGCATAAAGTTACTATAATTCTATTTCAAATTGGGTGAGTGCTTTAAATTGTTTCAAGCGCTCGGCCACTTCTTCTTTGGTAAGTCGCACCATTCGCTCCGTTCCAAATTGCTCTACACAAAAGGAAGCCAAATTGGATCCTTGAATGATGGCCGTTTTTAACGTTTCAAAAGAAGTGTCCCCTTGTTGTGCCACATAGCCTGCAAATCCACCTGCAAAGGTATCGCCCGCTCCTGTGGGATCAAACACGTCGGCCAAAGGCAAGGCAGGCGCAAAGAAAATATGTTCGTTATGGAACAACAACGCTCCATGTTCGCCTTTTTTAATCACCACATATTTTGGTCCCATTGCATGGATTTTGGCCGCTGCTTTGACTAGCGAATACTCTCCCGACAATTGACGGGCTTCCTCATCGTTAATAGTAATCACGTCAACGCGCTTAATCACCTCCATCAACTCGGGTAACGCACAGTCCATCCAGAAATTCATGGTGTCCAATACGACCAACTTAGGTTTTGCGGTCAATTGATTTAAAACACCCGTTTGTACCAAAGGATGCAAATTGCCCAACATCACCACTTCAGCGTCTTTAAAGTTATCGGGAACAATAGGATTGAAATCAGCCAATACGTTGAGCTCGGTAGCCAAGGTATCGCGGGAATTCATATCATTGTGGTAACGGCCGCTCCAGAAGAACGTTTTGCCGCCTTGCACAATTTCCAATCCAGAAATATCAATGTTTCGCGCCGTCAATAAATCCAAATAATCTTGTGGAAAATCATCACCCACCACGGAAACAATTGCGGATTGTAGATTAAAATGCGAGGCCGATAACCCGATAAAGGTTCCAGCGCCACCTAATATTTTGTCGGTTTTTCCAAAGGGCGTTTCGATTGCATCAAAAGCCACAGTTCCCACGATTAAAAGCTTGTTCATGAACTCGTTTTTAGAATAAAGGCGCAAAGATACGTATTCATATCATAAGAATAAAACTTCTCATGTAAATGAAGAGGTATAATTTTTTCATAAAAAAAACCCGGCCTAAACCGGGTTGCGTCACTTTCGAATTATAGTCCTCAAGTCGTTAGTCTTGAAAACTACCGTGTAAAAACACGACCTATTGCACCTCCGAAAAGGCCCATGCGGTAAGTATTTTTGAAATAATCCATTTTCTTGAGCTAACTTACGAAAAAATACACACATCTGAGAAATTTTTGAGAAATATTTTTCCCACATAAGTGTAAAACTTTGCAGGGATGGAACACCGGGGAGAAATAATCAAAAATGCGATTTACCAAAGCGGCATGCCTATCAGTGCTATAGCAAAACAGATGGGAAAAAGCCGACGTTGGTTTTATCAAATGTTTGAGCAAAAAAATGTCACTATCGATACCATCCTCATCATCGGCAAAATCATCCATCACGATTTTACCCAAGAAATCAAAGAAATGTATCCCAAAATCGTCCACGAGCCCCCTCAAGAATACCCCGAGGAGGAAACAGTAGACTATTGGAAAATGAAATACATCCTACTTTTGGAGGAATACAATGCCCTTTTGAAACAAAACAAAACCAATCCAACGACTAGGTAAAACGCACGGGCGTCATCCTGAATTGGGTTGAATCACCACTATTTTTTGAGCATTTTTAGCGTTTTGACGGCTTGATCAACATAGACTTTGACCAGATAAACTCCGGGTTCTAATCCGCTCATGTCCAAAACCGCAGATTCTTGATGGATCGGATAAACGCGAACTTTTTGTCCCAAATAGTTATACACTTCCAAGTGCTCCAAAGCAGTCGCATTGGCTACCGTTACCAACGTCGTTACCGGATTGGGCTGAAAAGAAAAACCCGTAAACAATGACGAGGCAACATCCAAAGAAAAAGATACGGTTACAGCAAAAGGCTCACTTCGACATCCTGAATTAACCGCCACCGCATAATAAGTAGCCCCGTCGACCAACAACGTGCTTAAGGGCAACGAATTATTCCCCGATTGCGCGTCTTGTAAACTCGCATACCAAAGCACATTGGCAGGAGTTATCACCAATTCATTTAAAGTACTTCCCGCTGGTACTAACGGATTGGCCTCCCCCGATGGTGTGACTACAGGAACTATTGTAAGCGTTGTCGAAAGCGTTGTAGCACATTGACCGTTGTTGGGCACAAAAGTGTAAGTCGTAGTTTGGGTATTGTTGAGCGCTGGACTCCATGTGCCTGTTATCCCATTTTCTGACACGAGAGGTAACGCCGGAATCACATCGCCTTCGCAGTAAGTAGTATCCAACGAAAACTCGGGCGTGACAGAGAAAAAATCATGCCCAGAAAAACCCCAACCTTTGTTGACTACCAAATTGGTTATGGCTGGAATAGCTTCTGGACCGTAGGACATGAATGTGGCGCCCAATATCTTATTGTTAGGGGTATTCGGATTGGCATTCCATGCTAGCAAGGTTTGGGTATAACTTTCGCAATCTAAACCCGAGCGATCCAACATATTCACCAAAACGACATTCGGATTTAAAACCCAATTCCCTAATGAAAAATTAAAATTTGCCGCTCTTGAAAACATGCCCGACATATCGATAACATTGGACGTATTCCAATTTTGAATGGATGGACTTCCGCCATTGTTAAAGGCAAAATTTTCAGGGACAAGATTAAATAAATCATTTTGAAACATGCGTGCCATCGTAGTCACATTAGACGTATCCCAGTTCCCAATGTTTTGATTAAAGGCATTGGCATCCCGAAACATATCCGACATATCGGTCACATTGGAGGTGTTCCAGTTACTAATGTTTTGATTAAAAAAAGAGGCTCCATAAAACATCCCTGCCATTGTAGTCACATTCGCAGTATTCCAATTGGCAATATTTTGATTAAACTGCGTAGGAAAACTAGCAAATTCTAGAACGGAAAACATTTCGGACATATCGGTCACATTGCCCGTATTCCAGTTACCAATATTGCGATTAAACTCAACTGCAGCCTTAAACATCCGACGAAACGAAGTCACATTCGCGGTATTCCAATTGCCTATATTTTGATTGAACACTATTGCATTTTCAAACAAACTCGACATATCCGTGACATTCGAAGTATTCCACAAACTCAAGGCCTGATTAAAATTCTGACAGTCTTTAAACATCCGTGAGAGGTTGGTTACATTTGAAATATTCCAAAAATTAATATTGAAAGGAGAGTTGAGCGCAAAACAACCTTCAAACATTCCCGCCATACTGGTTACGTTGGTCAAATTTGGAAAATCAATAGCGCTAACTTGCAATTCGGGATAAAAACGGAAAGCATTTTCCATACTGGTCCACGGCACAGCGCCCCATTGATTGATGTTTTCTAGAGTATACGAAAAATTAAATGTGGCATTATTGACTATTCGCCGAAAGTTTTGTGGTTGAATCGTCAAACGAATGGAACCCGTAATGGGCAATCCTGAGATAGTGACATTCGGCCCCGTAAAAGTGCCCGACCCAGAAGCAGGTGCCGCTGGGGGTAAGGTTTGCCAAGAATAATTCACAGGACCCACGGTTTCAGCGCCAAAGGCAATAAACGATGAATTATTGATGATTCGCCAAGTGGTAATAAAATCTTGGGCTTTAGCTGAAGACGCAATGAATACCAAGCCCCAACAGAGGAGTAAAAGTCGTTTCATAGTTTTCTTATAAAAATACGCTGAAAACGGATGAAAACGGTTTTCTTTAACTTTAAATTTGGGATTGTTTGAGGCAGCATTAAAAGCGAATACTTTAAAACAAAGCATCTTCTTGCGACTCGTAATAGGCGTCTACTGACAAATTTGTTTGCATGGATGCCATGACCGCCAATTGATCGCAACGCTCGTTTTGCGGATGGTTATTGTGGCCTTTTACCCATTGAAAATCGACTTTATGCTGGCGATATACTTTTAAAAAACGCCTCCATAAATCGGGGTTTTTCTTGCCTTGGAATCCCTTTTTTTCCCAACCCATTACCCAACCTTTTTCAACGGCATCGACCACATACTTACTGTCCGAGACTACCAATACCGACATGCCCGGTTGTTTTAACTTTTCCAAACCCACAATCACAGCCAGCAATTCCATCCGGTTGTTGGTCGTTAGGCGAAATCCTTCATAAAACTCTTTGCGATAGCCTGTACCTACTTGCTCCAAAACCACACCGTACCCACCGTTACCGGGATTTCCTTTGGCTGCGCCGTCAGTGTACAAGTGAATTTGATGCATCTAAAAAAATTATGAATTATGAATTATGAATTATGAGTTATGAATTATGAATTATGAGTTTAGTTGGGCATGAAGAAGTTGTTCAATCACGTTGGGGAAATGTTCTTGTTCGAGGGCATGAACCTTGGCGGCAATACACGCTGCGGTGGTACAATCGGCAATCGAAGTTTCAAACTGAGCGATAATCGCACCCTCGTCATAATGTGCGTTGACATAGTGAATTGTAATGCCGGTTACCGTCTCACCCTGCCCCAATACCGCTTCATGAACATGTTTGCCGTACATGCCTTTCCCTCCAAATTTGGGTAACAAAGCGGGATGAATATTGATCACGTTGGGAAAAACATCCAAAATCGCTTCGGGAAACTTCCACAGAAATCCCGCCAGTACAATCCAATCGGGGGCAAACGTTTGCAACTGTTGTAGCACTTTGCCCTCTTCAAGATCTTGCCGTCCAAACAACACGGTGGGAACGCCTAAATCGTTCGCGCGTTGCAACACCCCCGCTTGCGGATTATTGCAAAAAACGGCCACCACTGAACCGATAGCTTTTGCTTGAAAATGCTTGATAATCGCCACAGCATTGGTGCCTTCTCCCGAGGCAAATAGAACAATTTTGGACATAAAACGGGTTGTGTTTTTCGACAAAAATACCGCCTACAAAAAAACGAATAAATGACGAGATAATTCAACTACCGTAAAAGGTTTGTTAAAATAATTTATTACCTTCGTGGTAACATTTGTAAATCAAAATGCTGAAATAAAATAAAGTTTTTTATTTTTGCCAACAATTAAAAATTAAAAATTAGAAACTATGTCAGACATTGCATCAAGAGTTAAAGCGATTATCGTGGACAAACTAGGAGTTGACGAGAATGAAGTTGTATCTGAAGCAAGCTTCACCAATGACTTGGGAGCCGATTCATTAGATACTGTTGAGCTTATCATGGAGTTCGAGAAAGAATTTGACATTCAAATTCCAGACGATCAAGCTGAGAACATCTCAACAGTTGGTCAAGCTATCTCTTACATCGAAGAAGCTAAAAAATAATAAAATATACCAAACCCGCGTACCTTTTTGGCATGCGGGTTTTTATTATTTTCAAAATCACTACATTGCGATTGTAAATCAATCCTAAAGATAAATACCCCTGTCTCTTTGCGATTTGCCAAAAAGGAACAAGGGTATTCTTTATATACAGAACAAACTAAATCCATTTTTATGCAATTAAAGCGTGTTGTTGTTACCGGTCTTGGCGCCTTAACTCCCATTGGAAATTCGATTGAAGCCTATTGGGAAGGTTTAGTCAATGGGAAAAGTGGGGCTGCCCCGATTACCTATTATGATACCGAAAAACACAAAACCAAATTTGCTTGTGAAGTCAAAAATTTTGACATCGAACAATTCATGGACCGCAAGGAATCCCGTCGTTTGGACAAATTCTCACAATATGCTATTGCTGCCAGTGATGAAGCCATTAAAGACGCGGGGATCACCGACACCAATGTCAACAAAGCGCGCGTAGGCGTTATTTGGGGCGCTGGAATCGGTGGTTTAGAAACGTTCCAAGAAGAGGTTTTAAACTACGCAAAAGGCGATGGAACTCCCAAATTCAATCCGTTTTTTATCCCAAAAATGATTGCCGATATTGCCCCTGCACACATCTCGATGCGCAATGGCTTTATGGGACCTAACTATACCACCGTTTCGGCTTGTGCTTCCTCCGCCAATGCCTTGATCGACGCGTTCAACTACATTCGATTGGGCATGTGCGATGTTATCATTTCTGGGGGTTCAGAAGCCGCGGTAACCATTGCTGGTATGGGCGGATTCAATTCGATGCACGCTTTATCAACCCGAAACGACAGCCCCGAAACGGCTTCGCGCCCATTTGATGCCACCCGTGACGGATTCGTTCTCGGAGAAGGTGCCGGTGCCTTAGTATTGGAAGAATACGAACACGCCAAAGCTCGTGGTGCTAAAATTTATTGTGAAATCGGAGGCGGTGGTCTTTCATCCGACGCGTACCATCTCACAGCACCCCATCCTGAAGGCGTAGGTGTTATCGCCGTAATGCAAAATACGCTTCGCGATGCGGGAATGCAACCCACCGATGTCGATCATATCAACACCCATGGAACCTCCACACCTCTTGGAGATGTCGCTGAATTAAAAGCAATTAGTGCAGTCTTTGGCGACCATGCCAAAACCTTAAACATCAACTCAACCAAATCTATGACCGGCCACTTGTTGGGTGCGGCGGGTGCGATTGAGGCGATTGCGGTAATTTTGGCGATGCAACACGGTATCGTTCCGCCGACCATCAACCATGAAGTTGTCGATGAAAACATTGATCCTTCGTTGAATCTTACTTTGAATAAAGCACAAAAACGCGAGATCAAAGTAGCCATGAGCAACACCTTTGGTTTTGGGGGCCACAACGCTTGTGTACTTTTTAAAAAAATTGACGCGTAATCTCTTTTATGAGAATTATTAAAAAAATATTTGCTAAAAACTCCCGTCCTCAGACAGAAGGCGGGATTTTTTTTGAGACCCTACAAACCATCTTAGGATTTGCGCCAGGGCAATTAAAATATTACAAAAAAGCCTTCACGCACCGTTCCTCCAACCTAATGGATGAAAACGGGCGCCCTATGAATTACGAACGTTTGGAGTTCTTGGGCGATGCCATGTTGGGCTCCGTAATTGCCGCCCATTTATACCGTGAAGTGCCTACAGGTGACGAAGGGTATCTCACCAAAATGCGCTCCAAAATTGTGAGTCGGGAACACTTAAACGAACTCGGACGCGATTTGAATCTCATTCAATTTGTCGAGAGTAAAGTCCCCGCCCAACATTTTGGCGAAAACATCCACGGAAATATCTTTGAAGCCTTAATTGGAGCTATATTTTTGGACAAAGGCTATGATTTTTGCGAAAAATTTATCCACGAAAAAGTCATCATTCCCTACGTGGATATCGAAAAATTAGAAGGAAAAGTCATAAGCTACAAAAGCCTTGTTATCGAATGGTGCCAAAAAGAAAAACACAACTTTCATTTTGATGTTTTTGATGACAACGGCAACGACGGTCAAAAATATTTCGGCGTGCGCTTAAGCATTGACCAAAAAGTAGTAGCCAAATCCCGAGCTACCTCCAAGAAAAAAGCGGAAGAAATCGCAGCCAAACGAGCCTATTTTGCATTTCAAGAAAAAATTAACAAAATATAGGGCAATATCTTAAAATCCTACAACGATTTCGTTCATAAAATAACGTTAATCTAACTTCCTCTCGGTAAAACGCATTCCGATATGAAGTATATTTACAACTTATTTGGGCGGAAATGGCGACGCAAAAAATCTACATCCATGAATTTGAAGCGCAAGATTACGAGGTAATCGCCTTGCACACTTCGTTGGAAGATTCCCGTTTGGCCTTTCACCTAAACCGACAACTCGACGTTTTGTTGGCACGAACCCAAGAAGACCTTCACATACAAATCAAAGAAGGAAGCACCGGACTTTCACGCTTTGAATTTTATGACGAATCCCGCTTCATTACCTGGCATTTGGTGCAAAATAAAAGTGAAGTCATCACCGAAACGCAAGGTCCTGGGGTGCTGTTTGCCGCGCTAAAAAATGATGTTGCCACTTCGGTGTATTTATTGCCCGAGTACAAAAAAGTGGATTATATTCTCAAAATTGACAATCTAGAAAACGATGTCGATTTGGATGAAGTGATTCGAAAAATCAGCGAAATTGAATGGGTAAGTATGGCTTACCGTATTGATAAAAAACAACTAAAGTCCAAACACAATCTAATTTTTTAAAAGAATGCCGACTAGAAAAAAAACCAAAATCGTGGCCACCTTGGGGCCGGCGTGTAGTACCCGCGAGGTAATCAAAGACATGATCGACGCCGGAGTCAATGTGTTCCGTATTAACTTTTCGCATGCCGACTATGCCGATGTAAAAGAGCGAATTGACATTATCCGTGGATTAAACCAGGAATTTGGCTACACCACCGCTATTTTAGCCGACTTACAAGGACCCAAATTACGGGTAGGCGTTATGAAAGAAGACGTTGTGGTCAATCCAGGAGATGTAATCACTTTTCAAACTGCCGAAGACGTTCCCGGCAATGCCGAACGCGTATACATGAACTACAAAGCGTTTCCAAGTGATGTAAATCCAGGCGAACGCATCCTTCTCGACGACGGGAAACTCATTTTTGAAGTCATCGAAACCGACGGAAAAAACGAAGTAAAAACCAAAGTCATTCAAGGAGGTCCCCTAAAATCCAAAAAAGGAGTCAACCTGCCCAACACCAAGGTTTCCCTTCCTGCTTTGACCCCAAAAGACATCAAAGACGCGATTTTTGCTATTGAAAACGACGTGGATTGGATTGCACTCTCCTTTGTGCGCACCCCAAAAGACTTGATGGAATTGCAAGAATTAATTTCTGAACATACCGATCATAAAATTCCGATTGTCGCCAAAATTGAAAAACCCGAAGCCGTTGAAAACATCGATAAGATTGTAGCCTACTGCGACGGATTGATGGTAGCGCGGGGTGACCTCGGGGTGGAAATTCCAGCACACGAAGTACCTTTAATTCAGAAAAAATTAATCCACCGCGCCAAAACAGCCCGTATCCCTGTAATCGTAGCGACCCAAATGATGGAAACCATGATTACCAGCTTGACTCCCACCCGTGCTGAAGTCAACGACGTGGCCAACTCGGTTATGGATGGCGCCGATGCGGTAATGCTTTCGGGTGAAACCTCGGTAGGAAACTATCCCGTGCAAGTCATTGAAAAAATGACCCAAATCATTGAGGCTGTCGAAGATTCGCCTTTGATTCAAGTTCCCCAAAACCCGCCACACGTACGTACCAAACGATTCATAACCAAATCGATTTGCTACCACGCCGCTACGATGGCCAACGACATCAAAGCCAAAGCGATATCAACGCTTACCAACAGCGGGTACACGGCGTTTCAAATTTCGGCATGGCGCCCCTCAGCACACATTCTCGTGTACACGTCCAATAAGTATATTCTAACGCAATTGAACTTGTTATGGGGTGTCAATGCGTTTTATTACGACAAGTTTGTCACCACCGACGATACCGTTGACGACATTAACCAAATGGCCAAAGACCGTGGGTTTGTTAAAAAAGGCGATATCCTGATCAACCTTGCGGCGATGCCCGTAGTAGAACGCGGAATGGTCAACACCTTGCGTATCTCTGAAATCGAATAAACGCACGAAGTATACATCGTAAAAAGGATTATCAACCTGTTAGAATTTTGATAATCCTTTTTTCGTTCCAAAAAATCAAATTATCTTTGAGACATAAACTACAGTACTATGGAATCTAGAAATCCTTTTTTCAACACCAAATCCTACAAGGAAAGTGAAACCGTACACGATGCGGTACTTATTGATTACAACCAAACGATGACCCTAAACGGAACCATCAACAAATCGTTCCTTTTGTTGGTATTGCTCGTGGGCGGTGCCGTCATCACATGGATGATGATTAATGCGGGGTACAACCCGTTAATTCTCGTGTTTGGCGGGGCAATTGTGGGCTTAATTGCTGTATTGGTCGCGTCGTTCAAACCTGCTTGGTCGCCCTTCTTAGCGCCAGGATATGCGGTTTTTGAAGGATTGTTCATCGGGGGCGTATCGGCTTATTTTGAAGCTGCCTACCCAGGAATTGTTATTCAAGCCGTGGGTGCCACATTTATAACGTTTTTCATTTGTTTGGCCTTATACAAATATCAAGTGGTGAAAGTCACCGAGAAGTTTCGTTCGGTGGTCGTGGCCGCTACGTTGGCTATTGCTGCCTATTATTTGATCTCTTGGTTGATTTCGCTTTTTACCAACTTCCAACCCGTTCATCATGGCCACAGTTTAATGAGTATTGGCATTAGCGTTTTTGTGATTGTCATTGCGGCGTTAAACTTGTTTTTGGACTTTGATCAAATTGAAAAAGGCATCGCCAACCGCATGCCCAAGTATATGGAGTGGTTTGGCGCGATGGGCTTGATGGTCACCCTAGTTTGGTTGTATATCGAGTTCTTGCGATTGCTATCCAAAATAAGCAGCCGAGACTAAGTCAGCATTAAACTATAACAAGAAAACCATCCTTCGGGGTGGTTTTTTGGTTTATAAACGTGCCGTGAACCGCAAACCTGAATATATTGTTTTGGAGCTATTTCCTGTTGTTCGTTGCAAGTCCTCAGTGGCCTGCGTGTTTTTACTACGCCGCGCTCTAGCTTCTTGGGTCGCTCTCCCTCGGCGGTAAAAACCAACGCATCCCCCTTCCGGGCTTTCCACTGCCACCAGGGCTAGGACTTCAGCTATTTATCAACTATAATGTAATTAGAAATATAGGATTTTATAACACAAAACCACCCGAAGGATTGACTTCGTCGAATTTCATTTCGCGAGGTCGCAGAGGGTATAACATTATACAAAATCACCATAAATGGTAGTTTCCATATTGTTGATTCAATATAAACAATAGAATATTTATAAATATTAAATAGGGTAGAAACAAATTTGTCTTTTTAAAAAGAATCGGCAGAAAGATTAAAACAAAAATAAATAATATGTGAAAAATATAAACTTTATCTTTAAAAAATAATCTAATTATCACATCAGAAGTTATTGAGATAAATGACCAAAGTTGAAAAATGTAAATACCAAAAAAAATAAAGTATGTAAGCCAGGATTTAAATCTTTTCATGAATTTCCTAAAAGTTAAATTATCTAATTCTGCCTATATATTGGCCATTATCAGCGCTGTAAACCTCTGAAATACTGTAAACTGTTGAACTTATAGTCCCGACAGCGCGGATTTATAACCCTGCTCATTCATGTTTGCTATATATTGACTCAACGTTAAATATACTATATCTAATTTAATCAAGTTTTTGCCTTTTACGGTGTGGGCACGGATTGTAAATCCGCGCCAGCGGGGGGGGGTAGCTAGAAATTAAATGTCAAGATAACATCTATTATTTTAAAATTTCAGGTATAATCAATTCTTTCTTTAGTTGTATATTATTGCATTTATTTTCCTCGTACCAATTTCTCCAAATTACTGAATCTTTTATAAAAACACCGTAAGGATATGTTCCTGAATAATTTACAATTCTATCGAGAGAAACATGTGTATAATTAGAAATGAAAATTAACGATTCTCTAAATTTTATATCTTGCCTTATGTAAATGTTGTTTTTTATATAATCAAAGTGTGAAAAAAAGACCTTCTTAAATTCTTTATTCTCATTACAACCATTAATTATTTCTTTGTTTGAATTACAAGAAATCATTAAAAATAAGATAATTACATTTTTTTTCATTTAGGGGATTTTATTTTTTGTTACACTAATACTTCCATTAGTAGTTGGATTAACAATCATTTCTATTTTTGGATTGTTTCGATCATGAAATATTATTTGTAGTGTAACGATATTATCAATTCGTCTATTATCCCGATAGCGCGGATTTACAATCCGTGCTCATCCGTGTTTGCTATATATTGACTCAACGTTAAATATACTATATCTAATTTAATCAAGTTATTGCCTTTTACGGTGTGGATACGGTTTATAAATCCGCGTCAGCGGGGAGTTTAGAGTCTTTATTGTTTAATTTAAGCCTGCTGTCCAAAAAGGTACCTTATTATAATAACTATCTAAAGTTAGTTTCTCTTTTTTGTACCTGAAACTATAAATACTTTTTTTAAAAATTTCTTTTATCTGAGAATATTTTAATTTATTGATATCAATTTCGGCAACTTCTTTATCTACAGCTCTACTAAGAATAATATTTTCATTCAAGTATTCAATTTTATAAACAAAAGTTTTTTCCTCCCCAAGCCTTGAAATTGCATAAATTGGCATTAATTTATCATTAAGTAAAAATAACGCGAAGGGTAAATTCTTTATAGTTTTAAAATCAACAGTCCGAGAATTTATTGCAATCGTAATATTCTCTTTTTTATCAATAAGTAATCTAGACTTATAACCATTATAAATTATTTTGTATTTAGAATCTGAGAATAATACTTTGCACTTTTTTAATTCATCAATATTAAAATCATTAAATGTGGTTTCACATTTATATCCATCTTTAATCAATTTATCAATATCGGTTAAATATTCAATATTTATTCCTCTATCAATACATTCTTCTGTTTTCTTGTTTTTGCAAAAGGCAAGAAAAAAAATTAAAAACCAAAAATACTTCATCATAAATTAAAACAAACAATTAAACATTATGAAAACAGTAGAACAACACCAATAATTATAGAACATATCCCGATAGCGCGGATTTACAATCCCTGCTCATCCATGTTTACTATATATTGACTCAACGTTAAATATACTATATCTAATTTAATCAAGTTTTTGCCTTTTACGGTGTGGGCACGGATTGTAAATCCGCGCGATCGGGCTTTTTTTAGTACCCATTTGATTTTCTAGTAATTATTCTATTCTTTAGACAATTTCTTTAGTTTTAAAAATCCATTTTTTTTTATTTTATCAACTGCCTCAAGCCAATACTCCCAGAAAGCAGAATCAGCAGGAATATCATAATCTAGCCAATACTCACCACCACTTAATATATCAGTCAAGTCATTTGAATCTGTTGATTTCCAGTAATTGTATAACATCAATAGCATCGCTTCATAACCTTGTTTTTCAGTTATCAATTCGTCACTAAAAATTTTACCATTTTCATCAATTTTACCTTCACTATGTAATTTCATGATTATCTTTTTAATTTAAATTTTAAAATCATTTGCTGTGCTGTCATGCTTGCATATCCTGCAACCCCGATAGCGCGGATTTACAATCCGCGCTCATCCATGTTTGCTATATATTGGCTCAACGTTAAATATACTATATCTAATTTAATCAAGTTTTTGCCTTTTACGGTGTGGGCACGGATTGTAAATCCGCGCCAGCGGGGTACTCTTTTCCATTGTACTTATAATTCTATTTTTCGTTTTCTTTACGAAAACTACTTGACGAATTGCCATCTGGACTAATGTCCAAAAAATTATCATTTATATATAAAATCCCATTACCATATTCCTTGAAATTTTCACCTTCTTCATTGAAATTTTTCCATTCACTTAATTCAATATAACAGTATCCATTAGTGCTTTTTTCCCAAGTTCCTCGGCTGGTAAGTATTATAGTTCCTTTTTTATAATAATGAAGAAATGTTCCGTTCACATTTAAATCAATAAAATTAATAGCTTTATCATCCTTTGAACAAAAATATTTACCTGATATATTATAATTACAATTATTAATGTCTATGCAGCCATTTAAAAGCAAAGCAAATAACAAAAAAATTAATCTAAATAAATTTTTCATAAATTTTTAATTTTTGAATAATTGATATGAAGCATTGATATATTGTTTTATTGTTGATAATGGTTTATTACCATCCTCTCGGTCATAATTTTTCCCCGATAGCGCGGATTTACAATCCGTGCTCATCCATGTTTGCGATATATTGGCTCAACGTTAAATATACTATATCTAATTTAATATAGTTTTGTTTTATTCTCATTATGGGCACGGATTGCACCCGAGGCTTTAGCCGAACTGACGAAGTAAATCCGCGCGATCGGGGATAAAAAGAAATGGTATTAGATAAATTATTTTTTTCATGTTCTTCAAACTAATCTATTATTATAGTACTTATAACACTACAATCGTTAATATTAATTTCAATGTCAATTTTGTCTTTCTCAAAAAATTTATAATTAATTAATTCTATATAAGTGTACTTATCATATTTCTGAATATTAAAATCACATGGATTATTATTAACTAAGATATTGTTTACTTTTATATTAGAAACTTTACCATTGTCAATTTTTATTATATCAGATTTAGATAAACTACGTAATAAAGTAAATTGAAAATTGTCATCATTACAATTAAAATTTAAATGACTTTTACCACCATTGAACAAATATTTTTTTGGACCATCACAAGATAATATAAAAAAAATATTAGTTATTATAGTAATTATTAAAACCTTTTTGCTCATAATAGTTATTTTCATAATTAAACCCGACAGCGCGGATTTATAACCCTGCTCATTCATGTTTGCTATATATTGACTCAACGTTAAATATACTATATCTAATTTAATCAAGTTTTTGCCTTTTACGGTGTGGGCACGGATTATAAATCCGCGTCAGCGGGTGTTGTTTTAACTAATGATAGGAAAGAAATTAAAACCCTCAATTAGTTTGAATTTTATTGAATTATAATAGTATAAAAATAATAAAGCACTTATTATTAAAGTAATACATGAAATGGTAAACTTATACTTTCCAAAAAGTGATATAAAAAATATATATAATAGCAAAACAGCTAAATTGTAATATACAATATTATTATAATAGTTCAATAAATCAATGCTGTTGGTATCTATATTAGGTTTGTTGTAAAAAATCACTAGTGAAAAGTATACCATTAAACATAAAAAGAGAATATTCAAAAAATTTTTTAGCATAATATTTTCATTAAGTGTTAACCCCCGATAGCGCGGATTTAAAATCCGTGCTCATCCATGTTTGCTATATATTGACTCAACGTTAAATATACTATATCTAATTTAATATAGTTTTGTTTTATTCTCATTGTGGGCAAGGATTGCACCCGAGGCTTTAGCCGAACTGACGAAGTAAATCCGAGCGATCGGGATTTATTACAACTTAATTTGAATGTTATTACATTTATTTTCTTCGTACCATTTTAACCAAACTAATTTATCTTCTTCGTAGACCCCGAAAGGATACCTAGAATGACTGATAGACTCGTAAGAAACATGTGTATATTTTGAAATAAAGTAAAGAGAAATATTAAAATTTTTTGTTTTTTCCTGCGTCACTAACTTCTGTAATTCATCAATATTTAAAACTTTAGGATTTACTAAGTGCATATATTCATCCACCACTTGTAAATGATAGAAAAATTGCTTTTTAAATTCAATATTTTCATTGCAAGTATTCGCAACTCCAACTTGATTTTGGCTGCTTGTACAGGAACAAAGAAATAAAAAAATTAAAAAAAGTGACTTCATTACATCAATTTAAAATACACCGCTACCCCCGGCAGTGCGGATTTACAATTCTTACTTATTCATGCTTTACTCTATTGACTCAACGTTAAATATACTATATCTAATTTAATCAAGTTTTTGCCTTTTACGGTGTGGGCACGGATTGTAAATCCGCGCCAGAGGGGAACGGGACTGTTGCTTAGCATCGTACATAAAAGGAACACTTTGCGTAGCGGGGTTTTAAATTTTTAAACTAATTTTTGAATCTAGAAATTTTAATTATTCAATATTTTTATAAAAGTTTTCAATTTTTCATTTTTATGATTTTGACAAGGAATTGGCTCTAATGTACCTAAATTATCTATATCCTCATAATAGCCTCTTGCTAATTCTTTTATCTTGATTTCACCCAAATAATGATTTAAATAATCATTTGCATTCATTCTGATAAATGAGTTAAATCCAAATTTATTAGCGAACAACTCACCGTTCTCAATTTCAAAAATTACATCCCAAATACCATATATCCCAAATATAAATGAGTTTTTTATTGACAATATATCATCTTGTATAAATTTAAAAAAATCTGAATCATCAGTAAAGTCATTTAAAATCATTTCTCTATATCTAAAACCATTTACTTCTAATTGCGAGTCAGGATTATTTATTCGTTCGATTTCAAAAATAGGATTTGGTATTATTTGCAGATTAATAATTTTATTATTTGACATAATAAATGTAAACATGTACTTAACATGATCCTCAAATGCTATGAATTGTTCTATTGATTTATCACAGTCGTAGAATTCATTTGCACTTCTTTTTAATCTAAAACAAGGTATAGTTAATAAATTTAACTCGTTTAATTTACTTTTATTTGACAAACTATTTTCATTAGTTACATGTGAATTAATTAAAAATCTCTTTTGATTTTCATACATAGATTTTATTGTATCACTAGCAACAATTTCGTAATCTAAATGATTGTATTTTTTCACTATTATAGTATCATTCAAAATACTTATTTGACTGTGACCAAAGATTGGTAATAATAGGAGTAAATAATTTAATTTGGACATACACTATAAATTCTTAAAATTTTATATAAATTGTTTAAACTTTTTACATCCTTTGATCCCGAAAGCGCGGATTTACAATCCGTGCTCATCCATGTTTGCTATATATTGACTCAACGTTAAATATACTATATCTAATTTAATGAAGTTTCTGCCTTTTACGGTGTGGGCACGGATTGTAAATCCGCGTCAGCTGGGATCAATAATTAACTCATTCACAAATACCTACTTTATTTTCTAAAAATTTTTTAATTATTGATTTATCATCTGATCGAATTAAAAAATAAAAACTAGTTTCATTTTTAAAAATAACGATATTTCCTTTTGGAGTTAAAGGGGTTTGATTTTGAACATTAGCTTTAGGAGAATACAATACATTGTATAAACTAATTTTAAGTTTTTCCATTCCATAAGATAAATAAATACTTTTAGTTTTTTTATCAAATATTTTTTGTTTGAATTTTTCATCAATATTGACCTCAAAGCCACTATAATATTCACAAATACTAATCTTATCTGTGATGTAAACATTACTTTCAGTTTCTATAGTCAGACTTACATTACTTTTTTGGGAAAAAGATAATTGTATTGAAAACATCAAAAAAAATGTAAATAAAAAATTCATGGTTAATTGTTATGATTATATAATCCCTTGTGCTTCCCGAAGAAATACTCAACTGCTTGTAATGTCATAATTTCATGTTTTGCTTGTTCACCATTTTTGCTAAAAATATAAATTGTACCATCTTCACCTGTTCCGGCAGCGCGTGCGGCAGCTAGAAAAATTAAACTCTTAACTATGAACGCCCTGATAAACACTTCCAAATACCTTGGTCAGATTCTTTAAAACAATCTTCATCGTTACATTTAATTTCTTCTGTATAATTATTAGATTGATTAGAAATAATATTGTTTATTTCTATTAAAGGAATATCAAAAACATTTTCAAATGCTATGTTTATTTGTTTTTTCAAAATTTTTCCTTTTGTAAACTCTAATAGATTGAAAAAATCTTTTTTCTCAATAAGTTCTTTTGGAGAAAAATCTTCATTTAATACAAATAATCTATTTCTGTAATTCGATTTATGATAAAGAATAGATAATCTTTTTTTTGATATGAAGTAAATACTTCCAAGGCCATCAACACTACCAATCAAAAAAACTTTATTATTAATTATATCATAAATAATAACTTCATTAAATACATTTGGAACGAACATATTTTTAATTGGATTCTCAAATGCATTCCCAGTGACCAAAGCATGTACTATAAACAATTCATTACTAAAAAGATAAAGAGCATTATAATGTCCTTCCGGAAATAAGTTAGAATTCAATTGTAATACTATATTTTTATTTTTGATTAGATAATTTTTTTCAGAAATATATATTTTTTTACCTCGGGTATATTTATACTGATGATTAATTTTACTAACTTCAGTAAAAGACTTTAAAGTGTTTTGAGCATATAATATTGTTGAAAATAATACAAAAAACATTAAAACATTTTTATTCATAATTTATTTATTTTAATAGCTAAAACCACTTTTTGTTAATTGTATTTTATTCAAAGGTATTGGAGGTTCCCCCGCTACCGAGCAAAATGAAATTCGACGAAGTCAATCATTTCGGGTGGTTTTTACAATTTAAAATACTGAAAAACACAAACTCCGATAACGCGGATTTACACCCCACTCTCAAAACGCAAACTTCAACTGCACCACCACCGTTTTCTTAACTTCGGTATTCAAATTACTCAACGAAATCCCCAACAACCGCACCGATTCTTTCAGGCGTTCTTGGTACAACAATTCTTTGGCCGTTTCCAACAACAAACCCTTGTCACTGATGTAATACGGCAAGGTCTTACTGCGGGTTTGGGTCGTGAAATCGCTGTACTTGATTTTTAACGTCACCGTTTTACCCGAAATACTGTATTTTTTCAGGCGCCGTTCCAAGGTTTCAGCAATATGCGCGAGCCTTTCTTCCATAAACAATTCCGAAGTCAGGTTCTCTTCAAACGTATGCTCGGCCGCTACCGACTTTGACACCCGATTGGGTTTGACCTCACTGTAATGAATGCCCCGCACAATGTTGTAATAAAAGCCTCCGCTCTTGCCAAAATGCTCCTCTAAGTACTCCCGCGAACGCGCTTTTAAATCGGCCCCGGTAAAAATCCCATGATGGTACATTTTTTCGGCGGTTACTTTGCCAATGCCATAAAACTTTTTGATATCCAAAACCTCCAAAAAGGCTTCCACTTCATCCGGCGGCACCGTTTTTTGACCGTTGGGTTTGTTGTAATCGCTGGCAACTTTGGCCACAAATTTCGTGTTGGAAATCCCTGCCGAAGCGGTCAAACCGATTTCATCAAAAATGCGCTGCCGAATCTCCTGCGCGATTAAGGTGGCACTCGGATTCCCTTTTTTATTTACCGTCACATCCAAATAGGCTTCGTCTAGCGATAAAGGTTCTACCAAATCCGTATACGCTTTAAAAATAGCCCGTATCCGTTTGGAAATCTCCGTATAGCGATCAAACCGCGGAGGAACAAAAATTAAATCAGGACACAAACGTTTGGCCTGAACGCCACTCATAGCACTGCGTACGCCATACTTACGGGCTTCATAACTGGCCGCCGAAACTACCCCGCGCACTTCACTGCCACCCACGGCAATGGGTTTGCCCTTTAATTCGGGGAAATCCATTTGCTCCACCGACGCATAAAACGCATCCATGTCAATGTGAATAATTTTCCGTTGCCGCCAATCTGTTTCCATAATTTACTCTCGAACGGGGACAAAAAAAGCAATGGGACGCCGTTTAAAATAGTTCCATGTAGCCCAAACCAACAGGCGCAACTCCCCCAATGGAATATTACGCGAACGCAATGCAAGTCCCAAGGATAGTGAAAAACTCACGATAAAATTTACAAATCCGATAACACCTATTCCGATAACGGCCCACAATACCATGGGAACTGCTACATGAAAATCAGCACCATACAAGCCCAGAGCAAAATTTCCCGCAGCAAAAGTAATGTGCCGAATATCCAACGCTAGGCCAAAGAAAATCCCCAACGAAGCCGTGCTCCCCAAGAAAATACCAAACCAACCGTTGGAGGCAACGCCTGGCCAAAAGTCGGCAATCCATTGTGCCAATCGGGTCGTTTTGGCGGTGCCCAACGTTTGCTTTAACACAGGATGCTCTTGGATTCGGTAAGCAATTTTATTGTACTTATTTTTATTGGAAATACTCCCCGAGATGATACCCGACAAAAAAAGGAAAAAACCTGCAATCGCAGCATGAAAAACGGCCAGTGAATCTATGGGCGACAAATCGGTCAATAATTTATACGCTTTGTCTTCAGCAATATTGGTCTCCCACAGAAAATCTATACCCCAAATCAACCCGAAGGCTACTGGAAATGCCATCGCCACATTCCCAAAAAAAGCGATGAATTGAGAACGGAACAAACGGGCAAACAGCAAGGCAAAGGCCTCGTGCTTCTGATCGTCTTTATGGCGCGATTTACGCATCCCGTTTTCAATAGCTTGAACGATGGTAGCAGCTGTCATCGCAGGCTGTTTCGTAGCCAACGTAAACCCCGAAAGGTAAATCAAGATAAATCCAGCAGCATAATTGAAACTGTATAAAAAGGCATGGCCAAAAGCACTGGCCTCAACTTTTGATAGAAGCAATTTGAAAATACAAAGGAACCCAACAATAAAACCACCGCCCAAAGCCGCCTTAAGCATCAAAAGGTACTCCGAACGGGTTTCGGTGATGTAATGCTCGCCAGTACGTGCCGTATGCTGGGTAATTTCATACGCCAAAAGTTGGGTGCTCTCATTAAACAGTTGGCGAACATTATTTTTATGGCAATTGTACCGTATGAGTCGCAACGCCAACAAAATGGTTTGCGATTGAGCATCGGCTACTTTGGGCACCACCAAATACCCCAACAAGGCCTTCACCCGCTGCAATTGCTGCCGTATGCGCAACAAACTTTGATTGACTTTTAAAGAAATCCCAAACTTGGTACTGTTATGAAAGGCTTTAGCGACATAGGCTTCACATTGCTTTTGTAACACCAAGAGTTGCCGATAATGCATGTCATCAGGCGTAATATAAGGGGCTTCTTGCGCTTGAAGACGACGATGTAAGGCTTCAAATTCGGTTTCCAAGGCGAGAAAAGGACTTTCTAAATCGTCGTATTCGGGAACCATTTGTATCACCTGATTTTCCATGGCTCGGCCGCTCATCCGTTGCATCAACAAAGCTATGGCGGTAAGCAATTCCGATAAAGGTGATTGGTCATCCAGCGAAGTATACAAGGGTTGCAGTTGAAGATACGCAAACAAGGCACGGTATTCTTCAAGTGGAATCTTGGCCAACCAAATGGGGTCAGTACTTTTGTAAAACACCTGATTTAATACAAACTCTAAGGTATCGGCCTCCGGTTGGTAGGGTAAAATCTTTGCCCACGCGCGCTGTTTGATTTCATACCAAAAATCGGAATCTTTCAATATTCCTGAATCCGACAACATGCGTGCAAATTTTCGCTTTTGCAACGTTTTTTGAACACGAAGCGCAACTTGCTCGGCAATCTCGGTTTCTTGGCTTAAAAAGTCCAAAAGCGGGCGAATCGATACTTCAGCTGCCTGTTTGGGTTGTGCAGGGCGAAACAACGCTACCAAGGCAACCAAATAAGCTAAAGAATCTGAAGCATCGTCGGTTTGAAAATGGCGGATATACCAATCGTGTAAAGAAGTCATCGAGGTGGTTTCGTGCATAAAAGGCGTAATTGACGTTACGTAAAGATACAGTTTACGGGGAATTTTTTTCTTAACTTGCTCCTAAATTCGAATATGATGATCGAAATTGAACGTAAATTCTTAGTGCGAAACGAACAATTCAAAGCGGAAAGTCGCGCGGCTATACCCATCGCCCAAGGCTATCTTTCATCGGTTCCCGAGCGTACCGTGCGCGTTCGAATCAAAGGAAATCAAGGATTTTTAACCATCAAAGGGAAAAGCAATGCCTCGGGGGCGAGTCGGTTGGAATGGGAAAAGGAGATTACGGTAGCCGAAGCACAAATGCTCTTGCCCCTTTGTGAAAAAGGAACGATACAAAAAACCCGATACGAAGTGGTATCGGGGCAACATATCATCGAGGTGGATGTTTTTGAAGGTGAAAATGCCGGACTGATTCTCGCTGAAATTGAACTACAATCGGAAGACGAAACGTATGCTAAACCCGATTGGCTCGGTGAAGAAGTAACCCACGACGCACGCTATTACAACGCTTATTTATCGCAGCATCCCTTTGGTTTATGGTGATTTTTTCTCCACTTCTATCACTTCAAGTGTAACGGTAGCGGATCCTGAATTGCGGGATCCCGAAATCAAGAAGAACGCGCGTTTAGACAAATCGATTTCACGACCACGAGCAAACGGACCACGATCGGTAATTTCAACGATAACCGTTTTACCATTGGCTTCATTGGTAACACGAACCAAGGTTCCTAAAGGCAATTTTTTGTGCGCCGCCGTAAGTTTGTTTCGGTCATAACGCTTGCCACTAGCCGTTCTTCGACCATGAAAGCGATCGGAATAATAGGAAGCGTGGGCTTTCTTTTTGAAAAGCTTAAACTTTCCATTAACTACTGGTAATGTATCGGCTACAGGCTCATCCGCAAGGACTTTTTCTTTTTTGACCGTATCATTTTTTTGCTTTTTTAATTCGGGATTTACCGTATTTTGAGCCAAAAAAGTGCTACTAAAGAAAAGACCGATGCCGAGGGTGATACCGTAAATAAGTATTGATTTTGTTCGCATTGGACTTATTTTTGGGCGATTCAAGACGTCTACAATCGAGTGTGTCTTGACATCAATTACATACTAAACGGTTGACTTACAACCAAAGTTTCCAAGGAATACGCGATAAAATCAACACCAATCCCAAGGTATAGAAAATGGCGAATTTTTTAAACTTAACGCCCGATTCCGTGGCTTTTTTGTGGGTTGACCAGCCTACGGTAATCAACACAATCGCAATAATATTGGTCAACGGATGCTCTAAAGACGTTAAACGCGCTTCTGCATTAGACATCTCGCCCAACAACGCTTTACCCAAGGGCGATATAAAATACAATACCAAGCCAACCAGTAATTGCACGTGTGAAGCAATCAACGTAAACAACCCGATTTTACGGTCGCGCGCTGAAAAATCTCTTCCAGAGCTAAGGCCCATTACAGCATTAATCGCGGTGAAAACCAATAAGGCCAAGATAATATAAGCCCAACCAGAGTGGAACTTTTGTATAAATTCGTACATATATTTTAGTTTTAGTGGATAACAAAAATAGGTAAAAACCATAAAAAAACCGCACCCTCCCACGAGAATACGGTTATTTATCATGAAATTATACTTCTTTTAGCGGTTCTTTAAGAAATGTTCCAACAAGAAGGTTGTCGAACTGTCATGGGTTTTTACCTGTTGCGATTCGATTTCTTCCAAAATAGAATTGGCCAACTGTTTCCCAAGTTCTACCCCCCATTGATCGTAACTGAAAATATTCCAAACAACGCCTTGAACAAAAATTTTATGCTCATACAAAGCAATCAATTTTCCTAAAGAGGCAGGGGTTAGTTGCTGAATAAGAAGGGTATTGGTAGGACGGTCCCCTGAAAACACTTTAAACGGTTTTAAAAAGGCGGCTTTGTCCCCCGAAATCCCTTGTTGTGCAAACTCGGCCAAAACTTGTTGCTCGGTTTTCCCATTGAGCAACGCTTCGGTTTGGGCAAAAAAGTTGGACATTAATTTATCGTGATGGTTTTGATCTCCGTACAACGCTTTGACAAAACCAATAAAATCGGTGGGAATCAACTTGGTGCCTTGGTGAATCAATTGAAAAAAGGCGTGTTGCGAATTCGTTCCGGGTTCCCCCCAAATAATCGTTCCAGTTTGGTAGTTTACGGGATTGCCATCGCGGCCAATACTTTTTCCGTTACTTTCCATGATCCCTTGTTGCAAATAGGGCGCTAACTTTTGTAAATACTGGGTATACGGAATCAAGGCTTCACTTTCGGCACCGTAAAAATTATTGTACCAAATGCTTAACAAAGCGAGTATAACTGGAATATTTTGATCAAATGAAGTCGTTCTAAAATGCTCATCCATGGCATGCGCCCCCGCTAAGAGTTGATCAAAATGCTCGTATCCCACGGCCAAGGCAATAGAAAGTCCGACCGCACTCCACAACGAAAACCGACCTCCAACCCAATCCCACATCGGGAAAATATTTTCGGGATGAATGCCAAAAGCAGTTACCCGTTGAATATTGGTCGATACTGCCACAAAATGGCGCGCTACGTCGGCAGGCTGCGCCGATTGCAAAAACCAATGGCGAATAGTTTCCGAATTGGTAAGGGTTTCTTGTGTAGTAAACGTTTTGGAAACAATAACAAACAAGGTCGTTTCGGGATTGACTCTCTTCAATACTTCCTGTACATGATCCCCATCTACATTGGACACGAAATGAACGTTCAAATGGTTTTTGTAAAACTGTAAGGCTTCTACCACCATAGCTGGACCCAAATCAGAGCCTCCAATACCAATATTGACCACATCGGTAATGGCTTTTCCTGTATAGCCTTTGTGTGTTCCTGAAATAATCGCGTCGACAAATGTTTTGATTCGTTCTTTAACGGCAAAAATTTCGGGCATTACATTTTGTCCGTCGACCCGAACGGTAGCCGAAGCTGGATTGCGCAATGCCGTGTGCAATACCGCTCGTTGCTCGGTTTGATTGATTAAATCGCCTTCAAAATAAGCAGCAATGGCTTCTTTGAGGTGCACCTCATCAGCGAGCTCCAACAAATACTGAAGAGTTTCACGGGTAATTGCATTTTTGGAATAATCGACTAAAAAGTCTTCCCATTGAATATGAAACGTGTGCGCACGATCGGGTTGTTCTACAAACAACGTTTTGATCGATTGCTGCTGCATGAAGTTGTAATGCGCTTGTAACTTTGCCCAGGCAGCGGTACGGGTTGGATTAATTGCTTGTAATGCCATAAGAGATTTTTTGCCCGACAAAATTAACTAAAATAATAGGGGAAAAATCGTTAAAGTCGTTCAAAAAAGGGAACGACACTGTTAAGAAATCGTTTTCGTTGGAAAAATTTTAACGTCCTTTGAAAACCACTTGGGCCACACTATCCAATTCGCGCTTCAACGGACGCATTTGCTCCTTAAATCGAGGCAAATTTCTTCCTTCCATCGGTTGTGCATTGGGCAGTTGAATACGAAGTGGATCGACCTGTACCCCATTTTTCCAAAAACGATAACATACGTGCGGCCCGGTAGCCAAGCCCGTACTCCCCACTTTTCCAATAACATCCCCTTGCTTTACCCGTTGGCCCCGTCGTACCAAGATGCGCGACATGTGAAGGTATTGGGTAGCATAGGTTCGGTCGTGTTTGACTTTGACAAAATTCCCATTTCCGGCAGTGTACCCTGCTTGCTCTACAACCCCCGAAGCAGTCGTCATGATCGGTGTGCCTGTGGGAGCTGCGTAATCGGTGCCGTTGTGTGCTTTCCAACGCAGTTGAACGGGGTGGAATCTACTTTTGGAAAAACGCGATGTGATGTGGATGTACTTCAGCGGTGCTTTGAGGAAGAAATTCTTGAGTGCTTTTCCGTTTTCATCGTAATAATCGGTGCGTCCCTTGCGCTCTTGTTGGAAGGGGAACGCATAGATTTTGTCGCCTTTGTATTCAAAAAAAGCACAGCGCAAACTATCGACTCCATCGTAAATGGTATCGTTAATATAGCGCTCGGTAAAACTAACGGCAAATCGGTCGCCTTTTTTCAATTTAAAAAAGTCAATCGACCACGCATACACTTTGAGCAATTTGTTGGATAACGAAGGGTCGACCTTCATTCCGCGCAACGTAGTAGAAAGCGAGCCGTCTAATTTTCCAGCAATGGTGCGAACTTTGAACGTAAGCGGACGTGATTTTTTATAGCCAACGATGGAATCGGTTAAATCGACCAAATAGTAATCTATTTTGTTGGGCTGGTAAATCAAGTACTGAAGTTTGTGGTATTTGTCTTTGGAGCGCAAACAAATATAGGGCTTCATAAACCGCACAGAGGTAGGAAAAGAATCCTTAACCTTGGCGATAATTTCAGCGGGTTTGCGTCCGTTAAGATTTTGTTTTTTTAAAATTCGCTCAAAAGTATCTTGACTGCGAATGGTATCGAAATGCACGTTAAAATCGTCAAAATTGAATCCGAAATCGACCATAGGTTTCCGAGGTTCCATAGGTTCAATAACGTATTCTTCTGCTTTTTGTGAACAAGAAAACAAAAGCCAAAAGAGTCCAAAAAGGCCTAGTATTTTTAGCGATGCCCTTCTCATTCGCAATCCTCTCCCCAATGTTTTAATTCGGTTTCACTCCACAATTCAGGGAAGAAAATTCGACGTTGGTATTTCGGATGCATGTATTTTTTCCAATCGCTACCGCCTGTTGCTTCGCCATTACCTTGTCCGCTTTCAATGTATTTGCGGGCTGCATTATAATGTCCCATCACCCACGTGATATTTACCGTGCGATCATAATGACGCATTGTAGCAATGAGCTCAGGATTTTGACGATCGGATTCCGGAAGTTGCGAAAACTTTTGCCACAAGTTGATGGTGTTATATTCCTCCATAAAGCGAAGAAACTCGGCATCGTATTTTTGTTCAAAGGCTTGAATCAAGTAGTTTTTTGTACCCGTTCGATGGTCTTTCCCTGCGGCTTGCCAATACAAATGTTCTAAAGCATGTCGGTAAGGCGTATTTCGGTCGATGGTAGCCCGAAAGCGGTAGTCAATTAAATTAATCAAATCGGTGGAGGCGAACTCAATTTTGCGGTATTGGGCACTTTGAAAACCACTGGCGGGTGTTAAGGTGTTGCGAAACTTCATGTATTGCGCCACTTCCATGCCTTCGCCCATAATATCGAAAGAGGTGGTTAACATATCAAAATAACGACTGATGCGGCGTAATTTTTCGGTAAAAAAATCGGTCGTCAAGGATTGCGCATGGCATACTTGATCAATTTCCCATAATACCATTTTAAACAGCAACTCGTTGACTTGATGGTACATAATGAACACCATTTCGTCGGGGAGTGTGGTGCGTTGAATCTGCAAATTCAAAAGCGCATCGGTTTGAATATAATCCCAATACGTGATGGGTTTGGCCCACAAAAGGCCTTCCAGATGTGTATCGGTGTTTTGATTAATCTTTTGGAATTTTTCATCCAAGGCTTCAATCAAGGTAGAGGTTTGTTCGCTACTCATTTTTTTACTTTAATTTCAAAAGGATTGGCCAATCCCTTAAACGCATCCAAATCTGCTTTCAGGGAGCCAACCATCAAACTGGCTTTGATTCGAATGGGCAATTTGTTATCATCTGCCGAAATCCAAACCGTTAAACTTTCTTGTTCCTTAAAAACACGACCGGTTTGCACCAAAGGTCGGAAAATCATACAAGGAACGGTGCCAAATTTAGTGTCTAAATCCTCTCGACCTATAAATTTTAACCGAAACTTTGTGGTTTCGTTGTCAAAAAACATATCCACGTTAATGGATTCGCCCACCTTTAGTTTGTCAACATTCGGATGGTTGCGAAGGTAATAAAAGGTAGAGACAATATCTTGCACTTGCTCGGGAGTCTCAAAAACCGCATTGGTGTTGTTCTTATAATCTTTGACCAACACTGTATTTTTGTCTTGATTGAAAAACCCTTCCTGATTTTTGGTATACCCTCCTTCGTCAATTTTACGCACAAACTGATAGGGTTTCCCTGTGTTTTTATCAAAATACGATTCATAGTTGTCGTCGACTTTAAAAAACCACCGGGACATACCCGTAGTATATCCTTTGCCGACAGCATGAAAAACTTTTTTATTGTTGCGCGTGGATTCTTTGACTTCCAAGGTAGCATAACCCGCCGTAACTAAACCGTAGTGGATGCGAAATTTGAACCATTCGCCCACATCAAAAGCCGAAGGACGCTCCATGTCAAAGGATACGGTAAAAAATAAAAGACTGAGCAAAACAAGATTTTTCATAATGGTCTGAAATTTATTTACCGCATACAATTACTGTTCCAAATGTAAAAAAACAAAAAAACCCAGCCAAAAATGACTAGGTTTTTATGCTATTAACCAACCAAAAAACTATAAATTATGAAAAACGTAATTACTTTCAAAAGGAGTAATACACCTTTCTTGTTTTCTGAGGTCAAAAGTACTGCCTATTTTTGAATTATCAACAACAGAATGTCTACTTTAACAAATAATTATTAGAAACAAGCGTACTACAACGTTGTATTTTAACAATTATTCAACATTTTTAGGTTTTTACAAGGTGCCTCGCAACGCCTGCTCCCGTTCAATGGATTCAAAAAGGGCTTTAAAGTTCCCCGCACCAAAGCCTTTTGCCCCCATGCGTTGAATGATTTCAAAGAATAAGGTAGGGCGATCTTCTACGGGTTTGGTGAAAATTTGCAACAAATACCCTTCTTCATCAGCATCGACCAAAATGGATAAGGCTTGTAAGGCTTTGATGTCTTCTTTCATCACTTCCATATGTTTGCCCAAACGCGCGGGAATCTCATCATAGTACGCTTGCGGTGGTGGCGGTAAAAATTCGACCCCACGAGCACGTAACCCCGCTACGGTTTGAATGATATCGTCGGTAGCGACCGCAATGTGTTGCACACCTGGCCCTTCGTAGAAATCTAAATATTCCTCAATTTGCGACTTCTTTTTTCCTTCGGCGGGCTCGTTGATGGGGAACTTAATGCGGCCGTTGCCGTTGGACATGACTTTACTCATCAAGGCAGAGTATTCGGTATGAATTTGCGAATCGTCAAAGGACAAGAAGTTTTCGAATCCCATCACGTCTTCATACCATTTTACCCATTGGTTCATTTCGCCCCAACCAACATTTCCTACCATGTGGTCAATGTATTTTAACCCAAGTGGCGCTGGATTGTAATCGGATTTCCAATCTATAAATCCAGGAAGGAAGGTTCCCGTATAATTTTTACGCTCAACAAAAACATGCACAGTTTCGCCATACGTATAAATTCCCGAACGGATCACCTCGCCATGGGCATCTTTTTCTACGGTAGGTTCCATAAACGAACGCGCCCCACGTTTTGTGGTTTCCTCCCACGCAGAACGGGCATCTTCAACCCATAAAGCGACAACTTTAACACCGTCACCGTGTTTGCGCAAGTGGTCGTTAATGGGAGAATCACTGTTCAACGGGGTTGTCAAGACCAATCGGATTTTGCCTTGTTGCAATACATAACTCACGGCATCGCGAGAGCCTGTTTCTAACCCTTTATAGGCCAACGATTGAAACCCAAAGGCTGTTTTATAAAAATGCGCGGATTGTTTTGCATTTCCCACGTAAAATTCAACATAATCTGTTCCTAACAAGGGTAAAAAGTCTTGGGCCCCTTGAAAGATTTTTTCCAGTCCGTATTCTACGGATTTTATTTCTTTTGCCATAAAAATTAAAAGTTAAGGACGCGTTTTTGGAGCGGGTATGGCTACGGTATCGGTCGAGGGGCGTTTAAATAAAGCGTCGTCATATACCGAATCGTGCACTACTGAATCCTTTGCGCGCGTTGTGATTTGTTTGGTTTGTTGTAATAGGTTTTGGTTTGAAAATTTTTCAATAATATCATAATCCAAAAAGAGGAAAAAGACGGTAATCAAGAGGGCTAGTATCCCGTTGATAATAGCACTGATCATACACAATATTTTCCCTATAGAAACGATAGAACGACTGCCTTCTGAATACTGCTGGGGATCGACGTCATAGAGGCGTAAACTTTTACCTGCAAGGACCCATCCCACAATAGCCAATCCAAGAGAAAAAGGAATTAAAAATCCGCAGCAACACACAAAAAAAAGAATAAACAAACTGGTTACTCCCAGTATGAGCACTAACGGATCGGCGGGCAATCTATGATGCTGCATCGTATTATTCAAGCCAAGATTGATAATAGGTATCGTCAGCAATACGCATCGCTTCCTCGGTAACCATCAAGGGTTTGAACGTATCTACCATAACCGCCAATTCAAGCGTTTCCTTTTTCCCGATACTGCGTTCAACAGCACCTGGATGGGGCCCGTGTGGAATCCCAGCAGGGTGCAACGAAATATGTCCCGCCTCAACATCATTGCGACTCATAAAATCACCATCGACGTAATACAATACCTCATCGGCATCGATATTGCTGTGATTGTAAGGCGCAGGAATGGACTCGGGATGGTAATCATACAAGCGCGGCACAAACGAACAGATAACAAAAGCATCGGTTTCAAACGTTTGGTGTACCGGAGGAGGCATGTGAATCCGTCCCGTTATGGGTTCAAAATCATGAATCGAAAACGCATACGGATAATTAAACCCGTCATAGCCCACTACATCAAAGGGATGAGTAGCGTAAATCAATTCAAAAATCTCATCTTTCTTTTTGATTTTCATCAAAAAATCACCTTTTTCATCATGGGTTTCTAGCGCATACGGGCGACGAATATCACGCTCACAAAACGGCGCGTGTTCGAGCAACTGACCAAACCAATTTCGATATTGCTTTGGGGTATACACGGGACGGTGGGACTCGACAATAAACAATCGGTTCTCTTGGGTATCAAATTCCATTTGGTAGATCATTCCTCTAGGAATAACCAAATAATCTCCGTATTTAAAGTCCAAAATTCCCATCATCGTTCGAAGTTTTCCCGAACCTTTGTGGATAAAGATCACTTCGTCAGCATCGGTGTTTTTATAAAAATAAGCCGTCATCGACTGACGGGGAGCGGCCAATACGATATGACAATCGCTGTTGGTCAGGACAATTTTTCGGCTTTCCAAGAAATCATCCTCGGGCGTTACTTCAAATCCGCGTAGTCGATAGGATTGAATGTTATTGGCTTTCGCGATTTTGGGGGCAACACTGTATTGCCGGCGAATTTCTTTGACTTGTGTCGGACGATGTACATGGTATAAATTGGAATACATACCATCAAAACCGATGGTGCCAAAAAGTTGCTCATAATACAAGTCGCCGTTGGGTTTGCGAAACTGAATGTGTCGCTTGTGGGGAGTATCTCCTAATTTGTGATAAATCGGCATAATTGAAAGGATTGTGGTTAACAATAACCCCGAAAGGGTTGAAAACAAAGCATAGTCGCAGTCTTCTCACTCAGGATTTCTCTTGATGAGGAATTTCAGATAGGACCGTAAACCATTCCAACCGTTCATACGAACAAATATCGTAAAAAATAAAAAGCCACAATACTGTGGCTTTCAATTTATTCTTTTTCTAGGTTGGAATGTCGTTTACTGTATAACAGATAAACCAAAATCCCCAAGGTACCCCAAATGATAAAGGTATACCAAGTTTCGGTGCGGACTTGGGTCATCAAAAACAGGTTAAATCCAACGCCAAGGGTTCCAACAACATAAACAGCAGGTGTTTTATAAGGACGCTCTAGCTCAGGTTTTTTCACGCGCAATACCATCACAGCCATACATACCATAGCAAAAGCCAAAAGGGTACCCATAGAACACATTTCCGATACTTTTTCAATGGGAGTTAATGCGGCTACAATCGAAATAATTAATCCTACCAACAACGTACTCTTGTGTGGGGTAAGGTATTTGGGATGCAAATCTTTGAAGAACCCAGGGAGTAATCCGTCTTTGGACATTCCTAAGAAAATTCGTGTTTGTCCCAACATCATTACCAACATCACCGACATTAATCCCGCGGTGGCCGCAATGGTGATTAAAAACGTTGCCCACGTCAATCCAACACCGCTAAAGGCTGATGCAACGGGAGCGGCTTTATCCAATTGATCAAAACGAACCATACCGGTAAGCACCAAAGAAACCAAGATGTACAGAATAGTACAGATTACCAATGAGGCGACAATAGCAAAAGGTACGTCCTTTTTCGGATTAATGGCCTCTCCTGCTTGGGTTGAAACGGCGTCAAATCCGATATACGCAAAAAAGACAATGGTCGCAGCTGTTAAAACGCCCCCAAAACCAAAATTAATTTTTTCTACCCCATCCACAATCGTCTTGGTTTCGGCAGGAATGAACGGCACCCAATTATCGGTATCGATAAAAAAGGCTCCAGCAATAATGACGAAAAGCACTACTGCAATTTTAATAATCACAATAATATTATTTGTTTTGGCTGCTTCTTTGATACCTTTTACCAAAATAGCAGTAATCACCCAAGTGATTAAAAACGCTGGTAAATTGAATACAATTCCTGATAAATCGATTGAAGAATAGTGTTCTGCAAATTGCGCGACCCCTTCACCGTTGGCAAAATTTTGAAAATCTTTGATCGTGGTCAAACTTTTAAATGCGCTAGCAAATTCGGCGTTGGCAAAATGCTCTTTGATTTGATCAAAAGTAGCAGTCGTATGTGTGGTCAAGTATTCTTTTACAGCATCTACGGCTTTGGCATGGTTGAGTTTTTCCATGGCCGTAGCTTTGTCGGAAAGCAATGAAAGTGGGAGTTTAAGGTGAAACAAACCCAATAATTTGGTAAAATATCCACTCCATGCCACGGCTACAGTGGTGGCTCCCATCATGTATTCTAGGATTAGATTCCATCCGATAAACCAGGCAAAAACCTCTCCGATGGTTCCATAAGCATAGGCATAGGCCGACCCTTCAACGGGCAATACAGAGGCAAACTCTGCATAACACAAAGAGGCAAATAAACAGCCGATTCCAGCGATTACAAAAGATAATGCTAACGCGGGACCTGCATAATCATGGGCTGCAATTCCGGTTAACGTAAAAATACCTCCCCCAATGATTGCTCCAATCCCCAGTGAGGTAAGTCCCCAACGAGTTAAGACGCGGTTGAGTCCGCCTTTTTTCATATCTGCTTCAAAAGCTGAAACAGGTTTTACTCTCCAAATTGACATATAATTTTGTTTTTGGTTATGTTATAGCTTCCAAATATAACGTATTTGTGGAAAAAACAAACAAAGGAGTGGGATGGCTTAGAACCAAAATCCGGCACTAAACCACAAAAAGCCTTTTGGAAGTTCGGGCGACCAGGAATATTTAACTTCAATAGGGCCGATAACCGTCTCTAGGCCATACCCCACAGCATACCCAGACATCATAGGGGTTTGCAACCAATTCCCTGTTTTGAACAACTTGTTCTCTAAGTTGGCATAATTGGCCGAAAAATTAATGTGATTCTTTTTGTAAAATTCAACATCGACGGTGGCCAACGCACGAATATAACTGTCTGCAGCAGCGCCTACAAAGTCGTATCCGTAAAAATGCCTAAAATTATTAATGGTTTGAAACCCATAACCTCCCAACACAAAATCTAAATAATGGGAACCGTTATCCCCGATATTGATGCCCGCTTCAGACTGAAGGCGTAGGTTGAAAATTTTGTAAAATGTTCGGGTAATGCCTGCCTCCCCTTTGATGATGGTAAACCGCTCAAAATTGTTGGCGTAATCGGACGAATAGAGATAGGAATTGAGCTCTCCATTAAAAAACCAGCCTTTTTTTGGGAAGTATTTATTGTCTAATGAATCGTATTTTAAATACCCGAAAACACTCAAATAATTGCTATCTTCAAAGATTTGCTTTTGATTTTCAAGGGTTTTGGATTTAATTTCAAGATGCTTCAATTCGATGCCGCCCCCAATCAAAAACTTCTGTGCAAAAACCGTTTGAAGATATGCTTGATGAGAAAAGTCGGAGTAATCTACATTGATTGCATTGATGCCTTCTTGATCAAAAAAAGCGCCGTTATTGAAGTCGGTGGATACATTTCGATTGAATTGGTTGAAACGGGATTTTAACCCAAAACTGAAGTAAAATCCATTATCAATATAGTAATCCAAATTATACCGGAAATTATCGCCTAGTCCGACATCTAAAGACAAAACATCATTGCGAAAAAGGATTTTCTTTTGCGTCAAATTCACCAAAGCGGCACTTTTATACAACCCGTCATAATGTAGGCCGAATCGCAAAAACGTTTTATTTTTACTTTCTGTCAATCGAAGTTCCAACTCTTCGCTATCGTTAAACGGATTAATTTGATACAAAATACTGCTGAAGTTTCCTGTGGATGTTAGTTTGTTAATCCCGTTTTTTAAATCGGCATAACTGATTTTTGTTCCTTGTTTGAATCCCAATTTCCCAATCACAAAAGCTCGGGTATAATTCTTTAACGCATTGATGGTAATGCGGTCTATTTGCAAACTATCTTGTTGTAGCGGTTTTTCAATTAATTGATAGTTGCGGCTCGTTAGTTTTTTAAATTTTTCCCACGATTCCCGAGCGGCTTCTTCTCCTTTGGCAATAATTTCTCGGCCTTTGTCAAAAGAAATCACCGAATAATTTTTAATGTCGGGTTTGATATAAATGTCGGTCAACAACTGTTTTCTTTTCATGCTTTGGATCATTTCCAAATTGGAAATTTGCACCAAAATTCGAGTCGCTTCCGAGAGCTTTTCGCGGGTTTGTAAGTCATCTTGCACGTCCACGCCTATGATAATATCGGCGCCCATTCGACGAATTTCTTCCACCGGATAATTATTGGTAACGCCGCCGTCTATCAACAATTGGCCATTGATTTCAACGGGAGAAAACAAACTGGGAAAAGCCGAACTCGCCAAAATCGCTTCGGGAAGATAGCCTTCGCGCAACATCACTTCCTCGCCCGTTTCAATATTGGTAGCCACGCATACAAAAGGAATAGGAAGCTGATCAAATTTTCGCACATGACGCACGTTATGCAGTAACTTATTCAGCAAATTATAATTATAGAGGCCCCGCGATAACGCAATCGGAATACCAATGGTCAACTTATCAAAGGGAAGGGTCAAAGCATACAACTCGTCGTTGTGCTTTTCATAAAAACTTTTGGATTCACGGGGAATGTAATCACTTAATAACTCGTCAAAATTGGTGTCATGAAAAATGGAGTCGATTTGACGCGCGCTGTAACCCGAAGCGTATAATCCTCCTACGACAGCGCCCATACTGGTGCCGCCGATGTAGTCTATTTTCACTCCGGCATCTTCCAAAACCTTCAGCACACCAATATGCGCAAACCCTTTGGCTCCTCCACCACTCAAAACCACGCCTACTTTGGGTCGCGGGGTAACCTCTTGGCTATACCCCAAAGTTACACCGAAGCACACCATCCCAAATACCCACAGGGTGGAATAAATAGGGAAAACTTCGCGTAGGCGTTTACGTATTGGTTTCAAGATGGTCTTTATTGGTATTGGTTTGGTAAAATTCGTAAATTTTTTTGGCTTTCGATGGCCCTACAACCGCCGAAATTTCACTTTCAGACGCCAATTTCAATCTTTTAACACTTTTAAAATGTTTTAGTAACGTTTGCATTGTCTTTTCTCCAATCCCAGGAATGGTTTCCATACTTGATTGTAAGGCCGACTTGCTTCGTTTGTCACGGTGAAAGGTAATGCCAAAACGGTGGGCTTCGTTGCGTAAATGCTGAATGACTTTTAGGGTTTCCGATTTTTTGTCCAAATACAAAGGCACAGAATCGCCGGGATAAAACAATTCCTCCAAGCGTTTTGCAATGCCAATGATGGCAATTTTTCCGCGTAAATTCAAGGCTTCCAAACTTTTCAATGCCGACGATAATTGCCCTTTGCCTCCGTCAATTATGATCAATTGGGGCAAAGGTTCGTTTTCGTCCAACAAGCGTTTATAGCGGCGATACACAACTTCTTCCATGGTCGCAAAATCATTGGGCCCTTCGACGGTTTTTACATTAAAATGACGGTAATCCTTTTTACTCGGTTTGCCATCTTTAAACACCACACAGGCCGAAACGGGATTGGTTCCTTGAATATTGGAGTTGTCAAAACACTCGATATGTCGCGGCTCAACCGACAAGCGTAAGTCTTTTTGCATCTGCGCCATAATTCGTTGGGTATGCCGTTCGGGATCGACGATTTGCAATTGTTTCAACTGCTCCAAACGATGGTATTTAGCATTGCGTTGCGACAATTCTAAAATTTGTTTTTTATCGCCCAATTGCGGTACCGTCACTTTTATATTTTCGCCAAAATCTAAAGGAAAAGGAACGACAATTTCTTTGGAAGTCAACCCAAAACGCTCGCGCATCTCCACAACCGCAAGGGCTAAGAGTTCTTCGTCGGTTTCGTCCAATTTCTTTTTAAGTTCAAGGGTATGCGAACGAATGATGGCTCCGTGGGCTATTTGTAAAAAATTGACAAAAGCCATGCTTTCATCGGAAACTATAGAAAAAACGTCGATGTTGGAAATCTTAGGATTGAGGATGGTCGATCGGGCTTGGTAATTCTCCAAGACTTCGATTTTCTCCTTCATCTTTTGGGCCTCTTCAAATTGCATTTTGGCGGCATAGTCTTGCATTTTTTTTCTAAAATCGCGTAAACTATCTTTAAAATTTCCTTTCAAGATTTGCCGAATGGCCGCCACTTGGTCGAGATACTGTTGCTCTAACTCCAAGCCTTCGCAAGGGCCTTTGCAATTGCCGATATGGTACTCTAAACACACTTTAAACTTGCCACTTTTGATGTTGGCCGGCTTTAAATCCAATTGACACGTGCGCAACGGATACAATTCTTTGATCATATCCAAAATCGTATGCACGACTTTAAAATTGGTATAAGGACCGAAATACTCCGATCCGTCTTTGATCATTTTTCGGGTAGAAAAAACTCGAGGAAAGGGTTCGCGCTTAATGCAAATCCACGGATAACTCTTGTCATCTTTAAGCAGTACGTTGTAGCGCGGCTGGAGTTTTTTAATCAAATTATTTTCCAGCAACAAGGCATCGGCTTCAGTGGCTACAACAATATGGCGAATCTCGTGAATCTTTCGCACCATGACATTGGTTTTGGCATTGTCGTGGACTTTGTTGAAATACGAGGAAACCCGCTTTTTCAAATTCTTGGCCTTTCCCACGTACAAGAGTTTTCCTTCGGCGTCAAAATACTGATACACGCCGGGATTATCGGGTAAGGTTTGTACTTGAAGTTCCAAAGAAGGAGAGAGCGCCATCGAATTCTTTTTTACAAAAATACACAGAACAAGCGCGTAAAATTATCCTGAAATTAATTTTTAACGCCTTAGCTCACTTGGGATCGGCCTGCTTTATTTTTACGAACACCCATCCCGTTGGATTTGGGGGACATCGCTGCAATTCCGTACCTTTACCCGAGAACTGAAAATGTACCCCATGCTCAAAAAAGAATTACGGTCCTTGTATAAAGCGAAACGCGCGGCATTGGTTGAAGAAGAAATCGAATTCAACAGCGTGGAAATTGCCAACCAACTGTTGCGTATGCCTATTTGGGACTATGTATACTACCATCTTTTTATGACAATTGAAACCCAAAAAGAAATTCAAACCGAATATATTTTGCAAATTCTTTTTGGAAAAGACAAAGAAGTGGTGCTGTCGAAAAGCGATTTTGAATTGGGGACGCTCACTCATTTTTTACTCACTGAAAATACCCAACTTCGCAAAAATGCGTATGACATTCCCGAGCCTGTGGATGGCATTGAAGTGCCCGAAAGCAAATTGGATGTCGTTTTTATACCGTTATTGGCTTTTGATACCAAAGGCAATCGCGTAGGCTATGGCAAAGGTTTTTACGACCGATTTTTGGCAAAATGTCGGCCAGAAACTTTAAAAATAGGGATATCACTATTTGAAGCGGTTCCAGAAATTACCGACGCATCGGCGGAAGATATTCGCTTGGATTATTGTGTCACACCCGAGAGGGTTTATTCTTTTGGTGTGGAGACTTCCTCATGAGTTTCGCCTTCCCAGGGAGCGATGGTTACATTTGAAGGCTCGGGTGTGTGCGCAAAGGCACGTTTGTTGAATACGATCAAAATCCCAACACCGGTAGAAATGGCTACATCGGCTACGTTGAATATTGCATTGAAGAATGTAATTTCTTTGCCGCCCCACAACGGAATCCACGAGGGCAGTACATAGTCTTCAATTATAGGAAAATAGAACATATCCACTACTTTTCCATGAAATAGCGTTCCATAAGGTTGATCGGTAAATAGGGTGGCCAAACGGTGTGTACTATCGTCAAAAATAACCCCATAGAATACAGAGTCTATAATATTTCCGAGGGCTCCTGCGAATATCAAACTGATGGCAACAATCAAGAAATTGTTTTTGCGTTTTTTCACAGAATCCCATAACCAATAGGCGATAACACCTACCGCGATAATACGGAAAAGCGTTAGAAACAATTTGCCATATTCGCCCGGAATCACGGTTCCCCATGCCATTCCTTCATTTTCAATAAAATATAATTTAAACCAATTAAATACCTTCACCTGTTCGCCCAAGATAAAATTGGTTTTCACGTAAATTTTGGAATATTGGTCGATCACCAATAAGAGAAAAATTAGTAAGGCGGCATTTCTTAGTTTCATGACAAACAGGAATGTAACGGGTTTGTTATACGGTGCGGCAAAAGTACTCAATTTTTAAGAAAAACGCCCCGTATCGGAGCGTTTCACTGTACTATTGAAATTTCTTAGCGTTGCATGTTCTTGGCCTCGATACTCATCGTAGCGTGTGGAACAATTTTTAAACGTTCTTTGGAAATCAATTTACCGGTCACTTTGCAGATCCCGTAGGTTTTGTTTTCTACACGGAATAACGCATTTTTCAGGTCGCGAATAAACTTCTCTTGACGAATAGCCAATTGTGAATTCGCTTCTTTACTCATGGTTTCACTTCCTTCTTCAAACGCTTTAAACGTAGGCGAAGTATCGTCTGTTCCATTGTTTAAATCGTTCATATACGCACTTTTAATTAGCTCTAAATCGGCTTGTGCTTTTTCAATCTTTTTTAAGATTAATTCCTTGAATTCTGCTAAATCAGCGTCTGAATATCTCAATTTTTCTTCTACCATAATTTTCCTATTTTGAGATTAGTATTTTGGTTTTTATATCATCAAATTCGAGTTCGATACCTTCTTCCAACACGTCGGTAAAAGTTAGCGAACGGGTCAGCGTTTCAGAACACACATAAGCCTTATTGTTTTCAATGGCTTGTTCTAGTTCGCCGTTGCGTTGCAAAACAACTTCGATTGTATTGGTAACTTCAAATCCCGAGTCCTTACGGATATTTTGGATTCGATTGACCAACTCGCGGGCTATTCCTTCTTCTTTCAAAGCGGAGGTCAAGGTAATGTCTAGCGCCACTGTAATCCCGTTGGCATTAGCCACCAACCACCCTGGAATGTCCTGCGAGGTAATCTCGACGTCTTCGGAGGTTAAAGTTAAATTTTTTCCTGAAATTTCAATATCCAACGTTCCTTCAGCATCAAGCGTATTAATTTGCTCTTGGGAGAAGTCTTGTATCGCTTTGGAAATCAATCCCATATCTCTACCAAAACGGGGTCCGAGGGCCTTAAAATTTGGCTTAATTTGCTTGACCAACACCCCAGATGCATCGTCTAATAATGCCACTTCTTTGACGTTTACCTCGGATTTTATCAAGTCGGAAACCGCTTCAATCTCCGCTTTAAAAGTGGCGTCAAGTACTGGAATCATTACTCTTTGCAGGGGTTGACGTACTTTAATCATCTCTTTCTTACGCAAGGATAATACCAACGATGAAACGGTTTGCGCCTTTAACATTTTACGCTCCAGCGATTTATCAACAAATTTTTCAACAAATTGAGGGAAATTTGCCAAGTGAACACTAGTAAATTCGGGGCTTCCCGTTGCATTGACCAAGTCGCGGTACAACTGATCCATGAAGAAGGGTGCCACAGGAGCCGACAATTTTGCCACTGTAACCAAACAGGTATATAGCGTTTGATACGCTGCAATCTTATCGGTACCGTATTCGCCTTTCCAAAAACGACGACGGCATAAACGTACATACCAATTACTTAAGTTCTCTTGAACGAAATCAGATATCGCACGTGTAGCTTTGGTCGGTTCATAATCGGCATAGGCTTCATCTACCGTTTGGATCAACGTATGCAATTCCGAAAGAATCCAACGGTCAATCTCGGGACGCTCTTGTAAAGGCACTTCGGCTTCTTGGTTGGTAAACCCATCGATATTGGCATACAACGCAAAGAACGAATACGTATTATACAGTGTACCAAAGAACTTACGACGCACTTCTGCCACACCTTCGATATCAAATTTTAAGTTGTCCCAAGGATTCGCATTGGAAATCATGTACCAACGCGTCGCATCGGGGCCGTATTCTTTCAATGTTTCAAACGGATCTACGGCATTGCCCAATCGCTTGGACATTTTTTGCCCGTTTTTGTCCAATACCAAGCCGTTTGACACTACATTTTTGTAGGCTATTTTATCAAACACCAAGGTACCAATGGCATGTAAGGTATAAAACCAGCCACGGGTTTGGTCCACACCTTCTGCAATAAAATCCGCAGGGAAGGCTTCGTTGTTGTCAATGAACGCTTTATTTTCAAACGGATAATGCCATTGCGCATACGGCATAGCGCCCGAATCAAACCACACGTCAATCAAATCGGATTCCCGTTTCATGGCTTTCCCTGAAGGGGCTACCAATACGATGTTATCCACGATATTTTTATGCAAGTCCACCAAATCATAGTTGGCTTCGTCCATATTCCCGATTTCAAATCCGCGGTAAGGATTCTCATTCATTACACCAGCAGCCACCGCTTTTTCAATTTCGTTGTACAACTGTTCGACCGAACCGATACAGATTTCTTCGGTTTTGTCTTCGGTACGCCAAATCGGCAACGGAATACCCCAGTAGCGCGAACGCGACAAGTTCCAGTCGTTGGCGTTTTTCAACCAATTCCCAAAACGGCCTTCCCCAGTCGCTTTAGGCTTCCAGTTGATGGTATCGTTTAGGTCAAACATGCGGTCTTTGACTTCTGTAATTTTGATAAACCACGAATCTAACGGATAGTAAAGAATTGGTTTATCGGTGCGCCAGCAGTGGGGATAACTGTGTACGTATTTCTCCACTTTGAAGGCTTTATTTTCTTCTTTTAAACGAATAGCGATTTCGACGTCGACCGATTTCTCGGGGGCTTCGCCTTCGTTGTAATATTCATTCTTCACATATTTACCCGACAAGTCGCCCAAACCTTGGATAAAACGACCTTGCAAGTCTACCAACGGTACCGGATTACCTGCTTCGTCCAACACCAACATAGGGGGAACTTCGGGTGTAGCTTCTTTAGCCACTTTGGCATCATCTGCACCAAAGGTTGGGGCGGTATGTACGATACCCGTTCCATCTTCGGTAGTCACAAAATCACCCGAGATCACACGGAACGCATTTTCTGGCGATTGATACGGTAATACATACGGTAACAGTTGTTCGTAGCGAATCCCTACCAAATCAGCACCTTTGACTTCGGCTAGCACGGCATACGGAATCTTCTTATCTTCCGATTTGTAGTTGGTAAAATCGGCTTCGCTTTCAGCTGCCGTATATTTTCCACCAAAAACTTTAGTTAGCAAGGGTTTGGCCAGAATTACTTGAATGGGTTCGAATGTATATTGGTTAAATGATTTTACCAACACGTAATCGATTTTGGGTCCGACCGTCAACGCGGTATTCGAAGGCAACGTCCAAGGTGTGGTCGTCCAAGCCAAGAAATGAATGTCTCCGAAACCTTGTAAGAAGGTCGGCAAACTATCGGGAACCGCTTTAAATTGAGCCACAATCGTGGTATCGGTCACATCGCGATAGGTGCCGGGTTGGTTCACTTCGTGGGAAGACAAACCCGTTCCTGCTTTGGGTGAATAGGGTTGAATGGTGTATCCTTTATACAACAAGTTCTTGTTATAGATTTGTTGCAACAACCACCAAACGGTTTCCATGTATTTGGATTTGTAGGTTACATACGGATCGTTCATGTCGACCCAGTAGCCCATTTTTTCCGTCAAATCATTCCACACATCGGTGTAGCGCATAACGGTGCGTTTACACGCTTCGTTGTATTCGGTTACGGAAATGGTTTTCCCGATATCTTCTTTGGTGATGCCTAATTCTTTCTCGGTGCCTAATTCAACCGGTAAGCCGTGGGTATCCCAGCCCGCTTTTCGTTTTACTTGGAACCCTTTTTGGGTTTTATACCGGCAAAAAATATCTTTGATTGCACGTGCCATCACGTGGTGAATCCCCGGCAATCCATTGGCTGATGGCGGTCCTTCAAAAAACACATAAGGCGTAGCTCCGTCGCGCGAAGTAACACTTTGTTCAAAAACGTTATTTTCTTTCCAAAACTTCAGCACTTCCTCGGCTACTAGCGGCAAGTCAAGTCCTTTGTATTCAGTAAACTTAGTACGCATTTTGTGGTTTTCTTAAATCAGTTTGCGAAAGTAATGAAATTTGGCATATAAGTAGCTAAAATTGATGCAAGGGCACTGATTTTTAGGAATAATTTAGATAGCGTTTGTTGGAAATGCAACGTTGCTAAGGCTGCTTACGGATAGCGTAACAAAATCAGGTTGATTGATAGTTAGTGGCTAGTGACTAGTGATTAGTTATTAGTGACTAGTGATTAGTGACTAGTGACTAGTAATTAGTGACTAGTAATTAGTGACTAGTGGCTAGTGACTCCTCCTAAGCAAACACCTCGCGAAGTACCTCCAACGACTTTGGTTTTTTGAACGCATCGAGGTGGATGGCATAAAAATCCAAAAGAATTTTGAGTAAAATCGCGCGTTCGGTGCTGGTGAACACTTTTCCTGGATTTTCGATTTTTTGTTCCATGAGTTTACGCCAAAGTACCGTCTCGTGGGCATTCAAGCAGCTGACTCCTTGAAAAGGCACAAATATGCCTTCAATCATTTCAAAAAAAGGATCGGTAGTATTGTCTTGTTCGGGATAAAATCCAAGGTATTTGGTCACTTCGAGTAATAAAATCAAATGAAAATTGGCAATATCATCGTGGGCATCCAACCATAATAATGCAGATTCTAGTAAGGCAAACAGTTGGCTATTTTTCTCTTCCTCCCGAATGCTGTGGTGCAATATTTCGGAGAGAAAAATTACGATGGTACTTTTCACAATATGACTCGGGATGGACTGGTACGGTACTGCCAAGCGAATTTCCTTAAAATGTTCCAACGTCCCTTTATTCTTATGGTTGGCTTCAATTTCGAGCAGCGTCAACGGTTGAAAATAGGCCATTTTGGAGGCGCTCTTTTTTCCCGAAAACGCATTCGGCACAAAATACGATTTGAGGCCGTCGCTTTGGGTATAGCACTTTACAATCAAGCTTTTCTCTTGATATTTTAAGGCCGATAAAACGATGGCTTTGGTTTTTACGAGCATGGTTAAAAATTTACCTTTAGTAACAACACAAGGTTGACAAAGAAATTACCCAGGGTGAAAACACAACTTTCATGGTAACACTATCGAATAATCATTACTTTACGCACCGTAGTCTCAATTCCGTCTTGAGCAGAAATGAAAATCATATAGACGCCCGAGGCCACACGGTATTTTCCAAAAGCGGTCGTATCCCATTCGATAGTACCTCCCGCTGCGGTGGTTTCAAAAACCAAATTTCCTTCGATATCGGTAATTTTGATCACCGCTTTATCGGTCAAACCCGCAATTTTTACCGTACCCGCATATTCAGGGCGAACGGGATTCGGATATACAAATACACTAGCCAAATCATCGCTGGGTGCGGTAGCATTGGCTTTGAAAGAAACCAATCCTTTTTCGGTGGCAAAAAAGACCTCTCCGGTGGTTCCGTCAATCTCAATATCATTTACGGTGTTGCTCGGTAAGGGGGAATTTTCTTTGGTAAACTGATAAATCGTTTCTTGCCCGTTGGGAGACACCAAAAACACCCCAGAATCGGCCAAGGAAACCCATTTGCGATTGGCGCCATCGACACAAATATCCAACACCACTTGTTCAAAAAAGAGTTCTTGCGCAAGGGTTTGACCGTTGATAATTTCATTGATAATAATGGGACGCGATTGCAAGGACTCGGCGTTAATAAATGCATCGGCTGAGGATAACGTTCGCAGTCCCCGTGCTGTGCCAATCCACACCTGATTTCGGTTGTCGATGGCTACACAACGTACGTCCAAACTCGGCAGGTTGCCTTCGGTTCCGGTTTTGACAAATAAAAATTTATTGCTGTAATTTTCATTAAAGGCTACCAACCCATTGGCCCGGTAGGTGGGAATCCATTTGGTGTTGTTTTTATCGATGGCTATTTGTCCATACCGCTCAAAAAAGGGCTCGGTGAAAATATTGGTTAAATCATACGATTGCCACTGTCCTGTTTTTCGAAACACTTTCAACCCTTTATCGACATAAGCATTGGTTAACCATAAATCACCGCGGGAATCGTAGGCCAATCCATTGATACGAATGTCAACATACGAAGGATCGGGCGGGGTTAATTGTAGCGATTCCAACCCGTTCGCTCCTGTGTTGGTTTGGTTAAACAAGGTAGTCGGGACCAGATCTTCCAATTTTAAAATTCCCGAGAAATAAGAACTTACAAAAATTTCATTCGCGTTGGAGGGGTTAACTACTAGACTCGTCAAACTTCGGGCGTTGAGCACATCGGTGGTTGGTATTTTGCTCCATCCTTGTTCTTTGTCAAAATAATTGATGGGAAAAAGGTAGGGTTGAAACGGCGGATTGGGGTTGTACGGATCGTAGGTAAAACTAAATCGGCCATACGTTACAAACAGCTTGTCTTCGGTCTTTTTCAATCGAAAAGGTTGGTTTAAATCGGGACCATCGGGTTTTAGTGTAGTGACATTACTAGGAGCGCTTATGGGAAACTGTAGCAAGCCTACTTCATTGGTGGCAATGTAAACCGTTTCATCAGCTACCGTGGCCGCATTGAAGGTTACGGGTTGTGGGGTATAATTGGAAGTATTGTAATTGACCAAAACTACACCCGCCGCATTGGCTACCATTACTTTTTGGGCAGTAGTCAGCACAATGTAATCGGCGGTGGTTCGAAAATCAATAGGTGGTTGTCCCACCGAAAACAATAACGTATAGGACGTTCCATTCCAGCGGTAAACATTTCCATCGGCGTTGAAGAAAACGGACTGATTTTGAAACGCTTGTGCACCATACCAAAAGCCGCTGTCGTGCAAAACCCATTGGGAAAAATCGATCAAAAACGGATTGGTCACAGCCGCTTTTTTGATACGAAAGTTCCCCATGACAGCGTAGATCGAATTGTTGTATACCGTGGTTTGAATAACCCTTGTTTGGGCGCCACCATCCCCGATATAGTAAGTGTCGCTAAATTCTTGTTGGTTCAAATTGAACACCGAAATCCCATAATCGGTAGAAAGATAGACCTTCCCATCAAACTCCGAAAAATGATTAATGCGCTTTTGGCCGGCGGGAACGGGTACTTCGGTAAGGATACCGTTTTTGAAAGCTACGGTTCCATCGGCTTGTATAACCAATAATAAGCCATTGCTATTACCCACTAAAAGTACTTGAAAAGCCTCGCTGTAATGAATGGCCGTTATGTTTTCTGCTTTTAAACCATTGACACTGGTAATGGTTTCTAGGAATCCATCGGGTTTTTGAAAAAAAAGGGCGTTCTCGGAGGCTGCATATACGGTAGTCCCGCGCTGAGTTAAAGCCCCCAGTTGGTTAAACGAAAAATACCCCTGCCACAAGCGGTTGGTTTGCGCTCCAACACATTGAACGAGGAACAGGAATATCAGTAGGTGTTTTTTCATAGCGAAAGGATAGTAGTATCGTAACGCAATATTACGTAAAATCATATCGAAAGCATAAAAAAAACCTCCTCTCAAAACGAGAGAAGGTTTGCTTTATAATCATGTTTTTAACGACTAGACGACGCCTTGCCCTAACATCGCATCGGCTACTTTTACGAAACCTGCAATATTTGCTCCACGAACGTAGTCAACAAAACCCGTTTCATCTTTACCATATTTCACACAAGATTCGTGAATATCACTCATAATTTTGTGTAAACGTTGGTCAACTTCTTCACGGGTCCAGCTTAAACGCAAGGAGTTTTGTGACATTTCCAATCCAGAAGTGGCTACCCCACCCGCATTGGATGCTTTTCCAGGAGCAAACAAGATTTTGGCAGCCAAGAAGGCCTCGATAGCTTCAGGTGTGGAAGGCATATTAGCACCTTCAGCCACGCAAATACAACCGTTGGCAATCAACATTTTGGCTTCTTCTCCATTTAATTCGTTTTGAGTAGCGCAAGGTAACGCAATGTCACATTTCACTTCCCAAGGACGTTTGCCCGCTACGAAAGTGGCGTTGGGATATTTCGCTACGTACTCATTGATACGACCGTAACGAACATTTTTGATTTCCATGATATAGGCCAATTTCTCAGCATCGATTCCATCAGCATCGTAGATGTATCCAGAAGAGTCAGAAGCCGTTACAACTTTTCCTCCCAATTGGGTTGCTTTTTCGATGGCGTATTGGGCTACATTTCCAGAACCAGAAACCACTACCGTTTTTCCTGAAAAACTTTCGCCACGAGTTGCCAACATATTTTGGGCAAAATAAACATCGCCGTAACCGGTTGCTTCAGGACGAATTAACGAACCTCCAAACGTGATGCCTTTTCCTGTTAAAACGCCTGTAAATTCGTTGCGTAATTTTTTATATTGACCAAACATATAGCCGACTTCACGTCCTCCCACACCAATATCTCCAGCAGGTACGTCGGTATCAGCTCCAATATGGCGCGAAAGTTCTGTCATAAAGGCCTGACAAAAACGCATAATCTCATTGTCTGATTTTCCTTTTGGGTCAAAATCTGAACCTCCTTTACCACCGCCCATAGGAAGTGTGGTTAAACTGTTTTTGAATACTTGTTCAAACGCAAGGAATTTTAAAATACTCAAGTTTACTGAAGGGTGGAATCGAATCCCTCCTTTGTAAGGTCCGATAGCTGAATTCATTTGAATACGATACCCACGGTTTACCTGTGTATTCCCCTGATCATCAATCCAACACACGCGGAACATGATGACACGCTCGGGCTCAACCATACGCTCTAAGAGCATTTTGTTTTGGTATTTGGCATTCTGTTCAATGAAAGGAATTACGGTCTCCGCCACTTCCTTTACGGCCTGCATGAACTCAGGCTCATTGGCATTTCTTTTAGCCACTTCGGCTAAGAAATTGTGGATTGCTTGTGACATACTTTATCAGTTTGTTTAAGAAAACGTTTTCGTTTTAATTTCGACAAATATACATTTTATAAAAATATGGGGTTCATTTTTTTTAAATCCGCATAATTTTTATTTAAACGTTAAGATATCTTAAAGAAGTTTGTGGTTTTGAAGCCATTTTAAAACATTTTATGCTTTTTTTCGTAGATAAAGAAGTATTTTTTTAATTTGTTTTCCAAGTGAATGATGTTTTTATATATTTGTCGGGAATTGAAAAAACTCGTATGCGGACGTCTAAGTATTTTATTTTGACCTTATTGCTTTTGCTGGGATTAACCCACCGTACGGCAGCGCAATTTGGGTTTTCCCACGAAATCGGGGGTATTTTTGGTCCGGTGGCCTTTCAATCTGATTATGGAGAGCGTAATGACTTTTCTACCAATGCTGGTAACACAGGTTTTGGTATTGGATTGATTCATTACCTTAATTTCTCGTATCGCGCGGAGTGTAACTGTTACACCCCAGAAACGTATTTCAATGACCACTTTAAATTACGTTCAGAACTTTCCTATAACAAAACCAACTTACAGCATTTTGGTCAATGGGTAGACGAACGTAAAAGCTCTTTAACAGCACAACAATTGCGTGCCATGCGTGGGAGCACTGCGGTAACCAATATCGGGATGCAATTGGAATTTTACCCATTCAGTATTCGTGATTTTACAGCAACCACAGGCTCTTGGGCGCCATTCTTAGGTTTTGGAGCACAATTCTCGTTTTTCAAACCCACCGCTTACTCTGAATTAGGACCTGGTTTAGGAGAGTTACCAACCGTGACTCCTATCAAATATTTGGAAGCGTTTGATACTCGTGGAGGTACCACATGGTCTTTGGTATCGAGTATCGGAACCCGATATAAATTGACAGAACTCTCCGACTTAATGGTAGAATTGCGTTGGCAATATTACTTTTCCAACTGGGTGGATGGTTTAAGTCCAGATCCCCGCGTGTATACTGAAAACCGCGCAAACGACTGGAACTTGATGTTGAACTTCGGTTATATTTATTACTTACAATAGGATTATTAATTCCAAAAAAAATAAAGCTCCAAGTTAATTTGGAGCTTTATTTTTTTATTCCTTTTTAAATAATCTATCGAAACGCTTGTTCCAAATCGGCAAGTAGATCGTCAATGTCTTCGACTCCTACACTCAAACGGACCAAGTCATCAGAAATTCCGCCGGCTTTTCGCACGTTTTCGGGAATCGACGCATGGGTCATCAACGCCGGGTGATTGGCTAAAGATTCTACGCCCCCTAATGATTCTGCCAAGGTAAATACTTTTACTTTCTCCAAAAATGCAATGGCATCTTCGCCTTTTCCCGATTTAAATGTAAACGAGACCATGCCCCCAAAATCGCGCATTTGTTTTTTGGCAATGGCATGAAAAGGATGATCGGGTAAACCGGGATAAAACACTTGATCTACCGCAGGATGGTTGCTTAAAAACTCTACCACCTTATGGCCATTTTCGCAATGCCGTTGTACCCGCAAATGCAACGTTTTGATGCCGCGCAGTACAAGATAACTATCCATGGGTCCGAGGGTTCCTCCCGTAGCAAATTGTTTAAAATGCAATTCATCCCCTAGCGCTTTGTCTTTGATGACCAACGCCCCAGCAATAACATCGCTATGACCTCCTAAGTATTTGGTTGCTGAGTGCATTACGATATCCGCTCCTAGGTCTAACGGTTTTTGCAAATACGGCGTAGCGAACGTATTGTCGACTGCAAATAAAATATTGTGTTTCTTCGTGATCTCGGCAATAGCAGCAATATCGGCCAATTTCATTAAGGGATTCGTGGGGGTTTCTACCCAAACCAATTTGGTGTTTTCATTGATTAAAGCCTGAAACGCATCTAAATCGTTCATGTCGACAAAATGAAATTTTAGGCCGCTATCTTTATATAAACGCGTAAACAAACGATACGTACCGCCATACAAATCGTCCATAGCGATGATTTCATCTCCCGCTTTAAAAAGGCGTAACAAACAGTCGGTTGCTGCCAAACCGGAAGCAAAGGCTAACCCACGTGCGCCATTTTCGATTGACGCTAAGGCATCTTCCAATGCTTGACGAGTAGGATTGGCTGCTCGACTATATTCGTAGTCGCCTACGGGTTTCCCGGGACTCGCTTGTGCATACGTTGACGTTTGAAATACGGGAGGCATTACCGCTCCAGTTACGGGTTCGTGGTGTTGTCCACCATGAATTACTTTGGTATTAAATTTCATAAGGTAAAATCTAAATTGTGGGCAAAGGTAGGGAATTTGGTTGTTAGTTGTCGGTTGTCGGTTGTCGGTTGTTGGTTGTCGGTTGTTAAACTGAACATTGCATATTGCTAAACCAATTTCTTCAAATACATCAACATCCCATAATGGATGCCTTCGTGGAACGCGTTGAAGGTTACGGCATCTTGAAAGGTTGCCAAGTGAAATCCGGTTTGGGACTGGTATTCGTTGAATGTGGTGAATTTACCCGATTGCCAATCGTGCTTGAATTGTTCGACGGTGGAAAGCAATAACGCTTTGATTTCATCCACCTCTTCTTGGGTAGCGTTGCCGTCAGGTCGGGAACCATTTTGATACTTCACCACCATCTCTTGTGGGATATTGATCGGCAAATTGGACAAGGTATACATCAGTTTTTGTTGGGAAACAATAACGTGTCCTGCTTGCCAAATCATATTGTTGGACAAGCCCTCAGGGATTGTGTTAAGTTGGTCTAAGGTATACGCATCTAGGAATTTAAGATACAATTTACGACTAGTTTCCCAGGTTTTAAGAAAGGATTCCATGTAGGTTTAATTTTCTTACGAAGATAAAGTTTTTACTATTTTAAATTTTGACTGCCAAATTATAAATGTTGGATACGTGATGTTGTTTTTATGAGCACAATGGATTACAAGTTAAAAGTTTCTCCTTGATTATATGTCCATTTCAAAATATTGTCCAATACTGCTCACTGTTGACTGATGACTGTTGACTGAATACTGATTCCTGATTCCTGATGACTGCCCACTGATCACTGATGACTGCCCACTGATCACTGCTTACTGAATTCTCCCCCAGAATCCCTACTTTTGCCAAAAACATTCTCATGCGAAAAATATACTACCTCAAAACGTGTGATACCTGCAAACGGATCTTGAAATCACTCCCCAATACGGAGGGATTTGTATTTCAGGACATCAAAGAGGCGCCGCTCACGGTTGCACAACTCGATGAAATTCACGCCCTGACGGGATCCTATGAAGTGTTGTTCAGCAAGCGCGCGAAGTTGTATAAAGAACGCAATATGAAAGATGATGTTTTAACCGAAGTCGATTACAAGCGCTACATTTTGGAACATTACACCTTTTTGAACCGTCCGGTGATTGTGGTAGAGAACCAAGTTTTTGTTGGCAACAGTCCAAAAGTTGTGGCACAAGCCATAGCCGCCTTATCATGAGTAAACGTGCTTGGGCGCTCGTCGCTGCCACTTTGGTTTCGATAATTTACGGGGTAACGTTTACGATTGCCAAAGACGTTATGCCGCGCTATGTTGAACCCTTTGGGTTTATTGTATTGCGCGTTGGGGGTTCGGTGATCTTGTTCTGGCTGTTATCGTTTTTTGGTCCCAAAGAAAAAATTGCCCGTACTGATTTCCCTCGAATTGCTGCCGCAGCCTTGTTTGGAGTGGCGTTCAATATGCTAACATTTTTCAAAGGATTGAGTTATACCTCACCGATTATGGGCGCCGTATTGATGGTCTCTACCCCTATGATTGTGTTGGTGCTTTCGGCCCTTTTGATGAAAGAACGCATGAAAACCTCAAAGATTTTGGGAATCGTGTTGGGACTGATTGGAACGGTTACCTTGATTTTGTATGGGAAATCGGTGGTGAATGCTTCCAATGCAACGTTGGGTAACTTGCTCGTGTTTGTCAATGCGGTATCGTATGGGTTTTACCTCATCATTGTCAAAAAATTGATGGACAAATACAACGCCTTCACCTTTGTGAAATGGATTTATACCTTTGGTTTCCTCATGGTGTTGCCGTTTGGGTGGAGCGAATTTCAAGCCATTGCTTGGCCGACCCTGGGTATTGACATTCTCTGGAAAATTGGTTTTGTTGTGGTATTTTCTACGTTTTTGACCTATTTATTGAACTTAGTATCGATGCGGGAGTTAAAACCCACGACTGTAGCGGTATTTATCTACTTACAACCCTTGTTTGCAACGTTTTTTGCTGTGAGTTTAGGCAAAGACGACGTAAACCTTATAAAGCTACTCTCAGCGGGATTGATCTTTGCGGGAGTGTATCTGGTGACGCGTAAGAAGTAACCCCCAACCCCAAAGGGGAGTTGTTAGTTTCAAGTTTGAGGTTTAAAGTTTCAGGTTTATTTCGCTTCGCTACATCAGTCGGCTAAAGCCTCGCGTCAGGTTTCAGGTTTCAAGTTTCAGGTTTCAGGTTGCGTTCTAAGAACGTGAATTTTCAAATTTACAGTCGTAAGTCACAAAGTCGTAAGTCGTAAGTCAACAAGTATTTCTTAGAGAGAACATTTTCAAATCTTCAAATCGCCTCATTTTCAAATTAACCCATTGACACATCGACACATTGCCCCATCGGCACATTTTCAAATTAAAAGTCGTAAGTCAACAAGTATTTCTTAGATAGAACATTTTCAAATCTTCAAATTGACACATTTTCAAATTAAAAGTCGTAAGTCAGCCAGTCGTAAGTCGTAAGTCGACAAGTATTTCTTAGATAGAACATTTTCAAATCTTCAAATCGCCTCATTTTCAAATTAACACATCGACACATTGACACATCGGCACATTGACACATCGGCACATCGACACATTTTCAAATTAAAAGTCGTAAGTCGTAAGTCAACAAGTATTTCTTAGATAGAACATTTTCAAATTTTCAAATTGACACATTTTCAAATTAAAAGTCGTAAGTCAGCCAGTCGTAAGTCGTAAGTCAACAAGTATTTCTTAGAAAGAACATCTTCAAATCTTCAAATTGACACATTTTCAAATTGCCACATTGACACATCGACACATTGCCACATTACCCCATTACCACATTCCCTCCAAAAAAACTATCTTTGCTCCTTTACGAAATGTATGATACAATCCATGACAGGTTTTGGGAAGGCTTCATTGCCTTTGCCGACCAAAAAAATCACCGTTGAAATCAAATCGTTGAACAGCAAGGGGCTCGATGTTAATACCCGTATGCCCTCGATGTACCGCGAGATGGAACTTGGTGTGCGGAACTTACTATCGCAACGTTTGGAACGCGGTAAAATCGATTTCTCCTTGTTTATAGAAATTACGGGAGAAGAAACAGCGTCCAAAATCAATGCGCCTATCGTGAAGGGGTATATTGCACAAATGCGGGAAATTCTCCCGGAGGCCGATGCCACCGAACTCATGAAAATGGCCGTCCGTATGCCTGATGCTTTAAAAACCGAACGCGACGATATCGACGAGGCCGAATGGGCACATATCCAATCGGTAATTGATGAGGCGCTAACGGCAATGATCAACTTTCGCCGTGATGAAGGATTGGCGCTTGAAAAAGAGTTTACCCAGCGCATTGCCAACATTCGCGCACTCATGCAAGAGGCTGTGAGTTACGACGCGGAGCGTATAGATACCGTGAAAACGCGCTTACGAACGGCTTTGGAAGAACTTAGCGCCAACGTAGACGAGAATCGCTTTGAGCAAGAACTCATTTACTACCTTGAAAAATACGACATTACCGAAGAACGTGTGCGCCTCGACAATCACCTCAATTATTTCCTTGAAACCCTAGCAGGAAATGAGGCCAACGGTCGTAAACTTGGCTTTATCACGCAAGAAATGGGCCGTGAAATCAATACGATGGGGTCAAAATCGAACCATGCTGAAATGCAAAAATGTGTCGTTTTGATGAAAGATGAATTGGAAAAAATTAAAGAACAGGTTTTAAACGTTCTGTAAACGTTAGCACCATAAACAACACACATGTCAACAGGAAAATTAATCGTCTTCTCAGCCCCTTCAGGGTCAGGAAAAACCACCATTGTTCGTCACCTATTGGGTATTCCAGAGCTGAATTTAGAGTTCTCGGTTTCCTGTACCACCCGTGCCCCGCGCGGCAATGAAGTCCACGGCAAAGACTACTACTATATCAGCATCGCCGATTTTAAACAGCACATCAAAGCCGAGGATTTTGTGGAATGGGAGGAAGTATACCGCGATAATTTTTATGGCACGTTAAAAAGTGAAGTCGAACGCATTTGGGCCTTGGGTAAAAATGTAATTTTTGACATCGACGTGGCAGGTGGGTTACGGATCAAAAAGAAATTTCCCGAGCAAACCTTAGCCGTCTTTGTGAAACCCCCAAGCGTAGACGAATTGAAACGCCGCTTGAAAGAACGCTCCACAGAAACCGACGAAAAAATCAATATGCGTATCGCCAAAGCCCACGTCGAATTGGCCACCGCCCCACAGTTTGACAAAATCATTAAAAATTATGACTTGGACACGGCAAAGCAAGAAGCGGTGGAGTTGGTAAGGGGGTTTGTTGGGGGTGACTAGTGATTAGTGACTAGTGATTAGTGACTAGTGATTAGTGACTAGTGATTAGTGACTAGTGATTAGTGATTGGTGACTAGTGATTGGTGACTAGTGATTGGTGATTGGTGATTGGTGATTGAAGATTAAGGCTGAAATTTATATATTTGATTTTTAAATCTTAGCCATTATGAATTCAATTAAAAGCCACAAAGATCTCCACATTTGGAGAAAAGGAATGGATATCACGGAAGCTATTTTTCGACTTGTAAAATCATTCCCAAAAGAAGAAAAAGACATTCTAACTAACCAAATGAAACGCTGTGCTCTGTCAATTCCTTCAAACATTGCAGAGGGATTTGGAAGAAATTCAAATCGATCTTTTATATATTTTCTCGCAATAGCAAGAGGTTCACTTTACGAATTAGAAACGCAGTTACTACTAGCCGAACGTTTTCACTATATCAAAGATGTTCAATTACTGCATACTGTTCTTCTTCAAATCCAAGAAGAAGGTAAAATGATAAATGCATTTTCGAAAACATTACATTAAAAAAAGTTCTTACTTTACAACATAAATATACTCGTAACTAGACACTCCCGAAATATCGGAACTAGTCACTAATCACTAGTCACTCTATGAAAATCGGTCTCTACTTCGGCACCTTCAACCCCATTCATGTGGGGCATATGATTATTGCGAATCATTTGGCAGAGTATTCCGATTTGGATCAAATTTGGATGGTGGTAACGCCGCACAATCCGCATAAAGAGAAACGTACGTTATTGGACGATTACCAACGCCTACATTTGGTGCATTTGGCAACAGAAGCCTATCCAAAAATCAAGCCTTCGGACATTGAGTTTAAGTTACCGCAGCCCAATTATACCGTGAATACCTTGGTACATTTGTTGGAAAAGTTTCCGCAACACGAGTTTGCCTTAATCATGGGGGAAGACAATCTGAATTCACTGCACAAATGGAAAAATTACGAGTACATCTTGGAACACCACGCGATTTATGTCTATCCGCGTGTAGCCGCTGGGGAAGCCTTACCCGAACTGCTGGAACATCCGCACGTGCACAAGATTAACGCACCCATAGTAGAAATTTCCTCTACAGCGATACGCGAGGGCATTGCGCAACAAAAAAATGTGCGTCCGCTCCTACCCGATGCGGTTTGGGACTATGTTGATGCGAATTTGTTGTATCGGTAAAATAATAGTTTTAGATATGAAGACAACTCAAAACAATTCCAACGTAAATCGTGAAAAAAAAACCTTCTTCACCCTTCTTCGCCCTCAATTACGCATTTTAGGGTTAATTTTCCTTTTCATTGGGGCTACAATTCAATTAGGAGCCAAATTAATGGATAAAAAAATTCCTGAATATACCTCTCTTTTATTTGTTGTTGGTTTTGGTTTATTTCTAATTCATCGGTGGGTTGCAAAAAAGTAATTACCGCCTAAACTTTTTTTCTAAATAGACAGAAAAGAATATATGTTTAATGTGGCAGATAGAACCTTAACATTCCCTTACCACCCGTTATAAAGGGAATGAATTACCTTTGGGGTTTAATTTTTTGAATGATGAATAATTTTGAACTATACAATCCGGTCAATTATATTTTTGGCCGTGGACAAATCGCAAAATTGGCCGAAGTAACGCCCAAAAACACTAAAATCTTGTTGGCGTATGGCGGAGGGAGTATCTTTAAAAATGGCGTCTATGACCAAGTGAAAACCGCTTTGGCAGGGTATGATTGTATCGAATTTGGGGGTATCGAACCCAATCCGCGGTATGAAACCTTGATGAAGGCAGTGGAATTGATTCGTGCTGAAAACATTGGCTTTGTTTTGGCTATTGGTGGTGGAAGTGTGATTGATGGCGTGAAATTTATTTCGGCCGCGGTCAACTATCCCGGCGATGCAATTGAAATTTTAAAGCAACGCATTTTGTTTAAAGACGCTTCAGTTTGTGTGCCTTTTGGTACAGTATTGACGTTACCTGCAACGGGTTCGGAAATGAATTCGGGGGCCGTAGTCACCATCGATGCAACCCAAGAAAAATTGACCTTAGGCGGCAGTGCTTTGTTTCCGAAATTCTCGATAGTAGACCCTACGGTTATTGCCTCGTTACCCAAACGTCAATTGCAAAACGGAGTGGTCGACGCGTTTACCCATGTAATGGAACAGTATTTAACTTACCCTCATGACGCACAGTTGCAAGACCGTATTGCAGAAAGTATTTTGCAAACCTTGATTGAAATTAGCCCCTCGGTAGTCGAAAACCCTACCGATTATAAATTGGCGTCCAATTTTGTGTGGTCGGCGACGATGGCTTTGAACGGTTTGATTCAAAAAGGAGTTCCTTCCGATTGGGCGACACACATGATTGGGCACGAATTGACCGCTTTGTATGAGATTGATCATGCCCGTACGTTAGCGATTATCGGTCCAAACCTCTACCGTGTGATGTTTGAAACGAAAAAAGAAAAATTGGCCCAATACGGGCAACGCGTTTGGAATTTAACAGGAACTCCTGACGAAATTGCCAAAGCTGCGATTGACAAAACCGTAAACTTTTTCCATACAATGGGCATGAAAACCCGTATTTCGGAAAATGCTGAAAATATTGAAGGCACAGCCGATTTCATCGTGCAACGCTTTGAAGAACGGGGTTGGTTGGGCCTTGGAGAACGACAAAATGTAACCCTTGAAAAAGTGCGCGAGATTGTAACGCTCAGTTATTAATCCAATGGCTTACAACACAAAAGGCGTTCCGTTTAAAACCGAACGCCTTTTTTTCAACCCAAAACAAAAATTCACTAAACTAACCTTTGAAAAGATAACGAGGGTAAAAACTCGAAATTGTAGTTTGCTGTGTTAAAATAAACGTTAAAGTTTTTAAGGTCCCGTTTCGGTGGAATCTTGGGTAGCCAAAATAAAAAACCTATTTTTGAAAAATCAAACCCACACCCATGCAAAAACAACCTAAAGTTGCGGTGATCGGTGGCGGCAGTTGGGCCACAGCTATCGCCAAAATGCTATGCGTTAACTTGGACGAAATCGCCTGGTACATGCGCAACGGTTCGGCCATTGATCATTTGAAAGCGTATAAACACAATCCGAACTATTTGAGCTCGGTGGAATTTGATATTACCAAATTACGGTTGACACAAGACATCAATGAAGCTGTTGCCTATGCGGATTATGTGATTTTTGCCATTCCTTCGGCCTTTTTAAGCCGTGAATTAGAAAAGTTGACCGTGAGCCTTGACGATAAGATTATCTTTTCGGCTATCAAAGGCATTGTGCCCGAAACCTTTTTGATTGTTGGCGAACATTTTCATACTACGTACGCCATTCCCTACCACAACATTGGAGTAATTACGGGGCCTTGTCATGCTGAAGAAGTGGCGCTTGAGCGTTTATCGTATTTGACCATTGCCTGTGGAGATACCAAAAAAGCACGCGTAATGGCCAAACTATTGGCGGGAAATTACATCAAGACCAAAACCTCCGATGACATCATTGGTACGGAATATGCGGCTATGTTGAAAAACATTTACGCCATTGCAGCCGGGATTGCCCATGGTTTGGGCTATGGCGATAATTTCCAATCGGTCATTATGAGTAATGCCATTCGAGAAATGAAAAAGTTCATCAAAAAAGTGCACCGTATGAAACGCAATATCAACAATTCGGCTTATTTGGGCGATTTGTTGGTCACGGGTTATTCAGTTTTTTCCCGCAACCGCATGTTTGGAAACATGATTGGAAAAGGGTATACGGTCAAATCGGCCATGATGGAAATGAGTATGGTCGCTGAAGGCTATTACGCTGTAAAAAGTGCCTACAAACTCAATCAAGACTATAAAGCGAAAACCCCCATTATTGATGCGGTCTATGCCGTTTTGTATGAAGGGAAAGATGCCAAAAGCACATTTAAAACATTAACCGAACAATTGGATTAAAAAAAGAGCCTCAAAATTGAGGCTCTTTTTTTGGACTATCGGTATCGAATAGACTATACTTTGGTCATTTTTAAGTACACCAATTGATTGGAGTTACTGGTGGTGTAGGCCACTACAATTTCGGTATAGGTTAACGATACTATGGTTAGCGATTGCGTAATTACTTGAGTCGAACCTCCAGCGTTGGTGGTATAACGCAAAGTTAGACTGGTCGACAAACGGTTGTACGTTCCCGAAATTGATTGGTTGGTACACGTTCCTGAATTCACAAAATCGTTTTGTTGATAGGTAAAATCAGCATTAAAGATGTAATTGTCTTTATCACAATTGGCATCATTTACATAATTGGTGTAGTTGATGGCGCCTTGTGCATTCATCGTCCCCGTTTGGGTAATTTCCCATTTGCCCACGAGGTAATTTTGTTGCACAAACGTCTCTTCGTCTTCTCCACAAGCGGTAAAAAGCAAAGGGAGTGCCATTAAAAGGAATACGAACTTCTTCATCTTATTGTGCAATAACTTCAATGTTGTCAATTTGGTACGTCGAGGTAATATTATTGGTACCTCCTACATAACGGAACGAAATGTACACGGTTCCGGTATACGCAGATAAATCCACATTTCCTGAACTGGTAAAGTTGGTTGGGAAACTTGTCGTTTGTGGTGCAAAAGTAGCCGGCAATTGGGTCCAAGTTGCAGCATTTACATCGGCAACCAATCCTGAACCATTATAGTTGGTCGAAATCCATACCGTAACCGCCTCACCATTGGCAAAACCAATTTTTGACCCAAAACGCAAGAAAGCTCCAGTGGTACCTGTCAAATTGATTCCTGGTGTAATTAAACGCGTATCTACGTTGTTTTCAGCTGGCGTTAATCCAAAAGGAGAAAACTGCGCGTATTTATTTCCGCTGAAGATACGAGCTTCCCAACGTTCATTTCCACCATTCATTGATACGTTACTCCATCCGGGTAAAGCAATGAATTGGTTGTTTCCTGTGTTGGCAATTCCTTCAAAGTTTTCAGAGAACAACGGTACCAAACGAGGTCCTGTCAATTTAATATCTTCTTCCGTACGGGCAACAAACTGGTAGTCAGAACCAAATTTTGTCAAGATACCACGCACTTTCCCACGGCCAGAAGCCACAGGACGAGAAGCAAAGTTGGCAAAACTACTGGTACGGAAAATTACTGTATTTCCATCGGCATCTACCAACAAGTGATTGGTCGCTCCACCTAAGTCATTATTTGCATCGTAATACGTAGTGGTAATCGCTTGGTTAGAAAACTGAACATTTTCCAATTCTACCAAAGTATTGATGTTGGCATCATTCAACAATTGAGGAATCGTCAAGGTGCGCTTTAATTGGTCTTCAGGAACAAGGGTACAAGCTTTGTTCAAAACGGAACGGTAAAGTGCTGGCGCCAAACGACCAACCGACGCGGTTCCCGTAGAATTTACAAACAATCCCCCAAAACGACGACCTCCATTGCTTACGTCGGTGTACAAATCTTTCATTTTGATTAATACTTTACGTCCGGGTTCAAACGTAATAAACGTTGACGTTACATCTACAGGCACACTGAACGCAGAAGGAACAGGATTTGCTGTCGTAGGAATCGTTTGAAAAGAAATCGATTTGAAGAAGTTACCCCCTTTATCGGAAGAAACTACATAGGCTTCAATCACATCGTCTTGGGTGTACTGTGCTACGGTAGATCCCGCAGTAATTTCCGCAACTTCTTTGGTTTTCACCAAGGTCGTTTCGATACAATTAACTTGAGGCGTATCGTAATCATCGTCGTTCACACAACCGACAAAAGTACTTGCTAAAAGCGTTAGCGCAAGAACGGGTTTAAAAAAAGTTGTTTTCATATTGTGCTTTTATTTTTTTTAGAAATTAATGTAAAAATTGAAGAAGTAGGTACGTCCGAAACCGTAGAAATAACGTGGTGCAAAAGCAGGAGTTCCACTAGATACATCTTGGTTTAACTCACGGAAATTGGCATTACGTGCTTGTTCAAATCCGCCCGTTTTGTAACGTACATCAAAGATATTATTTAACGTGGCAAATAATCCCAAGGTGATTGGATTTTTACCAGAAATTCTCCACGATTTTCCTCCGGTTAAGTTGACAAGTGTGTACGGATCGAATTTTTCTTGTTTCAACAATTGATCCACACGTTCTTGAGTGGCTTCGGGGAATTGGAATCCATTGGCATCTAATGGATTACGTAAGAAACTATTGGTGCGTAATACAGAAGAAACATCCAAATACGTATCGGCCAAGTAGTTTACATTGGCTCCTACCCACCAGAACTTAGGATCGCGGTATTCTAAACCGACGGCATACGCTTGATTAGGGATACCCGGTTGACGGTAGTTTTTCAATTTAGATTCTCCTAAATTCACTAAAGTCGATAATCCACGAGCTGCTCGGGTGTCATCGTTCAACACTACATTTGGATTGCTGTTGTACGTAAACTGTCCATAGGAAGCCGCCGCAGTAGCTTTAATGGTAGAAGTGATTTGGTATTCCAAACCTAACTCGGCTCCAAAATTCAATTTATCCAATCCCGTAACAATCTCAGCTACGAAAGCATCGCCTCCGTCACCATCGTTATCTTCAAAAGCTCCCTCAGCAAAGAAGAAAGAGGTTTCGGTAGCATTTTGAATGTTAGCGTAATAAGCTGTGATACGCGCTTTGAAGGTTGGCGTTTTGATCGCATAACTCAAATCCAAGTTAGACACGCGCTCGCTTTCTAAATTGCGAATCGGAGTATTGCTTAAACGAGCATTGAAAAACACATTACGCATCGATGGCGCTTTGGTCATGAAAAGACTGTTCATGGTCAAAAAGTGTTTACCTGTAACTTTATAGGTTAACCCTCCTTTGAATCCAAAATTGTCAAAATCAACTTTTTCACTTTTCCCAAAAGAAGAGTTGGCGTAAATTCCATTTCGGTATAACCCTTCGCGTTGGTATGTTTTACGGCTAAAGGACTGTCCCAAGTAAAAATCTACTTTTTTGTACGTAAATTTAAACTGGGTAAAGGCGTCGATATGGTCGGCAAACAAATTGTAATTATAGCCATATTTATCCCCTTCACCTACACGACGATTCGGATTATTTAAGTCGGGTTGTTGTGCTGTCCCAGACTGAAATGGATCAACATCTACAAAATGAGAACCTCCCAATAAGTCGGTCAACATTTGGAAGTTGGCCGATTTCAAACGGCTGTAGCTCGCTCCCCCATTCATCACAATGTTATCAGCTAGCTGTGAACTTAAGATGGTATTGGCGACAAACAAGTTATCATCTGTACGATCTTCATACAAAACGTATTTACTTTCAGCGGCTTGACGACCAATTTCATTACCATTGGCGTCCAAAATAGGCGTTGTATTGGCGCGGTACATGGCATTCCAATCGATTTGACGTTGGGTTAAAAACGGCGCGTCCATAGCTCCTACCAAGTTGGGCGTAAATACACCTCCTAAACCTCCAGGTTGGTAAGCAGATGCGGGTACCACAGAAGGATCATTTTCATACAAAGAGGTAAAATAACTAGGTAAGTTTTGGTAATACGTTGGATCAGGATTCGCTGCATTCACGAAGTCCAAACGCGAGTTTCCAATTTTACCGAACTGGTACATTACATTGGAAGTCAAACGTGTTTTGTCGCTTAGTTTCCAATAGTGGGTAAGCATCAAAATAGGTTCGTCCACCTCACGGTCACGAGAATTGCGTTTTTCTCCATCTTGCCAACCCCAGAAAGAGTTGTAGTTCACTCCGGCAATACTGTTGATTTCATCGGTATTGGAAGAGTTACGACCCCGACGGTTTTGTGCATAAATGGTGGTTAAGTTCAAACTATGGTTGTCGTTGATTCGTTTTTCAATGCTAGCAAAAAGCGAATTTGCAGAGTAATCAGTTCCCTCAAAATACGCTTCTTGTGCCCAACGACGCGAGGCCGAAATGACAAACGCCCATCCATCGGCATTCATTCCAGAAGCATGGGTAGCCATGGCACGCCAGTTGTAGTTGGTATTGGTCCCAGCATACGACAAACGGGTACCTTTGCGGTAAATTGATGCGCGGGTATTGATTTCTTGCGTTCCTAAAATTCCACCGAAGGTATAATCAGAAGGGGCAGAACCCATGGTAAATTCTTGGTTACGCGTAGCATCGTTTAATCCCCCCCAGTTCCCCCATTGTGGACGGTTGTCCAACAATTTATTCATCACCACACCATTGATCATAGTGGTCGCATATTCATTGTCTAAACCACGGATACGGAAACGAGCTTGTCCCCAGTTGAACGCGGCGGCTTGTTGATACGTATCCCGAGAAGCTTGCAACAAACCTGCTGTATTTTCAGAACCGCTGTTGTCATCATTCAAGTCGTTTTCAAGAATAGTAATCAAGTTGATTTGCTGCTCTAAGGTCACATCCTCTTCCAAGATAATTAATCCTAAATCAGAGATTTGACCCTTAGCGACTTCTACATTTAGAAGTTGGTCTTTAAATCCGGTGCTACTCACTTTCAAAAGGACAGCTCCAGGATTTAAATCGTTGAATACAAACTCCCCCTCGCGGTTGGTCACTTGGGTAAAGTTGGTGTTCTGAATAGAAACGATGACGTTTTGCAAGGCCTTGTTCGTCTTCGCTTCCACTACTTTACCTTTCACTCCGCTTCCAGATTGCGCAACGGCAGCCCAGCACTGAAGGAGCAGTAAAGTAACATAAACAAGTTTTTTCATAAATAAAGCAATGTTAATTTTGATATAAAAAAAGTTAAGATAAACTTAACAGCCAGCAAAGGTACATTTTTTCATTATAATATTTACTTTTGGCGTTAAGTTTGCGCAAGCTTAACTTTAATTTAAATTGACTAAAATGAAGAAAATTAAAAATATCGTGTTTGTTTTTGCCATATTAGCAACAAACGCTCTATTTTCTCAAGGGAAATTCGAACTCCACACCGTAGCCTTTTACAATTTCGAAAACTTGTTTGACACCATTAACCAAGAGAATAATGATGAGGAATGGTTGCCAAATGGTGCTCAAAATTGGACCCATAAAAAATACCGTCAGAAATTACACAATCTTTCCAAAGTACTTTCTGAAATCGGAACAGGAGAACAACAAACCAATAGCCCTGTGCTCATTGGCGGTTGTGAAATTGAAAACCGTGGGGTTTTGGAAGATTTGGTGAAACAACCCTTGTTGGTCAATAAAGATTACGGCATCATCCATTTTGATTCGCCCGACAAACGCGGTATCGATGTGGCTTTACTGTATCAGAAAAAACATTTCAAGCCCACCAGTTACGCTAGTATTCCACTTTATATTTATCGCAGTATGGAAGGAAAAGGTGATAAAGATAAAGACAAGGAAAAAGAAGAATCCGACGATAAAGTGGAAGCCGACAAATCCTCCAATCGTGTCTATACTCGTGATCAATTGTTGGTCACAGGATTGTTGGATGGGGAAGAGGTGAGTATTATCGTCAACCACTGGCCTTCCCGTTCAGGAGGTGAAAAAAAGAGTGCACCGTTTCGTGAAGCTGCCGGTTTGTTGAACCGAAAGATCATGGATTCGCTGTTTGCGATTAATCCCAAAGCAAAAATCATTACCATGGGCGACTTGAATGACGGTACCTACAATAAAAGTGTCAAAGAAGGTATTGGCGCCAAACGCAAAAAAGAAGAGGTCAAGGAAAAAGGAATTTACAATCCATTTGAAGAAATGTTTTACAAAGGACATGCGACCTTATTCCATCGTGATGCCGGTGATATTTTTGATCAAATCATGGTTTCGGAAGCTTTTATTGATAAAGACTATAAGAAATTCCAATACTGGAAAGCTGGGATTTACAATAAACCCTATATGATTCAAAATTTTGGCCAATACAAAGGCTATCCTTTGAGGCATACGCTCACCGAAATTGGTTACAGCGACCACTTTCCGGTGTATGTTTACCTCGTTCGGGAAGTAAAATAATAGCAAAAGTCAGCAGCAGCTGACTTTTTTATTTTGTACCTTTCGTGTCCAAAATTTGTATTTTAACTTCTATCCTTATGGCAGCGGCAAAACCCTTTAATCTTCCGCAATGGATTGCAAACAACAAACATCTTTTGCAACCTCCAGTGGCCAATAAAAATCTCTATGTCGATTCAGGAGATTACATCGTTATGATTGTTGGGGGTCCGAATGCCCGCAATGATTTTCATTACAACGAAACGGAAGAACTTTTTTACCAATTGGAAGGACATATTACGGTTTACATTCAAGAAGACGGTGAAAAAAAGGCTATCGCTTTGGGCCCTGGCGACATGTTTTTACTTCCTGCGCGCACACCGCACTCCCCAGCCCGAACAGAAGGTTCTATTGGTTTGGTGATTGAACGAAAGCGCGAAAACCAAGGTTATAAAGATGGATTGCTATGGTTTTGTGGCCAATGCAATCACAAACTCCACGAAGTTTATTTTGAATTGACCGATATTGAAACCGATTTTTTACCGCATTTTAAAGCCTTTTACACCTCCGAGACCTTGCGAAAATGCACCCAATGTGGTACAGAAATGCCTGTCCATCCGAATTTTATAAAATAGCTTTTTTTTACGCGAGAATCCGTTATTTTTGACCCAACAAACAAACTAGAATTTATGGCAACTATTGCACAACAATTCGGCATGACCGAAGCCTTGGAACTCTTAGGAATTAAAGCGGTAAACGAAGGAACTTCTACAGGAAGCCAGTGGTTTTCGGGAGGTGAAGTAATCGAAAGTTACTCCCCTGTAGACGGCCAATTAATTGCTAAAGTAAAAGCTTCCACCGAAGCCGATTACGAAAAAGTAATGCAAGCGGCTACCGAAGCCTTTAAAACCTTTCGTTTGATGCCTGCCCCAAAGCGCGGCGAAATCGTGCGTCAATTTGGAGAAAAATTACGTCAATATAAAGAACCGCTTGGGAAATTGGTTTCTTATGAAATGGGAAAATCCTACCAAGAAGGTTTGGGAGAAGTACAAGAGATGATTGATATTTGTGACTTTGCCGTTGGTTTATCGCGTCAATTGCACGGATTAACGATGCACTCGGAACGTCCTTCCCACCGTATGTATGAACAATACCATCCGCTGGGCGTGGTCGGAATCATTTCGGCTTTCAACTTTCCTGTGGCGGTATGGTCGTGGAATACGGCTTTGGCGTGGATTTGTGGTGACGTTTGTGTATGGAAACCGTCTGAAAAAACACCGTTGTGCGGCGTCGCCTGTCAAAACATCATCGCCGAAGTTCTACGTGAAAACAACTTACCTGAAGGAATCTCTTGTTTAATCAATGGCGATTACAAAATTGGCCAATTGTTAAATCGCGATACTCGAGTTCCGTTGGTTTCGGCTACCGGTTCGACCCGTATGGGTAAAATTGTAGCCCAAGAAGTAGCGGCACGTTTGGGTCGTTCTTTATTGGAATTGGGTGGAAACAATGCCATTATTGTCACGCCCGACGCCGATATAAAAATGACAGTTATCGGTGCGGTTTTTGGAGCTGTAGGAACCGCGGGACAGCGTTGTACCTCAACCCGCCGTTTGATTATTCACGAAAGTATTTATGACAAAGTAAAAGACGCTATTGTGGCCGCTTACGGGCAGTTGCGTATTGGAAATCCGTTGGATCAAAACAATCACGTGGGGCCGCTCATCGACACCCATGCGGTAGAACAATACAACAAAGCCTTGGCACAAGTAGTGGCTGAAGGGGGCAAAATTTTGGTGGAAGGCGGCGTACTTACGGGCGCTGGTTATGAAAGCGGTTGTTATGTGAAACCCGCTATTGCTGAAGCGAAAAACGACTTTGCTATTGTGCAACACGAAACCTTTGCTCCGGTATTGTATTTATTAAAATATAGCGGCGATGTCACTGAAGCCATCGAAATTCAAAACGGTGTAGCCCAAGGTTTGTCATCAGCGATTATGACCAATAATTTGCGTGAGGCTGAAGCCTTCTTGTCGGCTGCGGGCTCCGATTGTGGGATTGCCAATGTAAATATCGGAACCTCGGGAGCAGAAATTGGGGGTGCTTTTGGGGGTGAAAAAGAAACCGGAGGGGGCCGCGAATCAGGATCAGATGCATGGAAAGTGTATATGCGTCGTCAAACGAATACCATCAACTATTCTACGAGTTTGCCCTTGGCACAAGGAATTAAGTTTGATTTATAATTTCTTTTTAGAGCAAAGAGAAAAGAAGAAAGAGAAAAGAAAAGCGTCCCAATTTAATAGGACGCTTTTTTTTAGTTTAATTCTAAATTACGGCTAAAATTTTGAGCCCCAAGAGAAAAATGTACTTTTGCGCCGAATTAAAAAAACAAGTTATGTCTAATTTCACTTCAATTTATACGCTAGTACGCGACTTCGCGATGGAAGACGTGTGTGATGTCGGGTTTGGACAACGTTTTGAATTGTAAATTACAATACCAAGATATTTTCAACCCGGACATATGTTCGGGTTTTTTTTGTACAACTATGAACCTAAAAACACAAAATCACGAATCCATTTTACCATTCCGTTACCGGTATCGGTGGTGCATATAGCATATCTATAGCTGATCTATTTCCCCACCCGATGCTTTTTAACCATCGGGTTTTTTTATACCTAAAAATTTAAAAACGACATAAATGACTTAAAATTTAGAAATCATGGAAACGCTTTTGGCGACTAACAAATTTTCTTTAATCACTTCAAACACCTCAACCTTTGCTTGGAAGGTACGGTACTGTGCGGCTCTTTCTCGAAATACCGAAAAAATCGGTACGTTGAGTTGGACAATAGCTGATAGTTTCCTTCGCATGCCATCAGAACAACATGAATGGAGAAAAGAAGTGTTCAAAAGTTTGCTTTTATCGTTGGAAGAAAAAAAATATTTCGCGCTTTTAAGGAATGCGGAAGCGATTCAAGTCGTGGCAAAAATTGCTTTTTTCGGAAATAAAATGGTTCGACCCATCGACGGTTTAACTCGAACCCATTGGGAGGCAGAGACGCAATTAAGTACACTTATACAACATTGTTTCGCCCAATATCCCGTTGCTAAATTTTTAGAAAGTGCTTTTTATAGCGATCATAAAGTGCATATGTTGTGGTATATCCAATTGGGTAGAGGGAAAAGTGTTCTTGAATTGAATGGATTTCCTGTTCAATTCACAGCCAAAATGGCCCATTTTTTTACACAAGCCAGTGATGAATTGGAAATCAATCAAGCCATACGATGGGCGCAAGCCAAAGGATATGGAGCATCAGATATCATGGCAGAAATCTTAGCTTGGTCTTCCTTGGCAACGCATTTTGATGGTGAAGAATTTTGGAAAACCGTTATTCAATGGTTAGCTAAAACCACTGACGCCTCATTAGACCAAGTCGATTTGGTGTTGCAGTATATCGAATTCAAAAGAAATGCTGAGGCAACATTTTATATGAATGGTCGAACCTGGAATGCATTATATCGACAAGCACAAGTGTGGCATATCGATGTGTGTAAAGCCCAGGAAGCTAAAGGACGAGCAGAATGGGAAACATCAGGAATTCAAGGTTTTTCAAAAACGTTGTATTTGGATACCCCTGTTTCGTATGTCATTTATGAGTTAGTTAACTCTGAGTCTTTATATGAAGAAGGTGCTGCGATGTATCACTGTGTTGCCGAATATGAATACGATTGTATTGAGGGTTCTGCAGCCATCTTTACTTTGCGAAAATTCAAAGGAACCGAGCAAACCATTGAGGCTACAATAGAGGTAAACCTGGAATATAAAGTTATTGTGCAAGCAAAAGCAAAATACAATGAAGACATCAGTGATGAATCGTATATTTTGCTACAAGAATGGGCAAAAAATGCGGGGTTAAGTCTTGAAATTGAATGGTACGTCGATGAAAACATCGCGCCACAACAACAAGATGTAGTTTACCATCACGTAAACAACACTTATGACACACAAGTTACGGTGCGTTTTGTTTTGATAATGCTATTTTTATTGTATCGCGCATGTTCCTAAAAAAAGAGCTGTCAATTAAGACAGCTCTTTTCAATTATTTTGTTTTCTTCACATACTGCGTCAGAATGACAATATATTGCCCTTCAACCCGACCTTCGATTTGATCGGCGTTGTCCCAAACCAACTTGATGTTGTGAACCGCAGCGCCACGTTTGGCCGTAAAATTAGCGCCTTTTACATCCAAATCCTTGATTAATACTACGGAATCTCCATCATTTAAGATATTTCCATTACAATCTTTATGAATGATTTTGCCTTCCTCATCTTCGCCTTCACCTGTGGCTTTCGCCCACTCCAAAGCGTCTTCATCGAGGTACATCATTTCGAGTAAATCGTGATTTTTCAAGCGGGCCAACATGCGCCAGGAGAGCACTTGTACGGGGAGATGTTCGTTCCACATACTGTCGCTTAAACCGCGCCAATCGTTGGGATTAGTGGTCTCAGGATGATTGATTTGGTCGATTAATTTTTGGGTCAACAAAAGACTATTTTCTAGACTTTCTGTAGCCCTTGGTGCAACGGTATAGACCTGTAAAGCTTCGGTGGCACCACTTATTTCACAAACTCCGCCACTGCGGTCGTGTAATTTTTTTTCAATTGGAGTCATTCGCTTCGGCGGAATTATAAATTAAAGGATGCACCGATATTGAACATGAACTGATTGTTATAGTATTCGTATCCTACCACATCAGAATCATATCGTGAAAAAGGAGCGCTAAACTCAGTATACAATCCGAAACCGTTGGTAAAAAAGTAACGCACGCCTAGATGTCCCCCGAAGTTACGCAAGCCCAAACTTAAGCCGGGATAAATATCTAATTTTTCGTCTATTTTGAATACGTTTCCAATATTGGCATTAAAACGTAAGCGCAAATCGGCTCGGTCTTCAAAACGGGGTTTAAAACTCAAATCGCGCTCTGCATTCAAAATATAATTGGTCATGATCCCCAACGAGATATTTTCTCCAATCCCGAAATCGGCGGTCACTGCGATACCATTACCGCCATCTTGAAAGGTAGCCCCAACCTGCCCTTTCACAACGCCTTTTCCTTTAAATGCTTGTGCTTGTAATCCGAGTGTAGCCGCTAGGGCTACGATCATAAGTAGTCGTTTCATAATTGAGCGTTTTGATGGGACAAAGATAGAAATTCCTAACTCCCACGCGGAAAATCGTCTTAATTTCTTCCTTTTTCGTTAGGATACAACTGCGGCAGGGGTTCGCTTTGCCAAAATTCTTTGCTATCGACATCAAGGATCGTTAAAGGTCCTGTGAAAGCCGCTCCCGTATCGACATTCCAAACGCCTGCTTTGTGCACAGGAACCGTTTGTCCTATTTTGGTGACGGGGGTATGGCCTATATATATTTCGGTGTAGAGTGTGAATCGCCTTGGATAAAAGAGGCTATCAGGAAAGAGCGCATCGGGCATAGCCAAGGCTGTTTCCCATAACGTACGGTCCCAATAGAGCATTCGAGGGTAGTATTCGTAGCTAATCCCGTTCATGTTGGTGAATCCCGCATGAACAAACAATCGATTGTGGTCGTCTAAATGGTAATTTTTTAGGGCTTTCAAGAAAGCAATATGGTCTTTTTTTTGCGCTTCACTCACCTTTTCATAGGCTAAAACAGTAGCCTCACCACCGTGTTTGTACCATTGACCTTCATCGATGTTTTCATTTCGTTGTTCAAGCCAATTCAACACCAATTCATCATGGTTACCCCGAATAAAAATACAGTGATGCCGGTGTTGAAGTTCGATCAAATAATCCAATACTTCGGGCGACTGACTCCAACCGTCGACATAATCGCCCAAAAAAATCAAGGTGTCATGGGCGTCCACTGATGCGCGTTCTATTACTTGATGCAAGGCGCGCAAACCGCCGTGAATGTCTCCGATAACTAATGTTCTACTCATGAGTCTTTGTTGTATTTCACTTTCCGCAACACCCGCATCGCTTCCTTGAAATTAGTATATACCTCAGACCGATGGGTTTGCTTAAATAAGGGTTTCGCTTCAATCAGTTTAGGCTTGGCCTCCTCAAATCCGTTGAGATAACACAACATCAGTGTGTACGGGAGCTGTTCCAAATCATGGTGTTCTCTTTCAGAAAGCGCCAATCCTTTTTGCATTTTATCCAACAGTGCTAATCCCGCATTGTAAATGTGATACAACATTTTACGGTTGTATTGCGGAGGTTCAAAAAGCATCGTGGTTTCAATTTTATAATACCCATTGTCAAAAAATGTCAATTTTTGGGCCTCCAATGGATAATAACTCGTTTGGTCATTCAAGCCCAACGGCACATATTCGGTAATGGTAAAAGAACTTTCGTCATAGGTGATGGTCACTACATCTTGCGCCGAATAAAAGAGTTTAATTTGCTCGTTGACCAACTCGATATCTACCCGTGACAAAAAGTGCGTATTGCGGATTTTCTTGGGCACTCCCGACCAACAAATCACAAAAAGTTCGCGAAACACCCGATACTGAGAAGGCATATCCCGATGACGGTTGTTGACAAAATCAATAACGCTGTCTAAGGTATGCGCTATGCTGTTGCGTGAATTATTTTCAATACGCAATACGGTCTCTACATTTAACTTCGTATACGGAATTTTATCTTCTGTGGGAACCGAATTACTGCCAATGCGAACAAAGGCGGCTTGGGCAGGAATAGTGTGGATTCCTTTTTTAAAATAGGAAGGTTTAGATTTGGGCCGGATGGTTACCAAACCGACCACGCGATCTTTGGGTAAATTAGGAAAAGGAACGTTCTCGTATTGAATTTTAGGTGGATTTTCTAAAAAGGCGTTGACTAAATTTTGAATATGACTGTCGTCAAAAAAATCATCGCCTACAATCTCATTGGACTCATCCTCAACCCCAACCACGATATACGAATTGTTGGAAGGATTGGAATTGGATAAGGCGCAAATGTGCTTCAAAAACTTCGCTTTCCCTTCTTTGGTATGTAAATTCAGTTGCCGCTTTTTGTCATAGAAACTGCTCTCATCATTGTGAGCAAGTAAATTCCGAACCAAAAGACGTTTGTTAATCATTAAACCAAACTACTGATTACTGAACACTGATTACTGATTACTGAACACTGATTACTGAACACTCCCTACGGCACCTTATTCCCCATACTTTCCGTCCAGATAGCAAACCAATCCAAATCGGTCAACGGTAACTCCACCGCTTTCATCAGTTGCTGAATCCGTGCAATATTGACGGTGCCCGCCACGGGAATTACCCCTGCCGGATGCTTCAGTACCCAAGCCAAAAGCAAAGTGTCTGAGCCTACGCCATAATGCTCCACCATTTGGACCAATAGTTTTTTCAACCGACGGGTTTGCTCAATGTCCTCCCGAAAAACCGTACCCAAAGGATTCCATGACATGGGCGTGATGTGATGCAATTGCATATAATCTAAACTTCCGTCCAACATAGGCTGGAAATGGGTCGCCGAAAATTGAATTTGATTGTAATGCACTTCGGTCCGTTGGCGAATTAACTCGGTTTGGGAGGGTGTAAAATTGGAAACCCCAAAATCGCGAATTTTACCCTGAGCACGAAGGATTTCAACCGCTTCGGCAATTTCATCGGGCTGCATCAAAGGACTAGGGCGATGCAACAATAATACATCTAGGTAATCGGTCTGCAGGTTTTTAAGCGAATTATCGACACTCCAAAGGATATAATCTTTTGAATAATCATAATGTTTGAGCGTATTGGGTCGCCCTTGGGTATGTTGTATCCCGCATTTGGAAATCAGTTGGATGCGATCGCGTGATAAACCACTTTGCGTAAACGCTTGGCCAAATTCAGCCTCGGTGGTATACCCTCCATAAATGTCTGCATGGTCAAAGGTGGTGATTTGATTGTCAACACAGACGCGAATTAAATGCGCCATTTCAGCCGTGTTCAATTTTTTATCCCACACGCCCCAATTCATCGTTCCTGCAATCACAGGAGAAAGCACTGTTTTTTTCATAGCTTCTTAAAAGTTTAAAAATAGTAAAATGAAATCATAATTCTAGCTTAATACTATGGAAAATAAGGAACATTTAACGCATCATTAACATCGGTTTGGGGATTAAATCTCCAATTTTGAATTGTTAAAATTTAAAGGTTATATTCGCAAAAAAATAGCATTTATGGAAGAAAATTCAACGGCTTTGGATATCCGAGCAATTAATGAAAAAATTGAGCGGGAAAGTGCCTTCATCGACTTGCTGACCCTAGAAATGAACAAAGTGATTGTAGGTCAAAAAACGATGGTCGAGCGCCTATTGATTGGTTTGTTGGGACAAGGACATATTTTATTAGAAGGGGTGCCAGGTTTGGCCAAAACCCTCGCCATCAACACCTTATCAAAAGCTGTTCAAGGGTCGTTTAGCCGAATTCAATTCACCCCCGATTTGCTCCCAGCGGATGTAGTAGGTACCATGATTTACAACATCAAGCAAAACGAATTTTCGATCAAAAAAGGACCCATATTTGCCAATTTCGTCCTCGCCGACGAGATTAACCGTGCGCCGGCCAAAGTCCAATCGGCCTTGCTTGAAGCCATGCAAGAAAAACAAGTGACGATTGGCGAAACCACGTTCCCATTAGACAAACCCTTCTTGGTCTTGGCCACACAAAACCCTATTGAACAAGAAGGTACGTACCCACTCCCCGAAGCGCAAGTCGACCGTTTTATGTTGAAAACGGTTATCGACTACCCCAAAATCGATGAAGAGCGATTGGTTATCCGTCAAAATTTAAAAGGATCGTATGAAACCGTTCGTCCCGTAGTTTCAGTGGAACAAATTCTGCGCGCTCAAGAAGCCGTTCGGGAAGTGTATATGGATGAAAAAATTGAAAAATATATCTTAGACCTCATCTTTGCCACCCGATATCCTGAAAAATACGGCTTAGAAAGTCTTAAACCTCTCATTAGTTTTGGAGCCTCCCCTCGGGGAAGTATTAATTTGGCTACAGCAGCCAAATGTTATGCGTTTATCAAACGTCGGGGGTATGTCATCCCTGAAGATGTGCGCTCGGTTGTACATGATGTCCTTCGTCACCGCGTGGGCGTAACCTATGAAGCCGAAGCCGAAAACATCACTTCGGTCGATATCGTCAACAAAATTGTCAATCAAATCGAAGTGCCATAAATCAGTTGACCGTTTGCAGTGATAGTTTACAGTTTAGTAATTATTAACGATTGACTTACGGCTTCATTGACTTACGACTCCAAATCCATGGATACCAAAGAAATTTTAAAAAAGGTTCGAAAAATCGAAATCAAAACCCGTCGTCTAAGCGACCATGTGTTCTCGGGAGAATACCACACGTCGTTTAAAGGACGCGGTATGACCTTTTCAGAAGTCCGTCAATATCAATTTGGCGATGATGTTCGGGCTATTGATTGGAATGTAACCGCACGTTACAACGAACCCTATGTCAAAGTTTTTGAAGAGGAACGGGAATTGACGATGATGCTTATGGTGGATGTTTCGGGTTCGGAAAACTTTGGAAGTCAACAGTATTTAAAACGTGAAATCATCACTGAAATTGCCGCAACGTTGGCCTTTTCTGCTACACAAAACAACGATAAAATTGGGTTGATTTTGTTTACCGATCAAATCGAATTGTATATCCCACCCAAAAAAGGGAAATCACACGTTTTACGGATTATTCGCGAACTCATCGAATTTACACCCCAAAGCAAGCGCACGCATTTGGGACAAGCCTTGCAATTTTTGTCGGCTACCCAAAAGAAAAAAGCAATTGTCTTTGTGATTTCCGACTTCCTGTGTCCCGATGATTATGAAAAACCGTTGAAAATTGCCAGTAAAAAGCACGATGTAACGGGTTTTCGAATTTATGATCCGCGGGAAGCCGAACTCCCCAACCTAGGTATTGTAGAAACCCTCGATGCCGAAACAGGGCAAATCGCCATCATCGATACCGGTACAGCGATTGTTCGGCAACGCTATGCCGCTTTATATCGCGAAAAAGTAGCGCGCTTTAAAGAGTTGTTTTCCCGTTGTGGCGCGGGTACCGTTCAATCCCGTGTGGATGAAAGCTATGTAACCCGATTATTAAGTTATTTTAAAGCCCGAGCGTAATGAAAAAGTGGATTGTTGGATGCCTTTTGACCCTTGGGTTGTTGGAACCGGTTTGTGCGCAACGCGTGGAAGCTTCCATGGACTCGGTGCGCAAAAAAATTGGATCGGAATTTCTGCTTACGCTTCGAACGCAAGTAGCTCCCAATACCCGGGTACAATTTCCGAAAGGACAACAATTTGGCCCCTTGGAAGTTTTGGAATCCTACCCTATTGATACCGTTAAAAAATCCGATCGCTGGGAATTTGTCAAAAAATATGGGCTAACCCAATTTGACTCCGGGCAATATATCCTTCCCAAACTAGCGGTGAGAATTGCAAAAAAAGACGTGTATACCCAACCCATTACCGTTGAAGTAATGCCTGTTCAGGTGGACACGTTGAAACAAAAAATGTACGATATCAAAACCATAGAAGCAGCGCCTTCACCCAACAATGGGCTGGGGTGGTGGATTGTTTTGGGAATAGTAGGTGCGCTTGTGGTCGTTTTTATCCTGTATCGAATTCTAAAAAATCGTAAAACAACAACGCCAACAGCTACCCCTGAACCTCTTGTAAAACCCATCGAAAAAGCGACGCAGAAACTCATGGCTTTGGATGCTGCGCAATGGGTTTCAAAAGGAGACGTGAAGCATTTTTACTCCGAACTTACCGAAATCGTTCGAACCTATCTCGAGGAAGAAATCGAAATTCCGGCTATGGAACGCACAACATCTGAGCTCATTGCTATCCTAGAACTCGTGAGTCAAAATAAGAATTTACGTCTTTCGCCCGAAACTATTGCTACGCTAGAACAGGTGCTGCGCCAAGCAGATTTAGTAAAATTTGCCAAAGTTCGTCCCGACATTCAAGCGATTGAATCGGATAAAAATCGCATTGCAAGTACAATAATTACCATCAATAAGGCAATTCCCGAAATTGAAGAAGTAACCGATGAACTTGAAGCTTGGAATGCCCAACAACGCGAATTGGCACGTCAAAAACAAGAAGCGAAAGCCCGTAAACAAAAACAACTCCGTATCGCTATCGCTAGCGTTGCCACCGTTGGGATTCTCATTGGGGGGTCGATCGTTTATTTTGGAATGGATACGATAAAAGATGCCATTTTGGGCAATCCCACGAAAGAAATGTATGAAGGCGAATGGATTACAAGTGCCTATGGAGACCCCAATGTGGAACTCGAAACGCCTAAAGTACTTACCCGCGTAGACTCAGAAAAATGGGCGAAAAACACCTATGCCGTCGTCAAGGAAATGCGCACCTTCACGCAAGGATCGTTACAAGAACCCTTGTTTGTCTTGGTGGGAACAAATTATTACAAACAAGAGAAAAATCCGTATTACAACCAGGAAACGACGCAAATTGACTACGACAAAGTGTTGGAAGGAATCACCAAAAGTTGGGAAAATCAAGGAGCGCGCAACATTTTGTATAAAAATGACGGAACGTTTGAAATTGCAGAAGGCGTAAAAGGCATTCGCGCCTATGGTACCATGACAGTAGAAAGTGAAGAGGGCGAACAACATCGACGCTATTATGAAATTTTGCTGTTTAACCAAAATGGCGGATTGCAACAAGTGGCCGTAAGTTACTGTGAAGACGATCCGTTTGGGAAGAAAATTTTAGAACGCATTCAAGGTTCTATCAAATTACAATTATTTAATTTCAATGGATAAGGTGAGCTTTTTACATCCTGAGTTTTTGTTGCTCTTGGCGTTATTGCCGATCGCAGGAGTATGGCTTTACCGTTCGCGAAAACAACAATCGGTAACGTTGACCTTACCCGCTGTTGCAGGTTTGGAAAGCTTGGTCAATTGGAAAGTCTTACTCAAACCCTACCTCATCGTGTTTCGATTGGTCGCTTTAGCCTTGATCATTATTGGATTGGCACGTCCTAGAACTGTTGATGTGAGTAACCAAACCAAAACGACACGGGGTATTGATATCGTTATGGCGGTGGATTTATCGAGTAGTATGTTGGCCAAAGACTTGGAACCCAATCGTATGGAGGCCTTAAAAAAAGTAGCCGACCGATTTGTGGATGACCGTCCCAACGATCGCATTGGCATTGTAGTCTATGCGGGGGAAGCCTATACAAAAGTGCCCGTAACCACCGACAAATCGATTGTAAAACAGATGTTGCAGGAGCTAAACTACGACCCAACGGTTGATGATGGAACCGGAATTGGTATGGGACTCGCCACTGCGGTCAACCGATTGAAGGAAAGTAAAGCCAAGAGTCGGGTGATCATTCTCTTGACGGATGGTATCAATAATGCCGGGTTTATCGAACCCGAAACTGCGGCCGATTTGGCTAAAGAGTACGGAATCAAAGTTTATACCATCGGATTAGGATCCAACGGCATGGCACCCTTCCCCGTGGGCTATACCCCTGATGGAACTTTGGTCTATCGGAATATGAAGGTGGAAATTGATGAAAAACTGATGAAATCCATCGCCAAAAAAACAGGTGGAAAGTATTTCCGAGCTACCAGCAATAGCCGTTTGGAAGCCATTTATGATGAAATCAATCAGATGGAAACTACCGAAATTGAAGAATTGCGGTATTATGATTATGAGGAACAATTTCGCCCCTTCGCACTCCTTGCTTTAATGCTCTTAGTGTTGGAGGTTGGTCTGCGTCAAACGCTTTATCGCTCGTTTATATAGGTTATGTACGAATTAGAAAAGAAACTATATTTCTATGCTTTGGTGCTCGTTCCAGCGTTTCTGGGACTTTGGGTATACAATCGGTATTGGAGACGGCGAAAGCAACAAGAATTTGGCCAACCCGACAAAATTAGTTATTTGAGTCCAGACCGCTCCACTTTCAAGCCCGCTTTGAAGTTTGGATTGAGCTTGTTAGGTATTGTTTTGCTTATCATTGCTTTGGTCAATCCGAAGATTGGAACGACGACCGAAAAAGTGAAAACGCGTGGTGTCGATTTGGTCTTTGCAATTGACGTTTCCAAAAGTATGCTCGCCAATGATGTCGCGCCCAACCGTTTGGAAAAAAGTAAACAAATTGTTTCTCAACTAATCAATCGCTTGTCGGGTGACCGTATTGGACTTATTGCCTACTCGGGAAGTGCGTTTCCTGTACTGCCAATGACTTCTGATTATGGGGTGGCCAAAATGTTTCTGCAAAGTATGAGTCCCGAGATGATTTCGGCACAGGGAACTTCTATCGACTTGGCCATTCAACTCGCAGCGGCAAGGTATTTTAACGAAAAAGACAAAACCAGTAAAATTCTGGTTATCCTCTCTGATGGGGAAGACCACAGCAATAATGCAGTCGCGGCAGCCGAAATCGCCAAAGAGGTAAAAATGCGCATCGTTACCGTAGGCATTGGCACCGAAGAAGGGGGGCCGATTAAATTAATGGAAAATGGAAGTGTACAATACCTTCGCGATTCCAATAATGAAGTAGTACGCACAAAACGAAATTCAAAAATTTTGGAAGAGGTCGCCCAAATTGGAAACGGAGGCTACGTTGATGGGAATACCACCAAAACAGCGGTTGATTTTGTGAAAAAGCAACTCGACAATTCTGAGAAAACCGAATTTGGAGAATCATTACTTGCCGATTATCAATCGCAATTTCAATGGTTTTTGGGATTTGCGTTTGTTGCCTTATTTTTGGATCTTCTCATTCGGGAGCGTCGAACGGCCTGGTTGCGTAAATTAAATTTATTTAATGAAAAAAATGAAACGAAATAACGGCTTTTGGTGTGGCATTTTGGTGTGGGTGACCTTTGTCTCGTGGGGACAGGAGGCCGATACGCAATTGCCCAAAGGAAATGCTGCTTTTTCGGAAAAAAAATACGCCGAAGCAGAAGCGCTTTACCGTGAATCGGCTGCGAAACAACCCAATAAAGCAGCAGCGTCATATAATTTAGGCACTTCGATTTATAAACAAAACCAAGGCGGTGAAGCAAAATTCAAGTTTTTACAAGCCGCTGAGAAAGCCAAAACTAAAGCTGAAAAACACAAAGCATTCCATAATTTGGGCAATGCTTTGATGCTGGAGAAAAAATACGATTTGGCCGAACGCGCTTATAAAGACGCCTTACGCAACAATCCACGGGATGAAGAAACGCGCTACAACTATGCGTTGGCAAAAAAAATGAACAAAGAGAATCCACCGCCGGAAGATGGTGGGAAAAAGAAGGACGACAAGAGCAAACAGAAAGAAAAAAACCAACGTCCCGACGATTCCAAAGGAAATCAAAAAAATAAAAGTCAAGAAGATAAACCCGAAAACAAAAGCGGGCAAAATCAAGAACCCGACCCGCAACCGCGTCCTTCGGGGAATAACAAACAACGCATTGACAACTTATTGGACGCTGTCAATAATGAAGAGAAAAAAGTCCAATTAAAGCGCAAAGAGAAAAGTGCCCAAACGGCTCCCGGAAAACCCGAGAAAGATTGGTAATCTTTTGTCATTGAACGATGAAACGAATTGTAACCTTATTACTAGTATGGATTTCCCTTACGGTATCGGCCCAAGTTAAATTTGAAGCCGAAGTGAGTAAGGCCACTGTGTCCGTTAACGAACGGTTTCGTGTTGAGTTTACAATGAATGTTGATGGCGATAACTTTGAAGCGCCCGACTTTGAAGAAAGTGGCTTTTCGGTATTCTCGGGGCCCTCGCAGAGCATTCGTGAGATATGGAATAACGGAAAAGGCATGTTTCATAAAACCTACACCTTTTTTTTAATTGCAGAAAAGAAAGGTACCTTCACGATTAAGCCTGCCGCAATTGAGTTCAACAACCGTATTTACCGCAGTAATCCCGTCAAAATTACCGTAACACCTGCCGTTGACCCTTCCAACGACCCAAGTACGGCAACTGTAGCTCGAAATTCGACGATGTATTTGGTGACCGAAGTGTCCAACAGCAACCCGTATGTCAACGAACCTATCACGGTGGTGCAAAAGTTGTATTTTAGTTATAACACCGATATTAATGATGCCCGAGATATCCAAAAACCGCGCTTTAATGATTTTTGGAGTCAAGAAATAGAGACTGATAATTTTGAACCCGAACAAACGGTTTACAAAGGGAAACGCTGTCTTTCGGTGGTGCTGAAAAAAGCCGTTTTGTATCCGCAGAAATCGGGGAGTCTTGAAATCGACCCCTACATTTTGGAGGTGGATTGCCGGGTTCCCACGGGACGCATAACGATTTTTGGCGAAATCATCACGATGGATGATAGCCGTCGATTGACCTCCTCGGGGAAAACGATTGTTGTAAAAGCATTGCCGGAAACCAATAAGCCTGAGAAGTTTAGTGGCGCTGTAGGTGACTTTAGCTTTAGCGTTGTTCCTTCCAAAACGACCTTAAAATTTGGGGAATCCCTCGATTTAACGTTGAAAGTTTCAGGTGAAGGAAACCTGAAGCTATTTCAAATTCCGCGTTTAGAATTGCCCGAAAATTGGGAAGTTTACGACCCTGAACATGTGGAGAACGTAACAACACCGCTATCGGGAATGACGGGTTCGATTGCTGACCGCTACACTGTAGTACCCCAAGCCAAAGGAACGTATGTGTTAAAAGATCTTCGATTTAGCTATTTCGATTTGCGCAGTAGACAATACCGCACGCTCACGAGTCCCCCGCTGACCATTACGGTAACCGACGGTCCTGGATTACCCGCAGGGGGCTATGCAAGTAACGCACGTCAAAAAAGCGATCGCGATGCCTTTGTAACAACGCCAAAAATGGGCCCTCTCGTTTCGGCAGGTCGTCACGATTTCTTGGGTTCACCGCTGTTTTTCAGTTTGTTGCTATTGCCTTTTATGGCAATTCCTTTGTTGGTTTTGGTTCGCCGACGAAAAGCCGCCGCAGATGCGGATACGGTAGGCAAATCAATCCGAATGAAAAAAGCGTTGGTAAAACGTTATCTTTCCGAGGCGGGGACCTACTTACAATCGAAAGGACCATTTTATGATGCATTGGAGCGGGCGTTACACAACTTTTTGAAGGCCAAATTATTGTTGGAAACCACTGAAATGCAAAAAGAAACCATACGGGAATTGTTGCTTCAACGAAATGCTGCATCAACTACGGTAACTGAATTTATTCAACTCCTAGAAAGTTGTGAAATGGCGCGCTTTGCACCTTCATCGGCGACGGCAATACAAAACGATTACGACACCGCGATACGATTGATAACCGAACTTGAAAAACAATTGTCATGAAGTTAAACCTTGCATTTTTGGGGCTGCTTTTGAGTTGCTTTGTGGGTCGAGCGCAAGCTGAATTTGACGCGGGCAATGCGGCTTACAGCAAAGGAAAGTATGCTGAGGCGATTTTGTATTATGAAAAAGAATTGGCGGCCGGAAAAACAAGTGCGGCCATACATTTTAATTTAGGCAACAGTTATTACCAACGCAAGCAAATTGCTCCTGCGATCTATCATTTGGAAAAAGCGCGATTGTTGGATCCGACTGATAAAGCGATTGAAATCAATCTGGGCTATGCACAAGAACGCTGTAAAGACACGCTGCCACAATTCCCGCAAGTGGGTTTTGAAAAAATGCTACACCAAGCCACTACGGTACTGTCGTATGATCAATGGGGAAGGGTAGCCATTGGTTGGGCGTTGGTGGTTTTTGGTTGTTTTGCGGGCTATTATGTTTCGCGTTCGCCTGTTCAAAAACGACGTTTTTTTACGGGCATGTCGCTCTCGCTATTGTTGCTTTTCGGAAGTCTTTTTGCCGGTTTTTTTCAAAAAGATGAAGTGTATTCCGACCGCAGTGCTATTGTATTTCAAGACCATACAGCGGTTTGGAGCGAACCCCGGATGGGCAGTGAACCAAAAGTAAAATTACGTGAAGGAGCCAAGGTTTGGGTACTTTCCAAAACGGCACAATGGGCGAATGTTCGGCTTTCGGATGCGAGCACGGGATGGATACAACGCACAATGATTCGCGAATTGAACCCCTAATAGCGGGTAATGTTGTATTTTTGCACGATTAAAAATTTACTATTCTTTATACCTATTCTACCTTGTCTAGAGACGAAACCTTAAAACGCCGTTGGGAGGCCGTCGTTCAATTGTTATCTGATCGTTTTACCGATGGAGAGCCGTTGGATTTGGATGGCATCATTTACCTTATTGGAATTCAAGAATTGGGTAAAGTTCACCAAAAATTTCAAAAAGACGACAAAGTCAATTTGATGCATATTGCCATTTGTCGCTTGTTGGTGCCTTATGGCTACTACGAATTTGATTACGTTGACCGTGACGGTTGGCCGCATTTCAAGGCCAAAGATGCCTTACCTGCGTTGAAAGCAGGGGAGCAAACGCTGTTAATGAAAGAAGCGATTGTGGGGTATTTTTTGGAAAACGGATTGATTACGTAAGGCGATTTTTAAAATTGCGTTTTGAAATGCATCCCTTTCTAACTAGCCCGGGGTGAAGCGGCAGCGCCCGAGGAACGAGGGACTACAGCGGAACACCGGAGGGAGGTTATGAAAAAATACGGGGTTGTTGCTCCAAAAAAATAAAAAACGAAAGGCTGATTCGTGTCCCCAATTGGGCGGAAAATCCTATTTTTGCAGCAGAATTACAGGACCATGATTGATACAATTAAACAACATATTGAAGAAGCTAAAGCGTTCAACGACAAGAATAAAGAGGCGTTGGAAGCTTTCCGAATTAAGTATTTGGGGAGTAAGGGGTTGTTGAAAGCGCTTTTTAACGAGTTCAAAAATATTCCGAACGACCAGAAAAAGGAGTTTGGGCAGGTGATCAATACGTTGAAAGCGGTGGCCGAAGAAAAAGTACGTAGTTTGCAGGAATCGTTGGAAAGCGGTGCGGACAATGCGGGGAAATACGGCGATTTAACACGGCCGGGAATGCCCTTTGCGGTGGGTGCGCGTCATCCGATTTCGTTGGTAAAAAATCAGATTATTGATATTTTTTCGACGATTGGATTTAATGTATCGGAGGGGCCTGAAATCGAAGACGATTGGCATAATTTTACGGCGTTGAACTTGCCCGAGTACCATCCGGCGCGGGACATGCAGGATACATTTTTTATACAAACGAATCCCGATGTGTTGTTGCGTACGCATACATCGTCGGTACAGGTGCGGTACATGGAAAGTCACAAACCCCCCATTCGGACGATTTCACCGGGGCGGGTATTTCGCAATGAAGCGGTATCGTCGCGTTCGCATTGTATTTTTCACCAGGTAGAGGGCTTGTATATTGATAAAGATGTTTCGTTTGCCGATTTGAAGCAAACGCTTTTATACTTCACCAAAGAAATGTTTGGCAAGTCGAAAATACGTTTACGTCCATCGTATTTCCCCTTCACGGAACCCAGTGCCGAAGTCGATATTTATTGGGGATTAAAAACAGAGACCGATTACCGCATTACGAAAGGAACCGGATGGTTGGAGATTATGGGTTGTGGGATGGTCGACCCGAATGTATTGAAGAACTGCGGGATTAATCCGGAGGAATACAATGGATTTGCTTTTGGTATGGGGATAGAGCGTATTGCGATGTTGTTGTATCAGATTGGCGATATTCGGATGTTTTATGAAAACGATGTGCGCTTTTTGGAGCAATTCAAAACGAGTATTTAAAATAGTAAGCCGCAGCTCGAGAGAAATGCGGTTTTTTTGTGGGTAACCCTTTGAGATAAACGCGAGATTAAAATGAAAGCAGATATTGTAATTCCGAAAGTTGAAAACGTATTTATGGCGGCTGTTCAGGAGTGGAATGACGACTTTATGGATAAGGTGTGGTATGTTTTTTTGATCAACGATTCTGACCATGATTTGGAGAGTGTGATGGTCGTTTCGAAAGCTTTTGGTACTCTTGATGGGGAGATGAAAAAAACGTCGTTGTTGCGGCATGCGTATGTTAAGGTTCCTTCGGTTTCGGCGGTAAAGATTGAAATGATTGAACAAAGTGTATTGGCCTTGAACAATGAGTTTATGGTGACGTATTTTATTGGGAATACGTTGTATGATAAAAAGTTTATTTTCCGCAAGAATACGATCAATGAACGGGCGACCGAAGAAGTGCCGATTTTATGGCAGCGGGGTGTGGTAGTGAAATAAGTTTATTTTGCTTCGCTACTTTAGGGGGCTAAAGCCACGTGTTGGGTTTAATGTTTCCCTTTGCGCGTAAATAAAGCGTTTTAAGCGCTATTTTTTTACTAAAACACAATCTTTATAGGAGCGCCTATTAATTGGTGTTAAAAACAAAAAAGACAGCCTTATGAGCTGTCTTTTTTGATATTTATCGTTGTGGATTATTTCTTAACGATTAAGAATTCAGAACGACGGTTTTGTGCGTGTTCCGCTTCAGTACATGACGTACAAGCCACTTTGGGTTCGGTTTCACCCATACCTTTACCTGAAATACGAGCGGCGTCAATACCTTTAGAAATGATGTACTGTACGGTAGCCTGTGCACGACGTTCAGACAAGTTCAAGTTGTATTTATCGCCTCCGCGACGGTCGGTGTGTGATTTCGCGAAAATAACCATGTTGGGGTTGTTTTTCATGACTTGAACAAGTTTATCCAATTCGAATGCGCCTTGTTGCGTGATATTGCTCTTGTCAAACTCGAAGAAGATCGGATTCAAAACCACTTCGGTTTCGGTTACAATCACTTCAATTGGGTTCAACGGTGCTTTTACATCGGCTTTGGGTCCTTTGCTTTTAGCTACTGGGAATGCATTTCCTTCAAATCCGTCTTTTGATGCTTGAATTGTATAGGCTTTGTCACATTCTACACGATAGGAAACTTCTCCTTTATCGTTTGAAGTTTCAGTCGCAATAACATTGTTTTTATCATCTAAGATTGAAACTTTAGCGTTGGAAAGAACTTCTCCAGTTTTAGCATTAGAAACCAATACAAGCACATCAACACCACAGATTGGGGTTGCACTGAAAATATCATCATTTCCATTACGGTTACTCGATAGGTATCCAATGTTTTTGTCTTTGTTAAAAGTAAAAGCAAAATCGTCTTTTTCTGTGTTGATAGGCTTACCCATGTTAACTGCCTCGCCTCCTTTGGCAAGATCAATCATATACACATCATAACCCCCTAATCCTTGACGTCCGCTTGAAGCGAAATATAAGGTAGCATTATCATCGGAAATGTAAGGGAAACTTTCATTGCCCTCAGTATTTACTTTAGATCCTAAATTTTCGGGTTTTCCGTAGGTTCCATCAGCATTAACAGCTACTTTCCAGATATCTACTCCACCAATACTTCCTGGCATATCAGAAGAAAAATACAATGTTTTCCCATCGCGAGAAACGCTTGGATTGCTGGTTGAGAACTCACTCGTATTGAACGGTAATGACTTAATATTACCCCAAGTATCACCTGATTTAGTGGCCACATATAAATTGTTTCTACCTAATTTCAGTTTATTTGCTTTGTCCTTTTGGAACGATTTTTCACGGAAACTATCGGAAGAAAAATACATGGTATTTCCATCAGCTGTGATTGTTACAGGGCCATCATGGAATTTAGAATTAACTTCTGAAACTAAAGTTGGCTCGGCTAAAGTTCCATTATCACTACGTACGGATTTGTAAACATCGAGGTATGGTTCATCATTCCAACCGTAATTCTTACGGGCTCCGTTTCGGGCGCTGGTAAAATAAACTTCATTATTGTATAAAACAGCACCGAACTCTGATTTATCCGAACTCAACGTAGTATTATCAACGGTATATTCTACCCGTTTACTCAGAATACGAGGAACATAGTTTGGATTTTCTTTAAAGGCTTTAGCACGTTGATCGTTGGGAGCTTTGGCTGCAAACTTGCTCATTTGCTTGTTGGCTTCCTCATATTTGCCATTGGCTTTCAACATTTGTGCGTAGCGGAAATAGGTCTCTGCATCTTGATCCGTTTCAACAGCTTTAGCATACCATTTGGTGGCTTCAGCTGAATTAAACATATTGAAATAGGTATCGGCCAATTGCTTGTAAACATACCCATCTGCCTTCCCATTATCTACCAATTTTTGATATTCTTCAGCAGCTTTTACATATTCATAACGATTGAAAAGTTTATCTGCAGTCTTTGTGTCTTTATTTTGAGCACAAATAGAACTGCTGATGGCTGCAAAACTTAAAGCTATATATAGTTTTTTCATTTTGAAAGTTAGGTTTAAGATTAGAAATAACGAGGAGACTGAGAAACTTTTTTCGGGAAGTTCAAGTCAAACAACAAGATGACCTCGTGCGAAGCAGGTGTCGTCACTTTTAGATCCGAAACGATGTGATCGTAAGCGTATCCGATACGTAAGTTGGGGGTAATTGCATAGTTTACCATTGCTCCAAAAGAATCTTCTCTTCGGTAGGTTGCTCCAATTTCGAACTTATCATTAAACAAGAAATTGGTAGAAACATCAAACGATACGGGAGCTTGGAAAGCCGTTTTTACCAAGGCAAAAGGTTTGAATTTAACAGAAGGAGATAAGTCAAACACATACCCCCCCGTTAAGAAGTAGTGTTGTGTTTCGGTACCAAACTGACGCCCATTAAAATCAAGGTGTTTTGATTTTAGCATGTTGGGTACAGATAAAGCGACATAAAACTTGTTGGTATAATAGAAAAGACCCGTTCCTAGATTCAAATAAGTACTGTTGGTGTTTTCTCTAAACGCAGGGTCGTTCGGATCGGGTACGTTATTATACACTTCACTGAACAAGCCAACTTTGTGAAAAGTGGCCCCCGCTTTAAGTCCAAACGCTAAACGGCTTTCACCTCCTAGATTCAACGTATAAGAGAAGTCGGTGTAAATATTATTTTCTTCGACTGGACCAATTTTATCGGTAATCGCAGAAATACCTAACCCCACATTTTTTCCAACGGGACTGTGTAAAAAGAAGGTTCCCGTGGTAGGTGCATCTTCAATTTCAACCCACTGCTTGCGGTACAATAAACCTCCAGACATGTTCTCTTTGGATCCAGCGTAAGCAGGGTTGATTACACTCATATTGTACATATATTGCGTGTAATGTGGGTCTTGCTGCGCACTAGCATCGAGAACGGCAAGCAGTGCAAAAGCGGTTAGGAAATATAGTTTTTTCATCGTTTTGAAATTTTTCATTTATTATTTGTTTGTTATTTCACTTCTCTGTTGATGTAAATCCATCCTGTTTTGGTTGACTGACCGTTATTGAACTCAATCACATAATAGTAGGTTCCGTCAGGTAATTCATTATCATTATCGGATTGACCATACCATTGATTCGTGTAGTTAGCACGGCTGTATACTTTGGTTCCATAACGATTATAGATGCTCAACTGCTTCACATTCTTTTGCTCAAGGTCAAAGAAATCATTTAACCCGTCACCGTTAGGCGAAATACCTTTTTGAATGTCACAATAAATTGAAGTTAACACAACGGTGTTGAATTGTGTACAGCCCTCAGCATTGGTTACAGTGACTCCAAATGTTAGCGGTAATTCCTCTACTTGAGTAGTTGAATTCAAATAATCGGTTACGTTAAAGGTAGCTTGATTGGCTCCTACAGGAGTTGAGGTGCTGCCATTAATCCATACCCAGTCGAAACTTGCTCCACCGATGTCAAATGTATTATTTATCGCTTGAACTTCCAAGACATATTCATCTCCATTACATCCTGCATCAATAGTGAAGTTAAATGAAGGAACAAATACTACCGTTCCGCTTGCAGAAGTACTGGTACAACCTGTAGTCGTATCAGTAATCGTTACACTATACGTTCCGGCCACAGTGGTTGAGAAATTTGCAACGTTTCCTGGGTTGGTAGCCCCTGCTGGAACTGTCCATACATAAGTGTAAGAACCTGCAACTCCCGGTGTAGCGGTTACATCTGCCGTTGAGCCAGAACAAATTGTTTCACCCGTTACGGTCACTGTTGGTAGCGCATTTACCGTGAGCGTTCCCGATGCAGATGAGCTAGAACAACTGGTCGCAGTGTTGGTAATCACAACGGAATAAGTTCCGGCTACTGTTGCTGTAAAGCTACTTACATTTCCGGGGTTGGTTACTCCCGACGGTACGGTCCAAGCATAGCTGTATGTATTTCCATCGCCTGGTGTTGCCGTAATAGTGGCCGATTGCCCTTGACAAACGGTTGCTGAATTTACGGTAACGGTAGGTAGCGGATTAACTGTTACTGTTCCACTTGCGCTATTGCTTGTACAAGTGGTACTTGTATTCGAAATAATCACACTGTATGTTCCAGCAACAGTAGTCGTAAAGGAAGCCACATTTCCGGGATCAGTTACTCCAGCTGGTACAGTCCATACATACGAATAAGTTGAAGCATCTCCTGGAGTTGCCGTTACTGTAGCAGTTTGACCTTCACAAATTGTAGCACTTGATACGGTTACTGTTGGCTGTGCATTAATAATAACTTGTACGGTTGTACTTCCACCCTCTTGACAGTTGGCCGTGTTTTGAGTGATGGTATAGGTCACATTGTATGTTCCAGGTTGAGAAGCTGCAACATTGATTACACCTGTAGTAGCGTCAATACTCAAATTGGGTGAATCAGCCGTATACTGTCCTCCTGTTGTAAATCCAGCAATTGAGGTGTTGGGGGTTAATGTCGATACTGCATTGGCACAAACCGGACTTGTATAGGTAATTCCTGTTACGGCTGGCAATAATTGTGGCGTATCGATTGTGATGGTCACAACTTCTGAAACACATCCTGTAACCACATCGCGAACAATTACGGTATGCTGTCCTGGAGTTAGACCCGCAAAGACAGGATTGGTTTGGTACGCTCCATTATCCACAGCATATTCATATTGACCTGAAGTAGCTGGGGTAAAGTTGCCGATACCACTATAATCGTTATTACTACAGTTAGCAACACCATTCCCTGCAAAATCAACAACAGTCCAATCGGCGTTATTATACGTTGTATTTGGCAATGTAACTGTATTAAGTCGTCGGAAAGAAGCTCCTTCAGTACCTATTATTGAGGTTGGTGCCCAGTTGTCTGAACCGAATACACCCCAACTATCTACTAAAGTAGTTCCATTGAAAAGTCCGATATGATCATGTCCGCCATTGCTAAAGTTAACCGAACCCGTTCCGCTAGATTGAGCAGCTAAAGAGCCGTCAGCGCCTGGGGTAGATGGACAGAAATTATCGTTTCCTAGGGCGATAACATAGGTTGCGCCTGGAGCTAAATTCACATTATTCAAAGGCAGCGTAAATCCATAAGTGGTATTTCCATTACTAGCCGTTTGAATAGAGTACGTTCCTAAATTGATTGGATTCGCTGTCGCATTATATAATTCAACATACGATAAAGAACCTGCATTCGAATCGGTTACTTCTGAAATAAACAAATCGTTAGCTACCGTTCCTGTACTAGAAACAGGAGCGGTTATCGTAATTGTTCCTGTAGGTGTAGTACACGTAGCTTGTTGTGTAATCGAAACCACTGGAGTAGGCGTACTGTTTACAACTACAGTAATAGAAACTGTCGCTGCGCACTGTCCTGCATCGGGTGTAAATTCATAAATCCCCTGACCGGCAACACTTGTATTAATCGTTGCTGGATTCCAAGTACCCGTTATTCCGTTAGTGGACGTAGTGGATAACACTGGTGCGGTTGCATTCAAACACAAAGGCGCAATAGAATCAAACAAAGGTGTCTGAACAGGGTTTATAGTTACCTGTGCTGTCGCCGTATTACCCACACAATTGGTTACCGTATCGGTAATTGTAACGGTATAGGTACCCGAGATTGTGGCATCAAATGTACTCACATTACCTGGGTCCGTAGCGCCTGTGGGCACAGTCCAAACATAGGAATAGGTACTGTTTCCTGAAGGAATAGCCGTTACGGTTGCTGGACTTGTAGCACAAACCGTTACGTTGCTCACACTTACAGTAGGTGGAGTAGGATTAACCAAAACAATTGGAGTTGCGTTTGGTAAAATACATCCATTCACACTTACGACGAAATTAGAGTAAGTACCCGCAGTTAATCCGGTGATTACAATTACCCCTGAATTATCAGCAGTGTAAGAGGTTGGTGGATTAGGCAATGCAAAGGTATAGCCAACATTATATGAGGTATTGGGCGCCAAACCTGAGATAGTAATGGTTCCATCACTTCCTCCACAAGTGGTTGGATTGGTACTTGCATATACGGGTTGCGATTGAATGGTATAAGTAGCAATGAAGTTAGCACCTCCATTATTAATCAATTGAGTGTCGTCACATTGTGAAGGTGAGTTTACATCTCCCGTTAATTCATAATATACTTCAACATTATAATCCCCAGGAGGGAAGGTAGTCAGGTCAATTGGTGATTGGGCATCACTCAATACGCGTTGCCATTTTTGGTCGCGAATGTTACAAGGACCTCCTGTTGGGAAGGTATCTACTGAACCATTGGAGTCACTGTCTATCGTACAATCATCAAAAAATGGTAGATCGATGGAAGTAAAGGTTCCAGGGGTTCCTGATACAGGATAAATTCGATAGAATAAACGTGCACTACAAACATTGGCTGTAGCTGACTTGAAGGTTTTTACTTCAGCCCCACGTAATTTTAATGATCCTGAATTTTGAACATACGTTCCTAAATCACTATTTGGGAAAACGTTTTGCGTTGGACCAATAATATCGGTTCCTGTTCCCTGCGTATTAAAGAAATTAGAAGTTTCGCAATTGGTCAACCAAACCGCGTTGGCATAACTACCAAAATCACAACTTGGTAAAACCGTAACAGTCAACGTAACATTAGAAGCACATTGTCCTGGATCGGGTGTAAATTCGTAGGTTCCTGTCGCTGTGTTACTAACCGTAGCTGGATTCCAAGTTCCAGTGATACCATTTCCGGAAGTAGTTGGTAAAACGGGAGCAGGTGAACCAGGACAAATCGGAGCTGGAGTTACAAATGTTGGTGTGATTCCAGGATCTACCGTGATAGATAACGTTGTGGGATTGGCACAAAACGTTACATCGGGTGTAAAGGTATAGGTGGTCGTTCCTTCCACGTTGCTTACTACAGCGGGTGACCAAGTTCCTGTTACACCATTCGTAGATGTCGATGGTAATGTTGGTGCCGTTGTTCCAGCACAGAAATTCGATACTGGATTAAAGTTTGGTACAAAATAATCAACAACAGTAATAGTTTGCGTGCTCGATGCCGATTGAGGACAGTTAACATTACCCGCGGTTGAAGTCGCTGTAATATCAAAAGTTCCAATTCCAGGTGGTGTAAATACAACGGAAGAACCTGTTGTAGAACTTAAACTTCCTGAAGGCGTTGACCATGTAAACACGCCGTTTCCACCGGATGCATTTAAGGTTGCGGTTTGACCCAAACAAATGGTTGGAGTTGTGGTATTGGTCGAGGTTGTAATTTCAACTGGAGCCTGAATCCCCGAGTTGGAAGCAATAACATAATCACAAACGTCACCCGCGAAACCATCAATCATGATATAATAGGTTTGCCCTACTGTTAATCCCGTAGCCGTAATGGTAGTAGATCCCGCAGGAACATTCCCAGGGCTCCAACAGGTATATTCGGTAACAGGTCCAGAGCCACAGTTTGCGGCACCGAATACCATAATTTGAATACCGTTGTTATCTTCACTACTGGTTACCCATACATCAAATGAAATCGTAGTTTCTGAAGCTACAAACGATAAGAAAGAGTTATTCTCTAGTGAACCACAGAATTCTGCCGTTAATTCTGGCCATGAATCTGAAGTATACGAGGCCGAAGTGTTACCACAATACCCGTTTAAATTACAAATAGGGGTTGCGGTTGCACAAGTATTCCCAGCTGGTGTATTGGTAATACAGCTTGGTGGAGGCGTTGGAGTGCCTATACAAACTTGGAAACTAGACGTTTGATTAGGTGTCGCTGTCCAAGAGTAAATACGTACATAGTAGGTTTGTCCAGGAGTCAAGTTATTCGCAATACTATTATTAGGATCGCTACAATAAATTTGAGTCAATGCGCCACAAGTCCCTGAATACAATACATGGAACAAATCAGTGGTTCCGCCTGTAATGTTATTTAAGTTAATCGTATGTGTTGTACTTGTCGCTGTAAAGCTAAACCAAACATCATCATCATCGGTGCCTCCACAAGTGTTAGGTTGTGCAGATGCTGTCGCTCCAATCAAACTTCCACTTGAAAATACCGTACACGTATTCGTAGTATTTACGGGTGTAACGGTTGCATTAATACATTCATCATTAGCGATAACTGTATTGAAAGCTCTTACATTAGACCACAAACTGATATCTGAAGGCGAACATAATGATCGAACATAAACTACATATTGCGTAGCAGGATTTAATCCCGTAGCAGTGTAAGGGTTGGAAGTTGTAACAACTCCTGTAGATGCAGCGGTTGGAACCGGCGAACCAGCGGGTAAAATCAATACTTCCCATTGCGTCGCTGTGCCAATCTCAGTCCAAGAAATTTGCGCCGTTGTAGTGGTAGCGTTGCTTACAATTACATTAGACGGTTTTGGACAGGTTGGTGGTGGAGCACAGGTTACATTTGCAATCCATCCTGGTGCATTTACAGAACCATCGCTGCGGAAACGGAACGTTAAACATCCATTGGCGCTTGAAGCGGTAAACGGACCTGGTAAATTTGCTCCGGTTAAGTTACCCCAGTACGAACCCGGTAATCCACCTGGAACATTTCCTGCGCCATTGGTACTTGCTAATTGCTGTGCTGTAATTGAGTTTCCGTCAAAAACATACAAACCATCCCAGTTGGCTTCGGTATTAAATTCAGTAAAAGTTACCGTTACTTGTTCCCCAGGAATAGTGGGGCAAATCGTAACAGTGTAATCCGTTCCATTAGCATAGTTGGCTGTAGCGCCTGCAGGATCGGTAAATATTCCACCACATTGTGGAGGGGCAATTTGTGTGGTTATAGTTCTTGGGCCAACCCAGTTACTTAAGTCGTTTCCAGGACAAACTGCTTGTACGTATAAATCATAACAAGTATCGGGTGTTAATCCTGTAAATACATGAGGATTGGTAGTCGTTACGGTAAATCCAGTCGTAGCTGCAGTGGGTGCTGGCGAACCACAAGGAAGGGCAATTACGTTCCAAGTTGTCGCTGTATTAGGGTTATTCCATGTTAAAGTAGCGCTGTTTGAAGTAACGGCCGATGCTACTAAAGTATTGGGATTAGGACAGGTTGGCGGTGGCGCACATACTACGTTGGCTAACCATCCTGCTCCTGTTACAGACCCATCACTACGGAATCGGAATGTTAGACATCCACTAGGATCGGTAGAAGTAAACGAAGGTAAATTCACTCCTGTCAATGTTCCCCAAAACGAACCGGGTAAACCACCGGGTACATTACCAGCTCCATTCGTACTCGCAATTTGAGGTGATGTTATTGTAGGTCCATTAAAAACATATAATCCATCCCAGTTGGCTTCCGTAGCAAACAAAGTGAAATTCACCGTCACTACATCACCTGCATTTACAGGACAAATAGTTACCGTTGAATCGGTATTGTTGGCATAGTTTGCGTTTCCTCCTGGATCGGAGAACACGCCGCCACAGGCTGGAGGTGCTACTTGTGTAGTAATCGATGCTGGACCAGCCCAGTTACTCAAATCAGTTCCTGAACATACGGCACGAACATACACATCATAACAAGTCAATCCTGATAGTCCAGTCAATTGGAAAGGACGGGTGTTGGCTACCGTGAATCCAGTAGTCGCTGCATTGGGTGCAGGCGAACCACAGGGGACTGCGATAATATGCCATTGTGTTTCAGTGCCTCCAGCCGTCCAGTTGAACGTAGCTGAGGTTCCTAAAACAACGGTGGGTGCTAAAGAGAAAGGCGCAGGACAAGCGGGAGGTGCCGCACAGGTAACATTAGCTACCCATCCTGCGGCTGTGGTTGTGTCATTACTGCGGAAACGGAAGGTCAAACAGCCATCAGGGCTAGAAGACGTTACCGTACCCGGACTGGTGGTTCCCCAATACGCTCCAGCCAATCCACCTGGTACCGCCCCTGCAGGGTTTGGACTGGCAATTTGTGGTGCTGAAGTTGAGTTTCCATTGAAAACATACAATCCGTCGTTGGTCGCCTCTACGTTGAAACTTGTGAAGGTTACTGTAACTACTTCTCCTACGTTTTGAGGGCAAATCGTTACCGTTTGATCGGCATTGTTGTTATAGTTGGCCGCGGTTCCTCCACCATCGGTAAAGGTTCCTCCACACACTGGTGGGGGCACTAAAGTATTAAAGGTAAAAGGCCC
>NZ_FQVQ01000005.1 GCF_900129405.1 Flavobacterium fontis | reverse complement strand
TTTTTGCTCAAAAGTACTTTTGAGCAAAAATCTATTACTATTTTTAACAATGAAATTAATGTTTAAAAACGGTCAACTCTAATTAGGGAAGTACAGTGTTCAGTATTCAGTGGGCAGTGTTATTAAAAAAAGAGCCGCTACCAAGGCGACTCTTCTCTTAGATATATTTACGCTACGTTATTCTTTGGCGGCAAGATAGCGCTCGGCATCCAAAGCGGCCATACACCCTGTTCCCGCTGCTGTAATTGCTTGACGGTATACGTGATCGGCGGCATCACCCGCTACAAAAACACCTGGAATATTCGTTTTTGATGTTCCAGGAGTATTTATGACATAACCTGTCTCATCTAAGGTGATAAAGTCCTTAAAAATTTCGGTATTGGGTTGGTGTCCAATAGCCACAAAGAAACCAGTTGCAGGGATTTCACGGGTTTCCCCACTCGCGCGATTGACCACCTTAACGCCCGTAACAACTTGTCCATCACCTAAAACTTCAACCGTTTCGGTGTGCATGAGAATCTCAATATTTTCGGTTTTTCGCACGCGATCTTCCATGATACGGGACGCTCTAAACTTCTCACTGCGCACAAGCATCGTTACTTTTTTGCAAAGTTTGGATAAATAATGGGCTTCTTCACACGCGGAGTCTCCGGCGCCCACAATAACCACTTCTTGATTGCGATAAAAGAAACCATCACATACCGCACAAGCGGAAACACCGCCTCCCATTTGAAGGTAATGTTGCTCAGAAGGTAATCCCAAATATTTGGCAGAGGCTCCTGTGGATATAATGACCGTTTCACAGTGAATTTCGGTATTGTCATGAATCCAAACTTTATGTATGGGACCGCTGAAATCAACTTTGGTCACCCATCCATCACGAATGTCAGCTCCAAAGCGTTTGGCTTGCTCTTGGAGTTGCACCATCATTTCGGGTCCCGTAACACCTTCAGGATAGCCTGGGAAATTTTCTACTTCGTTGGTGGTGGTTAGCTGACCACCAGGTTGTGTTCCTTGGTAAAGCACAGGAAACATATTGGCACGGGAGGCATAAATTGCAGCGGTGTAGCCAGCTGGCCCCGAACCTATGATTAGACATTTTACTTTTTCTATTGCGTCTGACATGATGTAATGTATTTTTTTAAAGCGACACAAAGTTACTTTTTTCTCTTTTTGATTTACGTGAAAACTAAATTGTAATTAACAATTTTATCATAAGTTCAGGTTATACTGATTTAGTAGATAAAATAAACCAATATCAAAAAAAGTAGGATTGCATATCCTGAAGTGGGGAAGTTGCTTAAGAAAAGGGAACAGCCTTGTCAAGCTGTGTCCGCAGTACATTTAAATAGAAGATTTTAACAAAAAAAAAGCAGGATTGCATATCCTGAAGTGAGGAAGTTGCTCAAGAAAAAGGAACACGCCTTGTCAGGCTGTGTTCGCAGTACATTTAAATAGAAGATTTGAACAAAAAAGGCAGGATTGCATATCCTGAAGTAGTGAAGTTGCTCAAGAAAAGGGAACACGCCTTGTCAGGCTCTGTCGGTAGTATATTTAAATAATAGATTTGAACTTGAAAAAGGCAGGATTGCCTATCCTGAAGTGGGGAAGTTGCTCAAGAAAAAGGAACACGCCTTGTCAGGCTGTGTCCACAATACATTTAAATAGAAGACTTGAACAAAAAAAAGCAGGATTGCATATCCTGAAGTGGGGAAGTTGCTCAAGAAAAGGGAACACGCCTTGTCAGGCTGTGTCCGCAATACATTTAAATAGAAGACTTGAACAAAAAAAAAGCAGGATTGCATATCCTGAAGTGGGGAAGTTGCTCAAGAAAAGGGAACACGCCTTATCAGGCTGTGTCCGCACTTTTTTTGCACTACACTTAGCTCAAAAGTAAACTTTTGGCACGTGTAGTACAAAAAAAGTGGAACTCTCGTTCCACTTTTCTTGGTCGGGGTGGCAGGATTCGAACCTGCGGCCTCCTGCTCCCAAAGCAGGCGCGATAACCGGGCTACGCTACACCCCGAAGTTTTTTTGCGTGGGCAAATATAGTATTATTTTTTGCATTGTACCGCGTGTTTGCCAATTATTTCAGGGGTTTTTTCGATAACACAGCACTGTCGGTAAATACGACTAATTCAATTTTGGGTTCACCATATAAATCCAACTGTGATTTTCCAGCCATCGAAAGCGTAAGTTGCTTATCAACTTTGATACTGGCACGAGAATAGGATTCCGTGGTTATTTTTCCTGACTTGCAATCGAGATTTTTTCCAGTAAATCCGCTGTTGTTGTCCAAACGCAGGGTAATGTTTTCAACATCGCCTTCCACTTCGGCCGTAGCTTTTTGATAGGCATCAAAGGTAAGGTCATGCCCGGTAATTAAAGCTTTGCATTGGGCACTTTTACTTAAATTAATCCGACACTCATCACTTTTGATATTGAGTTCCGATTTCGAATGGTCGTTGGCAATGAGTTCAAACTTTTTGCATTGGGCATTTACAAAAACTTTAGAATCGTCAAAACTGGTAAATGTAATAGCATCCAATTTCATTTCCGAAAGGGCATTAATTTTAGCTTCATCTTTAGTGGTTACCGCGATAAAATCGTCGGTATACGTAACCCGAATGCTCAACTTCTTATAACCGAAAGCACTCTTTAATGTAGATAAGCGCAATTGACGACCCACTACACTAATACCGATAGCATCGTGTAAATTATCGTCGGCTTCAATTTCAAGTCCGCATTCACTCCCTTTTATCAAAAAGACTTCAAGATTATCGGAAATTTCTAAGGCATTGAAGGCCTCAATCTTTTTTTGCTCAACGGTAACAATTTTAGACCCCTTAACTTTTTCCTTTTTTTGGGCTTGTACCCCCAACGTAAACACCAGGGCAATTATAATATAGATACGATTCATGAATTATTTTTTTTCAAAGGTAACAATTCTCACTATTTCGATTTCAATTTTAATGTCCATTCAAAATCCATGACAGAAACCACTTCCCCTTGCTGATCAACCCCAACTGATTGCAACCAAATCGTTTTACCCTCCCCTGATTGGACCACTTCATCAATTAATGTTGCAATTGCGGTGCCTTGTTGGCAAGTAAATGTTATTTTTCCCGTTGCCTTCTTGGTATAGGTTGCCTTATTGTTGAGGACCAACATAGAGATGGGCATTTTTTTGCGTTGAATTTCAGCCATAACCAAAGCTCCTGTTGTCAACTCGGCGGCCATGGCTTGGACGGCAAAATACATGGATTGAAATGGATTTTGATTGATCCAACGGTGGGTGACCGAAGCAATACAAGTACTTTCGGAAATGCTTTTAACGCGAACACCACACCAAAATGCGGCCGGTAATCGCCATGCCAAAAACATATTTAATTTGCGAGGAGAAAGTTGCATAAAGCCTTTATTTTCGGTAAATATACACATACCTTTTGAAAAAGGGGCGTTCTGCCAAATGTTAATATATTGTTAAACCTTAGTACTTTGTAATACATAATACCTGCTTTTGGTTGTATCTTTGTTTAAGAAAATAATAGCTTATAAAAAGTATTATGGAGTTTCAATCATCAAAATCAAAAGTTATGACGGCTAATGAACGAAATATAGGAACCATTTTGCACCTCAGTGCGCTAGGGCAATATTTATTTCCTTTCGGGAACTTTATCTTGCCTGCATTTATATGGTCGGCCAAAAAAGAAACTTCCCCCATGCTCGAGGCACAAGGACGAAGTGTATTGAATTTTCAACTGAGTGTTTTTGTGTACACCATCGTTTTGGTTGGGTTAGGGTTACTACTCACTTTAAGTGCTTTTACCAAAGGAATGATCGCTTTTCAATGGGATGACCAATCGTTTGCCATTCGAAATCTTGAAAATATTTCCTTTTCAACCGGGCTTGTTGTTGGAATTACTGCCTTTGTCTTATTCGCTTTGCTAAAAATTACTGAGTTTGTACTTATCGTTTACGGAGCGTTGGAGGCTACCCGGGGAAAGGTGTATCATTATCCTTTATCAATTCCGTTTTTAAGAAAGCGCGTTAATAATAACAATGCGCAAACCATGGACAGTACTTCTGAACCAAAAGTATTTACATCCGAATAACATCATCAATCATCAATCATCAATCAAAAAACGACATCCACGTGGATTAAAAAAGTAATTTTATGAACATCGAAAACACAAAAGCACAAATGCGAAAAGGCGTTTTGGAGTTCTGCATCTTGTCGGTTCTAAAAGACAAAGAGGCTTACACTTCCGAAATTTTGGATACGCTAAAAGCGGCCCGGTTACTCGTGGTCGAGGGAACTGTCTATCCGTTGCTAACCCGCCTAAAAAATGATGGCTTGCTCAATTATCGTTGGGAAGAATCGACATCGGGACCACCGCGTAAATATTACGAGTTGACCGAATTAGGAAAAACATTTTTAAACGAATTAAATGGCACATGGACCGAACTCTCTGATGCCGTAACCATTATCACTAAACAAAACCAATAATCATGAACAAGACCGTAAATATCAACATAGGTGGTTTATTTTTCCACATTGATGAAGACGCTTACCAAAAACTTTCCCGCTACTTTGATGCGATAAAAAATTCGCTCACAGACGCTACCGGAAAAGATGAAATCATGAAAGATATCGAAATGCGTGTAGCCGAACTCTTTGCTGAGCGTCAACTTTCGGACAAACATGTAATCAACAGTAACGATGTAGATGAAGTTGTCAATGTTATGGGGCAGCCCGAAGATTACCGTTTAGATAATGAAGGGGAGACCCAAAAGGAAACCGATTTTAAATACGCCTTGCCTCCACGTCGCCGTAAATTATACCGTGATGAAGAACGTGGTGTAATTGGGGGAGTTTGTACCGGTTTAGGACATTACTTCGGTGTAGATTCGTTTTGGTTTAAATTGGCATTTTTGATTTTTAGTTTTTCAGGCATGGGATTTTTAGTCTATTTAATCCTTTGGATTGCAATGCCCAAAGCCATCACCACTGCTGAAAAGTTAGAAATGACAGGAGAACCTGTAACCATCTCTAATATTGAGAAAAAAGTACGGGAAGAATTTGAACAAGTTTCCCAGCGAATTCAAAATGCAGATTACAACGAAATTGGCGAAAAAGTCAAATCTGGAGCTGAATCTTTTGGTAACCGGCTAAGTGGATTTATAACAACAGTGTTTGGGGTTTTTGCTAAAATTATTGGGGCCTTTGTGCTGATTTTCGCCTCTTTATCCTTGTTAGGAGTGTTAATCGGTTCTGTTATTCTGATTTTTACCTCTCAATTGCCTCAAAATGCTGCGATAAATATGGTGGTGACGCCTATCGGACTAGAAACGCCGTACTGGATTCAGGGGCTCTTATTTATGTTTTGCTTCGGGATACCGCTATTCTTTTTAATGTTGTTGGGGTTAAAACTACTCATGAATCATGTTCGCTCTTTGGGTAATGTGGTAAAATATACCTTGCTTGCCGTGTGGATTGTTTCGTTGGGGGCTTTGATTACCATAATCATCAATGAAGTAACGCAAGCAGCCTTCGACGGAAAGGATATTGTGAAAGAGCAAATTCTCTTACAACCTCAAGATACGCTGCAAATACGATTTGTGAATAATGATTTTTATGCCAAAGACATGAATCCTTCACACGATTATCGTTTGACGACCAACGAGCAACAAAAAGAGGTCATTTACTCCAATCAAATTAGTTTTGAAGTATTGCCCACGGATGCCACAACTCCTTATGTTCGAATCGAAAAAGTAGCCGTAGGGAAAACAGCAGGTGAAGCCAATGCCAGAGCGCAAAAAATTGCGTATGGTTTCAAAATTGAAGGCAATCAATTGTTGTTAAATAACTACTGGACTACCGCGATAAATAACAAGTTTCGTCAGCAAGAAGTCACCGTTTACTTGTATTTGCCCAAAGGGGTGAAGTTCAAAACTGACCGCTCGGTACGTCACTACGATGACAGTGATAATTCCTACTTTAACATGCATCATTCTTCCGAGGATTATGTGTACCTTGTTGAGGAAAATCAAGTAAAATGTACCAATTGTCCACCCGACGAAGATGAATACGATGATGTCATCGAAACCGAAACGATTGAAAAAGTAAATGATTCAGTCAATAAGGTCACTGTGCGCGTCAACGGAGTCGAGATCATTCGCGAAGAAAAAACGGGCGAAAAAGGAAGTCTTATTATTAACAAAGATGGCGTTGTCATCAAAAAATCAAATTAAGTATGATACGAGTTGTAGTTTATTGTACCAAGTTTTTAGTAGCCATTATCGCTGCATTATTGCTCTCATCTTGTAATCCCATGTTGAATGGAGTAGATGGCAATGGAAATGTGACCACCGAAGTGCGAAACATTACAGGAAAGTTTACAGCTGTTCAAGCCTCAGCGGGTATTGAAGTTGAAATGAAACAAGATAGTACTGCCAAAGTTGAGGTAGAAGCCGATTCTAATTTGTTGGAGTTTGTCAAAACAGAATTAGAAGGTGAGACACTGAAGGTGTATATCGACAAAAGTATTTCGGGGGCTAAAGAACTCAAGGTGTATATCCACATGCCCGAGTTAAAAAAGGTAACCTCGAGTAGTGGAGCCAATGTGCTGCTTACGGGAACGTTTGTGGGAACCAATTTGGTGATGGATTCAAGTAGTGGAGCACATTTGGAAGGTAAAGTTGAATACGATACCGTAGATGCCGAAACCTCAAGCGGTAGCTCTATGGATATTAAAGGAATTGCATTGAAGTTGAAAACGAGTTCCTCTAGCGGGAGCACGCTGAATGCCAAAGGGTTGCTGGCCAATGACGTCAATGCCGATGCTAGTAGTGGTAGTGAATCTTCTGTCAATGCAAGAGTAACGCTGGAGGCAAGTGCTTCCAGTGGTGCCAGTATAAAATATACAGGAATTGCCAAATCCGTTGATAAAAATGAATCCTCGGGGGGAAGTATTCGAAAAATTGACTAATTTGTTTTTTTGCGTGAAAGATCCTGGCTTCGGCTGGGATTTTTTTTTGCCTCATTACAATGCTAAACAGACGTTAAACCTTTTATAGGGGAGCGCTAATTTTGGTTCAAATTGGATAATTTTGGACCAAAAAGGGAGTATGCGCATTTTAATAACAGGAGGTTCAGGATTAATTGGTCATGCCTTGACGAAATATTTGGTGCAAAAAGGCCATCATGTTCATTGGTTGACCATGCAAAAATCATCCAAGAACGTGCCTGACGGTGTGCAAACTTTTTATTGGAATCCCGCCGAAGGAAAAATAGACGATCAATGTTGGAATGGAGTTGACGCTCTCGTGCACTTGGCGGGAGCGACCATAGCCAAACGATGGACTCCGAATTACAAAACGATTTTGTTAGAAAGTCGTGTAGTATCGGCCAATGTATTGTATGCCAGTTTAAAAAAGGTGCCACAACACCAAGTAAAGCATATACTATCTGCTTCGGGAACAGCTATTTATCCCGATGACAACAAAGCGGTTTATACCGAAGATTCCCAAGTTCAATCCAATACTTTTCTAGGCACATTAGTGCAACGCTGGGAAGCTGCCGTAGATCAATTTTCAAAACTCGACCTGCCGGTTACCAAAGTTCGAACCGGGGTGGTTTATGCTCGTGAAGGCGGCGCTTTGGAGCCTATCGTTCAGCCTATTCGCTGGGGTATGGGAGCTATTTTTGGGTCGGGTAAGCAAATGCAATCTTGGATTCACCTCCACGACATAGTGCAATTGTATGCATGGTTACTGGAACAGGGGCACGCAGGGGTTTTCAACGGTGTCGCTCCTCATGCTGTGAGCAACAAAGCGCAAACCAAAATGATAGCGCACCTCCTGAAACGTCCCATTTGGTTACCTCCTGTTCCGCGATGGGTCATGAAACTTATCTTGGGTGATATGCACGAATTGTTGTTCAATGATAAAAAAATTCTTCCTCAACGCGCCATGGATTTAGGATTTACGTTTACCTATCCCGATGCGCAAAAGGCGTTCGAAAATTTATTACCCTAGTCTTTCTTTAACGGGTGTTTTAATTGTATTCAAAATGCTGATTTTCGCTAAGCTTTATGCAATGCCAGAAGTAAAGCGAATGCGTTGTTGTGCAGTTGTTGCCGCTCTTTTTTTATAAAAATAAATGACAATTTGACATTTTTAAGGAAATGGCAGTACTTTTGCACGGCATTTTGCGAAGCAATACATTTGAATGAAAATCAACAACCCATTTAAAGGAAAGAATACCATGAATACTGAGACAAACGAACATGAAGCTCCTGAGTTAGCCCCTGAGGTATCGGAAACAGAGGGGAGTGCACCAGCGGAAGAATTGTCAGCAGAACAACAGTTGGAGTTGCAATTGGCCCAAGAAAAAGATAAATTTTTGCGTTTGTTTGCCGAATTTGAAAATTATAAAAAACGCACTTCTAAAGAGCGCTTAGAATTGTTTAAAACCGCCAATCAAGAAGTTTTGGTGGCCCTATTACCGGTTTTAGATGATTTTGATCGTGCGATGGAGCAAATTCAAAAATCAGCAGATGAAGCCCTAGTCAAAGGGGTTGAGTTGATTCATGAAAAATTTAAATCTACGTTGGTTGCCAAAGGTCTTGAACAAGTTTCCCTACAAGCTGGGGATGCCTTTGATGCGGATTTTGCAGAGGCGATCACTCAAATTCCAGCCCCTACCGAGGATTTGAAGGGAAAAATCGTAGATGTCATTGAAAAAGGGTATAAATTAGGCGATAAAATTATCCGTTTTCCTAAAGTGGTCATCGGACAATAAATGGACATATGAGTAAAAAAGACTTTTACGAAATACTAGGCGTCGGTAAAAATGCCAGTGCGGAGGAAATTAAAAAAGCCTACCGTAAAAAAGCGATTGAATTTCACCCGGACAAAAACCCCGGTAACAAAGAAGCGGAAGAGAACTTTAAGTTAGCCGCAGAAGCCTATGAGGTTTTGAGTGATCCCGACAAAAAAGCACGTTACGATCAATACGGTCATGCTGCATTTGATGGCGCAGGGGGCTTTGGTGGCGGTCATCACATGAATATGGATGATATATTTAGTCAGTTTGGTGATATTTTTGGCGGTGCTTTTGGCGGTAGTTTTGGCGGTGGATTTGGCGGCGGTGGTTCCCGCAGAATGAAAGGCAGTAATCTACGAATTAAGGTCAAACTCACCCTTGAAGAAGTCGTCAATGGCGTTGAAAAGAAAGTAAAAGTTAAGCGAAAAATACAAGCGCCAGGTGTTCGCTATAAAACTTGTCCTACCTGTAATGGTGCGGGTCAAGTCCTAAAAGTGACCAATACGATTTTGGGGCGTATGCAAACCGCAACAACCTGTCATGTATGTGGCGGTTCAGGGCAAACTATAGAAAGTAAACCCAATAATGCCGATGCCTACGGGATGATTATGGAAGACGAAACAGTTTCCATCAAAATACCCGCCGGTGTCGCCGATGGAATGCAGTTAAAAGTATCCGGTAAAGGAAACGATGCTCCAGGCAATGGAATCCCAGGCGATTTAATTGTTGTAATTGAAGAGACGGAACACGAATGGCTTAAACGCGATGGTGAAAACCTTCACTATGATCTGTACATCAGTTTTGCGGAAGCTGCATTGGGCGTTTCAAAGGAATTAGAAACGGTAGGTGGAAAAGTTAGAATCAAACTGGAAGAAGGCATTCAATCGGGAAAAATTTTACGATTAAAAGGCAAAGGAATTCCTAGTTTAAACAGTTATGGAAATGGCGACTTGTTGGTCCATGTTAATGTTTGGACCCCAAAAACATTGTCCAAAGAACAACGACAATTTTTTGAAAAAGCCTTAACCGACGAAAACTTTATACCACACCCCGAAAAGAGCGAAAAATCTTTTTTTGAAAAAGTTAAAGATATGTTTTCGTAGTTAAAAAAATAATTTTACTTTTGAGCATTACTTGGAAACAGGTAATTTCTTTTTCATAGCAATTTTTCCCATCCTTGTGTCACCATAAGGGTGGGTTTTTTGTTTTTAGTTATGCCCCATTCTGTTGGGAATTCCGTATTTTTACCCGAAGATTTAAAAACTTATGCAATCCATTCTAACTGTAGATAACGTTGTCAAACAATACGGTGACTACACGGCTTTGAATGCCGTTTCACTCTCGGTACCCCAAGGAAGTATTTATGGGTTATTGGGACCCAATGGCGCCGGAAAAACATCCCTCATTCGCATTATCAATCAAATTACCTTGCCCGATAGCGGTTCAGTGGTTTTGGATGGGGAACCCCTTCAGCCCAAACATGTTCATGAAATTGGGTACATGCCCGAAGAACGGGGATTGTATAAAACGATGAAAGTTGGAGAACAATGTTTGTATCTCGCACAACTCAAGGGAATGTCAAAAAACGATGCCAAGACGCAACTCAAGTATTGGTTTGAAAAGTTTGAAATCACTTCCTGGTGGGACAAAAAAATACAAGAATTGTCCAAAGGAATGGCGCAAAAAGTACAGTTCATCGTGACGGTATTGCATCAACCGAAACTGTTGATATTGGACGAACCTTTTTCGGGCTTTGATCCCGTGAATGCCAATTTGATCAAAGATGAGATTATCGCTTTGAATCGTCAGGGAACTTCAATTATTTTTTCAACCCATCGTATGGAATCGGTAGAGGAGATGTGTGATTATATCGCTTTAATTCATCGATCGAATAAATTGATTGAAGGAAAGCTATCGGAGGTGAAAAAGCAGTATAGAACCCATTCTTATGATGTGGGGATTTTGACCGATAATGTTGAAGGCGTTTGGCACGATTTGTCGCAAAAATTCAGCCTGAAAACAACCGATTTCAAATCGTTGAATCAGGAGTTGAAATTGGAAATTCAATTAGGAAATCATTCCGCCAATGAACTTTTACACACGCTGATGCAACGCGGGCAAGTAACCCATTTTGCAGAAAAAATTCCCACTGTAAATGATATTTTTATCCAAACCGTAACGGATTAATCGGCTATTATGAGCAAACTTATATTGATAATTAAGCGGGAATTTACCGCCAAAGTGCGCAATAAGTCTTTCATTGTGATGACTTTTTTGAGTCCCCTCCTTTTTGTTGGAATTGCCGTTTTTGTTGGCTATTTGAGTACGTTGAAAGCCGAACAAAAAACCATTGCGATTCACGATGAAACCGGTCGTTTTTTTACCCAGTTTAAAAGTGATGAAGAGTACAAATATGTTGATTTTTCACAAACACCAGTACCTGTTTTAAAAGATAGCATACAAGCCGAACATTATGAAGGCCTGCTTTTAATTCCCAAAGCCGCTGATAATAAGGATTTGGCAAAAAAGATAGAATACATCTCCAACGATAGTCCTAGTGTGCTATTTATAGCCGATTTAGAGTCGGTGATAACCAATAAAATGACCCAGGAAAATTTTAAAGCCGTTGGTTTAGATACCTTGAAAATTCAACAAGCCCAAGCCAAAGTGGCCATTAATTTGGTAAAAGCTTCGGGGGAACAAGCCTTGAAAGGAATCAATGAAATAAAAATTGGTATTGGTGGCGCCTTTGGTTATCTCATCATGATGTTTATCGTCATCTACGGAAATATGGTGATGCGCAGTGTTATTGAAGAAAAAACATCGCGGATTATTGAAGTAATTATTTCATCAGTGAAACCTTTTCAGTTGATGATGGGAAAAATCATAGGCACATCCATTGCAGGGATTCTTCAGTTTTTGATTTGGGCTTTGTTGGGATTGACCGCCATGTTTGTCTTATCTGTTGTGTTTGATGTCCCTCTGGGAGCTTCTTCTGGGCAAGCGCAAAAAATAGTGGCGACATCGGGACAAGATTTAAGCAAAGTTGCCTTGTACTTGAATGAGTTATGGAAATTGCCGGTGGGGACGATACTTGTTTCATTTATCTTTTATTTTATCGGAGGGTATTTTCTATACAGTTCGTTTTATGCCGCTATTGGAGCCGCTGTCGATAACGAAACCGATTCGCAACAGTTTTTATTACCCATTATCATGCCGTTGATTTTGGGAGTTTATATTGGATTTTTCACGGTCATGAATGATCCACACGGCACGATTGCTACTACATTTTCTATGGTACCTCTAACTTCCCCCATCGTAATGATGATGCGTATTCCTTTTGGAGTGCCTTGGTGGCAGTTGACGATTTCTTTGGTGTTATTGTTTGGTACCTTTGTTTTTGTCGTGTGGTTTGCTTCCAAAATTTATCGTGTAGGAATTTTGATGTATGGGAAACGTCCCACCTGGAAGGAATTATTGCGTTGGATTTCCTATTAATGCCGAAAGTGGCATGTCCTTTGTTATAATCTGAAAATAAAAAAAATACAACTTATGCCTAAAATATTGGTCATAGAAGATGAAGCTTCCATCCGTCGAGTGCTAACGCGAATTTTGATAGAAGAAAGCGATACCTATCAAGTGGAAGAAGCTGAAGATGGGGTGCAAGGCCTGGAAAAAATTAAAGTCACTGATTTTGATTTGGTTTTGTGCGATATAAAAATGCCCAAAATGGATGGGGAAGAACTCCTGGAGGCGGTAAAAAAAATAAAGCCTGAAATTCCTATTGTGATGATTTCAGGGCATGGTGATATGGAAACAGCCATCAATACCATGCGATTAGGAGCTTTCGATTATATCTCCAAACCCCCTGATTTAAATCGATTACTCAATACCGTTCGCAATGCGTTGGATCGCAAGCAATTGGTTGTTGAGAATAAAATTTTAAAAAAGAAGGTTTCCAAAAACTATGAAATCATTGGAACGAGCGCACCGATTCAGCATATCAAGGAAATGATCGAAAAGGTTGCCAAAACCGATGCCCGCGTATTAATCACGGGGCCAAATGGAACGGGTAAGGAATTAGTCGCCCACCAATTGCATCAAAAAAGTGATCGCTCTGAGGCCCCTATAGTTGAAGTAAACTGTGCGGCGATTCCCTCGGAGCTGATTGAAAGTGAATTGTTTGGCCATGTGAAAGGGGCTTTTACTTCGGCGGTTAAAGATCGTGCCGGTAAGTTTGAAGCAGCCGATGGGGGTACCATTTTTTTGGATGAGATTGGCGATATGAGTTTGGCTGCCCAGGCAAAGGTTTTACGGGCTTTGCAGGAGAATTTAATTCAGCGGGTTGGCGCTGATAAAGATATTAAAGTCAATGTTCGCGTCATTGCAGCAACAAACAAGGATTTAAAAAAGGAAATTGAAGAAGGAAGATTTCGGGAGGATTTATACCATCGATTGGCTGTAATTTTAATCAAAGTTCCTGCGTTAAATGATCGTCGTGATGACATCCCGTTGTTGATAGAGCATTTTACCGCCAAAATAGCTGAAGAACAAGGAAATGCCCCCAAACAGTTTTCCCAAGCTGCGGTTCAATTGCTTCAAGAATACGATTGGACTGGAAATATTCGCGAATTACGCAATGTGGTCGAGCGTTTGATTATTTTGGGAGGCCAAGAGATTTCAGAAAATGATGTGAAATTATTTGCGAGCAAATAAATTTAATTACAATTTATGCAGTTAAAAAAAATAAACCCATTACTTCAACAAGCCTTGATTGCGTCGGGTTTAACATCGGCTAATGACCTGCAAGCGGGAACCTATGCAGCGATAAAAAGTGGAGCCGATGTGGTTATTCAAAGTGACCCAGGTTCGGGGAAGTCAACCACCATAGCCCTCCATGTAATTCAGCGCTTGGACAAACCTTTTGAATTATCACCAAGGGCTTTGATTGTATGTAATGACAAAGCCAAAGTCATGGAGATGGTTGACGTGTTTAATCAATTAAACAAGTACAATGCTTTGCGCATTTATCATGTTCATGATCGTTCGGATTTGGACGAAGATAAAAATCAAATTTCTTTGGGAATAGATGTATTAATTGGCACACCCAATCAATTGACGATTATGTTTGGATCGGCTGGATTTGATGTTAACCAATTGAAAATGTTTATTTTGGATGATGCTGAAGTGATTCTAAAAAATCGCTATGAACCCAAGATTCTTCGTTTGTCGGAAAGTATTGAAAAAGTACAGCGAATTTTCTTTTGTTCTCAAATTACGGAGCGTCTCGAAATTGTCGCTGAAAATATCATGGTTGACCCCTTGTTTTTTGAAATGGACGACCAGGACGAAGACGAAGTATAAGAAAAGAATACGTTATTTAACCCATCCCGATACCTTAGGGATTTTTTAATTTTGTTAAAATTAATATCGGATAATGAAAAATCAAAGTCAAAACGATACCTTTGTGGTATGTGGGAGATTGATAGAAGTTACTATGTAGAATTTGAAGAAACGTTCCAACGCTTGTTTGACAAAAAACAAATGTTAGATCAAGGGCGGCCATTGCCTCAAAGTGCCCTCCAAAAAATCAAAGAATCCTTAACTATCGAATGGACCTACAATTCCAATAGTATCGAAGGAAACACTTTGAGTCTTCGCGAAACCCAGCTTGTGCTTCAAGAGGGGATTACCATCAAAGGGAAGTCGTTGCGAGAGCATTTTGAAGTCAAAAACCATGAAGTTGCCATTGCGTATTTATATTCTATTGTGCATGATTCCTATCAGCTTAAAAGCCGCGATATTTTAACCTTACATGCTAATGTGTTGCGTTCAATCGAAGAAGAGTTCGCGGGTCGACTTCGCAATGGTGGAGTACGTATTTCAGGCGCAAATTTTATCCCTCCCAATGCGCTTAAAGTCCCAACACTCATCGATGAATTAATTGCCTTTGTGCACAATAACCCATTGGGCTTAAACACCATAGAATTGGCAACGATTTTCCATCACAAATTTGTTTGGATACATCCATTTTTTGATGGCAATGGCAGAACGGTTCGTTTGGTCATGAATTTGTTGTTGATGCAAGCGGGTTTTCCACCAGCCATCATCTTAAAAAATGACCGCAAAAAGTACTATGAAGCGCTCAATCAAGCAAATAATGGTAATTATCAAAAGCTCATTTTATTGATGTGTCAAGCTGTAGAACGCACTTTAAACATCTATTTAAATGCTTTTCCAGGTCAGGAACCTTACGAATCGATTGCCACAATCGTGAGTGAACCAGGCACTCCATACGGTCAGGATTACATTAGTTTATTGGCTCGTCAAGGGAAGATTGACGCCTACAAAGAAGGGCGAAATTGGTTTACCACTCGCCAAGCCATTCAAGATTACATAGATAATAGACAACGCAAAAGACAACTTTAGGGTTGTCTTTTTTTTATTTAAAAATATTCAATTGATTTACTAACCCTGCAATAATCAATCCAAAGACCCCAATTACCGCAAATGAATAGCGCAAGTTGGTTAATTCAGCGATGTAACCGATAATGGGTGGCCCAATCATAAAGCCCAAAAAACTAATGCTGGTGACAATAGTGAGCGCCATTCCCGTGGGAATAGTGGGGTGATTACCTGCAGCATTAAAAATAATAGGAATTACATTTGAAACGCCAATCCCCACCAGCATGAAAGCCAGTGTTGAAGGGATTAAATAGGGGAAAAGCACCGCAGTATACAACCCAATGAAAATGATTAAACCGCTATAAATCAATACTTTTCTGTTGCCTAGTCGGGCTACAAAAAAATCGCTTAAAAAACGTCCTGAGGCCATACTTATCATGAATGAAGTGTAGCCTAAAACGACAAATGCCCCAGGAGCTTCTACAATTTCTTTGAAATAGACACCGCTCCAATCAAACATAATACCTTCGCTGGCCATACCAAAAAAACATATAATTCCTAGCCAAAGCAAAGTTTTGTCAGGGTTTTTAAGAAAATTATACGAACTTTCTTCTTCTCGTTTTGGACTTTGCGTTTTTACCAAATATTTGGTGTTTGTCACCACAATAATCGATACAAAGCCCAAGGCTATCAAAAAGTGATAGAAAACACTCATGTGAAAAGAAAGCATAACCAAACCGGTCAGTGCCCCCGCAAATCCGGCCAAACTCCATGAACCGTGAAAGGAGCCTAAGATTGGTTTTTCAAAAAAAAATTGCGTATAAACGCCTTGTGTATTCACCGCAATGTTGCACAAGTTCCCAAAAAAGCCAAAAAGAGTTAGCGCTACGGCCAGCTCCCACTTGGAATGCGATACACTAATCAAGGGCAAACAACCCGCATACAATAATAAACCCAACGCACAAATCCAACGACTTCCATACCGCGTGACCACTTTTCCCGAAAATGTCATCGCCAATAATTGTCCAACCGGCAAGGCTAAAAGAAGGCTTCCTAGATCGGCTTCAGTCAACTGCAACTGACTTTTAATACTCGGAATCCGACTTGCCCATGTGGCAAAACTAAATCCCATGCCAAAAAAGAAGAGAGCCGTGGCTAAGCGAACACGATTGCGGTATCGTTTTCTCAGTTTGCCTAGAGATATGGAAGCGATTGAAGAAGACATGACGGACTAAATAGGATGCTGCAAAGGTATTTATTTTCTTTTCAGGATTCCTTTAAAATCCTTGATGGCTTATGATTTTGAACTATATTTGCCGCTTCATTTTAAAATCGTTAGCTCACATGATTACCGTAAACGATATCGCTGTTGAATTTGGAGGAACTACACTTTTTAGTGAGGTTACTTTTGCTATAAATGAAACCGATAAAATAGCCTTGATGGGTAAAAATGGTGCGGGAAAATCGACCTTGTTAAAAATAGTAGCCGGTCAAAACAAACCCACACGAGGTGCTGTTTCGGCACCCAAAGAAGCGGTAATTGCTTATTTACCCCAGCATTTATTGACGCAAGATGATGTGACGGTTTTTGAAGAGACCTCCAAAGCTTTTGCGGAAATTTTTTCGATGAAAGAAGAAATCGATGCGCTCAATGAACAGCTTACGGTGCGAACCGATTATGAAAGCGACGATTATATGAAGTTGATTGAACGCGTTTCTGAATTAAGCGAAAAATTTTATTCAATCGAAGAGATCAATTACGAAGCGGAAGTGGAGAAAGTCTTAAAAGGGCTTGGATTTGAGCGGGAGGATTTTCATCGGCCCACTTCTGAATTTTCGGGGGGATGGCGCATGCGCATTGAATTGGCCAAAATATTGTTGAAAAAACCCGATTTGATTTTGCTCGATGAGCCCACCAATCACTTGGATATGGATAGTATTCAATGGCTAGAAGATTTTTTATTGAATCAAGCCAAGGCTGTCATGGTGATTTCTCACGACCGTGCTTTTGTGGACAACATCACCAACCGTACCATTGAGGTCACTATGGGACGCATTTATGATTACCGTGCCAAATATTCTCATTATTTAGAATTGCGTAAAGAACGTAGAGCACACCAACAAAAGGCGTATGAAGAGCAGCAAAAAATGATTGCTGAAACCACCGAATTTATCGAACGATTCAAAGGAACTTATTCCAAAACGTTGCAAGTACAATCGCGGGTGAAAATGTTGGAAAAACTCGAGTTAGTTGAGGTAGATGAGGTCGATACATCGGCACTTCGTTTAAAGTTTCCACCTTCACCTCGAAGCGGACAATATCCCGTTGTTGTTGAACATTTGTCCAAAAAATACGAGGATCATGTGGTGTTTAAGGAGGCCAATATGGTGATCGAACGGGGCCAAAAAGTGGCTTTTGTAGGGAAAAATGGGGAAGGGAAATCAACCATGATCAAAGCTATCATGAATGAGATCGATTTTGATGGAAAATTAGAAATCGGTCACAATGTACAAGTGGGGTATTTTGCCCAAAATCAAGCGGCCTTATTGGATGGTGAATTGACAGTGTTTGAAACGATTGATCGCATTGCAGTGGGTGAGATTCGCACCAAAATCAAAGATCTTCTGGGTGCTTTTATGTTTGGTGGCGATGATGTACACAAAAAGGTAAAAGTTTTATCGGGCGGCGAACGTACACGTTTGGCGATGATTAAGCTGTTGTTGGAGCCCGTGAATGTCTTGATTCTGGATGAGCCTACAAACCATTTGGATATGAAAACAAAGGATATCATTAAAGACGCGCTGAAAGACTTTGATGGCACGTTGATATTAGTTTCCCACGACCGTGATTTTCTCGATGGTTTGGTTACGAAGGTTTTTGAATTTGGAAACAAACGTGTTCGTGAACATTTTGAGGATATTAAAGGATTCTTGGAATACAAAAAAATGGAAAACTTAAAAGAAATTGAAAAATAAGCAAAGGCCGGAAGCACATAACTCCCAGCCTTTTTGCTAACCAAAAATTAACCCTAACTAATTATGATGAAATGTGTTAACCAATCGAATCAGTTCGTAGCGATAGCCCTCTTTATCTTGTCCAATTGCGGTATTCGCTAAGTTTTCGATATCTGTAATTGATTTATTTTGAATCAATTTTGAATCTCTCAAGTACAAGCCAAACCAAGCCACAGCTGCCGCAAAACGAAAATCGGGAGATGCATTGTGGGCACCAACCTCAATGTTTTGTATCACACGGGTCATTTCGGTACTTCGATCACCGTCAGGTTTTTTATAGCGAAACTTAACCGTAGCCAATTCGCTGTTTAATGGCGCATCAGGGGCGACTTTTGGGGTATATTTCAAATCATCAGTGGCCACAAATAAATTGGACTCAACACCCGTGGGAATGATTTCATAAAAAGCCGTCACCGTATGACCACTTCCCAATTCGCCTGCATCAATGGTATCATTTTTAAAATCTTCGGGGCGTAATTTCCGATTTTCATATCCAATCAATCGGTAGGCTTTGACTAGGGTGGGATTAAATTCAATTTGAATCTTGACATCTTTCGCTATCGCAAACATTGTTCCTTTAAATTCTTTAACCAAAAAGCGGTTGGCTTCTTGCAAGGTATCAATGTAGGCGTAATTTCCATTGCCTTTGTTGGCCAATGTTTCCAAAGTAGTGTCTTTATAGTTCCCCATGCCGTAGCCTAAACAGGTTAGAAAGACCCCCGTTTTTCTTTTTTCTTCAATCAATTGGCCCAAATCACTCGATGAATTGTATCCAACATTAAAGTCGCCATCGGTGGCCAAAACTACCCGATTATTGCCTCCTTGGATAAAGTTTTCCTGTGCCACTTTGTAGGCGAGTTCAATTCCAGCACCTCCCGCGGTACTTCCTCCCGCCGAGAGATTATCGAGTGCAGGAATGATTTTGTCTTTTTGATTTCCCGCCGTAGAAGGCAACACCAACCCAGCCGCTCCAGCATACACCACGATGGCGATACGGTCATTTTCACGCAATTGTGAAGTTAAAGCCTTTAACGATTGAATAACGAGAGGTAATTTATTGGCAGCTCCCATGGAACCCGAAACATCGATAAGAAATACCAAGTTGGAAGGAGGCAAGAGGTCGCTTTCCAATGTTTTTCCTTGAAGTGCAATACGCAACAGTTTGGAGTTTGTATTCCAGGGACAGGCACTGTATTCGGTATGAATGGCAAAAGGGTGTTCTCCTGTAGGTTGTGCATAATTGTATTTGAAAAAATTGATCATTTCCTCAATACGAACGGCATCTTTGGGAACTTTTTGGCCACTATTAATCATACGTCGAATATTGGTATAAGAAGCATTATCCACATCAATGGAAAAGGTCGATAATGGATTGACGCGTGGACTTTCGAAGACGTTTTCAATCAATGCACCATATTCCTCATCCGGTTGGGGATTGATTTTTTTTGACTTCCAATCGCTTTTGTTTTTTTCTTCCTTATCAATAACAGAAGCCCCCGCAATTTGCCCTTGTAATGTATTCATTACATTGGCATTGGGTCGGTTTTCTACTATTTTACCCGTGACAGCAACGCTAGTGGCAGCAACACTTGTTTTCTTTGTAACAAGTCGGTATCCTTGCGTGATGACTACTTCGTTCAAAACCTGTGCTTCAGCATTTAATTGAATGGGGTAATGATTGGCTTTACCTACGACCACTTCTTTGGTTTGGTACCCAATATAACTCACAATTAATGTGGAGCCAATATTCACCGACATACTAAACTTCCCATCCAAGTCGGAGGTTGTATGTTTGTTTGTTCCTTTCACTGCAATGTAGGCTCCTGGGAGTAATGTTCCCTGATCATCGACAACTTGCCCTGTGATGGTTTTTAATTGCCCAAAGCTTACGAAATGAATAAGCATAGCAAGGGCTAACGAAAGATGTTTTACATATTTCATGGCGTTACTTTTTACGTTAAACAATAGTTTGATTTACTTTTTCGGCTTAGGTTTTCCTGTTTTCGTAGTGATAATTACCACACCATTTTCAGCTTTTTTACCATAGATTTCAATCGCTTTTTCGGCCTGCAGTACCGTAACCGATTCAATAGGTTGTTCTTTAAGTGGGGCATAAGGACACGTCGGGTTGGGACCAAACACTTCCTTTTCAGTGTATTCTGTTCCATCAATAATATAGAGCGGATTATTTAAATACACCACAGAGTCGGCATCCTCAAGGTTGTAATTTTCGGTGACCTCGCCATCTACAACAACCAACGGTTCCTCTTTTAGCGCTGCATTTTTACTTTTCCCTCGTAGGACCATTTTCGGACTTTCTTGTACGCCAACAGCGTCAAATTTTCGTTGCGGAACTAATGTAGTTCTCAAATTAGACGAGGCAGTATTGTAAGGTCCGGTTTGTACGATTACTTCTTTAGAAACACTACTTTTTGGCGAAACAATAGCTGCTTCTTTTTGAACTTCTTCTTGAATTTCCTTTTTTTTCTCAACCTCGGCTACTGTGGGTGTGACTTGAACTGATTTTTCAACCAAAGACTCAAGGTTGGGTTGCAGTGCAGGATGATTGGGGGTTTCCACAGGCTGATCGACCGCTGGGGGATTGTTTAGGGGTTGAACGGTTACCTCATTTGAAAGGGTTTCCTTTTTGGGCAAATGGGGAGAAGTTGGCGTAGGACTTTCAGCGCTGTTCCAAATCAAATAGCTGATTGAAATGAGCAACGTCACCGATGCAGCTACAGCAATTTTCTTCCATTTCCATTGCTCTTGAACTGCTACTTTATGATCCAGCTTGGTTTCAACACGGTCCCATATTTTTTCCATACCGGGAAAAGTATCTTCGGGCGTCGTTGCATCGAGTTGCTGAAATTGGTTCCAAAATTTATCGTTATGTTCCATAATTTATTTCGCCTGTTGGTAATAATGTAGGTTGACCAATTCCTTGAGTTTGGATTTGGCAAAATTGAGCTGTGATTTTGAGGTTCCTTCCGTGATAGAGAGTAGGGTTGCAATCTCTTTATGACTATAGCCTTCAATGACAAAGAGCGAAAAAATAGTTCGACTTCCATGCGGTAACGTGTCCAACAATTTCAGTAAGTCAGCTTCCAAAAGCGGTTGCTCTTGCTCGGCTTCAACACCGGGAATTTGCGGGCGGTCTTCAAGGTACAAGTTGAAATTGACTTTCTTTTTCAAATGCCGTAAACATTCGTTAATCGTGATGCGTTTCGCCCAACTCCAAAACGCTTTGTTTTCGTTGAGTTGATCAATTTTTGTAAAAAGAATAAAAAATGAATCGGCTAATACTTCCTCAATTTCTTCTTCCTTTTTTAAATACCTTTTACACAAACGGAACAAATACGGCCCTAATTTTTCGTAGACCTGTCGTTGTGCCTCTCGTTGTTTTTTTCGGCAGCCCTCTATTAGTTTTTCATCAATCACGGGGTAGGTGTTTTATAGTAAAGAGATACCTTCTCCTCAAAAGGTTGGAAACCCAATCGATTTTTTTTCAAAAGTATTGATTTTAAGGAGAGTGATTGCCAAAAAAAAACCTCCCGAAGGAGGCTTTCTTAATTAACCATCAATTTTTTTATGAATTCGTTTTTGTATTCATCTTGGAAATGTAGGATATACATGCCCGGACTTAAATTGGAGGGAACCTGAATACGAGTAGTTCCCGAATCTAAATTTATTTTGGTAGTTGTAATGGATTGTCCTAGAGTGGAATATAATGTCATCGTTGCAGGAGTGGACGCTTGGGAGTTTTGAATGGTAATTTCACCAGCCTCATGTTGCGCGATGAATTGCGTGGCATTGAATTCCGTTTGACTCAACGCACTGTATCGCAAGCTTTCCCATGTTTGCGCGATACTTACTAATCCCATACGGCCTATGGGCGCATTGGCATTGCGTAAGTTGATGACCATGCGATCTAAGGTATTGCTTACATCTTCTCCATTGTTGGTTAACGCATTGGGTAAAGCGGGTTCATCGGCCATGACGACGGGATTCGTGTACAAACGTAAGATATCGTCCGAACCCCCGCTAAATAAGCTGTATCGAATCACTACCAATTGATTGCTGTTAAGCGTGTAAGGAAGGGAAGACCAAACAATATTGCCGCTATTTTTAGAAATACCAACGCTATATTGAGTGGAATTCAAGCGAACCACATACACTTTTAGGGCCGCTGTGGCACTACTCGCACCGCTGATGCGTAAGAATTCCTGACTCGAATACGCACAACTTGTAAGTCGCAAGACAAATCCAATGTAGATTTCACCCGAATTTTGTGGAGGAAAAGGAACCCCACACCCGTCACCGTTGGCAATTAATTCAACAGAACGGTTAGCGGTTCCCCAATTTAAAAATCCAACCGTCTGTTGAATCACTTTAGCATTTGAGCAATTGGATGCGCTGCAGGATCCTAATCCATAAGAGTTTTCAGCGTTCGTCCATTGACCTTGACCTGAAAGATTTTGATTTACCACGAAGGTGTTAAAATCTTCACGAAATACATTTTGAGCAGTGGCTGTAAGCACTACTACTTGTAGCAGAAATAAGGTAATTGTTTTCATCGGTTTTATTTTGATTTGGCTACACTAAATTACAATTTAAGTAATACAATACTTACAAAAAGAGATAAAAATCGACGAATAACCTTACAAAAGTGTATTTTATCGAGTTTTAGACGATAGAAATTAATAATTGTAAGAATAATATTACATAATTAATTTTTCGTTTCATAAATTCGTTTGCATACCCCAAAAAAGGGGTCTACCTTTGTTCTTTATTTTGAAAACGATGTCTTGGCAATCCTACCGTAAAGAATTTACCTATAATATACAATTGGCCTATCCTGTAATTTTGGGAATGGTAGGACATACTTTAATAGGAATCGTTGATAATATTATGGTAGGCCGGTTGGGAAGTACCGAATTGGCTGCGGTTTCGCTAGGGAATAGTCTGATATTTGTGGCGATGTCCTTGGGGATTGGATTTTCAACAGCCTTGACTCCACTAATCGCCCAAGCCGATGCTTCAGGCGATACCCAACAAATTCGTACCTATTTTCAGCACGGGTGGATTTTATGTACTCTTTTGGGTTGGCTACTATTTGGTCTCGTCGTATTGTCAGTTCCTTTACTTACCTTATTGGAACAGCCAGCAGAAGTATTGGTTCTCGCCGAACCTTTTTTAATACAGGTAGCTTTCTCACTGGTCCCTTTAATAATGTATCAGGCTTACAAGCAGTTTGCCGATGGATTATCGCTGACCAAGTATTCAATGTATGCTATTTTATTGGCCAATGTAGTACACATCATCCTTAATTATATCTTTATTTACGGCTGGTGGATTTTTCCAAAAATGGGCATTCAAGGCGCTGCTTTAGGTACGGTTTTGTCCCGTATTGCGATGTTGGTCTTTATGCATGTTTTACTATTTCGCCAACCCCAACTTCGAGCTTATTTTTCAAAATTTCATTTTAAAAATTTACAGTATCGGGTTGCCAAACAAATTGTCGATTTGGGTATCCCTTCGGCTTTGCAAATGTTGTTTGAAGTGGTTCTATTCACCGCAGCCATTTGGCTTTGTGGAACCCTCGGGAAAACAAGTCAAGCGGCCAATCAAATTGCATTAAGTTTGGCGTCGCTCACGTTCATGTTTGCCATGGGACTCAGTGTCGTTTCGATGATTCGTGTGGGCAACTTCAAAGGAATGCAAGATTATCGGGGTTTAGTGCGTGTTGCCCGCTCTGTTTTCTTGCTCGCCGTTTTGGTAGAAATCGTATTTGCGCTGTTTTTCCTGCTCTTTCATACCGATTTGCCACAACTGTTTCTCGATCTTGACAATAGTTCGGAATGGTCCAATACCCTCGAAGTACTAACCATTGCCTCCAATTTATTGATTGTCGCCGCTTTTTTTCAAATTTCCGATGGCATACAAGTAGTAGTTTTGGGTGCGCTACGGGGACTCCAAGATGTGAAAATACCTATGTATATTACCTTTATTGCCTATTGGATTGTTGGATTTCCCTTATCCTTTTACCTCGGAAAGTATACCGCCTTGGGTGCAGTTGGGGTTTGGATAGGATTATTAGCTGGATTGACGTTTGCAGCAATTTTTTTGTATATTCGCTTTCATTATTTAACCAAGAAATTAATCCAAAACACAGTAATGTAAAACACATCGCCACATTGCGCTTCTACTTCAAAGGATAGATTCAGATTTAAACCAGATATAGTCGCAACGAAGCCTTTTGTTTTATCACTTCAATTTACCATTTTCATGAATCTTCCAAAATTTGTACTGGCTGATAATTCTCAGTTTCCCGACGACCTTTTCGTTATTCATTTAGATTATCCTCGATTCATTATTAACTTGACCAATGATGAGGTCGAAATCTTTGATGATGTCGATGATGAAGACCAAGCTGAATTGGAGGCCGAAATGGAAGCTTTAATCCAACAAGCAGGCGAATTCTACGATGCGGAAATGGAAGATTTTGAATAAACCTTTTTTTATCTATAATCCTATCTTATTATGATCAAGAACAATTTGAAAGCCTTGCTATTGCTTTGCTTAGTAAGCACCGTGATGATTTCATGTGGCGGTAACTCCAATGAAGTAGTTTTGAAATATGTAACCGACAAAACGTTGGCCGTTTCAAGAATCAATTTAAACGAACTCGATGGGAAACTTCCCAAAGAAGAAATTGCCAAAGACCCCAAAATGCAAAATATGTCCGACAATGAGAAAGAAGCTTTTCAATTGCTCATGAATGGCGAAAGTGCGGGAATCAATATGGACGAACCCATGTATGTGATGGTGGATAATGTGAATAATGATATGGCCGTTTCGATCCTCATGAGTTTGGATGATGTCAAAATTTTTGAACAAAAATTTTCAAAACTCACCCGTAAAGAAGTTAAAGTAGATGCTGCTAAAAAAACGGTTTATGCCGGGAGTGAGCTGATTGGAACATTGGATGAGGATGTGCTTATTTTATCAAAGTTCACCAACTATAACAACAGCTACGGTCAAAATTACCAAGAGACGGATGAGAAGTATTATGCTGATTTCCGGGCGCGTAAGGCTACCGAAAACGAATCCGTTCAGGAGCAAATCAAAATGGCACTTACCGAAGACACCGATATGAGTCTTTGGGTGAATTTGCATGGGGTGATCAACACGGCTTCCAAAGGATATATTGAGTCGTTGGCAGTGAATAAATTGCTTTTAAATGCCGCCTTAGCCGTGTCAGTTCGTTTTGAAAAAGGGGAGATTGTTATGGCATCACAAACACATTTTAATGACGAAATGCGAAAGGTGGTTGAAAAATATTACCAAGGAAAAGGAGTCAATTATGATATGGTGAAAAACATTGAATTGGACGACACTTCAGGCTATGGAATTGGATTTTTCAGCATGGATTTGGTGCGCTACATGGTCAAAGAAGCCGGTTTGGAGTCGGCAGCCAATAACATGTTGGCCTCTCAAGAGTTAACCCTCGATGATGTGATGAATGCGTTTACAGGGGATTTTGCTTATGCCAACTTTAAGTATTTCCAAAATTACAGCGAAGACAACATGCAATATGGGGTTTATCCCAAACAAAATATGTTACTTGCGTTGGGTATCGATAAAGCAAAAGGGAAAAAGATGATGGACTTTATCAACACGAAGATGATGCCCATGATTCAAAGCCAAGGCACTGTAATGATGACCAATTCTATGATGGTGTTTGCAACAGAACCTGCCAAATTAGAGGGTATTAAAAAGAATAAAATCGCCAACAATACCAAGTTGAACAAGGAGTCAGACTTGAACAGTATCTCGTGGATGGATGGCTCGCAAATTAATGAAGGTTTGCGTTATACCAACATGCGCGCCAATATCAAAGATATTGTTTCTAAAGCCAAAGTAACCGATGGCGCTTTTACCTCGGAAATTAAAATCACTTTAGACAAGAATAAAGAAAACGCGATTCATTACTTCATGGGGTATGAATAAACTTGGATTACATGCGGTTTTCCCCGTTTATTTCTCTCCCAAAGTTGCCGAGTCTTCTCTTTGGAGACAAGAAATTATCTTTGAGAAAGGAAACCACTACTTGATTGTTGCCCCTTCTGGGAGTGGAAAGTCTACCTTAGCCACAGCGCTTTTCGGGAATCATTTCCATTATGATGGAACAATCACTTATGACGGCCAAATCCTTCAAAATTTATCGTTGGAGGAATTGGTGCGTTTTCGTCAAAAAGGAATTCAGTTGCTGTTTCAAGATGTGCGGCTCATTCCTGAGCAAACCATTCGCGAAAATGTACTGATGCGAACGTTTGGTAAAGTGGATGCGGCAACTCAAAACCTGTTGGAAACCTATGCCCAACGTTTGGGTATTGCCAAAGTGCTCGATCAAAAGGCAGCACAATGCTCTTATGGTGAGCGGCAACGGGGTGCCATCTTGCGAAGTTTGATACATCCCGCCGATTTTTTGGTCTACGACGAATGTTTTAGTCATTTGGATGCCGCCAACCGGAAAGCAGCGTATGATTTGATTCTTGAAGTGGCGCTTTCCCACCAAGCTGCAGTCCTTTTCTTTGAATTGAATGCTTTTGCATTCCCACACCAATGTCACGTTTTACAGCTCTAATGAATCAATCTGTTTCCAAATCGGTTTGGGTTATCCCAGGACTTTTACTGGCCTTTTTGCTGGTGTTGGGGTGTGTCCAATTGTATAGCAATGCCAATGCACTTTTTGGCGCCAAAAACGAGTCGTCGAACTATTGGATTACCTTATCCAAAACGATTACCCCCGACAATATCGGACGAAAAGAATTAATCGGTTTCAATGCCAATGATTTGGCTGAATTGCGAAAATGGAGTGAAGTAAAGCAAGTATTTCCAATAATATCCAATGATTTTAAAGTCTCAGCCGATGGCGGTAATTTCATTCCGTTTTACACCGATATGTACCTAGAAGCCGTGGACAATGAGGCAATCGATATTCAAGATTTGTCAGCGTTTAAAGTGGAAAACAATGTAATTCCCATTGTGATCTCAAGGGAATATTTGAATTTGTACAACTACGGATTTGCGCTAAACCAAGGCTTACCTCAGATTACCGAAGATTTTGCCAAAAAAATTGAAGTCAATATCAATTTGACCCTAAAAGATAAAAATGTAACTTACAAAGGCCGGTTGATCGGACTCAGTGATCGCATACACTCGGTTTTAGTCCCCAAAGCCTTTTTGGATTCCCTTAATGCTACCCAATCGTTTGCCCCAAAACATCGCGATATTTACACCCGTGTTTTGGTAAAAGTTAACGACGCAAAAGATGGTGGATTGATTGCCAAAATGGAACAAAAAGGATACGAATCCAATCAAGAATCGCTGCGTTCAGCCAAGATTAAAGGAAAAATCATGTTGGTATTACAAGCCATCGCTTTACTTGGCGTATTTATTCTTTTGTTGAGTGTTGTGTTGGTGATTAACTACATTAAAATGGCCTTTTTAGAACGTCGGGAGGAAGTTTCTATCAAATACGCTTTAGGCTATTCACCCAAAAAAATGGTGCAACAAATTAGTTTTCGATTTAGCCGAATGCTCTTCGTAATTTTGCTAGTAACCCTCGGAATTCTCTCTGTTGCTCAATACTCGCTATCTAAACTGTCATTGAGTCAAGGCATGCTTTCACCGTATCTCGATCCTTGGTTGGGGGTAATGGCACTAGTGATTCCGTTTGTGATGTATGCCGTGGTATTTCGACTTATCTACCGCTGGTTGATTCGGTCTTGGCGTTTGATTACTTAATCGTTGGGCATTTTCGCCAATTCCAATAATGCATGAGCTGCCGCAAAAGGCGACATTTGGTGTTGAGAAACCGCTTCTTTGTAATGGGCAAGCGCGTTCATTACTTTAGGATGCGTAAAAAAGGTTGTTTTCAATTGTTCTTGGATGGTTTCTAGCATCCAATATTCATTTTGAGCACGGCGTTTAGTTTCAAAATAGCCATTTTCTTGCGCCAATGTTTGGTAAGAGGTTATGGTTTCCCAAATAGTATCAATTCCTTTTTTTTCAAAAGCACTACAGGTACTCACAAGGGGTGTCCAACCACTTTTTTTGGCAGGAAAAAGATGCAAGGCCCGTTGAAATTCGGTCTTGGCTAATTTCGCTTTGGCAACGTTATCTCCATCGGCTTTATTGATGACAATTGCATCGGCCATTTCCATGATACCGCGTTTGATGCCTTGAAGTTCATCGCCGGCTCCCGCAATTTTTAAGAGTAAAAAGAAGTCCACCATGCTGTGAACCGCCGTTTCGCTTTGTCCGACACCCACCGTTTCAATGATGATGGTGTCAAATCCAGCTGCTTCACATAAAATAATCGTTTCTCTTGTTTTTCGGGCTACACCTCCCAAACTATCCCCTGCAGCACTGGGACGAATGTACGCATGAGGTTCCTTTACCAACTCTTCCATACGGGTTTTATCGCCCAAAATACTCCCATGCGATACCCTACTGCTTGGATCAACGGCCAAAACGGCCACTTTTTTTCCCAATCCAGTTAAATACATCCCTAACGCTTCAATAAACGTACTTTTTCCAACGCCAGGCACACCCGTGATACCAATGCGCAGCGATTGATTGGCAAAAGGAAGGCAACCGTTGATGACGGCATTTGCTTTTTCGAGGTGTTGGGATTGGGTACTTTCAATTAGTGTAATCGCCCGACTCAAGGCGGTGATGTCACCTTGACGTATACCCTGAATTAAATCGGTCGCGGTGGGTTGAATACGGCGTTTAGATACCACTTGTTGCAACGCTTTCGCATTGACAGTAGGAGGTGAAGGAATTCCTTCTTTTTCATGTAAAGCTGATTTTTTACCCGTTTGTTTTGCCACAACAAAAGTTTTCGTAAAGATATTAATTTCAACATGGGTTACCACATCTCATTAAGGGATTGTGAGGTGTTTTACAAATCTTTAAAAATTTATGTTCCTTTGTCATTCATTATTTTTAAGTGGAACATTTTATACTCATAGGGGTTTGTTTGGGGTTGGGCATGGGACTGCAACGCGTTCCATCATTTCCCAAAAATACGTATCGCTGGCTTAACCACTATGTGATTGCGGTGGCATTGCCGTCGCTCACGCTTTATTCCCTTCCCAAAATGGAATTTTCAAGGGCCTATGCCTATCCTATCTTAATGCCTTGGATAGCGTTTGTGTTGGCGTTTCTTTTTTTTACCAGTTTGGGTCGTTTTTTCGGGTGGTCGCGCGCGACTATTGGTGCGCTCATTCTCACCGCTGAATTAGGCAACACTTCCTTTGTTGGATTCCCTATCGTCAATGCTTTTTGGGGTGAGCCTGGCCTGCGAGTCGCGCTATTGGTCGATCAGCCGGGAACATTTTTAGTACTTTCAACCCTTGGGATATTTACGGCTAGTTTTTTTTCAACTGGAAGCTTCACATGGCAAGTTGTAGCCAAAAAAATACTCTTGTTTCCTCCTTTTCTTGCCTTTTTAGGCGCTCTATTTTTGTGGAAATACAACATCGATGTTCCTTTACCTATGCAACACGTTTTGCGTGCCCTTGGGAGTACGGTTTCAGTAGTAGCCTTGGTGTCGGTGGGACTTCAATTGTCTTTTTCCCAATCCGAAAAAGAGTATGCGCCACTTGTATGGGGCCTAGGATTTAAGTTGCTATTGCTCCCTTTTTTAGTTACATTCGTTATCTCATTTTTTATCCCCGAAAAGGGATTAATCACAGCAGTGACGCTTATCGAGTCAGCAATGCCTCCTATGATTTCGGGTGCTATTGTAGCGGCGAATTACGGATTGAACCCTAGGTTATGCAGCCGCATGATTAGCTTCGGAATTCCTATTTCGCTCCTGTCGATGTATTTGTGGTATAGATTACTGATTTAATAGGTTGAAAGCTTCCTTTTTTGGGAACAAAACTTTATTTTTACGCGAACTATACTGAACATAAAAATGGCTATTTCTCCAGAACTTTTAGCCCGTCTTGAAGCGATTGTCGGGCCTTCTTATATTTCCATCGACCCCGAAGTATTGAAGCACTACGGGCACGATGAAACAGAAGATTTGGTGTTTCCACCCAATGTAGTGGTAAAACCCGGTTCGACTCAAGAGATTGCGGAACTCCTTAAAGTGGCCAACCAGTTCAAAATGCCGGTAACTCCAATAGGAGCTCGTACAGGGTTGAGCGGTGGTGCATTATGCGTTTACGAGGGCATCGGCTTGTCAATGGAACGTCTAAATTCAATTATTGAAATTGACGAACAAAATTTACAAGTTACGGTTGAACCTGCCGTAATCACTCAGGTGTTGCGTGAAGCAGTAGCCGAAAAAGGACTTTTTTATCCCGTGGATCCCAGTAGTATGGGAAGCTGTTTTATTGGCGGAAATGTAGCCGAAAATTCAGGGGGAGCACGTGCTGTCAAATACGGGGTAACCAAAGATTATGTGTTGAATTTAGAAGTGGTATTGCCGAATGGTGAGATCATTTGGACCGGTGCCAATACCTTAAAGAATTCGACGGGTTACAATTTGACACAATTAATGGTGGGAAGCGAGGGTACCTTAGGCGTCATCACAAAAATTGTGTTGAAGTTAATTCCGCTCAACGCGCACAATATCCTTATGTTGGTGCCGTTTTTCAAAGCAGAAGAAGCGTGTGAAGCTGTTTCAGCGCTATTTCGAGCTGGGATTGTACCGAGTGCGTTGGAGTTTATGGAACGCGATGCGATTGATTTTGCATTGCGCTATGTAGAGGGAATTTCCATTGCGGTTCCCGATGCCGTGCAAGCCCATTTGTTGATTGAAGTTGATGGAAATTATCCCGAAGTGTTAATGCAAGAGGCGGAAAAAATCATGCATGTGGTGGAACAGTTTGCCATCGATGAAATATTGTTTGCCGATACCGAAGACCAAAAGAAAGCCCTCTGGAAAATGCGGCGTTCGGTAGCTGAAGCGGTTAAAGCCAATTCGGTTTACAAAGAAGAAGACACGGTGGTGCCCCGCTACATGTTGCCCGAATTGTTGACAGGAGTGAAAAAAATTGGAGACAAATACGGGTTTAAATCCGTGTGCTACGGACATGCAGGCGATGGAAATCTTCATATCAACATCCTTAAAGGCGATTTGACCGATGCCCATTGGACGCATGAAGTGCCCAAAGGAATTCGGGAACTATTTGAGCTTACGGTTCGTTTAAGAGGAACGCTCTCAGGGGAACATGGTATTGGTTTGGTTCAAAAGAATTACATGGATATTGCGTTTTCCAAAGTGCATCTGGAACTCATGGAGCGAATTAAACATGTTTTTGACCCCAATAATATTTTAAATCCAGGAAAAATTTTCCCCGATCATTTATAATTTTTAAGCAAAAAAGGAATGATTTCAGAAGACCAATTTGAATACGAAATACAAACCATTATTGCCAATGCCATTCGTGAAGATGTGGGGGATGGCGACCATAGTTCGCTCGCTTGTATCCCAACAAATGCCCTTGGAAAAGCCAAATTGTTGGTCAAAGATGAAGGCGTAATTGCTGGCGTAGCGTTTGCCCAAAAGGTTTTTCACTATGTCGATCCGGACTTGCAAGTGGCTGTTTTCATCGAAGATGGCGCTCGCGTTAAGTTTGGCGATGTCGTTTTTCATGTTTCGGGTCGTTCGCAATCCATTTTAAAGGCCGAACGGTTGGTGTTGAACGCCATGCAACGTATGAGTGCCATTGCAACCAAGACACGGTATTATGTGGATTTGTTGGAAGGTACAGGAACAAAAATTTTGGACACTCGTAAAACCACTCCAGGATTTCGAGCCTGCGAAAAATGGGCTGTAAAAATAGGAGGGGGGGAGAACCATCGGTTTGCCTTGTATGACATGATTATGTTGAAAGACAACCACAATGACTTTGCTGGCGGAATCACAGCGGCAATTCAAAAAACAAAAGCGTATTTGGCCGAAACAAAACGCGACCTGAAGATTATCGTGGAAGCGCGAAATTTGGCTGAAATTGAAGAAATTCTGCAATCTGAGGGAATCCATCGTATTCTTATCGATAATTTTAATTTTGAAGATACCCGAAAAGCAGTGGAACGCATTGGAAATCGCTGTCAAACGGAATCATCGGGAAATATCAATGAAAAAACGATACGCGAGTATGCGGCATGCGGGGTGAATTATATTTCCTCGGGTGCGCTTACCCATTCGGTATATAATATGGATTTGAGTTTAAAAGCCATCGAATAATGACACATCGTACAGCGGAACTTCTCCAAAAAATTCCAGTGCTTCGGCAGCTGATCCAGTTGTTGGACCGGATTACGTTGCCCTGGCTCTATGGATTGTCTCTTTACGAATTGATTGCTTTTTATATCAGTGGAATTTTTGAAAATGCCGTTTCCAATCGCGCAGCCTCGATTGCGTTTAGTTTTTTTATGGCACTTTTTCCTTTTGCCCTATTCATTTTCAACCTAATTCCGTTTATCCCGATCGATGGTTTTCAAACTGATTTTATGGGATTTGTGCAAGAAAGCGTACCGCCTACAACCTTTGAAGCCATTTCCAAAATTGTTGATGATATCTTGCATCATTCCCATTCCGGCTTGCTCTCCATAGGTTTTTTCATGTCTGTTTTTTTAATGACAAACGGGGTAAACGCGATTCTCACCGGATTTGAATCGTCCTCTCATGTTCGGATAAAGCGAAAATTTGTTCGCCAATATTTGGTTGCCTTAGGGATCTCCATGTTGTTATCGCTTTTATTGTTGATTACGGTGGCAGCTATTGTCGTTTTTGAAGTTTTTATCCAAAAAATAAAAATCCAAGACGTGCTTTCCGACGATATTCCCCTCATTCAAATGGGGCGGTATGCGTTTGTGATTCTAATGATTTTACTCACTACTTCCATTTTGTTTAAATACGGCATCAAACGCGATAAACGACGATCCTTTATTTCCATAGGCTCAGTGTTTACCACTTTATTGATAATCGGCACCTCGTATCTTTTTGGAATTTGGGTGGTCAAGTTTTCCAAATACAATGAGTTATACGGATCGATTGGTACACTTTTAGTCGTGATGTTTTATATTTGGATCAACAGTGCCATTTTGTTGTTGGGATTTGAATTGAATGGAACCATTAATACATTGAAATATAGAGAAGAATTAAAAAAACAAAACGAAGAAACGCTATGAAAAAAAGTCTTATTTTGTTGGGATTGTTCCTTACCACATCCCTCTATTCGCAAACCATTTTAGGAAAATGGAAAACCATTGACGATGCAACAGGTAAAGAGAAAAGTATCGTCGAAATCTATGAACAAAACGGAAAAATTTATGGACGCATCGTTGAAGTGCTTGACCCAGCGGCAAAGAATAAAAAATGCGACCAATGTGAAGGAGCAGACAAAAACAAACCTATTGAAGGATTAATCATTATCAAAGGGTTAACCAAAGACGATGATGAATTTACCGGCGGTACCATTACCGATCCCAAAACAGGGAAAGTGTACAAATGTACCATTTCACTCGACGGAAATGACAAGCTCAAAGTACGCGGTTATGTTGGGTTTTCACTTTTAGGACGTACACAATATTGGATTAAAGTTAAGAAAAGCTAGGTGTATTTTGCCGAAGTCATTTTACCGTTAGCCTTACCTCGAACCTTTACCTATGTGGTAACCGAGGCCGAATACCATTTTTTACAACCCGGTATGCGGGTGGTTGTTCCCTTTGGAAAACGGAAAATGTATACCGCTTTGGTGCATCATGTGCATCAAATTCCACCCCAGTTGTATGAAGCCAAATCGATTGACCATATCTTGGATGAGTCGCCTTTGGTCAATGCAATCCAGTTGAACCATTGGCAGTGGATTGCCTCGTATTATATGTGTACATTGGGCGAGGTATTTCGTGGCGCTTTACCTGCTGCTTTTATTTTGGAGAGTGAAACACAGCTTCATTTTCGGCCTGAGGTACAAGTGGATAATAGCGCCATGACCGACGACGAATACTTGATTTATGAGGCATTGCAACACCAATCTTCTTTGACGATGCAGTTGGCTTCCTCCATTTTGAATCGAAAAAATGTGTATCCTGTCGTGCAGTCGTTGTTGCAAAAAGGCGTACTCGCATTGCATGAGGAAGTACAGCAAACCTACAAACCCAAATGGGTGAAGTATGTACGATTGTCCCCTGCCTATGCCGAAGAATCCCAGTTGGTTGCCTTGTTGGATAGTTTAAAAAGTTCGCGTCAAAAAGAGGCCGTACTTGGGTATTTTCAGTGTCAAGCTGAAAGTCGAAAGCCTATTTCTGTCAAACAATTGAAAGAAAAATCAGGAGTAAGCGATGCGGTTCTAAACGCACTCGTTGCCAAAAGTGTTTTTGAAACCTATTCGTTACAAGAAGATCGGGTGGATTTTACAAATGCTTTTCAACCGTATACCCTAACTTTAAGTATGGCCCAACAAGAGGCGTATGATGCGCTCCAACACGCTTTCAAAACAAAACCTGTCGTATTACTGCATGGGGTTACGGGTTCGGGTAAAACAGAATTGTACATCAAAATGATTGAGGCTACGATTCAAACCGGGAAGCAAGTACTGTATTTGTTACCCGAAATAGCCTTAACCACCCAGTTGGTGCAACGGTTAACGCGTTATTTTGGAAATACAGTCAGTGTGTTTCATTCAAAATACTCCAATAACGAGCGTGTTGAAGTGTGGCACAATGTTTTACAGCAAAATCCAACGGCGCAAATTGTAATTGGAGCGCGCTCGGCGTTGTTTTTGCCCTTTTCCAATTTAGGGTTGGTTTTGGTCGATGAAGAGCATGAGCAAACCTTCAAGCAACAAGATCCTGCGCCTCGCTATCATGCCCGTGATGCAGCCATTGTATTAGCTCAAGCCCATGGTGCCAAAACGCTGTTGGGTTCGGCTACGCCCAGTATTGAAACCTACCACAATGTAAAAATTGGAAAATACGGTTTAGTGAATCTTTTGGAGCGCTATGGAAAGACGCCGCTCCCTGAAGTACAATTGATTGATTTAAAAGAAGCTTATTTCAAAAAGCAAATGAAAGGGCATTTCAGTGTGGCGTTACTTGACGCCATAGCCGAAGCCTTAGCGTTGGGAGAACAAGTGATTTTGTTTCAAAACCGCCGTGGATTTGCACCCGTGATGGAGTGCATGACCTGTGGCCATATTCCGCAATGCACCAATTGCAACGTGAGTTTAACCTATCATAAGTTCAAAAACCAATTGCGCTGTCATTATTGTGGTTATGCGATTGCCAAACCTTCCCATTGTCATGCGTGTTCGAGTACCGATTTGATAACTAAAGGAATTGGAACCGAGCAAATTGAAATGGATTTGGCGCAAATTTTTCCCCAAAGCAACATCAAACGCATGGACCAAGATACGACACGGGGCAAATACAGTTTTGAAAAGTTAATTGACAGCTTCAAGAATCGAGAAATCGATATTTTGGTGGGGACCCAAATGTTGGCAAAAGGCTTGGACTTTGAAAATGTATCGCTTGTGGGCATCATAAACGCCGATAATTTGTTGTACTACCCTGATTTTAGGGCGTTTGAACGCAGTTTTCAGTTGCTCACACAAGTTGCAGGTCGCGCCGGTCGTTCCGAGAAGCAGGGTAAAGTGATGATTCAAACCTACAATCCGTTGCACAATACCATTCAACAAGTGACGCATCATAGTTACACCGAAATGTTCAAAGAGCAATTGTATGACCGTCAGATTTACAAATATCCACCGTATTATCGATTAATTCGCCTAACCCTTAAGCATCGTGATTTTGGAAAATTAAAAGAAGGAAGTTTATGGTTGTACCAAGGGTTAAAGCAACACATTGACAGTCCTGTTTTGGGACCCGAAGAACCGGCAATCAATAAAATCCGAAATGAATATTTGCGAACGATTTTGATCAAAACACCAGCCAATAAGTCGGTAACGGGCATAAAAAAAACTATCCAACGCCTTTTGGATAGTTTTGATACGGTGGCACAATACCGAACGATTAAAGTTACGGTAAATGTGGATTACTATTAAGCAATAGCCAAAGCTTTGATTAAATCATCTTTTTTGTTGCGACTCAACGGTATTTTTGTTACGCCAATTTCGGCATATTTACTGTTGAAGCGCTCTACTTTGTCTATATTAATAATATACGACTTGTGTACGCGAATGAATTTATCTTTAGAAAGATCTTTTTCAAAAGATTTCATGGTCGAAAGTACCAAGTTGGTGTCTTCTTCGGTTACAACTTTTACGTAATCACCATAGGCCTCAATCCACTTGATTTTGTTCGTGTAAACCTTGAGTTTTTTAAGATTACTCTTGATGAAGATGTGTTCTCCTTCTTCTTCATGGTTTTCACGACGCAACATGTGTTGTTCTAAGGCACGTTTTACAGAGGCGTTAAAACGTTCTAAAACGATAGGCTTTTGTAGGTAATCGGTAGCGTCATAATCGAAAGCCTTGAGTGCGTATTCTGCTTTAGAAGTGATGAAAATTACTTGTGGCTTAACTTTTAAACCGTCAATAAAATCAAAACCACTAATGACAGGCATCTCTACATCCAGGAAGATTAAATCCACGGTATGTACGGTCATACAGTTCTTTGCTTCAATTGCGTTAGAAAAATCACCTACTAAATGTAAATTAGGATGATTATTTACTAACTTTGCAATCACCATTCGTTGTAATGAACTGTCGTCAACTACTACACAATTTAACTTCATAATTTAGTGTTATTATAGATTTGGTTCCGCTAAAGTATAAGGTTTAAATCAAAAAACCTAATTTTTATCGGCTTTTTTTGCACTTAAGCGAATATTTTTAACTTTTGCTTGTTCGGTAAAATATTTTTACTAACTTCGCGCCCAATTTGAATTTTTTAATCATTTCTATTATGAAACATTATGAAACTGTTTTCATTTTAAATCCCGTTTTATCTGAAGTTCAGGTAAAGGAAACAGTAAGCAAGTTCGAGGATTTTCTTACTTCCAAGGGTTCTAAAATGGTATCAAAAGAGGATTGGGGCTTAAAAAAATTAGCTTACGAAATCCAACACAAGAAAAGTGGTTTTTACCATTTATTCGAATTCCAAGCTTCTCCAGAAGTGTTAATCCAATTTGAAACAGAATTCCGTCGCGACGAGCGTGTGATGCGTTTCTTGACAGTAGCGTTAGACAAACACGCTATTTCTTGGGCAGAACGAAGAAGAGAAAAATTAAAATCTAAAGCGTAAGGATCATGTCGACAATCGAACAATCAGCAAAAGGAAAAAAAGACGGAGATATCAGATATCTTACGCCTTTGAACATTGAAACCAACAAAACCAAAAAATATTGTCGTTTCAAAAAATCTGGAATCAAGTATGTAGATTATAAAGATCCAGACTTCTTATTAAAGTTTGTAAACGAGCAAGGTAAAATTTTACCCCGTCGTTTAACTGGAACTTCTTTGAAATACCAAAGAAAAGTTTCTGTAGCTATCAAAAGAGCGCGTCACTTGGCTTTAATGCCTTACGTTGCGGATTTATTAAAATAATAAGGAGAAAAGATTATGGAACTCATTTTAAAACAAGACGTTCAGAATTTAGGTTTTAAAGACGATATCGTAAGCGTAAAACCCGGTTACGGTCGCAACTTCCTAATTCCTCAAGGATTGGCTACGTTGGCTACTCCTTCGGCCAAGAAAGTATTGGCTGAAAACCTAAAGCAAAAAGCACACAAAGAAGCTAAAATTGTTGCTGACGCACAAGCTTTGGCTGAGGCTTTGAAAGCATTAGATATTAAAATTACTGCAAAAGCAGGGGGTGATAAATTGTTTGGTTCAGTAACCAACATTGATATCGCTGAAGCATTGGAAAAAGCAGGTCATAGCATTGATCGTAAATTTATCACTAGCGGTACGGTTAAACGTACAGGAAAATATACAGCTAGTGTTCGTTTACACCGTTCAGTGATTGTTGATGTAGCTTACGAAATCGTTGCTGAGCAATAATCAAAATCCCATTACCATACAATCCCGTTCTTATGGACGGGATTTTTTTTGACCTTTTCCTATGAAATACAAACGACTGACCAAAGAGCAATTTGAAGCGTTACATGTTGAGTTCGCCAATTTTTTAGCTTCACAATCCATTGATAAAAAGGAATGGGACGCCTTGAAAGCCCAAAAACCCGAAGTCGCCGAACAAGAACTCGATGTGTTTTCCGATTTAATTTGGGAAGGGGTATTGGACAAGGCTTCCTATTTGGAGCATTTTTCTCCCCAACATATTTTTTTGTTTCACTGCCAAGAGACTTCCATGCATTCCATCATTATCAAAACCAACGTTCCTGGCGTTGATTTTTTACAAAAAGAGGGATTAACCTGGTTGTCACAACACCTTTTTACCCCCGAAGTTGACATTCATACGGGGATGAAAAAGTACGACGGCGAACGCAATCTGGCTTTGTTTGAATTGATTACCCAAGGGGCCATTCTAAGCGAAGGTCAGTTGTATGATCAGTTGTATGAAATCCTAAATCAATCCTAATCTATTTTCCAAAAAATGGCTACATTAGTCCTGAAAAAAAACAGTATTTATGGAGCCAGCGCAACGAATATTTCAGTTACGTGAAACGTTAGACCAACACAATTACAACTACTACGTGTTGGATCAACCCACGATTTCGGATTATGAGTTTGACCAATTATTGAAAGAACTCCAAGCGCTTGAAAATCAATATCCCGAATTTTTTGACTCCAATTCTCCCACCCAACGCGTAGGAGGGATGGTGACCAAAAACTTTGAAACGATTGTCCATGAATCACGGATGTACTCGCTCGATAATTCGTATTCTCGTGAGGATTTGATCGATTGGGAAAATCGCATTCAAAAACTATTGGGTGCTATTCCGGTGCATTATACGTGCGAATTAAAATACGATGGTGCCTCGATTAGTATAACCTATGAAAACGGAACTTTAGTACGCGCTGTTACGCGTGGCGATGGATTCCAAGGCGATGAAGTGACCGCCAACATCAAGACAATCAAATCGGTTCCCTTAAAACTCAAAGGAAATTTTCCACCTAAGTTTGATATTCGTGGCGAAATTATTCTGCCGCTGGATGGTTTTGAAAAAATGAACCAAGAATTACTTGAAAAAGGCGAAACCCCTTATTCCAATCCCAGAAATACGGCCTCAGGCAGTTTAAAATTACAAGATAGTAGCGAAGTCGCACGGCGTCCTCTTGATTGTTTACTGTACAATATCGTGGGGAATAATCTTCCTTTTCAAACCCAATTTGACGGACTTCAAGCGGCAAGACAATGGGGATTTAAAGTCCCCAATCAATCCAAATTAGCCCAAAATTTACAAGAAGTTTTTGAATTTATCGATTATTGGGATGTGCACCGTCATGAGTTGCCCTATGAAACCGATGGTGTGGTGATTAAAGTAAACGATTTGCACCAGCAAGAAGAATTGGGATTTACGGCCAAAGCCCCTCGTTGGGCTATCGCCTATAAATTCAAAGCCGAGCAAGTAACGACCACTTTAAATTCAATTACGTATCAGGTAGGGCGAACCGGCGCGATAACTCCGGTGGCGAATCTCGAACCCGTTCAGTTGGCAGGAACGATTGTCAAACGAGCCTCTTTGCACAATGCCGATCAAATTGAGAAGCTGGATGTGCGTTTAGGCGATCATGTTTTTGTGGAAAAAGGAGGTGAAATCATACCGAAAATCATTGGCGTAGCCCAACGAGGCCCGGCCCTGCATCCTGTAGCCTACATAACCCATTGCCCTGAGTGCCAAACCGAATTGATTCGAAAAGAAGGCGAAGCCCAGCATTACTGTCCCAATTATTATGGATGTCCGCCTCAAATTATCGGCCGTATCGAACATTATATTTCGCGAAAAGCCATGGACATTGAAGGGTTGGGCGGTGAAACGGTAGCCTTGTTGTATACCCATGGTTTGGTTCAAGATTATGCCGATTTGTATGAATTGACCGTGGATCAAGTAATTCAATTGGATCGCATGGCTCAGAAAAGTTCGGAGAATCTGGTAAACGGTATTGAAAAATCCAAAGAAATTCCTTTCGAGCGCGTACTTTTCGCCTTAGGCATTCGCTATGTCGGGGAGACGGTCGCCAAAAAGTTAGCCCGACATTACAAATCAATTGAAGCGCTGCAAAATGCGTCGGTACTCGATTTAATGTTGGTCGATGAAATAGGGGAACGAATTGCCCATAGCGTCATCGAATTTTTTGACAATGCCAACAACCAACGCATCCTTCAACGGTTGAAGGAATATGGGGTTCAGTTTGAAGTTGTTGAGCAATTCAATCCCAATGCGACGCAGAAGTTAGTTGGCAAGACCTTTGTCGTTTCGGGTGTTTTTGAAAAATTTAACCGTGATGAATTGAAGCAGTCCATCGAGGATAATGGAGGTAAAGTTGGAAGTTCGATATCGGCCAAAACCGATTTTGTCATCGCCGGTGCTAATATGGGGCCCGCAAAATTGGAGAAAGCCAAACAATTGGGAGTTCCTATAATTTCTGAAGATGAATATTTAACCTTGTTGCATGAAAATTGATAAAATAGCTTTAGCTTTTTTTGTTGTTTTTTCAATCATGACTTCCCTTTCCAGCGCTATGGATTGGAACGGCATTTTATTATTTTGTAAACCATTAATCATTCCTGCACTGGCGTTTTATTATTTAGGCAATACCCAAAAAGTTTCTCGAAGTGTTGCCCTTTTCCTAATTGTCTGTTTTGTGGGTGATGCGATTGCCTTATTTAATTTTGAACAGGAGATACTTTACTTATTAGCTCCCTTTTTTATAGGAAACCTGATTATTGTTCGTTTGGCATTACGCGAAAGTAAACGCTTTTATTGGGATACAATTAATGCGATTTCACTAGCATTAGTGCTTTTATTCTTGGGTTATTTATGGATTACCGTTGTGAGCTTTTTCTGGGAGGAAAAGGGATTACTTCCGTATGCCATTGCCATTTTCGGACTAACGTTGGTAGCGATGAATGGACTAACAGCCTACAACGGACTGTACACAATGCAGTTGTCAAATTTGTTTTTGTTGATTACTTCCGTTTCCATTTTGGTTTCACAAGTGTTTTATGTGTTATATACCATAAAAATTAATCTTATAGTTTTGGATATATTGCATCATTTGTGTCATTATTTATCCTATATCTCCTTGGTTCTTTTTGTGTTGAATCACCCCAAAAGTAAAGAAATAAAGTAATGGCATTATTGAATTCGGAAGTACGCAATTCCCTTGTGTTTTATCTTTTTTGGTTGGTTTCGGCTGTTGAGATTGGTGCTGAATTTTATCAAAACCAAGCCATTATTTATGCCACCAAACCGTTGCTCCTTCCTTTATTGGCGTGCTTTTATTTTGTTACGACTTCCACAATAAATAAAGGGTATTTGGTTGCTTTGTTATTCAATTGGTTGGCTAATTTGGCTTTTATTTTTCCTTCTTCTACGTTCCTTTTTTGTGCGACACTTTGTTTTATAATACACCGAAGTATTATTGTTTTCGAAATCTGGAAATTTGAGTTTTCTCGTGGGATACGTTTAAAACCAGTGTTGATGGGATCGGCGCCCTTTTTAATTTTATTTTTGAGTGTCATTCATTTGGTTTACACCGATGTATTTGAATACGAATTATACATGTTAATAGCTCAGGCCTTTGTTATGGCATTGTTGGGTGGAATAGCTTTCGGTGCTTATTTTTTAATCCATGATAATGCAAGTAAATTGCTTTTTATGAGTGCTTTATGTTTTGCACTCAATTTATTTGTACTTGGCGTGAAATTATACTACCTAAATATTGATTATTTAAAGCCTATTTCTATGATTTTCTTTCTTTTAGGACATGTTTTTTTATGCAAATACATGGTTTTGATTTCGGATATTTTAGTAAAAAAATCAACAATAAAGGATATTTATTACAAAAAATAAGTTAATTTTATAGAATGAATTCAAAACGCTCACATCAATTAGTAACTGGATTTACAGTGCTCTATTTTATAAACGGGGGCGTTGAATTGGTGGGGGAGTATTTTCGAATTTTACCGGTTATATACGTTTCAAAGCCTTTGATTCCTCTAATTTTGTTGGGGATGTACTTTTGGATTTCAAAGCAAAAAAGCTTTGTTTTTTTGGGAATAATGGTTTTTTCTGCGCTGACCAACCTGCTATTTATTCCCAACACGGTGGAAAGTTTATTTTACGGAATTATTTGTTTTACCATACACCGCTTGTTTTTGTTGTATTTCATTTTGAATCATGTCAAAATTAAATATTGGCTTGCGTTTATGCTGGCAACTTTGCCTTTAGCTTTCATCTTTTTTTATCTATTTGCGGCCAACGATGTACCCGACAATGCTGTTGCTATGGTGTTTTTTCACAACATTATTGCTGCAGTTTTTGGAGGAATAGCTATTTCCGTTTATGTGATGGATGATAATCAAGTGCATTCTCTACTTCTAATTAGTATCTTACTGTTTTTGGGTCTGCAATTGGTAATCTATATCGAAAAGTATTACTTAGCTGAGGTACATTCACAAATCATGCGTCCCTTAGCAATGCTGTTGAATGTATTAGGATTTTATGCTTTTTATCGTTTTGCGTTAGCCGCCGAATCACCCAATTTCAATCGAAGTACCTTTCGCAGCTAATTGGTTGTCATTGGTGAGGTAAAAATCGATACGCCCTAGATTCAAACCGTAGCAACCTACCTGATTAATTAACACTTTTTTCCCCGCACGATTCGACACAACAACGGGTTTGTCCAAAAAAGTATGGGTATGTCCCCCGATAATTAAGTCAATGTTTTCTGTTTTTTGGGCCAAGAGCATATCGCTAATTTTTGAAGCATCATCGGGATAATTAAATCCCAAATGAGAAAGGCAAATGACCAAGTCACATTTTTTTTCTTGACGAAGCAGTCGGGCAGTATCGGTTGCAATTTCCACAGGATCCAAGTACTTCGTTTCTTTACTGTTGCGTACGTCGACAAGTCCTTGCAAGGCAATGCCCAAGCCAAAGATGCCAATCTTTACTCCGTCAACTATTTTCAGGGTATACGGCGAGACAAGTCCATCCAAAACCGTGTTTTTCAGGTCGTAATTGGCAGAAACCATCTCAAAATCTGCCTTTTTTAATTGGGTCATTAAGCCGTCAATGCCGTTGTCAAAATCATGATTCCCAATCGTAGCCACATCATATTCCATCAAGTTCATGAGTTTGAATTCCAATTCACCCCCATAATAGTTAAAATAAGGCGTTCCTTGAAAAATATCACCTGCATCGACCAACAATACATTGGGGTTTTCCTCCCGAATCATTTTGATCACCGCTGCTCGACGGGCCACGCCTCCTTTATTCGGATTTTTTGGGTGATTCTCGGGAAAAGGATCAATATAACTATGCACATCGTTGGTGTGTAAAATAGTAATTTGTTTCGTTTCAGCAGTTGTAAAACTACTTAACCCAAGACTTCCTAGTCCTACATAAGCTCCAGCCGCTCCGGTTGTTTTGATAAATTCTCTGCGTTTCATGCGGTTTTGTTATTCTTTAATGCTAATTCGGGGAGTCGAATTTACCCGTATCGTATCCGTAGCCTTAAAATAATCGATGAGTAAATTTCGGATTTTATAATCGGTTTGTTCCGTTTCCAAAGCTTTGCTAAAAAAGGTCATGTTGTCGCCACCATTGGATAAATAGTCTGAAGTCGCAACTCGATAAACTTTATTTTCGTCCAATGGAATGCCTTGCACTAAAATACTTTCAGCATGGTTGTCATGTAAAGTAAAGCTTAAGCCCGACAAAGGATGCGGTTTTTTCTCTTGCAGGAGATAATCGACCATCGCGCTAATCTGGGTTCCTTTTAACGCAAGAACCACGACACTATTTTCAAAGGGCATAACCTCATAAGCTGTTCGTGCGGTAACGTCACCCTGAGGAATAACTGCTCGAATTCCCCCATGATTGAGCAAACATATCGCAGCGGGCGCTGAACCGCGTTGCACCAAAGTTTTATTGACATATTCAAGGGTGATATCGGCCATAAAACACCCGATGTTCGTTTGCCATTTCCCTTTTGATTTATCCAAAGGTTCGGGATTATAAGCCAACACCGTGCTCAGGTCTTTTTCAATATGTTGACGGTAGGGTTGTATTACCGCTTCGATAGTGGAATCAATCGGCTGGCTCTCTGCGATAGCGATTTTTGTTCCCGTAACCCGCGTGGCAGTCCACGGATTTCGGTGACAAGCCACAAGGATGCCAAATGTTAAGATAAAAACAAAGTACTTTCGCAAGCTGCGATACTTTTTTAGCTTTACCATGTGCAATGCAGTTGAATTTAATTAAATTTGTAGTAAGTAAAAATACTATGTTTTTCCAAAGATTAAAGGACATATCACTTAAAAAAATCGTTAAACGTAAATGGACTGAAATCAAGCAATTGACCTCCAGTGATTTGGTGAAAAAGGTGGGTATTATCTTGGATGAGACTTGCTTTCAGGACAAAGACGCTTTGATTCGTGACTTGGTCAAAAAAGGAATACGTCCCGAAAATATTGAGATTCTGGTGTTCAGAGATCATGTTTCCAAAAAAGAAACCTTTGACTATCCCGTTTTTTCCTACCGCGATTTCAAATGGACGGGGTCGTTTGATAGTGCTGTTGTGCAACGATTTATCTCCCAATATTACGATTTACTTATCAATTATTATCCTACTGATAAAGGGATATTACAATTCATTTCGCAATCATCCCGCTCTGGTTTTAAAGCAGGTTTTGCTAGCGTAGATAAGAAATTGAATGATTTGATGATTGCCACCGAGACAGACAATCATTCACAATTCACCGAAGAATTATTTAAATACTTAAAAATCCTTAATAAAATATAGCATGCGAGCATTAATTGGTACCGGTGTAGCGCTGGTAACTCCTTTTCAAAAAGAAGGTGCTGTCGATACAGAAGCACTTACTCGAATTGTCAATTTTCAAATTGAAAACGGAATTGAATATTTAGTCGTTTTAGGTACCACTGCCGAAAGTGCTACTTTGACCGCTGAGGAAAAAGAGTTAGTGATTCAAACCGTAATTCAGGCCAATCAAGGTCGTTTGCCGCTTGTTTTGGGCGTAGGGGGGAATCATACAGCGCAAGTGGTTCATGAGTTGAAGACACGAGATTTGTCGGCTTTTACCGCAATATTATCGGTGTCTCCGTATTACAATAAGCCCACGCAAGAAGGAATTTATCAACATTTCAAGGCAATCGCAGAAGCCTCGCCTATCCCCATAATTTTATACAATGTTCCGGGTCGAACGTCGAGCAATATGTTGCCCGCAACCGTAATTCGTTTGGCGCAAGAGTTTTCCAATATTGTGGCTATCAAAGAAGCTGCAGGGGATATCGTACAAGCGATGCAGTTATTGCAGCACAAACCCGCTCATTTTCACGTGATTTCGGGCGACGACATGATCACCTTACCGATGGTTTTGGCGGGTGGAAGTGGCGTAATTTCGGTAATCGGTGAAGGATTTCCTAAAGCGTTTTCCGATATGGTACGTTTGGGTTTGAATCGAAAAGTCGATGAAGCCTATGCCATTCATTACCAGTTGGCTGATGCCATCAATATGATTTTTGAACAAGGAAATCCTGCGGGAATTAAAGAGGTGTTTATGCATTTAGGGTTGTCCGAGAATACCGTTCGTTTGCCTTTGGTCAACGTTTCTTCCGATTTATCGCAACGATTGAAGCAATTTGTGGATGCATTTCCCTTGTAAAAAAATATTTTAAAGCTATACAAATAATACCTACTTTTGCGTTTCGTTTTGGCGAAAGTCGAAAGAACCTATTTCTGAATGAAAAAACGATTGATTCTTAGTATACTTGGATTATTTTTGGTAAGCTGTAGCGAATACCAAAAAGCATTTAAATCGGAAGATACCGAAGTAAAAAAAGAGGTGGCCAAAAAAATGTACGACAAACAAAAGTACAGCAAGGCCATTCGTTTGTATGAAATCATTGCTCCAGTTTACAAAGGCAAATCGGGAGAAGAGGAGATGTCTTACAGTTTTGGTATGTCGTATTACAACACAAAACAGTATTATCTAGCGGCCTATCAATTGGAAGGATTTGCTTCTTCATACCCCAAAGATCCTCGTGCTGAGGAAGCGTTCTTTTTATCGGCCAAGTGTTTTGCAGAATTGTCTCCAACCTACAGTTTGGATCAAACAGAAACCGATAAAGCCATTTTTAAAATGCAAGAGTTCATTGATCGTTACCCCAATTCGACGTACATGGCTCAGGCAAATGCAATTGCAAAAGACTTACGCGTTAAACTCGAACGCAAAGCTTTTGAAGTAGCGAAACAATACAATACCATTGGAGATCACAAAGCTGCTCAAGTGGCTTTCGATATCTTTTTATCGGATTTTCCTGGGACAGTTTTCAAAGAAGAAGCGTTGTTCCTTAAATTGGATTCTGCCTTTCAATTGGCCATTAACAGTGTTCCTTCCAAAATGCAAGAGCGCTTAAACAATGCCAAAGGCGCTTACCAGTCTTTAGTTAAATTTAAAGGCGATTCAAAATTTAAAAGCAAAGCCGACGTTATGTTGGAACAAATTGATAAAGAATTACAACAATTTTCAAAGTCATGAGTAAAATGGATTTAAAAAAGACAACAGCACCCGTAAATACAATTACGTACAACCGTGCTGTTATCGAAGAGCAAACCGGTAACATTTACGAAGCTATTACCATTATGGCCAAAAGAGCCACGCAAATCAATACGGAAATCAAAAAAGAATTGATTGAAAAATTGGAAGAGTTTGCGACGTACAATGATAGCTTGGAAGAGATTTTTGAAAATAAAGAGCAAATTGAAGTTTCAAAATTCTATGAAAAATTACCTAAACCCCACGCGCTTGCTGTTCAAGAATGGGCGGATGGTAAAATTTATCACAAAGACGTATCAAAATAAAAATTGATCCCATGGCAGTGTTGAGCGGTAAAAAAATAGTGCTCGGGGTTTCCGGAGGCATTGCTGCTTACAAATCCGCTACATTGGTTCGATTACTCATCAAAGCAGGTGCTCAGGTCCGTGTGGTCATGACACCTGCTTCTGTTGATTTTGTAACGCCCCTAACGCTCGCTACTCTCTCCAAGAACCCAGTTTACAGTTCGTTCTACAACGACGATGAGGCGATACAGTGGAACAATCATGTAGAATTGGGATTGTGGGGCGATCTCATGTTGATTGCACCCGCAACCGCTAATACCTTGGCCAAAATGGCCCATGGAAACTGTGACAATCTGTTGATTGCAACCTATCTATCGGCAAAATGTCCTGTTTATTTTGCACCTGCCATGGATTTGGATATGTACAAACATCCGTCCACCTTGGCTTCCTTTCAGTTGTTGCAGCAATTCGGAAACATTATGATACCCGCTGAAAAAGGAGAACTAGCCAGCGGATTATCGGGCGAAGGACGTATGGCCGAACCCGAAAACATTGTGGCATTTCTCGAAAACGATTTGCTCGGCAAAATGCCCATACGCAATAAAAAAATATTGATTACCGCCGGTCCCACCTACGAACCTATTGATCCAGTTCGGTTTATAGGAAATCATGCTACTGGAAAAATGGGGTTTGATATCGCTGAAGCAGCGGCTTCTTTAGGCGCTACGGTTTATCTGGTTACAGGTCCAACGGCTTTGACGCTGAAAAATACTGCGGTCAACCGTATTGATGTACAAACGGCAGAGGAAATGTATTCCGCTTGCCTTCACTATTTTCCAGAAGTTGATACGGCGATTTGTGCTGCTGCTGTAGCCGATTATCGACCCGATGTTGTTGCCTCAGAGAAGATTAAAAAATCAGACGAGACACTCACCTTAACGTTGGTCAAAAACAAGGATATCTTGGCCGCATTAGGAGCGCAAAAGAAAGCCCAATTTTTAATTGGTTTCGCCCTAGAAACGCAAAATGAAATTGAAAATGCGAAGTTGAAAATTGCGAAAAAAAACTTAGATTTGATTGTGCTTAATTCCCTTCGTGATGCCGGCGCTGGATTTGGAACACCTACCAACAAAGTAACGCTTATCGATCGGGATGGAACAATAGAACCCAAGCCTTTACAGTCGAAAGAGGCAGTTGCCTATGAAATTTTGCAAAAAGTAATACAACATTATGAGAGATAAATTGCTCCTTTTAGTGGTTTTGATTTTATCCATAGGGACCGTAAATGCCCAAGAAATCAATTGTAGGGTGGTCATCAACTACGATAAAATTACAAATGTCAACACCCAAATATTTAAATCGTTGGAGACCTCTATCAATGATTTTATCAATAAAACAGTTTGGACGGAGAAGACTTTTGAAAATCAAGAGAAAATTAGCTGCAGCATGTTCATTACGATCAATGCGTATGAAAACAACAACTTTGATGCGAGTCTTCAAGTACAATCTTCAAGACCTATTTTTAACTCGGGATACAGCTCCAACTTGTTAAATATCAACGATAAAGATTTTCAATTTCAATACGTTGAATTTCAACAAATGTACTTCAATCCCAACAGTTATGACTCCAACCTGATGTCAACGTTGGCGTTTTACATCTATATTATTCTAGGAATTGATGCCGAAAGTTTTGAGTTGGATAGTGGTTTACCCTATTTCCAAAAAGCGCAAGAAGTCGTCAATTTGGCCATGCCTGGCGGTGGAAAGGGTTGGCAGCAGTCGGATCGAACGAATAATCGCTATTATTTGGTAGCCGATTTATTGTCGGGAACCTTCAAACCCTATTTGGAAGCCATTTACAAGTATCATTTTCAAGGTTTAGATTTGATGCATAAAGACCTAAAGGCGGGAAAAAAGGCCATTGTAGAGTCGATCAACAGTTTGGAAGCTTTGCACAAAACACGCCCCAATGCCTTTTTAACACGATTGTTTTTTGATGCCAAAGCCGATGAATTGGTGGCAATATTATCCGGTGGACCAGCCGTTCCTGCGGATGGAATCGTTGATAAGTTATCGCGAATTTCTCCTCTGAACAGCAGTAAGTGGAATGCTATAAAATTTTAATTGTATCGAAAACATCTAAATGATTACAGCCCTTTCGATAGAAAATTATGCTTTAATCGAAAAACTTTCGGTTAACTTTTCTTCTGGTTTTACGGTGATTACAGGTGAAACGGGAGCCGGAAAGTCGATTCTATTGGGTGCATTGGGTTTGATCTTGGGCAATCGAGCCGATTTGTCTGCCCTCAAAAATTCAAATGAAAAATGTGTGATTGAAGCGCATTTCTCAATTTCCTCCTATCAACTTCAGGATTTCTTTGTAGCGAACGATTTGGATTACGATGCCGAAACAATCATTCGACGCGAAATATTACCCTCCGGCAAGTCAAGAGCTTTTATCAACGATACGCCTGTCAATTTATCGGAGTTGCAAGCCTTGGGCGCTCGGTTAATCGATGTGCATTCCCAACATGAAACGCAAGCGCTAAATGACGACGACTTTCAATTTCAACTCGTTGATGCTGTCGCAGGAAATATCGAAATCGTTACGACCTATCAGCATACCTTAAAGGCTTATCGAAAAGCACAAACAACGCTACAAGAAAAACAATTGGCTCGAGCGCAAGCCTTTCAAGAACAAGACTACCATTCTTTTTTGTGGGAAGAATTGGTCGCTGCTCAATTGGTGGCTGGTTCTCAGGAAGAGATGGAATCGCAATTGGAGAAGCTAACCCACGTTGAATTGATTCAAACCCAACTGGCTAAAGTACTTAGCGCGTTGCAAAGTGAATCGTTCGGTGTAGTTGATCAATTGAAAGATTCAAAAAATGCGCTCGCTAAAATTGCCTCTTTTTCACCCGAATACCATCTACTTCTAACACGGATCTCGAGTGTTTTAATCGAAATTGATGATATCGCTGCCGAGTTGCAACAAGGAGCGGAAGAATTACAAGCCGATCCTGAAACGTTACAAAACCTTCAAGATCAGTTGCAAACCATATACACACTACAAAAGAAGCATCAAGTACAAACCATCGATGCTTTATTGGAAATTCAAGAATCGCTTCAATCAAAAATGGTTTCGCTCACTACGTTAGATGAGGAAATTGTACAGTTGGAGCAGGAGGTGAGTGGGTATCTTCAAGAATTAGAGCAATTGGCCCAGACACTAACGCAAAATCGTCAAGCAGCTGTTGGTTCGTTAGTGGGAGAAATGCAGCAAATTGTAGCCAATTTAGGAATGCCGAATGCACAGTTTGCGATAGAATTTCCAGCAAAAACAACCTTTACATTGCAAGGGAATACTGGAATTCAATTGCTTTTTGCAGCCAATAAAGGCGCCCAGTTGGGTAGTTTAAAGAAAGTGGCCTCAGGGGGTGAATTGTCGCGTATCATGTTGGCTGTTAAAGCGATATTGTCTACAAAGATTCAACTACCTACTTTAATTTTGGATGAAATTGATACCGGTGTTTCAGGAGAAATTGCCCATAAAATGGGAGCGATCATGCGCGGTATGAGTCAGAACATCCAACTTTTTGCAATCACCCATTTGCCACAAATTGCGGGGAAAGGGCAACACCATTTTAAAGTTTACAAAGAGGACGACGATACCCGTACTACGTCCAATGTAAAAGCCTTGAATGCAGAGGAACGAATTCAAGAAATCGCCCAAATGCTTTCAGGAGAAGTAGTTACTTCCGCAGCAATCGGCCAAGCCCGTGAATTGCTTAACTAAAAAAATGCCTTATCTTTGGCGAAGTACATAAAACATTAAATAGAAAAGTATGATTATCGAACCCAGAATGCGCGGATTTATTTGTTTGACGGCTCATCCAACAGGCTGTGCGCAAAATGTAAAAAATCAAATTAATTATGTAAAAGCGCAAGGGAAAATTGACGGAGCAAAACGTGTATTGGTCATAGGAGCCTCAACCGGTTTTGGTTTGGCTTCTCGCATTACAAGTGCATTTGGATGTGGCGCGTCTACCATTGGTGTCTTTTTTGAAAAGCCCGGAACCGAAGGAAAAACAGCTTCACCAGGGTGGTATAATTCAGCGGCGTTTGAACAAGAAGCTCATGCTGCAGGATTGTATGCCAAAAGTATCAATGGCGATGCTTTTTCGGAGGACATCAAAGCGCAAACCATTGCAACCATTAAAGCCGATTTGGGTCAGGTGGACTTAGTGATTTACAGTTTAGCTTCCCCGGTACGGATGCATCCAACGACAGGAGTTTTACACCGTTCGGCATTAAAACCAATTGGAGGTACATTTACCAATAAAACAGTCGATTTTCACACGGGTAATGTAACTCAAGTCTCCATCGAACCCGCTACGCAAGAAGACATTGACAATACGGTTGTAGTTATGGGCGGCGAGGACTGGAGTATGTGGATGGACGCCATGCAAAAAGCAGGGGTACTTGCTGAAGGCGCTATGACTTTGGCGTATTCGTATATCGGTCCTGAGGTAACCAAAGCGGTTTATCGTAACGGAACCATCGGTCGCGCAAAAGATCATTTGGAGGCTACAGCAGCAACCATCACTGAGCAACTACAGGCACTAGGGGGAAAAGCATACGTTTCTGTCAATAAAGCTTTGGTGACGCAAGCAAGTTCGGCTATACCCGTTATCCCGCTCTATATTTCTTTATTGTATAAAATTATGAAACGGGAAGGGATTCATGAAGGCTGTATCGAGCAAATGGACCGCTTGTATCGTGCACGTTTGTATGCGGGAACTCCGATTTCCCTCGATGCTGAGAATCGAATTCGTATCGATGATTGGGAAATGCGTGACGATGTTCAGGCAGAAGTTGCCCGTTTGTGGGAGGAAGCCACTACTGAATCACTTGTGGAATTGGGCGATTTAGCCGGTTATAAAAATGATTTTCTGAATTTATTTGGATTCGGATTTGAAGGAGTGGACTATCTAGCCGATGTAAATGAAGTGGTATCCATTCCCAGTATTTCCTAGTAATTTTAAACTTTAACATACCCACAGCCTGAATATTTTTTCAGGCTGTTTTTTTTTGGCTACTTTTAACTCGCAAAAAATTAAACCTAACAAAGTATTTTATGAAGAAAATTACAATGACTTTAGCGTTGTTGTTGTTTCTACAGTTGGGATTTAGTCAAACGTTAAGTCAGTATACTTTTTCACAAAGTAATGGCACGTATTCGGCTATTTCCGGAGGGACTGTTCTTGGAAACACAGCAAGCGATGATGAACGATTCTTGGATCCGGCTGTTCCTCTGGGGGGGAATGCTTTCACAGGTGTGGGATTACCCATCGGATTCAATTTTGTATTTAACGGTACAACCTATGACCGTTTTGCTGTGAATACCAACGGATGGATTTCTTTAGGGTCATCAACGTTTACGCCAGCGGTGGACATGAACTCCTCTTCATCATACACACCACTCTCTTCAACGAGTACAGTGGTAGCCAGTAATCGAGTAGCGCGAATTGCTGGTTTTTCACGCGATTTACAAGCCCAAGCGGGGTCTGAAATTCGCTATGAATTAATCGGAACTGCGCCTAATCGTGTTCTGGTAGTACAGTGGAAAAATTATGCCAAGTACTTGGCTTTGGGCGATTCATTTAATTTTCAGATTCGTCTACAAGAAACAACCAACGCCGTTTCCATTGTGTATGGAACAATGACCAATAACGCTACAGCTACTACAGCTGATTGTGGTTTACGAGCGGCACCCAACACGCCTGCTTCTAACTTTTCTAACCGAAGTACTGCTACCGATTGGAATGCGACCACGGCAGGAACTACGGCTACGGCTACAGTATTACTCTCCAATACCATTGCACCAGCTTCGGGATTGACTTTTGCTTGGACACCACCTCCATCTTGTACAGGAGCCCCTAATCCAGGGAATACGATTGTTCCAAGTGCTACAGCATGTTCGGGTGTTCCTTTCAATGTGACATTACAAAATGCGACGTCCGGGTCGGGGGTGACCTACCAATGGTTGGTTTCAACCGATAATGTTACGTATACCAATGCTACTGGAATTTCAAATGCAGAAGCCTATACGGCGTCACAAACTGTAGCAACGTATTACAAATGCGTGGTAACCTGTACCGCTTCTGGGCAGAGTGCTGAAAGTACACCCATTTTAGTGGGAATGACCGCACCAAATGCTTGTTATTGTGTGCCCATTTATACCGTTGGAAAAACCGATGGCGATTTGATTTCAAATATTGTAATCAATGGTACTACTTTGGCAAATAACTCAGGTACCAATCCTGTGAATCCCGCTTATACCTATTTTACAGGGCAGCCTAACTTTACCGCTGATTTACAAGCCGGAGGAACGTATACAGTTTCAGTAACCGTGGGAACATTTGGTAACCAAAACATGGCCGCTTGGATTGATTATAACGATAATGGAGTGTTTGAAACCAATGAGCGTGTTGGTTTTACAACGGCGGCTATTGGAGCCAATGGTACAGCGACGTTTACCATAACGTTAGCTTGTAATCCTCCGCTAGGAACGCATCGTATGCGTATTCGTGATGTATGGAATACGCCAGGAAATACAATTGATCCCTGTGCTTCGTATGGTTATGGAGAAACAGAAGATTACGATGTTACCATAACTACTGCGGTAGCTTGTCCTCAACCCTCCAATATTATTACAACCAATGTGACAACGACAACTGTTACTATTGGTTGGACCGCCGGTTGTACGGAGACACAATGGGCAATTTATGTCACTCCTAATGGAGGAACAGCACCAACAGCTGGATCTGGAACAGTAGTAACTGTTAATCCCTATGTATTGGTTGGTTTAAGTCCTAACACTTTGTATGATGTTTATATTAGTGCGATTTGTAACCCCAATGAGTCAAGTCTTTGGACAGGTCCGTTTTCATTCCGAACGTTGATTCCACCTCCTGCCAATGACGATTGTGCTAATGCAACTGCATTAACTGTCGGAACAAATGTTAACAACATTCCAATTACAACTACAAACGTTTCTGCAACTAACTCTAATCCGCCTGCACCGGGGTGTGCTGCATTTGCTGGAGGCGATGTTTGGTTTACCGTGACGGTTCCTGCTTCAGGAAGTGTGACTTTGGAAACAAATGCTTTGTCGGGTAGTGCCGTTACCGATACTGGAATGGCAGTTTATTCAGGAACTTGTGGGGCGCTAACACTACTCGCTTGCGATGATGATAGCAGTACCAATGGAAACTTTTCATTAATCAGTTTAAACGGATTAAATCCGGGGCAAGTTTTGTACGTTAATGCTTGGGAGTACCTAAACGATTCTTTTGGTGAATTCCTTATTGCGGCCTACGATTGTGCTTCAACAACGCCAGCTCCAACGGGAGATGCTATTGCAAGTTTTTGTGGAAACGGATTTACTGTTGCCAATTTATTTGCCAATGGAACCGCTGTTCAGTGGTATGCAACACCAACTGGAGGTACCCCACTAAGTGCTTCTACAGTTTTGGTGGATGGAGTATCGTATTACGCATCGCAGACTCTTGATTGTGAGAGTTTTCAACGTTTACAGGTTACAGTGGATATTGTTCCGCTTCCTGTATTATCAGATGCGTCGCTAACTTTGTGTGATTTGAATAATAATCAAACTGAAGTAGTAGATTTGACCAGTGCAATTTCTTTAATTTCCAATGAAACGGGTCTAACCTATAGCTTTTATTTGGATTTATTCGATGCTGAAAATCTCGTGAATGAAATTCCTAATCCTACCGCTTATGTAGCCTCCAACGGCGAGACAATCTTTGTAGTAGGACAAAATAGTTTAGGTTGTGCTTCAATTGTTGAATTGGTATTGGTCGTTTCAGCACCCTCAGCTGCACCCTCAGGAAATCCTACACAAGATTATTGTACTACTGGAACTATCGACGATTTATCAGTTGTAGGTACGCAAATTGTATGGTATGACAGTGCAACAGGCGGAAATGTTCTTCCAACGTCAACTCCTTTGGTGGATGGTGCAACCTATTTCGCTTCTCAAAATGAATTGGGATGTGAAAGTATTACTCGTTTGGCAATTACCGTAAATGATATCTGTGCAACTACGGTATGTCTGGATACACCTAACGGTCTTTATCCTACCCAAACCTTTACACCCACTTGTACTGGAACGGCACAAGCCATCACCACAGTTGGTTGGGCAGGAGAATATTCTAATGTAAATGTGACAGCTGGAGAACAGTATACGTTTACAAGTTCAATAGCATCAGATTTTATCACCATCGCTAATGCTGACGCTACGCTGGCCTATACTTCGGGTATAACTCCAGTAACCTGGACGGCTACCGTAACAGGAGTTATTCGTTTTATTACCCACGCTGATGACCAATGTACCGATAATCAAGATGGGCGTACTCGTGCAATTACTTGTGGAACGCCGCCACCGGTTCCCAACAATGATTCTTGTGCCACACCTACTGCGTTAACTGTTGGTGGGGTATATGCCGATCAAGATATCGATACAAGTAACTTGGGGGCAACCTTAAGTACCGAAACACCTGCTCCGTCATGTGGTGCTTTTGGATTTGCCACGTCAGGAAAAGATGTTTGGTATAGTTTTGTGGTTCCTGCCTCAGGAAATGCTACTATTGAAACTGCAGGTACTTCTTCAGGAGGTGCCGGAATTGATACTGTACTTCAAGCGTACATTGGCGACTGTGCCGTGTTAACGGCTGTAGGTTGTGATGATGATGGCGCTCCAGAAGTAGCTGTAGGTCATTCTAGATTAGTACTCACCGGACTTACCCCTGGGGTTACCGTATTGGTTCGTGCATTCGGGTATAACGGTGGACAAGGTAACTTTGGACTTTCGGTTTATGATGCTTCTTTAAACACGGTTGGGTTCAACGATGTACAGTTTACCGCTTATCCAAATCCTGTGAAAGATATCTTGCAAGTAACCGCTTCTGAGCCTATTGATCGTATTGAAGTAGTTACAATGTTAGGTCAATCTGTTTGGTCACAAACCATTCAAGCCACGGCTTCGCAAATTGATCTTTCGTCATTACCTGCCGGAACCTACTTGGTTCGTGCCACTGTAAATCAACAGGTAAAAACACTTAAAGTAATAAAACAATAATTTTATCCTACTTTTATCCTTAAAAATGTCCCGATACTTCGGGACATTTTCTTTTGGTATCGAGTATATTTGCCAAAAAAATAGGAATGCAGTTTTCGATCATTATCCCTGTATACAATCGACCTGACGAAATCGATGAGCTTCTTTCAAGTTTGGTGCAATCCACCTTTCCCGACTTTGAAGTCGTTATTGTAGAAGATGGATCCAGTATTGATTGTAAAGCCGTGGTGCAAAAATATGCGCAAAAATTGCAGTTGTCCTATTATTACAAAACCAATTCGGGTCCCGGCGACTCCCGAAATTTTGGGATGCGAGTGGCCAAGGGGGATTATTTTATCATCTTTGATTCCGATTGTATTATTCCCCCACACTATATGGCCGAGGTAGTCAAAGAATTACAATCCAATTATGTCGATTGTTTTGGAGGACCCGACCAAGCCCTGAAGTCATTCTCAACGATTCAGCGGGCGATCAATTTTGCCATGACCTCTTTTTTAACTACCGGTGGTATCCGAGGTGGTTCGGAGAAAATTGATAAGTTCCAACCCCGTAGTTTTAATATGGGGATTTCCAAAAAAGCCTTCGAAGCCTCCAAAGGTTTCGGAAATATACATCCCGGTGAAGATCCTGATTTGTCCATACGGTTGTGGAAAATGGGATTCAAAACGCGTTTGTTTAAAAAGGCCTACGTCTTTCACAAACGCCGGATTGATTGGGATAAATTTAGTCTACAAGTCCATAAATTCGGTAAAGCACGCCCTATTTTAAACCGTTGGTATCCCGAATATGCCAAGATAACCTTTTGGTTTCCGACCCTGTTTATGGCGGGTCTCTTGGTTTCCTTTTTAGGGTTATTGTTTTTGTGGGATTGGGGCATGCGAATGTATATGGGGTATTTTGCCTTAATTTTTCTGGTATCTTCCATTCAAAACCGCAATCCATGGATCGGCCTACTCTCAATTGTTGCGGTGTGGAAACAGTTTAAAGGATATGGAAGCGGCTTTCTTTTATCCCATTATCGAATCCATTGGCTTAAAAAAAATCCGCAAGAGGCTTTTCCTGAATTGTTTTTTACCACCAAAGAAGCCCGTCTCACCGAAGAAATTCATATTCACAAAGAAGCCGAAGAACCAATTCATAAGTCGGTCGAAAAGGCATTGGATAAATTCATAGCTCCTCTGCAGAAAATCGTAGATACCACCCCTGTAAAAACCAAAATTATCGGTTTAACAGGAGGAATCGGAAGCGGGAAAACTACACTTGCCCAGTATCTCATCGCCAAAGGATATCCCGTGTATATCTCTGACCTCGAGGCCAAAAAAGTAATGGATTTTCCCGAAATTGTGGCCCAAATTGCCACTTGTTTTGGAGAGGAGATTTACAATGAAGAACGAAAATTAAACCGGGAACAGTTGGCAGCCGTTGTTTTTAATAATCCCGAAAAGCTCAAACAACTCAATGCCATCGTGCATCCCGCAGTAAAAAAGCATTTTGAGCAGTGGCTCATTGCACACCAACGCGAACCCATTGTATTTAAAGAAGCAGCCATCCTTTTTGAAAGCGGAAGCTATAAAGATTGCGATGCCGTAATTACCATTACCGCTCCTTTAGAATTACGCATCGCTCGTGTGTTGAAACGCGATCAAACTACCCGAGAAAAAATACTACAAAGAATTAACAATCAACTCTCCGACGAAGAACGTGCCGCACGCAGTCAGTATGTCATTCAAAATGAAAATTTTGAAGAAACCAAGCACCAAATCGAGGAAATCCTCATTTCTTTGAAAAAAAAGCAATAAAACACGCCTGTGTTAATGTTTGGTTAATACATTAACATTCCAAATGTTAAAATCTTAATTTTGAGGTGATGAATAAATTTGTTTTTCGCCTCCTGGTTTTCTTAATGAGTATTTCCCTTTTGGGAATCATTTTGGTACAGGTATATTGGTTCAACAGTTCCCTGGAAAAAAGCGAAGAACAATTCAAATTTCATGTGAAGCAAGTCCTCGGAAATGTAGCCGAAAAGCTCGAAAAACAAGAGAAATACTCGTTTTTAAATCGCTATAACCAACTCAAGGACAGTACGGGTAAACTTCCTCAAAAAGAAGATTTTTTGGAGTATAAATACGTACAGCGAAACAAGAAAACAAATCAAACCATAATCTACTCCAACAGCATTACGATGGAGGATTATTATATCATGCAGTCGTTCTTTGATAAAAATGATGATAGTACAACCGTAAAAAACTTTACCACCAAGCGAAAAACTACTGTTTTCAACGGTAAAGAATTCGAGGACAAAGGCTTTCAGAATAAAATGACGCCCGATATTTCGATCGAGCGCGACGGTACTGTAGATATTCTCCAAGATGTTCAGTTTGAAATCGCCTACAAAGACGTAGCCGCACAAAAACCGATTCAAGAGCGAATTACGGTAGCTCAACTTAAGAATTTGCTCAACGCCGAACTTAAAGAATACGGAATCAATACTCCTTTTGAATTTGATGTCTACAGCAACGGCTTAGCGACCAAAATCAAATCAGAGCATTTTAATTACGATAAGTATTCCACCTATTCTATTCCGATTCTTATCGATAACGACGGTCACAACCGGTACAACCTCTTGGTAAATTTTCCCCAAAAGAAGAAGTTCCTCTTCTCCGAAATTTTAGCCATTACGCTGTTGTCCATCGTTTTTACACTCATCATCATTATTGCGTATGCCAATGCATTGCATCAGTTGATTAAACAACGTCAGATTTCTGAAATCAAAACGGACTTTATCAACAACATGACACACGAGTTCAAAACACCGATTGCAACCATCAACTTGGCCCTCGATGCCATTCGAAATCCCAAAGTCATCGAAGACAAGGAGAAAGTTTTTCGTTACCTTCAAATGATTCGCGACGAGAATAAACGAATGCATGCACAAGTAGAAAACGTTCTACGAATTTCCAAGCTCGAAAAGAAAGAGCTCGACATCAGCAAAGAGCCTCGTGACATCCATGAAATTATTGATGATGCTATTGAGCACGTGAATTTAATCGTAGAAAATCGCAACGGTAGCATTCAAAGTCATTGTGAAGCAACCCGAAGCACCGTATTACTCAACGATGTACATTTCACAAATGTAATTGTTAATATTTTGGATAACGCCATAAAATATTCTACCGAAGAACCCGTTATAGAAATACGCACTGAAAATATAAAGGATTTTATACTGATTAAAATAAAGGATAATGGGATAGGAATGAGCAAAACCGCTCAAAAAAGAATTTTTGAAAAATTCTATCGCGAACACACCGGTGACGTGCACAACGTAAAAGGACACGGGTTAGGTTTGGCGTATGTGAAGCGAATAGTGGACGATCACAACAGCCAAATCTTCGTGGAAAGCGAAAAAGGAAAAGGAAGTACATTCATCATTAAAGTCCCACTGATAAACTAGATTACCATGGAAAAAGAGACAAAAAAAATCCTACTTGTAGAAGACGACCAAAATTTTGGTGCCATCCTCAAAGACTACTTAACCCTCAACGACTTTGAAGTGACCCTGGCCAAAAACGGTATGGAAGGCTTCGAAAAATTCAAAAAAGATACCTACGACCTCTGTATATTAGACGTCATGATGCCCTACAAAGATGGGTATACCTTGGCCAAAGAAATTCGCGAGAAAAACAAAGAAATTCCGCTGATTTTCCTAACCGCCAAAACCATGAAAGAGGATGTTCTCAAAGGCTATAAAGTGGGCGCCGATGATTACCTCAATAAACCCTTCGATTCCGAAGTCTTGTTGATGAAAATCAAAGCGATTATGCAACGTAAATCGTCCGAAACCAAGGCCGAAAATACACAGTTCGAATTCACTATCGGGAAGTTTCATTTGAACTCCAAATTGCGCTTTCTTACCTTCCCTGGCGAAGAGCCGATCAAACTTTCACCGAAGGAAAATGAGTTGTTGAAACTTTTAGCGTTGTATGTCGAGGACTTGATGCCGCGCGAATTGGCACTGACCAAAATCTGGCGCGATGACAATTATTTTACCTCGCGAAGTATGGACGTATATATCGCCAAATTGCGTAAATATTTAAAAGACGATCCTAATGTCGAAATCCTCAACATTCACGGCGAAGGATTCCGTTTGGTAGTCAAAAAATAATTCCAGTCCCTGTCGTACGATGGGGATTTTTTTTGGGCGCTTTTCGGGCTATCTGTTTCAAGTCGCCCACCGCCCCAAAGCAAAAAAAAATCCCGAAAACAAGGGCTTCACAAGGTCGCCTTGTTTTCGGGGTTTTGCTCGTTGGGCCGTTAAGGCGAACTTTCCACGTCTATCCCGGCGCGACATCCTGCATCAATCGACCCAGTCCATCGCCAACGCGAAACAATTTTTTCCTTCATGCGACACAACAAAGACGCCCTCGTGGTGCCCGATTTCGGCTTCTTGACCTAAATGCATTTCCCGCATGAAATTCATGTCAAAAGCCCGCAAACGTCTTTCAAACAAACGATGCGGATCGCAATGATTCAAACACCATTCCAAGTATTTTACGTTATTGACATGATTCACGATATCCAAATCAGATACCCGAATACGGTAGTTTTCAACCGTTTCAAGCGAACTCGGCAATGCTATTTTTTGGGTGGGTAGAACTGTTGCGCGCTCGTCATAGCGCACAAAATGATCATTGGGTAATGCTAGCGTGTCAGGGCGACGGGTTTGGGTATTCAAAACCGCCCAATAGGTTTCACAACTTACCCATTTCTCATCGCCGTGCCATAACTCCAAACAACGGGTCGAGCGCGAATTCTCCAAAGCATGAATCCAGGTTTTCACGGTGACGGTATCTTGCCAGCGGGGCAAAGCGTTTATTTCGACCCGCATCCTGCTCAACACCCACGCCTGATGGTGGCGTTGCATGGCCCGATAACTCAGTCCGCCCAGATCGGCATGTGCTCCTGCCGTGAGTTGTAAAAGATTGCACAAATCGGTGTATTTCAGCATCCCATTGGGATAACACTGTAAAAAAGTAATGGTCCATTCTTGCGCATAGCGCGACGTAAACTGAGGCGATATAGCCATATTAGTGAATTAAAATGCCCAGCGAAAGTACGAGTTTATTTCCTCTTCCAAAATAATCCTCATCGGCGGGAGACGCCTTGATGTCACTATTGTATAAAAAAGCATAATGCAATCCGACATACCCTACAAAGGTTTTATCAAAACTGTAATTCGCATACGATCCCAAGCGTATTTCTTCCCAACTTTGACGGGCAAGGGTTGTGCCGCTTCGCGTGGCCCGATAGGTAATCCGACTTTGGCCGTACGCCAGCGTTGGATTCAACACCCACCGTCCGTTAAGCGGATGTTCATATTCAACTTGAAATAGGGCAGTGCTCGATTGAATATGACTAAAATTGCCAATCCGATTCGGATTGTTATTGCGGTAGCCTTGCAATTCCCACCCTACGGTAGCCCTAAAATTGGCTATTTTAACTAGAGACAAGCTGGTATGAAATCCTAAGGATTCGGTTAAATCGTCGGCAAAAAAATTGGAACCAACCAACTGAGGATACTGAAACCCAAAACGAAAAGCGGGATTGAAATCAATCCAAGGTTGTTTTTTTACTTTTTGCGCCTGAAGTCCAAGACTACTCCAAACGACAAGTATCATTGTTAGGCATTTTCGTTTCATAAATTTAAGGTGTAGGTTACATTCGATTCAGCAATTACAAGGGGTACAGTTAATTCGGACACTTGTTGGGTGAGTCCATTTTTGACTTTATACTGCAACGTACAGGTTTGATTTTTTCGCACTTGATAATCCAACGAAATCGGGTCTCCTGTGGTGAGGGTATTAAAATCATAGTTGGGAGTATAAATCATCCCCGTAAGTTTTAATTGCTCCAAAATACTATTCGGATTCACCGTATTGACAACAATAGTCACCGAAACCAAGTCAGTGGCTTTATACCGTACAAGTGTTCCGAGATTCCATTGCAATCCAGAAAAGTTGGATGTATGCAATCCAGTACAAAACAAGGGCAAATACGTACTGTTTTCTTCAAAAATCAACTCAGCCCCCTCATTCGGTCGAAATAGCGTTAAGCGGAAAGCACCTTGTCCATCGGTCACGGTTTTGTAGGTGGCAGTATCGTACCCATCGTCACCATACGAAGCTCCGAGGTAGGCTCGCTGGTTTGGGAGCGGTTGGTTGTACGCATCGACAACACGTCCTTCGATATTGATAATTGTTTCTCCGTCATAAGGAATGCCACAACCGGCCAAAAACAAGAGGAGTAAGCCACTAAGTAATCGCATAAATAAAGGTTTATAAAGAAGATGAATTCAAACGTTATAGGTTGCGTTGCTGGGTAGAAAAAGGCAACGATTTAACAATTTCTTCCCATGGAGTGGTGTAAGGAAACCAAAGCGTCTCAGGATCGCGCTTGAACCAGGTCATTTGTCGTTTCGCAAATCGGCGGGTATTCATTTTGATATTTTCAATAGCAGTTTGCAAGTCCACATCACCCTCTAGATAAGCAAATAATTCGCGATAACCTACCGTTTGAAGGGCGTTTAAGTGGCGTTGCGGGTAGAGGGCACGAACTTCTTCCAAAAGTCCGTCGGCCATCATGTGATCCACTCTCCGATTGATACGGTCGTACAATTCGTGGCGTTCGGCTTCCAATCCGATACAAATCCACTGAAAGGGACGCACCTTTTCTTTTTTTCCAATAAAGGAGGAGTAGGGTTTTCCCGTGCCTAAGCAAACTTCGACAAAACGTTTCATCCGTTGTGGATTTTGTAGGGTTTGCGGATTCTCAGCCGTCAATTTGGTGAAGTAGTGCGGGTCCAAGGACTGCAAAGTTTCTTGCAAATAGGCCAAACCTTCTTCTTCAAAGCGTTGGTTTATCGTTTCGCGGATTGTCCCCTCTAGAGCTGGAAATTCATCAAAGCCGTGCAAGACCGCATCAACATACAGACCCGATCCTCCTACCATTATTTGAATTGGATTTTTTTGAAACAGTTGGTTTAGCAATTGCAATGCTTCCGTTTCAAAGTTGCCCACATTATAGGTATCCTGTATCGAAATATGTTGGATGCAATGGTGGGGTACGGCTGCAAGTTCTTCGGGGCTAGGAACTGCGGTACCGATGCGCATTTCTTTGTAAAATTGACGGCTGTCACAGGATAAGATTTCACTGCCAAAATGCTTTGCTAATGCTATGGCCAGAGCTGTTTTCCCGATGGCCGTGGGACCGATAACCGTAATTAAAAGAGGAGGCGCTTGCATGGGTTCAAAGGTAGCAAAATGGTTCTATTGACAGGTAATTTTGGTTTGGATGCGATTTAAAATTTTACGTCAAATCAAAGGCTTACCAACAATGAGGGGAGATGTTGTTTTTCAGTAGCCCTTCATAAAAATTAAAATGTGAGCACTTTCAAGACTTTATTACGGCGCAAATAACCCTGAATAATGGAGCGTGTATCCCGGTTGTTTTGCATCGGGATGATTAGATTTTTTAAAATTTCGAGGTTGTGAATTTGGTAATTCAAATCGTAAAAACAATACCCTTTGTAAATGCCATTTTCAATTAAAACAGCACTGCGTTCGTCGGTACGTCGGCCGCGATCGATAACCACAAGGGTTTGGTTGCCCAATTGCGTTTCTTCAAGGTAAGCTTCGACACGAACGTTGTAACTATCGGGGGCTTCGACACCAATACAAGCCCCAGCACACTCTTTAATTTTGTACTGAAAGCAACTGTTTTGGGTTTCATACAACCCATTGATTTTTTGGCAAAGTTGGAATTTTTCGGTGATACGAAATAGATAGTTTTTCCCTTCTTGAACACTACTGAAAGCCGTAATTTCTTTTTTTCGCCCGTCGGCTTTTTGAAGTGAAAGACCTAAATACCCTTGATCGTTGAGGACTTCATACAAGGCCCACTGAAAAATACTTTTGCGTTGCGCCCGGTTGTAAATGGGTTTGTTTATCTTGATTTCTTCACTTTCTTTGAGCAAAGCAATGAGTTCGCTGCCCGTTTCTTCATAGGTGACGGCAAACACTTCGCGTTGAATTTTTTTGCTTTTGCTGGTCGTCCCCGTAAAATGTTGGTTCACCCGTTTTTTGATGTTTTTACTTTTCCCAATATAAATCAAATCGCCATTTTCATTGTGGATGTAATAAATTCCTGTCTTTGTAGGTAGGGCTTCCACGATATCGAGAAGTTTTGGGGAAAGTCCCGACTTAATTTCGGTTTTCACCAATCCTTTGAGAATTTCTTTTTCGGTGTCTTTGGCGAGCAGTAGTTTAAATAATTTCACGGTAGCCATGGCATCACCACTCGCGCGGTGACGGTCGGCCATTGGGATGCCCAAAGCACGAACTAATTTACCAAGACTGTACGATACTTGGTCGGGAATTAATTTTTTGGACAATTCTACCGTGCACAAAGTGGGACGCTTAAATTCGTACCCCAATCGCTGGAACTCCGTGCGAAGAATGCGATAATCAAAAGAGGCATTGTGCGCAACAACGATACAGCCTTCAGTAATTTCGATAATGCGTTTGGCAATTTCAAAAAATTTGGGAGCACTGCGAAGCATAGCATTATTGATCCCCGTTAACTTCACCACAAAGGGTTGGATAGGTATCTCGGGATTGACTAAGCTAATAAATTGATCGACAACCTCATGTCCATCAAATTTGTAGATAGCAATTTCGGTAATGCCTTCTTCGTTGTATTGGCCGCCGGTAGTTTCTATGTCGAGTATACAATACAATGTTAATGCAATACCGTTTGTGTTACGTTTATAATTGACACAAAAATACACCTTTCCATGATACGAAAAAAGGCAAGTAGGCTTTTAGCGTCAAGGATTTATGAATAGTTACGAACACCAAAAATGCTACTCCCAATACGCACCATGGTACTACCGCAGTCTATAGCCAGTTGATAATCGCCCGACATCCCCATGGAAAGAGTTTGAAGTTGGAAATTGGGCCATTGAACCGATTGATACTGGTCAAAAAGCGATTTTAAAAATTGGAATTCTTTTTGAATCTGTGCGTTGTCCTCGGTAAATGTGGCCATCCCCATGAGTCCGATGACCTTAATATTTTGCAGGCTATGAAATGACGCTGCGTTTAGAATTGCTTCGAGTTCGCTAGCATCCAAGCCGAATTTGGTCTCTTCTTCGGCAATGTGGATTTGGAGTAAGCAGTCGATAACACGGTTATTTTTTGCCGCTTGTTTGTTGATTTCTTGCAATAATTTCAAACTGTCTACGCCGTGGATTAATGCCACATAAGGAGCCATATATTTGACTTTATTGCTTTGTACATGCCCTATCATGTGCCATTCAATGTCTTTGGGAAGTTGCTCCCATTTTTCCGTCATTTCTTGGATTTTATTTTCACCAAAAATGCGTTGCCCTGCCGCATAGGCTTCCATCAGGTCGCTTACAGGTTTGGTCTTCGACACCGCTACCAACGTAACTTCAGGGGGTAGTGCGGCTTTGATATTCTGGATGTTTTCGGCGATCCGCATAGCGTTTGGGGTTATAATTCATAGACCAACAGGCCACTTCGAAATTTAGGTTCGATATACGTACTCTTTGGTGGCATAATCAATTTTTGGTCGGCTAAAGCTTTGATTTCAGCAATATCCGAAGGGTAGAGCATGAACCCTACTTCAAATTCTCCTTCATCGACCAATTCTTTCAAAGTCAGTAACGATTGTTTTCCCGGCAAGTATTCAATACGTTCATCATTGCGAAGATCTTCAATACCCAAAATGGGATGCAAAACATAATCGTACAGAATTTGCGCGTCCAAATTTTCTAAAAGTCCCGCATTGGGATGCTCTTGTTTGTAAAATAAGGCGTAAAAATTGCCATCCAAATACATGCCAAATTCAAACTTATCCTGGGGTTTCCACAATTCTTGTCCCTTGGGTTTGAGGATAAAATGGGCCTCTAAGGCTTCTAGAAATGCTTCGCGAGAATGGCCGTTCAAATCGCGGATGATTCGATTAAACTCGTAAATCTTTACATTGCTTTCGGCGATTAAAAAACTCATAAAAGCATTTACGTTGGGATGGTGTTCATCACCTACTTCATCATACAATAATTCAGCCGAAGCCGAACGGTGGTGACCATCGGCAATATAAAGTTCGGGGATAGCCTCAAATTGCGTTTGAATCCATTGAATTTCCTCGGGGTGATCGATGCGCCAAAGCGTATGTTTCTCTTTGTTGGTTGTCGAAAAATGGTAAAGCGGTGCTTCTTGTTTTTTCTGGTCGATCCAGGAATTTAATGTCTCACGGTCGGGATAAGTGATCAAAACGGGCTCGGTATTAAATCCGGTTTGATGCAAATAATCTTTGAACAATTCCACCCGGTATTGCAAGGTATCTTCGTGCTTTTTGATGACCTCTTTTTTATATTCCTCTATCAAAGTGCCCCCTACAATGCCTGTAAAGGTTTGGTTTTTCGTTTGAATCTCATACAAATACAGGGCGGGCGTGTCTTCGGAGACGAAAATGCCATCCTCTTTGAAGTCCTGGTATTTATGCGCCACGCCTTTGAACCGTTTGTCTAAGGTGATTTTTTGGGCATACATGTAGGCTGGGTTGATGACATGCAAAAACGAATAGGGATTAAAATTGAGCCATGCTGCCAATTCAGCCGGACTGTAATCGTCGTAATTTCGGCACGTCACTAGAGCAACTTTATCCGCTACGGGCCGAACCGCTTTGAAAGGGAGCAGGGTGGACATTTTGAATTTTGAATTATAAATTATAAATTATGAATTATGAGTTATGAATTATGAATTATGAGTTCGTTGTGCTAACGACTAAAGTCTAACATCTAACGACTAACGTCTAAAGTCTACTTCAAAAACTGCTTAGCGACTTTTTCTGCTTTTTTACTCTCGCTATAATCATAAAAACCTTCACCTGATTTTACACCCAATTTACCCGCCATGACCATGTTAACTAGCAAGGGGCAGGGGGCGTATTTCGGGTTTTTGAAACCATCATACATAACATTCAGTATGGACAAACACACATCCAATCCGATGAAATCCGCCAATTGCAAGGGACCCATCGGGTGTGCCATACCAAGTTTCATAACGGTATCAATTTCATAAACGCCGCCCACACCATTGTATAAGGTCTCAATGGCTTCATTGATCATGGGCATTAAAATTCGGTTGGCGACAAAGCCAGGATAATCGTTGACTTCAGTGGGAATTTTACCCAATTGCACCGATAAATCCATAATGATTTTGGTTACTTCATCGGAGGTACTATACCCGCGAATAATTTCCACCAACTTCATAATCGGTACGGGATTCATAAAATGCATTCCAATAACCCGTTCGGGGTGCACGACTTGGGCCGCGATTTGGGTGATGGAAATAGAAGAGGTATTGGTGGCTAAAATGACGTTGTGCGCACACAAATCACTTAATTGTTTGAAAATATTCAGCTTTAAACCTACATTCTCCGTAGCGGCTTCAACCACCAAATCAACGCCGACCACACCGTCTTTCATGTCGGTGTAAGTAATTATGTTGCCAATGGTTTTGTGTTTGTCTTCCTCAGATATACTTCCTTTGGCTACCATACGATCCAAATTGGTGGCGATGGTTTGCATCCCTTTTTCCAAAGATTTTTCAGAAATATCAATCAATTTTACGGTGAATCCGCTTTGTGCAAAGGTATGAGCAATGCCATTTCCCATCGTTCCTGCACCAATAACTGCAACTGTTTTCATTCGTATTTTATCTTAGTTTGTTTTGTTTTTGTTTTTAAAATGAGCCTCTTATTTCTGACGCTCCATCGCTTCAATAATTTGGTAAGCCACGCGTAACGCCTCGGTTCCATCTTCAAGCGTAACCACAGGTGTAGTATGGTTTTGAATGGCCTCTGCAAAGGTTTCCAATTCTTCCAAAATAGCATTGTTGGGCGCTACAGCAGGATTATCGAAGTAAATTTGTTTCCGTTCGCCTTCCGCATTTTGCAAAATCATATCAAAATCCCCGGGATTTTCAGGAGCTTCTTTCATTTTTACAACTTCGCAAACCTTATCGAGGTAATCTACGGAGATGTAAGCATCTTTTTGGAAAAAGCGCGACTTACGCATGTTTTTCATCGAAATTCGACTTGAAGTGATGTTGGCGACGCAACCGTTTTCAAATTCCAAACGAGCGTTGGCAATATCGGGCGACTGACTTAAAACCGATACCCCACTGGCGTGTACCGCGACCACTTTAGATTTAACAACGCTGAGAATCGCATCGATATCGTGAATCATCAAATCCAACACAACAGGCACATCGGTTCCCCGCGGATTAAATTCTGCCAAACGATGGGTTTCAATAAACATGGGATTCTCAATTTTATCCCGAACGGCTTGAAAGGCAGGGTTAAAGCGTTCCACATGACCCACTTGCCCTTGAACTCCATATTCACGGGCTAAAGCAATAATTTCTTCTGCTTCGGCCACCGTAGTAGCAATGGGTTTTTCGATGAATACATGTTTCCCCGATTTAATAGCTACTTTGGCACATTTGTAATGCGATAAGGTTGGCGTTACAATATCGACAACATCCACCGCATGAATCAGTTTGGCGATGGTGTCAAAACGGTGGTATCCCAATTCGGCAGCTATTTTTTCAGCATAGTCGGCATTTTCATCATAAAAGCCTACCAATTCGTATTTTTCAGATTGTTGTAAAAGTCGCAAGTGAATTTTTCCTAAGTGGCCTGCACCGAGAACGCCTACTTTCAGCATAGTTTGATATTTTTATCAAAAGTAGCAATAAATCAAAAAACAATCATGGGCAAGCGTCAGAAAATATTCTCGATTTTTTGCTGTATTTTTCAGGTGCTTTTCCATTTGCAACTTGGCGGATTTCCGTGTACTTTTACGCTCGAAAAAATAGTTTTTTGTGAAAGACACTCCAAAACATCAAGGCATGCGTAATCAATTGGTTACCCAATTACAATCCAAAGGGATTAGTGATACTGCCGTTTTGGAAGCTATTCGACAAATTCCACGCCACTTATTTCTCAACTCCTCATTTGAAGATTTTGCCTACCAAGACAAAGCATTTCCCATTGGCGCAGGACAAACCATTTCACATCCCTACACCGTTGCTTTTCAATCGCAAGTGCTTCAAGTTCAAAAAGAACATAAAGTCCTCGAAATCGGAACGGGGAGTGGGTATCAAACCGCTGTGCTCTGTAAATTGGGTGCCAAAGTATATTCGGTAGAGCGTCAGAACGAACTTTTCAAAGCCACGTCCTTGCTTCTTCCCAAATTGGGTATCCGCCCCAAGCATTTGTCGTTTGGCGATGGCTACAAAGGATTGCCTCAACATGCGCCTTTTGATCGTATTATCGTTACAGCCGGAGCCCCTTCGATACCGCAAGCCTTGATGGCTCAGTTAAAAATTGGCGGTCGACTCGTGATTCCCGTGGGTGAAAAAGAACAGGTGATGACCCTGTTGATTCGAAAAAATGAAACCCAGTTTGAAAAGCACGAATTGGGTGAGTTTAAATTTGTTCCCTTACTGGAAAATAAAAATTAACAAGATATTCAATTTTCTTTCTATATTGTCGTTTGATTAGAAACCAAACTACTTTATGAAAAAAATTGTTATTATCTGCCTGGTATTGGTCCAAGGTCTTGTGGCCCAAACTTCAGAAAAAAAAGTATGGGACTTACTACTCGCCAACAAGCGTGAAGAAGCACGGAAACTCTTTGATAAAGAGCTGAAATCCAAGAAAGAAACGCAAGCAGAGTATTTAATTCTCGATGCGATTTTAACGCACGAAATGGGGCAAATGTCCTTTGATGATACTTTTGTCAAACAATTTCTAGCGACTTGTAAAGACCGTGCGTATTTGTACCCCATTTTCTATAAACCTTATGTGATGGACAGTCCCAATGGGAATGGTTACAACGAGTACACGTACAAAAAGATTGATTTACTCGCCGCCCATCCCTTGTTTGGAACCGACCCAATCGTAATTTATTTTAAAGCCATCTGTGACCGTCGCCGTCGCGATTTTGCGGGTTTTGAAAAAGCTATTGTTAAATTGAAAGCATTGGATTCATGGCAATTCTGTGGGGTATTTGAAAACCTAAATGACAGTGGTTTTGATACAGAATACGAGCCCGAAACTTATGCCAATAATGACAAATTATTTGATGCCAACAGCAACGGAAAAGTAGGCTGGTACAATCCTGTTGACCGCGATCGAGAAGGGTATCATATTTTTAATAACGAAGCCGAGTATGGCGATGGAATCATGTACGCCCAATTGTTTTTGGACAACCCCAAAGCGCAAGAAGTGTATTTGAATTTTGGTGCAAGTAGTTCGATTAAGTTCTTTCTAAACGATACCGAAATTTACAGCAATAATGATGTTGACGCAACCGATATGAATGCGTTTCGGTTGAAGTTTACGTTGCCCCAAGGAATGAATCGTTTGTTGGTGAAAATTTCTACAGATGGATCTAACGACAATTTCTTTGCATCCCTTTTGGACGCTCAAGGCAATGAAATTCAGGGATTAAACAAATATAATACGTATAAACCCTATCAAAAATCAACCTTTGAGCAACTCAATCCTGTTGAATTGGAAGTGGAGCACGAAGCCTTTTTTAAACAAAAATTGGCCCAAAATCCCGATAATGTTCTCTACAAGATTTTACTTTTTGAAGCGTACAATAACAATAGTAAAAACGAGTTGGCGACCGATATTATTGAAGAATTGACGAAGCTCTATCCGAAGTCTTCCTTGATTCAAGTGATGCAAATTGCCAATTTGAACAATCGCGAGGAGAATCAAAAATCGGAGGAAGTAGCCAAGAATATTGAGGTAAACGACGAAGGGTATTATTACAATTTCTTGATGAAAGTTCAAGATAGCGATTGGTTGCGTTCGACTTCCATCATTGAATTGGAAAAGTTTAGAGAGAAATTGAAATCCGTAAAATCGGAAGCCATCAACACGGTTTTTGACTTTATTCTCGCCTCACGGAAATCCGATTTAAATCAGATGACCACCAAACTAGAGGAATTGTTTTCGAATTCAAATTACAACGAATTTTACATCACTTCTTTTATTAATGTTTACGAACGGTTGAAAAACGATAAAAGTAAAGCCATCGCTATGATGGAGGAAATGTTGGCCAAGCGGGAGAATTTTACCGCGCTAAAGAATTTGATTTCCTACTATGACGATGCCAACCGCAAGGAAGATGTGATGCGATTGACCAAAGAAATCTCCGACCGTTATCCTTTCCATAATGGAATGCGCGATGATTATGCCGATTTATTAATCAAAGAAAAGCGCTATGATGAAGCGATGGTTGAAATTGATCGGGCCTTGCAAAATTTCCCGTATTCGTTTCGTTTGATGCAACAAAAGGGAACCATTTACAACAACCAAAACAAACTCAAAGAAGCTGAGGTGTATTTTCGTAAGTCATTGACCCACAATTCGGGGAATAGCACTTTGCGTAAGCAGTTGTATGATATGACGAAAACACCCGATGAAATTGAGGAAGTGGCTTCCAAAGACATTTATGAAATTATCAAAAAACGCCGTAATACGACGTTAAAGGGCGATTTTGGAGTAACTGTTTTGTTGGACGAATACATTGTCAACGTACTTCCTGAAGGGGGTCGCAAATCAAAAGTGACCTACTTGTATGAAATTACTTCCGAGCAAGGAATCGAGGAAATGAAAGAATACAATTTGCAATCGTATCGCAATTCGCTTTTAAAGTCAGAGGTAGTGAAACAAGACGGTACCATTGTCCCTGCCGAAGAGGGTAGTGGAACGTTGGTATTTACCGATTTAAAAGTTGGCGACGTGATTTATATTCAATATGAGCGTTATGAAAACTCGTATGGACGTTTTTACCGCGATTTTGATGTGTCCTGCTATTTCAATAGTTTTTATCCTGCCGTTGAGGTGATTTTTGGGATTATTTATCCGCAAGACGTTCAGTTTTTAACCCATTTTTCCAATGGAAATGTGACGCCTACGCAAAAGAAAATTAACGGAAAGAACCTCACCTTGTACAAACGTTTGAATGTTCCTGCGATGCCTTTGCAAGAACCTTATGCTGCTGATAATTCGGATTTGACCAATACTATTCGTATCGGAACGATTAAGAGTTGGAAAGAAATTTCTAACTGGTATTCGGATTTGGTGAAAAAGCAATTAAAGCAAGACAAAGTGACGCGTAAAACGTTTGCCGAGATTTTCCCAAAAGGAGTGTCCGGCATGTCTCAGGAAGCGATTGCCAAAGCGATTTACACCTATATTGAAAGCAACATCAAGTACAGCTCTCAAGATTTCCGTCAAAGTGGTCACGTGCCTCAAAAACCCTCCAAAACGATTACTACGAAGTTGGGCGATTGTAAAGATGTTTCCACCTTATTTGTGGCTTTGGCCGAGCAAGCGGGGTTAAAAGCGAATTTGGTTTTGGTGATGACCAATGATAACGGATTTTCATCCATGGCCCTTCCAACCAATGAGTTCAACCATTGTATCGTGCGGGTGACTTTGGATGGAAAAGATCATTTCTTGGAATTGACCGATAAGTATTTACCGTTTAAAGCATTGCCTAGCAGTTTGTATACGGCCAATGCTTTGGTAATTTCATTTGACAAAGCGGAGAATGAAAAGTCCCAAATAATTCGAATTCCTTTTGACAATGCCCTTCGCAATGTGGCGCGCGCCAAAACCGAAGTGACTTTAGATGAAAATGTGAAAACCTTTGTCAATACATTTACCGTTGAAGGCGCCAACAAATCCTATTACAATGAATTGTTCTCCGACGCGACTACGGAAGACATTCGCAAAAAGCGTATAGAAGAAGATTACAACAATAAATTAAAGAAAAATGTAACCTTCCAAAGTGCAAAATCCATTCAAAACGATACGTTTGAAAAAGGAATCACATTTGAAACGCGTTTTACCATAGCCGAGCGTTTACAAAATGTAGGGAACTTAAAAATTACCGAAATTCCCTTCTTGGATAAGGTGTATACGCGTGATATCGTAGCGCTTGACAAACGCAACTATCCGATTCAGTACTTTAAGTATGAAAATTCAAATGCCTACCACAGTGAGGTTATTTTGACCATACCCACGGGCAAAAAGTTTTCGGAGATTCCCGAGAGTAAAACCTATCAATACAAAGGGCATTCCTACAGTTTGCGCTTTGAAAGTGTGAGTCCCAATGTATTAAAGGTAACCCGAGATGTAACTTTAGATTGGAATGACATCGATACGGCCGAATACCTCAATTACAAAAAGTATGTCGAAGATGTGATTGCCGCCGAGGAGCAAATCGTAGGTTTCAAATAAAATAAGAAATCCGGAGTTGAAGGTAACTCCGGATTTTTTTTATAAGTTTTGCAAACGATTTTTTAAAAGATCAATTTCCGAAAGGATGGAAGCAATTTGGGCTTCTTTTTCAGCACTTTTGGCAAGGTTCAATCCTTTTTCTTCCAAAATCCCTGTGATTGCCTCAATGGCTTCAGGGTTAAAATCAATAAGGTGCAAGAGTTTAACACGGTACCATGCAACGAGCACGGGTTGAAGTGCTATACCCAGCAATTCGGCCAACAAACGCGCTTGCGCTTGGGTGGGAATCCGGTTGCCATTTTCAAATTTACTGATCAACGCTTGATCAATCCCAGATTGGTGGGCCAAGGCTCGTGTAGACAAGCCTGAAGCCTCGCGCCCCTGTTTCAAAAGTTGATCTAGCATATTAAAACGCCTTTTTTAAACGGTCGATATCCCGTTGTGTATCCCGATCTTTTAGGGTTTCCCGTTTATCGTAGTTTTTCTTACCGCGGCACAAACCGATATCCAATTTGGCCAAGCCTTTTTCATTGGTAAAAAGTCGAAGCGGAACGATCGTAAGTCCTTTGGTTTCTACTTTTCGAGCGAGGGATTTTAACTCTTTTTTATTCAAAAGCAATTTTCGTTCACTACGCGATTGGTGATTAAATGCAGTCCCAAAGGCATATTCTTCAATATACGTATTGATGGCAAAAAGTTCGTGCCCGTGAAATTCGCAGAAGCTTTCCGCAATTTGCGCTTTTCCCAAACGTATCGACTTGATTTCGGTTCCCGTCAATACAATCCCAGCCGTATAGGTTTCAAGGATTTCATAGTCGAAACGAGCGCGTTTATTTTGTATCGAAACTTCTTTAATCATGCCACAAAGGTACAATAAAACCCCATAAAAAGGGAGCTATTTTACATGGAAAAAAAAAGGGAAACAATGATTAATGTCAGGTTTTTACTGCTTTGATGCGGGTACATTTGTCCTGTAAATCTTTAACAAAAAACAAAATGAAAAAATTATTTTTAGTAGCAGCAGTTGCCTTAATGAGTTGGAACGGAAATGCACAGGATAAAGAAAGCAAAGGACTAGAAGGCGCATGGTGGGCTGGAGGTCAAGTATCATTTTCCAAAGATGACAACGGGACATCAGAAACCACTTCGTCGACTTTTGTTCCAGTGGTAGGGTATTTTATTACCCCCGATGTGACTTTGGGTATCGGAATTGGTTCTATTAGTTCTAAAACCGAAACTACAGGCACGCCCTCGTTGACCACAGCCGAAACCAGCACGTTTATTGTACAGCCTTTGGTACGTAAGTATTGGAGTCTAGGCGGGAAATTCTACTTCTTCGGACAAGCTTCGTTGCCTATGACCTTTGGCAAGGACAAAATCTCCGATGATAAAATTACGTCTGTAGGATTGGATATCGCGCCAGGGTTTGACTTTTTCGTCAATAAATGGATGACCGTTGAAACATCATTTTCGTTATTCAATGCCACCTCGACGTCCAACAAACCCAATGTAGGGGACAGTACAAGTGATTTTTCAGTAAATTTTAATCCCTTTGACTTAAATCCAGGCACCCGTACCGTAGGCGGATTGCGCGTAGGAGTGAAGTTTTTATTCTAGTTTCCTAATAGTTTAGAGTTATTGGTTAGTTCCGAGCGATCGGACGAGAAGGTCACCACTTTTTGGGGTGACCTTTTTTTATACAATTGATTTAAAATTAGTAACTTCGTGTGGTAACCAACAAACAAAATTATGATTCGAAAAATTATTCCACTGTTTTTTGCGGCCCTAGTTTTATCGACTACAGCATGTTCTGACGATAAAGGCTATGACGAGATTACGATTGCCGAAACGCAACGGGAACCTATGACGGCGCAGGAAATTAAAACCAAAATTGATGAATCTGTTCAAGCGGGAATGCATTTTACATGGAGCGCTGCCTCGACGCGAATGGTGTGGAGTGCTATTCTAAAAGGAAATAAACTCGCTACCATCGGTTTTGGAATGACCGCGCAACAATTTGATCGTACCAAGACATCGCAAGCCCAAAATTTACAAGAGCAATTGGTGCAAATGATTGCGCATTACGAAGGAAAAACCAAGGAGGAAGTCTTGATGTACAGCGATCCTTTTTTGAATCTTTTTGATGTTTATATCGAAAAGCAAGAGACCGTTGAAGCGCTTCGTCGTTCGAGTTTAGTTCGGTATGTGGAACCAGCGGATTTTCGATATTTTTCGGTAGCCGATACCCAAATGGCTCCTGAGAGTTCAACCAGTTCAGGGTGCGGTTATGATGCTGAAACTTTAAATAGTGCCGATTTTACAACCGTTACGCCCAATGCTCGTGTGCCTTGGACCTTCAACCAGCATCAAATTCCGGCGGCTTGGGCACAATCAACAGGCCGTGGCATCACCATTGGAATCGTAGATACGGGAACGTCTCCTTCGCAATCTTTGTTGGGGTCTAACTTTAATAACGGCGCATCTACAGGGCGTTCCATTCAAAAATTTGGCACCTTTGTCGATTCAATTTGGCCTTGGAGTACTACCACCGATGGTCCCAACGACCGCTGTGGTCACGGAACCAGCATGGCTTGGGTTGCCGCGGCACCTCGCAACGATCGCGGATTGCCCGTTGGAGTCGCATACAATGCCAATTTAATTACGTATCGTGCTGCTTCCAATGTAGTTCTCGATGGGTATCATGAGCAAAATGGCGTAAAAAATGCTTTTACCGCTTTGGGAAATAACCCCGCCGTGCGTATTATTTCGATGTCGATGGGACATATTTTTTCGGTAGGACGCATTGAAGATGGTATTCGTTATGCCCACAGTCGAGGAAAGTTAATCTTCTGTGCAGGAGGTACATCCACAAGTTTTACCAATTTTGTGGGGGTCATTTTCCCCGCTTGGATGCCTGAAGTAGTTGCGGTGACAGGGGTAAAAGAAGGAACATCCAATCAAAAATGCGATGTTTGCCACAGCGGAAGTGAAATTCAATTTACCGTACAAATGCAACGTTCGGCATCAGGGAATACCGTACCTGTGGGCAGTTATTATGAAAATTTATCCGATTATGTGGGAGGTTCATCCGTGGCTACGGCGACTACGGCGGGGATTGCCGCTTTGGTTTGGTCTAAAAACCCATCGTGGAACCGCGATCAGGTTTTGGCCAAAATGCGTCAGTCGGCGACTTATTTTCCTACACGCAATAGCCAATATGGATTTGGAAACATCAATGCATCGCTAGCCGTTCAGTAAATGCATTATATTTTAAAAAAAAGGCTGTCTCTCATGGAAAGACAGCCTTTTTTTATGCTTCGGCAATTCCGCGCCACAGTCTTATTTTTTTTCCGATAAAGAGCATCGCTATACTCACTAGGAAAATATTTGTCCAATTGATTTCAAATACATGATTTTCCAACCATTGTTTAAACTGGTAGGCGGTTGAGTATTGCAAATTAATCGTGTCGATCGCATTGTATTCGTAGTGTAAATAGGATTCAAGCAGTTCATAAAGTAAGGGAATCAATCCAGGAAGTAACCATAAAAAGAGATTTAAGACAACGCCTGAATAACCCTTTGTTCGGTTTTGTCCAACGGTATTGAAAAACAAGACACTCACAATGATAAACGCGACACAATAGCCAATGCCATACGTAAAAGAGGAACTAATAATGACACTGAAAATTCCCAAAATGATGTTGAGTATGATTACTGCAATCAAACCAATCAACCACGAACGCCCTGAAGTGACCCGAAACGAAAGTATCAGCAGTGAAAGGGCCAATGCAAAATATACTGGGATGATTAGGGTTTCCAAATTAACATCGGGATCTTCATGGGCATCGGCCATCCGAGCATAGTTAAAATTCAATTTCTTCTCCGGCACATAGTATTTATAAAATTCCTGTTCAGTTCCCGTATTGTCGCGAGCAATATATCGATCAATAGTATCGCGCACCACCGATTGATTGTTGTATATATTGGGATAATATTCGTCATTGGTCATTTGGGGACCTATGGTGTGACTTTTTTCAAACAAAGGATAATCGTTGATTAAAGAGAGCCATTGTTCAGCATTAATATTAGCCTCCAATTGGTGTTCTTTCACAATCTTCAAGTAATCGGTAAAAAGTTGTTTCAACGAGTCTTTTTGTTGGGTGACCAACCAGAATTTCAATTTCTCAATGGCAGTCGAATCACTTTTTTTATCAAATAGGATGTAACTGTTGACGTTTTTATTCAAAAGTGAAGTGTTTTTGTATTTTTTACCGCGATACATGAAATAATTTCGCGCCTCACCATTCGTTTCCACACTATCAACCGATACAGTATCTACAGCTACCACGTCAGTTTCCACTGTATTTTCGCTCTCATGATAGGAATATGAACCGTCAAGAAAAAAGGAACCTGCGCGTAACGTAACACAGCGTTTTTCTAATTCTTCCCTCGAAAAATAACTGCGGTAGCGCGTTTCCTTCCCGAGATTATACCAATAAATAGGCGAGGAGATACCAAAGCATAAGAGGAAAATCAATCCCCATTCTTTATAGACATGATATTTTGAAGTGGGGTAAAATGATTTTAGCATATTATTTTTAAAATAATTCACCAACCATAAAATCAGCACCAGTAACGAAATCACCAAAGAGAGTAAGAGAAGCGTTGCATCAAAATCAAAAAAATTGCGATGGGTTTCCTCAAATGAAATCCCATTGAGGGCAAATCCTAGAATGAAAAAGCACAAATTTAACCCTAAAAGTAGGACTCCCATAGGAATAATCTTGGTGTTCCAAAGTAGGGGATAACGAAGGATAAGACGTTGTTGAATCGATTTAAACATACGGATAAAGGAATTTAAGAAACAAAAAAGCGACGGGTAGATTGTGAAATATCTCTAAAGTAAGGCATCGGAATTTCGTGACGGGTAACCCATTCTAAAAATTGTAAGCGCGTTACCGATTCGGGAAAGGTAGCGATAAATGTTCCGCCATTGAATTGTAGACTTTCTAATCCTAGGGGTTGAAGTAAATTCCCTAATTCCCCTTGAGTCAAGGTACTTTCAAATTCAATAACCAAGAAATTTTCGAGCGTTTCTGTTGTCGTTCCCGACTCTTGTCGTAGGTTTTTTTGAACACCTTGTTTTAAAAATACAACTTGATCAGAGGTTTTTTCCACTTCATACAATTGTTGTGAACTCAGTACAATGCCGATAGGTCGAAATGGCGATTTAGCAATGGCTCTGAAATCCTCCAAAATCGTTTGTTGGGCCAAAATGTCTAAGTTGGCCAAAGGTTCGTCAATCAACAATAACTTGGGTTTTCGCAACAACATTCGGGCCAGTTCAAATCGCATTTTATATCCTGATGACAAGCTGTTCCAAGAATGTAAACGGTACTTTCGTAAGCCCAAACGCGTAATTATCAATTGGGTCAACGGTTCAATCATTTCGGGATCGTATCCATACGAAGAAGCCGTCAAAATAAGGTTCTGGTACATGGAGCCGTACCACGTATCTGTTCGCTGGGGAATGTAAACCAGTTGTGTCCGTAGGTCATAGCGATCGGTATACTTAAAATGATAGGTGATCGTTCCCCCCGAGGGATGCAATTCGCCGCAAAGGCTTCGCAAAAGTGTAGTTTTACCGTTACCATTTTCGCCGACTAACCCTACAATTTGACCTGCATACAATGCTAAATCGATGGGCCCCAATCCAAATCGACCGGTGCCGTAACTTTTTACTACGTCTTTTAACGTGACCAAAACTTCACGGGGAGCCTGTGGTTTGTCTTTCAAAAAAGCATACAATTGATCAATCAATTGCCGTAAACGTGTCGCCTGACCGGCCGTGTCATTACCGTTGTAGTCCAACCAATCCAAAAATTGATTCATTTCGAGGTAGCACGACAGGGTTTCTGTGTCCAAAGTAAAGTCAATTAATCGCTTGATTACAAGTGGGTAATCTTCAAATTTCAAATAATCCTCGATTTCTTGAAATTGTTTTTCAAATTCGTTCATACAATAGGCTTAAAATTACGTTTCAACAAAGAGTATACCAAAGCGTCCCAAAAACGCCCATCAAAGTATTCATTTTCTATAAAATGGGCTTCTTTCACGAAACCTAGTTTTTCAATTAATCGAATGGAGGCGCTATTTTGGGGATCAATGACCGCTTCCACAGAATGTAAATGGAGTTGCTCAAATCCGTAAACGAGTAGGGCTTGAATAGCTTCTGTGGCAATTCCTTTTCCTTGTGCTTTAGGGAGTATCATATACCCAATTTCACTTCGAAAATGTTCGGGTTTTATCCGATAATGTCCAATGATGCCCAACATTTCATCAGCCCCTTTTTCAGTAATTACCCAGTTGATCCCAGTTCCCTCGTCAATTTTTTGTTGTATCATTTCTACCATCGACAAGGCCTCTTCTTTGTTGGTGATCATCGGCCGTGGAATGTAACGCATACTTTCGGGATTGCCGCGAAGTGCAATAATCGCCTTCCAATCAGTGGGACGTAAAGGGCGAAGTCGTAAACGCGGGGTTTCGAGGTATGGAAAAGGATCAAATAGCGATGCCATGGTTTTGCTTTTTGTGAAATTAGTTAAATCCCAAGGAAAATGGTACTTTTTTTCATTTATTTGTTGTACTTAATTTTTACAAGCATGAAACGCGTATTGAAACCCTTTTTATGGGGACTTTTGGGATTGTTTTCAACAGTGACCTTAGCCCAGCAACAACGTCCAGAATCTATTTACGACTACAATGAAGCATTCGGAAATCATTTTTACACCAAAAATGGAACCGATACCCGTTCGGCGAGTGGACAACCCGGACCCAAGTACTGGCAAAATCGTGCCGATTATCAAATTGCGGTTACCCTTAATGCCGATTCCAAAGAAGTTTCGGGAACAGAGTTTTTAACCTATACCAATAACAGTCCGGATAAATTGGAATTTTTGTGGATGAATTTGGATCAAAATTTATTTAAAAAAGATTCGCGCGGCAATGCGGTTATCCCGATGAAAGGAAGCCGTAATGGAGCAAAAGGTCAGGATTTTGACGGCGGTTTTCAAATCAAGTCGTTAAAAATGATCACGCAAATCAACGGCAAAACCTCCGAAAAAGAGTTGCCCTTTATCATCACCGATACCCGCATGCAAATAAAATTACCACAAGGTTTGGCAGGGAACGGTTCGAAAATTAGAATCAAAATGGATTTTTCCTTCGTTTCCCCCGATTACGGATCAGACCGTATGGGCGTGCTCGAAACCAAAAACGGCCGCATTTTTACGATGGCGCAGTGGTACCCCCGCATGTGTGTGTATGACGATGTTCGCGGCTGGAATACACATCCGTACCAAGGCGCGGGCGAGTTTTACCTAGAGTATGGTGATTTTGAAGTCTCCATCACAGCCCCTTCCAACCATATTGTGGTGGCTTCGGGGGAATTGCTTAATCCAACGGAAGTATATACTCCCGAGCAAGTAAAGCGCTGGAATACGGCCAAGAATAGTGATGCTACTGTGATTATTCGAGGCGCTAGTGAAGTCAACGCACCTGAATCGCGACCTGCGGCAAAAAAACAACTTACATGGAAGTTTAAAATCAGTAATTCCCGCGATTTCTCCTGGGCTTCTTCACCAGCATTTATCATTGATGCCGCTCGTATTAATTTGCCTAGTGGTAAAAAATCTTTAGCCATCTCGGCCTATCCTGTTGAAAGTGATGGGCAAGGAGCTTGGGCGCGTTCTACAGAGTACACCAAAGCCTCTATTGAAAACTATTCCAAACGCTGGTATGAATATCCCTATGCTACCGCTATTAATGTTGCTGGAAATGAAGGTGGGATGGAGTATCCTGGGATTGTTTTTTGTAGTTGGGAATCAAAAGGTGCCGATCTTTGGGGGGTAACCGATCACGAGTTTGGACATATTTGGTTTCCCATGATTGTCGGTTCCAATGAGCGTCTTTTCGCTTGGATGGATGAAGGATTGAATACCTTCATCAACTCCATCAGTTCGCAAGATTTTAATAATGGCGAATACCGTCAGCCCAAAGAAGATATGCATGCCGCAGCGGATGTCTTAATGAATCCACGAATGGAGCCCATCATGGCTGCTCCCGATAATATGCAGGAAGATAATTTGGGTATTCTTGCCTACTACAAACCGGGTGCTGGTTTGACGCTATTGCGAACTATTCTGGGTGAAGCGCGGTTTGATTTTGCCTTGCGCACGTATATTGAACGTTGGGCTTATAAGCATCCGCAACCGGAAGATTTTTTCCGTACAATGGAAAACGTGAGTGGTGAAGATTTAAGTTGGTTATGGCGCGGTTGGTTTTATAACAATTGGCAGGCCGATCAAGCCATCAAGAAAGTTCGTTATGAGAAAAATGACCCCAAACGCGGCGCCATTGTGACCATCGCCAATTTGGAGCGAATGCCAATGCCTGTTGTGGTTGAGTATAAAACGGAGTCGGGGGCTACAGGACGTCTATCGTTACCGGTTGAGATTTGGAAGCGTAATGTATATTGGACTTTCCGTATTCCTTCTACCGAACCATTGGCTTCGATCACGTTGGATCCTGATCATGATTATCCCGATGTCAATTCAGAAAACAATACTTGGACTTTACAAAAAGATGGCATCGCAAAAACGAAAGATTTTTCGGCCTACACTGGGAACTACTCTAGCGCTCTAATTCCATTGAAGATTGAATTGACGGAAGACGATGGTAATTTGATGTTGAATGCAGCGGGGCAACCTTCAATTCCCCTTGAAGATAAAGGCAATCTTTTGTTTACGTTTGATCCCGCCGAATTAACGATTCAATTCACCGATGATAAACAAGGATTTGTACTCACTGTAGGCAAACAAAGTTTTGGATTCACAAGAGATAAATAAGTAAAAAGAAACCCTCATTAATTGAGGGTTTTTCTTTTTTAAGAGGTTTTGTTTTTGCGTAAAATAAAGGCCGCTAATAACGCAATCATCAATCCAAAAGGAACTATTTCTGAGAACGTTATCCCAAAACGGAACCATGGATTTTTGTAATTTTCGGCCATTTCTGAAACTTTATTTAACTCCGTTTGAAGCGCCTCTCCTGTTAAACCAGAGGTTTTAAGTTGCGCGATTTGATCGGCAGAAAATTGGTCCATGAAGTTAGGAAATACCCATTGAAATTCAAGCATCCAAACAATCGTATAGCTGAGTGAGCCAATGACTGCAATACTCAGTCCGATTTTCAGTGCTTCCAAAAAGGGAAGATGTCCCAAATGATCTCTTTTGTAGCGTTCTAATGCAAAATAAATGGCTGAAAATCCAAGTAACATCCCCGCAAAGCCAATGGCCATGGACGCTGGTTTTTGATTGTATTGCACATACAAAACCGTTGAAATGATCATACATACAACAATAATCAGGGAGGCGATACTACTGTAGCGTAAAACATATTTTTTCATACGTTGTTTATTTTTTGTTAGGTTATGTAAACGTACAAAAAATATGGTTTGGTCAAAATGCGTTTCCAAATGAATTTATTCCCAACGGTTTACCACTTTGGTATGGGCAAAGGCATCATAAATTCCCGAGCGGTTTTTATTGAGGAGTATCCAAAGAAATCCCAAACCAAAGCACAAATAGGCTGGAACTTTTAATACATTTCGTCTAAGGGATTGTCCCCAGCTCAAGGGCTCATTCATCCCATTGACCACTTTGATGCCCATCAATCTTTTGCCCCACGTACCCTGCCATGGGGATGCTTCCAATAGAAAACACATCAAAGCCCAAAAACCAAAACTATGCAGGCGAATTGCACTTCGAAGGGTTGCATACCCTTCAGGATTCTCTTTTTTCAATTGGATATCAAAAATCGAAAATCCATGAGCCCAATGGTAATAGCATAAAACCAAAATCATGATAGGGATAATGTCAACGAGGTAGGCGGCTAAACGTTTTCCGTTAGAAGCGGTGGCATAGAGTGAATATTCCATGTTTTTTTGTTTGAAAAGTACAAATTTAAACGCAAAAAATAAACCTAACCCACACCGAAGTGCACGTTAGGTTTTCAACTAAACCAACCTTTTTATTTTTACTTATTGATTGCGGAAGACCAATTTACCATCGAAACTATCCAGCAAAATAATGCTGTCGGTGGTGATAGTCCCGGCTAGAATTTCTTTGGACAATTGGTTCAAGACTTCGCGTTGCACTACCCGTTTTACAGGGCGTGCGCCAAACTCGGCATCGTAGCCTTTGGTCGCCAAATAATCGACCGCTTCGGGTGTGGCATCCATGGTGATGTGTTGTTGGGCCAACATTTTGGTCACTTGTTTCAATTGTAAATTCACAATTTGGCGAATGTTGTCTTGCGTCAACGGCGTGAACATCACGATTTCATCAATGCGGTTCAAAAACTCGGGACGCACCGTTTGTTTGAGTAAGCCCAGCACTTCGACTTTGGCCAATTCAGCAGCCGTTTCTACGCTTCCTTTAAGGTTCTCAAACTTCTCTTGGATGATCGTACTACCCATATTCGAAGTCATGATGATGATTGTGTTTTTGAAATCCGCCAAACGGCCCTTGTTGTCGGTGAGACGCCCTTCGTCCAAGACTTGCAACAAGATGTTGAAGGTATCGGGATGGGCTTTTTCAATTTCGTCCAACAACACCACACTGTACGGTTTTCTACGCACGGCCTCCGTCAATTGGCCACCTTCGTCATAGCCTACATACCCGGGAGGTGCACCGACCAAGCGACTCACGCTATGGCGTTCTTGGTATTCACTCATATCAATACGGGTGATGGCATTTTCATCGTCAAACAAGTATTCGGCGAGTGCTTTGGCCAATTCGGTTTTACCCACACCGGTGGTTCCTAAGAATAGGAAGGAACCGATCGGTTTTTTGGCGTCTTGTAATCCGGCCCGACTGCGACGTACCGCATCACTGATGGCGGCAATCGCTTCTTCTTGACCGACCACGCGTTTGTGGAGTTCATCCTCCAATTTCAGCAATTTCTCGCGTTCGCTTTGCAGCATTTTGGTAACGGGAATACCGGTCCATTTGGCTACTACTTCGGCGATATCATCATGGGTAACTTCTTCTTTGATTAACGAATCGCCCTTTTGATTTTCTTGCAATTGGGTTTGTAAGGCATTGAGTTGTTCTTGCGCTTCTTTGATTTTCCCATAGCGCAACTCGGCTACCTTTCCGTAATCACCTTCTCGTTCGGCCCGCTCGGCTTCCAGTTTATAGTCCTCGATGCTTTGCTTTACATTTTGGATGTTTTCTACGACCTCTTTTTCCGACTTCCATTTGGCAAAAATCTCATTGCGCTCTTCTTTTAAATTGGCCAAATCCAAGCCCAACGACTTTAATTTGGTTTCGTCTTGTTCGCGTTTGATGGCTTCAATTTCGATTTCCAACTGCATGATTTTACGATCCAACACATCCAATTCTTCGGGTTTGGAATTGATTTCCATGCGAAGTTTGGAAGCGGCTTCGTCCATTAAGTCGATGGCTTTATCGGGTAAAAAGCGATTGGTAATGTAGCGCTGTGATAATTCCACCGCTGCAATAATCGCATCGTCTTTGATGCGCACCTTGTGATGTGTTTCGTATTTTTCTTTGATACCGCGCAAAATCGAGATGGCACTTTCTGTATCGGGTTCGTCCACATTGACCTTTTGAAAACGGCGTTCGAGTGCTTTATCTTTTTCAAAATACTTTTGGTATTCGTCCAAAGTGGTGGCACCAATGGCTCTGAGTTCTCCACGTGCTAAAGCCGGTTTTAAAATATTAGCCGCATCCATAGCGCCTTCGCCACCGCCGGCACCTACAAGGGTGTGGATTTCGTCAATAAAAAGAACGATATCGCCTTCGGCTGAAGTCACTTCTTTCACTACGGATTTGAGGCGTTCTTCAAATTCCCCTTTGTATTTTGCTCCCGCAATAAGGGCACCCATATCGAGGGAATAAACGATTTTATCTTTCAAGTTTTCGGGTACGTCGCCATCGACAATACGGTGGGCGAGCCCTTCTGCGATGGCCGTTTTTCCTACTCCGGGTTCACCAATCAACATCGGGTTGTTTTTGGTGCGGCGGGTGAGGATTTGCAATACACGTCGAATCTCTTCATCACGACCGATTACAGGATCGAGTTTGCCGGTTCGGGCTAGTTCGTTGAGGTTTTTGGCGTATTTGTTCAAGGCATTGTAAGTTTCTTCGGCCGAAGCAGAAGTCACGCGTTCGCCTTTACGCAATTCAGCGATGGCGGCTTCGAGTCCTTTTTCGGTAACACCTTGGTCTTTTAGGATTTGTGCGACTTTACTTTTGGTTTTGAAAATGGCCAAAACGAGGTGTTCGATAGAAATGTATTCATCGTTCATTTTTTTGGCGATAATACCCGCTTCGGTCAAAGCCGTATTGGCGTCACGCGACAACATGATTTCACCTCCCGATACTTTGGGGAAGCTTTGTAGTGTGCTGTCGAGAATACGTTGGAACAACTCGACATTGACGTTGAGCTTTTTCAAGAGAAAAGGCGTAACGTTTTCATCGACCTCCAAAATTCCTTTGAAAAGGTGTTCGTTTTCGAGTTGTTGGTGTCCGAAAGCTTGTGCAATTTGTTGGGCTTGTTGCACAGCTTCTTGGGACTTGATGGTTAAGTTTTTTAAATTCATGGTATGGTTCTCCTTTGTGTTGTGGAATAAACGTTTTGAAAACGTCAATTTGTACTCGTCAATAAACGTTCCATTGGGTTTTGGCTGTCAAATTGGCTGAAAATCAAGTTGAAATTGAGATAGTAAACGCCTTTTTGTCGTGGATAGCACCTGATTACTGCAATAAATTCAGGGAATGTAGAGTTAAGATTAAAAAAGAGATGCGGACTATTTACGTTTTTATCGTGCTATTGTTTTGGAGTTGTTCCCAGCAACCCCAATTGAAAGTGCCTCATTTCAAGGGATTGCAGGAAGTTGACGAACCTTTGCCGTTACCTGAAGCGTCGGATTGGCGCGCACAGCATAAAGAGAAGCCACAAACGTTTGTCGATTTTTCAAAACGAGAAGTAGTCAAAGTCGATGAAGAACGTTTTGTTATTTATTTGCAGCCCATTGGAACATTCTCTAATGAAGAAAATCGATTAATTCAGGATGTTCAAAAGTACCTATCAGCATTTTATCAGACTCAAGTAACCCTTGCCCAGCCGATGGATTCAACAGTGATTCCGGAAACAGGAAAACGATTTGTCGCAGGAAAGGTGCAATGGAAAACGGGTCCGATTCTTCACGAGGTTTTACAACCCACTCAGTACCCCAATGCAGTCGTAGTGATGGCCATTACACCCACGGATTTGTATCCTCAAGAAAGTTGGAATTTTGTATTTGGTCAGGCGAGTTATACCGAGCGGGTAGGTGTTTCCTCATTCCATCGGTTGTATGTGGCAAATAATTATAGGTTAACTCTTCAACGATTGGTGAAGACTTCGGTGCATGAAATTGGACACATGTTTTCATTGGCGCATTGTTTACATGCCAAGTGTGTGATGAACGGCACCAATTCCTTGCAAGAAAGTGATCGGCAGCCTATGTATGCTTGTTCGGAGTGTTTGGCCAAATTGGATGTACACCGCTCGTGGGATTTGAAAAAACGTATGGAGGATTTGATTGGTTTGAGTGAATCGTTTCATTTTGAATCCGATTGTGTACATTTGAAAAAGCAAAAAAAAGCAATGGAATTATGAGTCTATTCGGATCTTTATTTGGCGGAAATACAGCTGAACCCTCATCGAATATCAATTGGATTAGCTTAACGGATTTAAAGGATTTAGAGTCGATGATCCAAGAATCTTTCGAACATCCCGTACTGGTTTTTAAGCACAGCACCCGATGCAGTATCAGTCGGATGGCGTTGCGCCAATTTGAAACCGATTGGAATTTGGACGGCAAAATCACGCCCTATTTTTTAGACTTGTTGGAATACCGACCCATTTCCAATGCGATTGCCGAGCGTTTGGGTGTGGTACATCAATCGCCGCAAGTGATTGTGGTCAAAGAGGGGCAGGCGGTGTATGATGCTTCCCACGAAGCTATTCAGGTTTCGGCCCTCGCAACGTTAGGGTAACGTGTTTTGAAGTCCCCGTGTTCTTTTTTAGCCCCGATTGAAGTGGCATCCCCCGATTTATCGGGGATATAACGGAAAGCGGGTGGGACGCGATTGTAGTTCTTGGTTCTTGCTCCTTATCAAAAATAACAAAGCCCCAATTAAGGGGCTTTTATTTTATAGGATGATCGATGGTTCTTGTTGGCTCAAGCAATGGAAACTGCCGAGACCCCAGATGAGGTCGACGGAGTTGATACCTACCACACGTCGGGTAGGGAAGCATTGTTGGATGATGTCCAATGCGCGATCGTCGTTTTTCAAGTCTGCGAACGTAGGTACGATCACCGTTTCGTTGGAAATATAGAAATTGGCATACGAAGCGGGTAGAATTTGGTCCTCATAAATCACCGGTTTCGGCATGGGGAGTTCGACCACATTCAATTGCTTGCCGTTTTCCAAACGCATTTGGTGCAACAATTTCAAGTTCTCTTGAAGGATTTCGTAGTTCTCATCGTTTTTATTTTCTTCCACCACAGTCAATACGGTATCTTCATTCACAAAGCGGGTGATATCGTCAATATGGCCGTCGGTATCGTCACCAATGATGCCATCGCCGAGCCAAAGAATATGATCGACTCCATAATAATTGTGAAGGTATTCTTCAATTTGGGCTTGGTTCAAGTGCGGATTGCGGTTTTCGTTGAGTAAACAAGCGGTGGTGGTCATTAATGTGCCACGACCGTTGAATTCTACGCTGCCGCCTTCCATGACGATGCCGGGGTTGAATACGGGTAATCCAAGTTTTTCACCTATTTTCGTCGGAATCACATCGTCTAAATCAAACGGAGGGTATTTACCTCCCCAGGCATTGTAGCCCCAATCCACGATGGCTTTTTTGGCTTCTGTTTTGTGCAGAAGAAAAGCCGGACCGTGATCGCGGCACCACGCGTCGTTGGTAGGATGGTGGTAAAAGGTGATACGTGCCCAACGGCTGGCGAAATCGCTGAGGGTTTGGGCGTATGCAGAGTTTTTAATTTTAGTTTCAGCGAACGATTGCATGGCCGCATCGGCTACATTGATGCACACGCGTTGGTGTGAAGCCACTTGCAAAATGAACTCGGCATACGGATCAAAGATGGTATGAATTTTTCCCGGCCACGATTCCTCTTTATGCGGCCACGAGAGCCAAAGTGCATCTTGAGGGGCAAATTCGGCGGGAAAATAATAGCCTAATGCTTTTGGGGTTGCCAAATTAGTCTTCATCAATAAAACGTTTGGTGATTGGAGCATAGCTATCAATTCGGCGATCGCGTAAGAAAGGCCAGTGCATTCGGAAATAATCCGATTGGTTTAAATCGAGCGGTACGACCGTAGTTTCTTCTTGATCGTGGGTGCCTAGGTACAACAATTTACCTTGCCCGTTGGCGACAAAACTACCGCCCCAGAATTTCATAGCCCCATTTTGTTCAAAGCCCACACGGTTCACGCTAACAACGGGAACACCGTTGGCCACGGCATGCGAGCGTTGGATGGTTTGCCAAGCGTTGTATTGGTCTTGGTTGGTTTCTTCGTCTTGATCGGTCGCCCAGCCGATAGCGGTAGGGTAGAACAAGATTTCGGCACCCATAAGCGCCGTGATGCGACTAGCTTCGGGATACCATTGGTCCCAACAAATGAGGATCCCGATTTTGGCAAATTTGGTTTGGAAAACTTTATAGCCTAAATCACCGGGGGTAAAGTAGAATTTTTCGTAAAAAGCCGGGTCATCAGGAATATGCATTTTGCGGTATTTTCCAAGGTACGTTCCGTCGGCATCGAGTACTGCGGTGGTATTGTGGTAAATGCCGTGGGTTCGTTTTTCAAAAAGGGAAGCGATAATTACCACGCCTAGTTCTTTGGCTACTGCAGAAAGCGCATCCGTACTGGGTCCCGGAATAGCTTCAGCGAGTTGGAAGTTGTCGTAATCTTCGACATCACAAAAATATAAGGAAGTAAATAATTCCTGAAGACAAACAATTTGGGCGCCTTTTTCGGCGGCTACGCGTATTTCACGAATTGCTTTTTCAAGGTTGGCGGCTTTATCGTGGGTACACGACATTTGCACCAAACCTACATTTACATTTGCCATAGTATTTGAAAAATTTTTGCAAAAGTAGCTAAAAATAAAACGTGAATAGGGGAAGCTATTCTTTTGTGTTTATTTTCGATCGGGATATATGATTCCCATCAACAAGCTCACGGCTAAGCACGTAATAATATTCATTGGGGAAGGAGAAACGCTGAACTCATTAAGGGCATCAATTTCAAAAAAGAATTGAAACAAGAAATGGGTCGCATCATAATCACAGCTCCCACAAAAAACTTCAGTGCATAGCACAAAATTCAGTATTTGTAATACGGAGAAGGTGATGCCGCTAATGATGATTTTTCGTATCAAAGGAATTTATTTTGCTTTAGTTTCGCAACCGATGGCGACTGATTATTTCTTTCAATTTGTTTTTGAGATTTTGTCCTGAATCGGCTACCATTTGTTCATTGCTTGGAAAAGGGACGGCTACCCGGTCGAAAAAGGGGAGGTAATTGCTTTCACAAGCTTGTTTGTTGCCTTTGTAACGGGCATAGATATGTTCGAATACAAATTCACTACTCAACGGATAGGTGTTGAGCAATTGATTGGTTTTTAGGTCCAAATAATCAATTTTGGCCGTAACTTGTACCGTTTTGAACTGGCGGAATTCAAAAATCGTGATTGATACATTTTTCATATTATCGACCATGACGAAATTTCCTTGTTGATCTTTCACGGGATTGCCATTGGCATCCAAAAGTCTTTTTTGCCCGTCTTTGATTTGTTTTTCCTTCACAAATTCACGCTCTTTTACTTGTTCAGGGGAGATATTGATGGCTCTAAAATTGACCAAAATCCCATAATCATAAGTTATTCCTTTCACGGGATTGCTATGGTAGACTGTCCACGGATCATTGAGCCCCATGGTACTAAAGTCCAACAAATCATTTTCCAAGCGAATAGGAATAACCATTTGCGTTTCATTTTTGGTGTATACATGAACGTAATCGGTTCCTTTTTGACGCGCTTCATCGATTAGTTTGGCACTGTCTTTAAATCCGGGACTAAGCTCTTGCAAATAGTTAAGGTCGTCGAAAGCCCGGCGAAAATTCATTTTATCTCGCGTAGCAAGCAGTGCTTTGGCATTATCATAAAGGTGTTTGGCCAAGGCATTTTTACTGCTTACGATTTCATCACTATAGTTGTCAAAATCAAAGGTTGCCTTTCGGTTTTGACTAATAACCCGAAGAGGTAATAAGGGTTTGATGCGTTCCTGCCGTTGGTGAAGGGCGACATAGGTATTGTAAATCTTTTCGGTATTGGAAGGATTGGCGTCTTTAAACCAAAGTTCAATTTGTTGCAAGTCGCGTGCTTTGGCTTTGGCAAAGGCTTCCTCGAGAAAAAGAACATAGTCTTGTTTTCCTTTGGCATCTTTTCGTTGGCGTAAATTATCGATAGCGATTTGGATAGCTTCATCGTAATTTCCTTCGGCTAAAGCGTTTTGTGTTTGGCGAACGCCGCAACTTACTACGAAAAAGAAGGCAATAAAGAATACACTAATTTGTTTCATGGTTTTACACATTAAAAGAAACTGCAGGTAAAAGTTTGCTACTGCATTCGCCGAAACCTATTCGTACCCGTTCATTTTGGCAATACCCACGGAGGATGACAGTGTCGTTATCTTGAATAAATTTTCGTTCAGAACCATCGGAAAGACGCAACGGATTTTTCCCACCCCAGGTGAGTTCAAGCATAGAACCAAAGCTGTCTTCTGTGGGACCTGAAATCGTTCCACTTCCCATCATATCGCCCGAGTTTACCCGGCATCCGTTGATGGTATGATGCGCGAGTTGTTGTGCCATGGTCCAATACATATATTTAAAGTTGGAACGGGAGATCACTGTTTCAGTACTATTTTCAGGTTGCAACGCCACTTCCAAATGAATATCGAAAGCATGATTTCCTTCTTGTTGCAAATAGGGTAACGGTTGTGGGTTTTGCGCTGGACTGGCTACACGGAAGGGTTCAAGCGCATCCATAATCACAATCCACGGCGAGATCGAAGAAGCAAAGTTTTTGGCCAAAAAGGGACCTAACGGGACATATTCCCATTTTTGGATATCACGAGCGCTCCAATCGTTGAAAAGTACCATACCAAAAATATAATCTTCCGCTTCATGTATTGGTACGGGTTCCCCCATAACATTTGCATCGGTGGTAATGAATGCCATTTCTAATTCAAAATCAACCAATTTGGAAGGGCCAAAAACAGGGGTTGTGGCATCGGCGGGTAGCGTCTGACCCAAGGGTCGGTGGACGGGAACACCCGAGGGGATGATGGTGGAACTGCGTCCGTGGTATCCTACTGGAATGTGAAGCCAGTTGGGGAGTAATGCATTTTCGGGATCGCGAAACATTTTCCCAACATTGGTAGCATGTTCTTTACTGCTGTAAAAGTCGGTATAATCGCCAATTTGAACAGGCAATAACATTTCTACATCGTGTACATGGAAAATCACAATTTTGCGCTGCTCTTCATTGTCGCGTAAGGTTGGATTATTGATTTCAAACAAATCAGAGAGCCGGTTGCGCACTTGACGCCATGTCTTTTTCCCATAAGCAATAAAATCATTTAAGGAATCTTGAAGGAACATATCGTCGGGGAGTCCTAAGTCGTCAAAATAGCCTAACTGCTGTAAAGCGCCCATATCAATGGCAAAATCACCAATCCGAGTGCCAATGGTGATCACATCTTCTTTGGTTAAAAAAACACCAAAAGGAATATTTTGGATGGGGAAATCGCTGTTTTCGGGCACAGTAAGCCAAGTTTTTCGATCGGGGTTATTTGCGTATTGCGGCATAGGGTCTTTGTTGATTTGTTGTTGAAAAAATTACAACCAAATATAGATGTTCCAATCTATTTGACCAACAGAATTTGTAATTTTGGGGAGCTTTAATGAAAAACCCTTAAAAAATGCAACGAGACGAACAAATCTTCGATTTAATCCTGGATGAACAGGACCGACAAATACATGGAATTGAGCTGATTGCTTCCGAGAATTTCGTGAGTGATCAAGTGATGGAGGCGGCAGGCTCCTGTTTGACCAACAAATATGCCGAAGGATATCCTGGAAAACGGTATTATGGGGGGTGTGAAGTCGTCGATGTTGTGGAGCAAATCGCCATTGATCGAGCCAAAGCCTTGTTTGGTGCTGCCTATGTGAATGTGCAGCCGCATTCGGGCTCTCAAGCGAATACGGCAGTTTTTGCCGCTTGTTTAAAACCTGGAGATACCATTTTAGGATTTGACCTGTCGCACGGTGGGCACTTGACACATGGCTCTCCTGTGAACTTTTCAGGAAAGTTATACTGCCCCGTGTTTTATGGAGTAGATCAAGAAACGGGGTTGTTGAATTACGATAAAATTCAAGAGATTGCTTTACGAGAAAAACCGAAGATGATCATCGCAGGGGCTTCGGCCTATTCGAGAGATATGGATTTCAAGCGGTTCCGAGAAATCGCCGATAGTGTAGGTGCTTTATTGTTGGCCGATATTTCACATCCTGCCGGTTTGATAGCCAAAGGATTGTTAAACGATCCGATTCCACACTGCCATATCGTGACGACGACGACCCACAAAACTTTACGCGGTCCGCGCGGAGGGATGATTATGATGGGGAACGATTTTGAAAATCCTTGGGGATTAACGACTCCAAAAGGGGAGATTCGTATGATGTCGCATGTGTTGGATATGTCTGTTTTTCCAGGAAATCAAGGCGGTCCTTTGATGCATATTATTGCTGCCAAAGCGGTTGCATTTGGGGAAGCGTTGACCGATGAATTTTTTAGATACACGTTACAAGTCCAAAAAAATGCCCAAGCAATGGCTAATGCCTTTGTGAAAAGAGGGTATCATTTGATTTCTGGGGGTACTGATAATCACATGATGTTGATTGATTTGCGCAACAAAGGAATCAGTGGGAAAGACGCTGAAAACGCCTTAGTAAAAGCGGATATCACGGTAAATAAAAATATGGTGCCCTTTGATGATAAGTCACCCTTTGTTACCTCTGGAATCCGTGTTGGAACGCCAGCTATCACTACCCGTGGCTTGGTTGAAGCCGATATGGAGACAGTGGTTGATTTTATCGATCGCGTTTTGATGCATCCCAATGATGAAGCTGTTATTGCGCAAGTGACAGAGGAAGTCAATGCCTTGATGGGGGAGCGGGCGATGTTTGTCTTCTAATTTTTAATAACTCACCAAAAATTATTAATAACTTTTAATTTAGTGTTAATAACGTGTTAATAACTACCGTTGTTGGGGATGCCCGACAGCGGTTTTTTCTTTAATTTTAGGGTGATTTTCACATAATTTTATTGATGAAAAACCCTAAAAAAATCACACTTCATAGGTTGTTAATAACATTGCTTTTTGCGGGCCATTTGGTTTTAGCGCAAGAAGGTCAAAAAACCCATGTAGTTGCTGAGGGTGAGACGCTTGCTAAAGTAGCGCAACGTTACAAGGTAACGCCTTACGATATTATTAAATTGAACCCCAATGCCGCACAAGGGGTGAAGGCAAATGATGTGCTAGTCATTCCTAAATCAGTGGTTATTGAGCGTGCTTCAGCGGTAACAAGTCCTGAAGAAAGCAAGAATATTCTTTCACAAAAATCAACAGCTGTTGCAGTTAAGTCTGAAAATTTCTCGAGTGAATTCAAAACTCATATCGTGCAACCGGGTGAGACAAAATTCGGTTTAGGGAAGTTGTACGGAATTAGCATTTCGGTTTTGGAGGAGCAAAATCCGCACATAGTTTCGGGATTACAAGCAGGGCATGTGTTGAAAGTGAAAGGAACAACTTCGTATCAACAAGATTTGTCTTCGTACCGACGACAGGCACAAAGTAAGAACCTTCGGGATTATACGGTATTGAAAGGGGAGACGCTATTTGGTTTATCAAAGCGGTTTGGTATATCGTTAGCCGAATTGATGGCGATGAATCAGGATCGTATTGCGGGAATTTTAAAAGAGGGACAGTTATTGTATGTTCCTGCAGATCAAAATGCCAATGATATAGGGATTTGGCATGAGGTGGTGGCTGGCGAAACTAAGTTTGGATTGTCGCGTCGGTATAAGGTAACTATAAATGCATTAGAATCCGCTAATCCGCAAATAGTTCGCATGTTGCAAACGGGACAGCGTATTCGTATTCCATCAGAATCGCCGACGAGCCTCGTTGAAAAAAATGAAAATACGCCTGTTGCGAAAGCACAAAACGATTTAAAAAGTGATTTAGTGCCACCACCAACAAAAGCGGTTGCAGTGGAAAGTAAGATTTCGGCTCCAGAGGAAACGAATATCGCTACTGAATCTGTAAATACTTCTAATAAAGTTCCCGCGGAATCCGTAACGCAAAATATTGACACTTCAGCGCGTTTAAATCGTGATGATTTGGTGGATTATACTATTCAGCCGAAAGAGACTTTGTTTGGTTTGTCGAAACGGGCTAATATGAAAATCATGGATTTTTTAGAGCTCAATCCGATGCTTTCCAAAGGAGTGCAAATAGGAATGGTTATAAAAATGCCAAAAGACGCACAAGCAGTTGTAGCTGAAACTTCCCATACTGTTGCAGTTTCTAGTGTTGACGTTGTCCCTGCTGCCGATGTGACGGTGTCAAAAGAAGTGCCGACCGCGACAAAAGAAAATGACAATTCAAACAAGACCGTCTCCGCCCAAGAGTTTAAAGATGTGTTTAAAACGGCTGATCTTACCTCGGTAAAGCGATTTGCTTTTATGGTTTCTTTTTCAGAAGCTGATTGGCAACGTGCCCGACAAACATTTCCCGATATTCAGATCGCTGATGAAAGTTCCCGACTTGAAATAATGTATCATATGGGGGTTCAAAAAGCATTAGATTCCTTAAACACATTAGGCTACACGATTTCTTCAAAAATGATACATGCCGAAGGAACTAAAAAATCGTTTGACCTCAAGAAAATGACGGCTGATCGTGTTTGGAAAGGAATGGATGCTGCTTTTTTAAGTGGAAACTGCTCCATTGAGAAGATGGCTTTTTTACCCTTGCCGTTGATTACAGAAGTAGATATAGAAGGGTTAAAGTCCAAAAAAGTCGTAGCCATTCAGCCCGAAATGAAAGTGAGAGAACGCGTGCTTGATGTGTTGGTGCCTTTAAATGCCAATGTAATTGTGGTGAGCAGTTTTACAGACGAGAATAAAAAACAGCAAATTCTCAAAAGATTACCTCAAGCGCAATACGCATTGGTGTCTGAACGAACTGGATTGGATAATGAAGATTTAAAACGCTTGTTGGTGAAAGGCAAGATGAATGTAATTATACTGGAAACGACCAAAAATAGTATGATTATTAGTGCAACCAATACCTTGCTCAATGCCGTAACCGATTACAATATTCAAGTGGCTTTATTGGAGCCTAAGTTGATTGATTACTATAAAAATATTTCCCCGCTTCGCATGAACATTTTGCGAACATTATACCCTACCTACGCACCCATAGAGAAAAATCAGTCCTATATAAATTTTGTGACCCAATACCGAAAAGCATACCGCGATGATCCCGATTCGGTCTATATGCAAGGATTTGATATCGTATTTGATACCGCGCTACGAATGGCTCAAGCCCAAGGTTTGTCTCATTCATTGCAACACGATAAAACAAAACAAACACTTCTTCAATTTGAATACGATTCAAAAAGTCTTGATCACTATGAGAATCGTACTTTTTTCCTTTTGCAACGAGAAATTAATGGTACTTTAAAAGTAATCAATCCTTGATAAAGCGATGATTGTTTTTTGTACCTTTGAGGAACTCGGAATGGGAAAAATCAAAAAGAAGTAGTAATACCCTAATTTGATTTCGCCTATGAATCGTTCTTTACAACGTTTTTCACTAAAATCTCTCTATAACGGGCTTGGGATTTTTATATTCATTTTTTCCCAATGGGCATACGCACAATGTCCTACCGTAACCAATGCCTCCCAATCTTTTTGTAATACAGAATCGCCCACGATTGCTAATTTAAATGCAATTAACAATGGGGGAGGGGTCGCTTGGTTCAGTTCGACCACTTCAACCACACCCCTTTCATCCGGGGCAGGTTTGGTCAATGGAGCAACCTATTATGCTGATAATGCGGCTGGGAATTGCGGCACACGGCAGCCTGTAACTGTAACTATCTATGCAGCACCTACGGGACAAAATTTTCAAGGAGTTTGTGTTGATAATCCTCTCGAAGCAACAATTGCCAATTTGATTGCCAATGGAAATAACATTCGATGGTATACAACTTCATCTGGAGGTACGCCATTGCCAACGACTACCGTTTTAACAGACAATACCATTTATTACGCAAGTCAAACGAATCCCGATACGGGATGTGAGACTTCACGTTTGGCTGTTTTTGTGAATGTAGGTGTGGTTCCTGTTCCAACAGGACCAGCCGTACAATCATTTTGTCTATCACCAGGAAACACCCCGACCGTGGCAAATTTGCAAGCGAGTGGTCTTAACAACTGGTATGCTACAGTTTCTTCGGCAGTTGTATTGGATCCCGCCACACCCCTGATAAATGGAGAGACTTATTATGCCACTACAGTGGATCCCCCCTGTGAAAGCGTTAATCGTTTAGAAATTACGGTACAATTATTACCGCCTACTGATGCTGGGACCGATGGAACATTAGCCCTGTGTTCCAATGCTTTGACGGTAAATCCCAATCGCAATTTATTTTCAATTTTAGGTGGTAGTCCTCAAACGACTGGAACATGGAGCGGACCTTTACCAACCTCCAATGGTCATCTCGGAACAGTTAATATAAGTACTTTAACCGCAGCGGGAAGTCCGTACGTTTTCACCTATACAGTTACCAATGCAGCTTGTCCTTCCGATACAGCAACGGTTACCATCACAGTTTCTAATCCTGTAAATGCTGGAAATGACGCGACGCTAACCGTTTGTTCTAATAATCCTTCTGTTAATTTGTTTCCTTTACTTGGAACCACTGCACAAGCAGGCGGTGTTTGGTCGCCTCCCTTGGCAAGTGGAACTGGAGTTTTTAATCCAGCTGTAGATCCATCGGGAACCTATACCTACACCGTTACAGGTCCCAACGCCTGTGGAAACGACACAGCGATTGTTACAGTTACTGTAAATACCGCTCCCAATGCTGGGACTTCAGCCAATACAACCGTATGTGCATTGGGTCCTTCTGTAAATCTTTTTACTATTCTTGGAGGAACGCCGCAATCAGGGGGTGTTTGGTCCCCAACACTAGCAAGTGGTACAGGAGTTTTTAATCCTTTAGTAGATGCCCCTGGAACTTATACCTACACGGTTACAGGAATACCACCTTGTACGAATGCATCAGCTAATGTTACAGTTGCATTGACACCTGGTATAACTCCCGTTTTTACACAAAGACCTCCGATTTGTCAAGGGGCCACTTTAACAGCCTTGCCTACTACGTCTAATAATGGTATTACGGGAACGTGGTCACCCGCTTTAAACAATACTGCCACGACGACCTATACGTTTACCCCAACCGCGGGACAATGTGCGACTTCGGCAACGATGACTATCACGGTGAATCCGAATATCGTTCCGACCTTCACGCAAGTGCCTCCTATTTGTCAAGGGGCCACCTTAACAGCCTTACCGACTACGTCTAACAATGGCATTACGGGAACGTGGTCCCCTGCTTTAAACAATACAACCACAACCACTTACACCTTTACCCCAACCGCGGGTCAGTGTGCCACTACAGCAACGATGACCATTACGGTGAATCCGAATATCGTTCCGACCTTCACACAAGTGCCTCCTATTTGTCAAGGAGCCACCTTAACAGCCTTGCCAACTACGTCGAACAATGGCATTACGGGAACTTGGTCCCCTGCTTTAAACAATACAACCACGACGACCTATACGTTTACCCCAACCGCGGGACAATGTGCGACTACAGCAACGATGACCATTACGGTGAATCCGAATATCGTTCCGACCTTCACACAAGTGCCTCCTATTTGTCAAGGAGCCACCTTAACAGCCTTGCCGACTACGTCGAACAATGGCATTACGGGAACTTGGTCACCTGCTTTAAACAATACAGCCACGACGACCTATACGTTTACCCCAACCGCGGGTCAGTGTGCCACTACAGCTACGATGACCATCACGGTGAATCCTAATATCATTCCGACCTTCACGCAAGTGCCTCCGATTTGTCAAGGGGCCACCTTAACAGCCTTACCGACAACGTCTAACAATGGCATTACGGGAACTTGGTCCCCCGCTTTGAACAATACTGCTACAACCACTTACACCTTTACCCCAACCGCGGGTCAGTGTGCGACTACGGCAACGATGACCATCACGGTGAATCCGAATATCGTTCCGACCTTCACACAAGTACCTCCTATTTGTCAAGGGGCCACCTTAACAGCCTTGCCAACTACGTCGAACAATGGCATTACGGGAACTTGGTCACCCGCTTTAAACAATACAACCACGACGACCTATACGTTTACCCCAACCGCGGGGCAGTGTGCCACTACAGCAACGATGACCATTACGGTGAATCCGAATATCATTCCGACCTTCACACAAGTGCCTCCTATTTGTCAAGGGGCCACCTTAACAGCCTTACCGACTACGTCGAACAATGGCATTACGGGAACTTGGTCCCCTGCTTTAAACAATACAGCCACGACGACCTATACGTTTACCCCAACCGCGGGACAATGTGCGACTACAGCAACGATGACCATTACGGTGAATCCGAATATCGTTCCGACCTTCACCCAAGTGCCTCCTATTTGTCAAGGGGCCACCTTAACAGCCTTACCGACTACGTCTAACAATGGCATTACGGGAACTTGGTCCCCTGCTTTGAACAATTCAACTACGACGACCTATACCTTTACCCCAACCGCGGGACAGTGTGCCACTACAGCTACGATGACCATTACGGTGAATCCGAATATCGTTCCGACCTTCACACAAGTGCCCCCTATTTGTCAAGGGGCCACCTTAACAGCCTTGCCAACTACGTCGAACAATGGCATTACGGGAACTTGGTCACCTGCTTTAAATAATACGGCTACAACCACTTACACCTTTACCCCAACCGCGGGTCAGTGTGCGACTACAGCAACGATGACCATCACGGTGAATCCGAATATCGTTCCGACCTTCACGCAAGTGCCTCCTATTTGTCAAGGGGCCACCTTAACAGCCTTGCCGACTACGTCGAACAATGGCATTACGGGAACTTGGTCACCTGCTTTAAACAATACGGCCACGACGACCTATACGTTTACCCCAACCGCGGGACAATGTGCAACTACGGCAACGATGACTATCACGGTGAATCCGAATATCGTTCCGACCTTCACGCAAGTGCCTCCTATTTGTCAAGGGGCCACCTTAACAGCCTTGCCAACTACGTCGAACAATGGCATTACGGGAACTTGGTCACCTGCTTTAAACAATACAACCACGACGACCTATACGTTTACCCCAACCGCGGGACAGTGTGCCACTACAGCAACGATGACCATTACGGTGAATCCGAATATCGTTCCGACCTTCACGCAAGTGCCTCCTATTTGTCAAGGGGCCACCTTAACAGCCTTGCCGACTACGTCGAACAATGGCATTACGGGAACTTGGTCACCTGCTTTAAACAATACGGCCACGACGACCTATACGTTTACCCCAACCGCGGGACAATGTGCAACTACGGCAACGATGACTATCACGGTGAATCCGAATATCGTTCCGACCTTCACGCAAGTGCCTCCTATTTGTCAAGGGGCCACCTTAACAGCCTTGCCAACTACGTCGAACAATGGCATTACGGGAACTTGGTCACCTGCTTTAAACAATACAACCACGACGACCTATACGTTTACCCCAACCGCGGGACAGTGTGCCACTACAGCAACGATGACCATTACGGTGAATCCGAATATCGTTCCGACCTTCACGCAAGTGCCTCCTATTTGTCAAGGGGCGACCTTAACAGCCTTGCCAACTACGTCGAACAATGGCATTACGGGAACTTGGTCACCTGCTTTAAACAATACGACGACGACAACGTATACATTTACACCAAGTTCAAGTTTGAATTGTGAAGTCGCCACAACAATGACAATTACAGTTGTGCCGCAACCCAATGCAGGAAATGATGGAACATTAGTATTATGTTCGAATGCTACCCCAACCGATTTGTTTTTAAGTTTAGGCGGAACCCCTCAAGCAGGAGGAACGTGGACCCCCGCTTTGGCCAGTGGCACGGGCTTGTTTAATCCAGCAGTGGATACCGCGGGAACCTATACCTACACAGTCGTAGGTGGGGCACCTTGTGGAAGCGATACTGCCACAGTGAGTGTGAGCATTACACCAGCACCCAACGCGGGAACGGATGGTGTAGCTACTTTTTGTGCGGATAGTGCCCCTGCTGATTTGTTTACCTTTTTAGGCGGAACACCCCAAGCAGGAGGAACATGGACCCCCGCTTTGGCTAGTGGTACGGGTGTTTTCAATCCAGCAGTAGATACCGCAGGCGTATATACCTACACGGTAACGGGCACTGCGCCATGTGCAAATGGCACTGCTTCTGCTACGGTAACCGTTAATCCGATACCCAATGCAGGAAATGATGGAACATTAGTATTATGTTCGAATGCCACCCCAACCGATTTGTTTTTAAGTTTAGGCGGAACCCCTCAAGCAGGAGGAACGTGGACCCCCGCTTTGGCCAGTGGCACGGGCTTGTTTAATCCAGCAGTAGATACCGCAGGAACCTATACCTACACAGTAGTAGGCGGGGCACCTTGTGGAAGCGATACTGCCACGGTAAGTGTGAGCATTACACCAGCTCCCAACGCGGGAACGGATGGTGTAGCTACTTTTTGTGCTGATAGTGCCCCTGCTGATTTGTTTACCTTTTTAGGCGGAACACCCCAAGCAGGAGGAACATGGACCCCCGCTTTAGCTAGTGGTACAGGTGTTTTCAACCCAGCAGTAGATACCGCAGGTGTATATACCTACACGGTAGCGGGTACTGCGCCATGTGCAAATGGCACTGCTTCTGCTACGGTAACCGTTAATCCGATACCCAATGCAGGAAATGATGGAACATTAGTATTATGTTCGAATGCTACCCCAACCGATTTGTTTTTAAGTTTAGGCGGAACCCCTCAAGCAGGAGGAACGTGGACCCCCGCTTTGGCTAGCGGCACGGGTGTTTTTAATCCAACAGTGGATACCGCAGGAACCTATACCTACACAGTAGTAGGTGGGGCACCTTGTGGAAGCGATACTGCCACAGTGAGTGTGAGCATTACACCAGCACCCAATGCGGGAACGGATGGTGTAGCTACTTTTTGTGCGGATAGTGCCCCTGCTGATTTGTTTACCTTTTTAGGCGGAACACCCCAAGCAGGAGGAACATGGACCCCCGCTTTAGCTAGTGGTACGGGTGTTTTCAACCCAGCAGTAGATACCGCAGGTGTATATACCTACACGGTAACGGGTACTGCGCCATGTGCAAATGGCACTGCTTCTGCTACGGTAACTGTTAATCCGATACCCAATGCAGGAAATGATGGAACATTAGTATTATGTTCGAATGCTACCCCAACCGATTTGTTTTTAAGTTTAGGCGGGACGCCCCAAGCAGGAGGAACGTGGACCCCCGCTTTGGCTAGCGGCACGGGCTTGTTTAATCCAGCAGTGGATACCGCGGGAACCTATACCTACACAGTAGTAGGCGGGGCACCTTGTGGAAGCGATACTGCCACAGTGAGTGTAACATTAACTGCTGGTCCCAATGCAGGCGTGGATGCAACTGTAACGCTTTGCTCCAATGCAACACCAATTGATTTGTTTTTGAGTTTAGGGTCTTCTGCGCAGTCAGGAGGAACTTGGTCTCCTCCTTTGGCTAGTGGTACAGGTGTTTTCAACCCAGCAGTAGATACCGCAGGTGTATATACCTATACGGTTACGGGCACTGCACCATGTGCAAATGGCACTGCTTCTGCTACGGTAACCGTCAATCCGATACCCAATGCTGGAAATGATGGAACATTAGTATTATGTTCGAATGCTACCCCAACCGATTTGTTTTTAAGTTTAGGCGGGACACCACAAGCAGGAGGAACGTGGACCCCCGCTTTGGCTAGTGGCACGGGCTTTTTTAATCCAGCAGTAGATACCGCAGGAACCTATACCTACACAGTCGTAGGTGGAGTACCTTGTGGAAGCGATACGGCCACGGTAAGTGTGAGCATTACACCAGCACCCAATGCGGGAACGGATGGTGTAGCTACTTTTTGTGCAGATAGCGCCCCTGCGGATTTGTTTACCTTTTTAGGCGGAACACCCCAAGCAGGAGGAACATGGACCCCCGCTTTGGCTAGTGGTACAGGTGTTTTCAACCCAGCAGTAGATACCGCAGGTGTATATACCTACACGGTAACGGGTACTGCGCCATGTGCAAATGGCACTGCTTCTGCTACGGTAACTGTTAATCCGCTACCCAATGCAGGAAATGATGGTACATTAGTATTATGTTCGAATGCTACCCCAACCGATTTGTTTTTAAGTTTAGGCGGAACCCCTCAAGCAGGAGGAACGTGGACCCCCGCTTTGGCTAGTGGCACGGGCTTGTTTAATCCAGCAGTGGATACCGCAGGAACCTATACCTACACAGTAGTGGGTGGGGCACCTTGTGGAAGCGATACAGCCACAGTGAGTGTAACATTAACTGCTGGTCCCAATGCAGGCGTGGATGCAACTGTAACGCTTTGCTCCAATGCAACACCAATTGATTTGTTTTTGAGTTTAGGGTCTTCTGCGCAGTCTGGAGGAACTTGGTCTCCTCCTTTGGCTAGTGGTACGGGTATTTTTAATCCAGCTTTTGATCCCGCAGGTACTTATATTTATACAGTACCAGGAACAGGAACATGTAACCCCGATACAGCTACCCTGACGGTTAACTTAATAGCACCTCCTGATTTTGGTTTAGGCACTATAACAGCACCCAATGTATGTCAGAACTCAGCTGTAATTGTCGCTATCAGTGGGGCAACCACCTTAGCTGATGGAAACTATACCTTCACGTACTCCGTTACGAATGCGAATCCATCCACAGGAACCACAGCTACTGTAGCAATCACCGCAGGAAACGGTCAGTTTACAATACCCGCTTCGTATTTTCAAACTTCGGGTAATGTGACGATTGCACTAACAGCAGTTACCGCATTGAACGGGAATTGTACCTCGACCATTTCAACAGCTTCCACCACAATTACGGTACTTCCACAACCTACGTTAAGTAATGCTACTGTTCTGGTTGCCTCACTTTGTTTAGGAGAACAAGCTACGGTAACTATTACAGGGGCAACGGGCTTAACGAATGGTAATTATACCTTAGATTATCAACTTTCGGGGGCTAACACAGGAACATTTTCGAGTTCAGTGATTTTTACCAATGGCGCAGCATCGTTTACCATTCCAGCGAGCGATTTGGCCAATGCTGGTTCGGTGAATCTAACTCTAACTTCCATCATCAGTCAAATCACAACTTGTGGCAACAGTACTTTAAATTTTACCCCCATTACTTTTGAAGTACAAGATCCGCAACCTCCCGTGTTGACAGGTTCAACGACATTTTGTAACGATAGTAATGCAACACTTTCCGATTTGAGTGCTCAATTATCGGGGTCGGGAACTATCGTATGGTATAGTTCAGCTTCAGGGGGAACTCCATTGGATCCAACCACAGTAGTACAGGATGGAATAACCTACTATGGTGCAGTTCAATCCAGTGCGGGTTGTGAAAGTACCCGACTTGAGTTGACCGTTGTTCTTGAGTCTTGTACCCCCGATGATATAATTATACCCGACGGATTTTCACCCAATACCGATGGGGTAAACGACGAGTTTATTATCAAAAATCTCCTCGAGTTGTATCCCAACTTTACCCTCGAAATTTTCAATCGTTATGGCAACGTATTGTTCAAGGGTAATCGTTCAAATCCCCATTGGAATGGTCGTTCAACGGAAGGTTCTGTGGTGGGTGGTTTAGCTCCCGCTGGAGTTTACTTCTTTATTTTGGAATTTAATGACGGTGTCCGTGCCCCCATACAAGGACGTCTTTATTTAAGCAGATAACATTCGCCTATGAAAGCTAATAGAATAAAATATAATCTCATTGTTGTTTTACTCTTGTGTTTAACCCGAACGCAAGCGCAACAGGATCCTCAGTATACCCAGTACATGTACAATATGAGTGTGCTCAATCCAGCGTATGCTACCGATGAAGCCGACGCCATCAATCTAGGAGGGTTGTATCGCGCTCAATGGGTAGGTGCCGTAGGTGGACCAACTACAGGAACGTTTTTTATGCATACGCCGTTAAAAAAACGGATCGAAGTTGGAATGTCCATCGTACACGATGAAATTGGCGATGTGGTCAAAGAAAGTAATGTCTTTGCCGATGTTGCGTATGTTTTACCGCTTGGAGAAAAACAAAAGTTATCTTTTGGAATCAAAGCGGGAGCCACCTTTTTTAGTACCAACTTCAATGGATTTGTGTTTACGGATAATTTACCCGATCAAGCTTTTGCTAATAATTTGAGTCGAACGTATCCCAATATTGGGGTGGGGACCTTTTATTTTGGTGAAAAATATTATGTAGGGCTTTCTGCGCCCAATTTAATACGAACAAAACACCTCGAAACACAGGATGGCTTAACGCGTACCGGCGTCGAAGAAATTCATTACTTTCTTACGGGAGGGTATGTTTTTGATTTGAACGATCAATTCAAATTCAAACCCGCTTTCATGACCAAAGCAGTCTCAGGTTCCCCCGTTTCACTAGATGTTACTGCAAATTTTCTGTACAACAATATGTTGGAAATGGGAGTAGGGTACCGCGTGGGCGATGCGGTGAGTGGGTTGGTGAATTTTCGAATCACGCAAAATCTACGAATTGGATATGCTTACGATTATACCTTGTCCAACTTAAGTCGTTTTAATTCTGGTTCACATGAAATCATGGTTTTATTTAACCTCAGTAAATCCGGTAAAAATAGCGCCGGCAATGGCTATGATAAATCACCACGTTTCTTCTAAAAAGATGGCTATGCGTATACTTTACCTCTTTCTGATACTTGCTTCAATGGGCGTTACAGCTCAAAAGAAGCCTTCCGTTAAATTTGCCAATAAATTATTTGCCAATAAAGCTTATGTTCAAGCGGCCTCGGTCTATGAAACACTCAAACCCAATCGAGTGATTTTATCCAACCTTGGCGATTGTTATTATTACAATGCACAAATGGATGCGGCGGTGAAAAACTATGGACAGTTGTTTTTTCAATACAAAGATTCGGTCAAACCCGAGTATTACTTTCGCTATGCCCATGCCTTAAAAGGAATCAAAGATTATGAAAAAGCCGATAAAATTATGGGTGAGTATCTTAAATATCCCGTGGATACCCAAAAATTCATCGATAATTTGAATACCATTGTTCCCTATGATTATGAGGTTCAATTGATGACCAAAACCAACAATACTGGGGATTTCGGAATGGCGTATCGCGGCGATAAAGTGGTTTTTGCTTCTTTACGAAGTACGGAACAACCCGTTTTTAGTTGGAACGACAAACCTTATTTGGATCTATTTGAAGCGACTTTAAATGCACAAAATCAGTTGGAAAACATACAACCTTTTCCAAAATCTATAAATACCAAAACCCATGAAAGTAATGCTGTTTTTTCTACAGATGGAAAAATTATGTATTTCAGCAGAACCAACAGCAAACGCGTTAAAGTAGGGGATGAAAAGTTTGCTTCCGTTAAGTTGTTCCGCGCCGAATGGGTAGACAACGATTGGAAAAATATTACAGAGTTACCTTTTTGTAGCGATACTTTTTCGACCCAACACCCCTATCTTTCTCCCGATGGTACGCAACTTTACTTTTCGAGTGATCGTCCGGGTGGAAAAGGTTCTTTTGATTTGTATGTGGTGGAGGTTCGTCCCGATGGTACCTTTGGAGAACCTCAAAATTTGGGCGATGTTATCAATACCGAGCATTTGGAGCAATTTCCATTTATCACTGCTGACGGAACCTTATATTTTGCATCCAACGGTCATGAAGGGATGGGCGGTTTGGATTTGTTCATGACCAAAAAATACCAAGATAACTACGCCAAACCCCTGAACTTGGGTCAAACTATCAACAGTGGCTTAGACGATTTTGGTTTTGTGTTGAATGAAAAAACACAAGAAGGTTTCTTTTCATCCAACCGCAAAGGATATGATAATTTATATAGCTTTAAGCGCAAGGATAACGAGCGTCGCTATTTGGTAGAAGGTGATGTTCGCGATAAAGTAACCAAACAATTACTGCCAGGAACACAGGTAAGTTTGTATGATGAAAATGATGTTTTGGTTGGGCAAATGGTAGTGGGTTCAAATGCCGATTACTTTTTCAACACCAAGCCGAACAAGACCTATCGTTTGGAGGCTATCCGAGACTTGTATATTCCCCACAGTGAGCAATTTTCAACCAATGATGAAGGTAAGGCACGATATTCTATCGAATTGGAAGTTGAATCCTATGACGATGCCGAGGATATTGTTGTTACCAAAAATGACGGGTATGTCTATATCGAGTTGGAAAACATTTACTTTGATTTGAATAAATGGAATATCAAACCCGAAGCTGCAAAAATTCTCGATGTATTGGTGGGATTGCTGAAAAAGTATCCACGTATGGAAATTCAAATTGGAGCACATACCGACTCTCGAGCGTCAGAAACGTATAACTTGATGCTTTCCAATAACCGTGCTTCTTCTACGTTGGAGTATATCGTTAATCAAGGAATTGACCGTTCACGCCTGCGTCATAAAGGTTTTGGGGAAAGTACACCGCTTGTGAATTGCGGGGATAAATGTACCGAAGCAGAACATTCCATCAACCGGCGTTGTGAATTTAGGATCTTGAAATAAAAAGAAAAATCGGCTTCAAGCCGATTTTTTTATTTTAGAATAAAGCGGGATAACGCTTGGGATTAGCTTCGTGCATCATGGCATAGACTTTTTCGAAGATATCTTCCACCGAAGGTTTTGAAAAATAATCGCCGTCGGTGCCGTATGCGGGTCGATGCGCTTTGGCAGTAAGGGTTTCAGGGGCACTATCCAAGTAGTGATATGCCTTTTGATCCTCAACAATTTGTTGTAAAATAAAAGCACTCGCTCCCCCGGGTACATCCTCATCAATTACTAAAAGTCGGTTGGTTTTGGCAACACTTTTTACAATATCATGCGCCACGTCAAAGGGTAATAACGATTGAATGTCTATAATTTCAGCACTAATGCCTACTGCTTCTAATTCGTTGGCTGCCTGTTCTACCAAACGTAAAGTCGAACCGTAGGATACTAAGGTAATATCGGATCCCTCTTTTATCGTTTCTACAACGCCTAATGGGGTTTTAAATTCACCTAAATTCGTTGGCATTTTTTCTTTCAAACGATAGCCGTTCAAACATTCAACCACCAAAGCAGGTTCGTCTTTTTCCATTAATGCATTGTAAAAACCAGCCGCTTTGGTCATGTTTCTTGGAACCAAAACATGGATTCCACGCACCGCATTGATAATCATACCCATGGGAGATCCAGAATGCCAGATGCCTTCCAAACGGTGCCCGCGGGTACGAATAATTACAGGTGCTTTTTGGCGTCCTCGTGTTCGGTATTGTAAGGTAGCCAAGTCGTCACTCATGATTTGAATAGCATACAACAGGTAATCCAAATACTGAATTTCAGCTATGGGTCGTAAGCCACGCATCGCCATACCAATTCCTTGGCCCATTATGGTTGCTTCGCGAATGCCTACATCGGCCACGCGTTGTTCGCCATATTTGAGTTGCATTCCCTCTAGTCCTTGGTTTACATCACCAATATTTCCCGAATCTTCTCCAAAAATTAAGGCGTTGGGATATTTGGTAAACAACGCATCAAAGTTGTCTCGCAATACCAAACGCGCATCTACAAGCTCGGCCGAAGCGTCAAATTGTGGTGCTACTTCTTGAATGGTGGTCGTATTGTTTTCCGATTCAGAGAATAAATGAGAACTGTATTTGGGTTGGATTTTGGCGGTATACGACTGAATCCATTGCGCTAAGGTCGCTTGTCCTGATTCTCCGATAAGTAAACGTACTGCTTTTCGTGCTGTACTTAAAATATCTTTTCGAATGGGCTCCTTGATCGATGCCAAATCGTTGCTATATTTTTCGATAAAAACTTTTTGACGGCTGCTTTGGGCCAATTCATTCAAAAGGGCACACAATTCGTTTTGCTCGGCTTTGAAAGGAGCAATAAACGCATTCCAAGCTGCTTTTTTGCCTTCTAAAACCTCTTTTTTACAAGAAGAATCAAGGGCATCTAAGTCGGATTCCGTAGCGAGGTTGTTGTCGATTAACCACTGACGCATTTGCACCAAACAATCGTAAGCTGCTTCCCATGCCAAACGGGTTTCGTCTTTGTAACGTTCGTGACTTCCAGAAGTCGAATGGCCTTGCGGTTGCGTCAGTTCGCGCACATGGATGAGCACAGGAACATGCGATTCACGAGCGATAGCCGAAGCTTTTTGATACGTTTCGACAAGGGCAGGATAATCCCATCCCATAACGGTGAAGATTTCAAAACCGTGTTGATTCTCGTCCCGTTGGAAACCAGCCAATAAAGCCGAAATATTTTCTTTCGTAGTTTGATGACGGGCATGTACTGAAATGCCATATTCATCATCCCAAACACTCATCACCATGGGCACTTGAAGAACTCCTGCCGCATTCATCGTTTCAAAAAATAAACCTTCAGAGGTAGAGGCGTTCCCAATGGTTCCCCAAGCGACTTCGTTTCCTTCTTTGGAGAAAAGATGCGCATCTATTCCCGATACATGACGGTATATTTTGGAGGCTTGTGCCAATCCTAACAAACGGGGCATTTGTCCTGCTGTGGGGGAAATATCTGAACTTGAATTTTTTTGTGCTGTCAAATCGTTCCATTGTCCTTTTTCATCCAAGGAATGGGTTGCAAAATGTCCGCCCATTTGTCGACCAGCACTCATCGGATCATGGTGCAAATCGGTGTGTCCATATAAACCTGCAAAAAATTGTTCTATGGTGAGCGCACCAATGGCCATCATAAACGTTTGATCGCGGTAATAGCCCGAACGGAAATCCCCGTTTTGAAAAGCTTTGGCCATCGCCAATTGTGGCACTTCTTTTCCATCGCCGAAAATTCCAAATTTTGCTTTACCCGTCAGTACTTCTTTACGTCCCAAAAGACTGCATTCCCGACTGATGCGCGCAATCTTATAATCGTTAAGAACTTCTGCTTTGAAATCTTCAAAACTGATGGCTGTGTTGGTTTGTGCTGTCGTCATAGCATTTGAATAAACATCAAAAAACAAAGTTAGCTAAAAAAAAGATTGGTTGGTGCCGTTGTTTATAATTTAATTTTGAACAATCTCTAATTTAACCCCGTTTTTTCATCAAATAATTTCATTTTAAGCATAAAACAACACAATTCGATGCGATAAATAAATAAAAAACAGCCATTAAAACCATTTCCGGGTAAAAAGTCCGACCAACGAACGCGGATCAATGGTAAACACGAAGCGAATCTGTTCGTGGTAGTTGGGTCGACCAAAATCCCAACCCATACTGGAGTATATGGGGAAATAAAATTCCAAATAATCGGTAATCAAATTAAAACGAATACCCGAATCCATGCGGAATACCGCTTCTTGTCCTCGGTCTTTCAATACCCCAAAATCGGCATACGCCTCAATCCAATTCCAAATACTACCGCTTATATTGGTACTTACCAGCCATTCGTTGGCCAATTGGTTGGTAAAACGCGACTTAAAGCCACCCTCAGCCGTGATAAATTGTTGACGAAAGATGCCTGTACTTTCCGAGCGTCCTAAAAAAGGATAATCAAACAAGTAGTCGGTAGGGCGTTCTAGTGCAAAACTGAAGAAGTCTTTGGTGTCGGCATTACGCAAAAAGATTCCCCCAAAAAAACGAATGTTGACCTGTCGGTTGTTTTGAAACAAATGGCGGTACACCATTTCGGCCGAGGTTTTGGAAAATTGGGAGGCGATTTGAAAATTGGCACTGTAGGAAAAGGTATGTGTTATGGTCATATCGGTATTGACATACCGGAAATCGGCCACTGAATATCGATTTTCGCCTGGGGTTTGCACAAACATACTCGGTTCCCGATTGACATATACATTCCGAAAGTTAATAATTTGAATGTGGTTTTTTCGGTAGTCTTTTTCGCGAATACGCATTTGGATAAACGGCGTAAGTTTTTGGTAGGTCGCATCGGGTGCATACCGAAAATGACTGCCACCCACACCGTATTTGATGGAAAACAAATTGGAATTCCGTAAAAACTGATTAAAGGTAAGGTTGGCACTCCCCGAAAGCGAAGACGAATTGGTCGAATAGGAAGGAATCACATCAAAATTGATGGGTTTGTCCAACACGGTTCGGTTGTTTAGACTTAATCCCAAAATCACTCCATCGTAGTAGTTAAATCCCATAACGGGCAAGTACATAATCTGGTTGTAGTTGGGGTCTTCCAAATCTTTCAAAAAGCGAAACTTCAAGGGGCGGTTGCTAATGAAAAACGATTTCAACGATTTCCAATTGTTGCGTTGGTTGAACTCAGGAACGGTATTTTCGTAATTCAAAACCAGTTTATCGGCTTCTTTTCGTGGTAAGGTAAATACTTGATTTTGACCTTTCGGTTCCAACCAAGTTTTGAACACTACTTCTTTTTTCTTGATGCCGTAAATCGGAATCGGGACTTCAACTCCTGTACGGTTTTTTAACTGAAACGTGACACTGTCCTTGGATTTAGAAACCAAATCCAGCTTGTAATCGATAATTTTTCGGGATTGAATTATGTACTCAAAAAACCATTGAATGTCTTTTTCTGTATGTTGCGTTACGATTTGTTTAAAATCGCTAGTTGAGGCAGGTTGCACTGAGGCTTGTTTTAAAAATTGATCCAAAGCTTTCCGCAGTTGATCTTTACCCATGTACTCTGAAAGGTAGCGAAAGCTTAATCCAGCGCGGTACTTCGACGCAATTTTTTCGTTAAATTTCAAGAGCTTATCTTTTGAATCGCCCAAGGGTTGGTCCAAATTTTTTCGGGCCATCAGCATGTAAAAATAGCTGTATTGTTCGTTGAAATCCAATGAAAGCAAGCGGTATCCCTTCAACAAATTTATTTTCCCTAAAGCGCCCATCATTTTCATCTCGGGATAATGCTCATCGATATACTGCATCATGATGTAAATTTGAAGGGCATCAAAAAGCCAATTGTCACGACGTGGATCAATTTGTAACGTCGTTTTTAATCGATTGTATAAATAGGTTTTAAGGAACTTAAGTTCAAACACAAAATCATCGGGAAATGGGCGTATAAAATTGGGCAACTGATTTAACCCATAGAACGGATTTCGATCGTAATCGGCTTGCGTAACAGTGATTTTAGGGAGAGGGTTGTTGCCGAGAAATGCTGTGACATAATTCTCAATTTTTTCAATTAAAATGGCTTTCTGTACTGCATTGATTCGTTTTTCTTGCAAATTAGTGACGATACTGCCGCGTTCGTTATTAAAACTCTGGAAGTCGTTGCTGCGGGTAAGATACAAATGAACTTGGATTCTGTTTTTTCCTTCAAAGTGGTAGGCTGTGTCGGTTTGCGTTTGCAACGTCAAGTCGCTGATTACTTGAAATCCTGCGGGACGTATGTGCAATTCCACATCCATCGGGGCATTGGTAGCATCGTCAATGTTTAAATTACTATACTTCAAAAAATCTCCATTTTCCCACCGAGCCGGCGTGAGTATCCACTGGTCCAATACGACTTCGTTGTCGGGATTAAATCCTATCCCCGTAAACCGTTGGTCGGGAAGTTTTAAATGGTAGGAAAGGGTTAGCGTTGTAGTTGCTTGAGGCGGCAAAGGTTCCCGCAACGGAATTGCAATCATATCGGGGTGATGGGGCAAACGCGACCATTCCAGCAGTGTTTTTTGATCGTCAATGACCGAAAGGCCATGCGTTGCTCCGCGTTCTTTGGCTGTAGCTACGTGAAAACTGCGAACAAATTCATCGGCAAAACGTTCGGCCAACGGCGTATTTCGATCGGAATAGGCATGAATCCAATCGTTAAGTACCAGTACCGATAAGGTAGTTCCCGTAGTATTGTGAAACGTTAGCTCTTGATAAACATTCAAGGTTTGTTTTTCGGGCAGGTAATCCACGGTGAGTTTCGTTTGGTGTTGCGCCAAAAGGGTTGCAGAAAATCCACAGGATAAAAGGCTAAACCACCAAAAAAAAACTTTATTCATACAAGGCAATTTGGGAAAATGAGTACCTTCTTCATGATGTGATACCCCACCAATCAAAGATATATAATTCGATGCAATACTGCGTAAAAGGTTGCTTTAATAACTTATAAACGCGTTGATTTGCTGTTTTATTTTTTTCTACATAAAAAAACGCCCGCGATAACAGCTACCGGGGCGTGAGAAGAATTCCGAATGGGATTAGAAATTCGGACTTAAATTGTATTTCTTGTAGAAGGCATCCAACGCTTCGACAACTTCATCTTCGTTGTCAACTACTTGAATCAACTTCATGTCTTCTGGATTGGCATTGTGGTATTTTTCAATAATTACCGTTTTTATCCATTCCAAAAGGCCGGACCAAAATTCAGAACCCACCAAAATGATAGGGAATTTCCCAATTTTTTTGGTTTGAATCAAGGTCAACGCTTCAAAGAGTTCGTCCAACGTACCAAATCCACCTGGCATCACTACAAAACCTTGTGAATATTTTACAAACATAACTTTGCGAACAAAGAAATAGTCAAAGTTTAAGTTCTTGTCTTTGTCGATATAGGGATTGAAATGTTGTTCAAAAGGCAATTCAATATTTAATCCCACTGAGGTACCGCCACCGTGGTGCGCTCCTTTATTTCCAGCCTCCATAATACCTGGGCCACCTCCAGTTATCACTCCGTAACCTGCTTTACTGATTTTATAGGCAATTCGTTCCGCAAGTTGATAATATTTATGATCGGGTTTTGTACGAGCAGACCCAAAAATGGAAACACAAGGTCCAATACGCGCCATCGTTTCATATCCATTTACAAATTCAGACATGATTTTAAAAATTGCCCAAGAATCGTTGGTGCGAACCTCATTCCAGGTTTTTTGTTTAAATTTTTCCTGAATGCGCTCGTCTTCGTTTTGATAATCTTCAAATGCCATACTACTTCTATTATTTAACTATTTTATTAGGAGTTATTTTCGGCTTTTGCCCTCGCTTTCCCTCAGACGTACTTCAACTAGGGACTCGCATGCGAGCCAATAGGCAGTTTCGGGCTAGAAAAGCATGCTAAGATACAACATATTTTAGATGCGAATCGATAAGAAAAACATAAAAAAAAGCCGGCTTTTACACCGGCATCCTCATCCTTTAATAGACTAGAATTTCATAGATTTTCTTTCGAATCTGATAATCATCCAACGGATCATGTTCCGAAACTTGCTTCTGCAACGTAGTGAAAACGCTTTGGAATTGTTCCAACTGATTCATGTACAATCCCTCATTGGCGGTAAAGTCCAATTGCCACCAGAGGAATTCCAACAACTCATTGGTACACCCATACGTGTCCATAGCCGTAGAAATGGATTTAAAAATCTCCAGAAAATACTTCGCATCATTTTCCTCAAACGGATCTAAAACGATGAATAAGACGTAGCGATTCAAACTCTTGTAGTCGCCAGCATTCAAGTCTTTGATCAATTCACGGAAATAAGTTTTCTTAATTTTCTCCCGATTTTGACTGAACATGTTGTACAAATGTACATTCATTTCGGGGAAAGGGGTGTAGTGCACCGGATCCATTTTCTCCAGGAAATCCTGGGCTTTCACAATGAAATTTTGGTTAATTTCAAAATCCTTGTAAGTCATACGCTATTAAATTGGGGCTTAATAATATCAAAGTTAAGAAAAGTTCTACAATAATTGTATACGAAATTCTACGTATTTTTCCACAAAATGTAAGTTTTTTTCCCAAGGTTTGTCGGAAAAATACCCTTTGAACGGAGGAAAAATACCTTTTGTCTTGCAGGTTTATTCTTAATTATTGATTATCAAGCATTTACGATTTAATGCTTTTTTGTGGTAACTTCTTTATAACTTTTTTGGAGGTACTTTCCTTTATTATCCCTGCGTTTTATTTTTGAAAAAAAAATAAAAATGGTGAAATGGGTGCATTTGTGATTAGTAAACGCCTCAATGGGACTTATAAATTTATCTTCGCTTCCCGAAAAGGGAAAACCATTTTCACAAGCCTATCGTGTAAGCATAAAAGTGACTGCGAAGAAATGATCCAAGCCTTTCAAGCCCAATGGGAGCGATTTACGCTTACCCAAAGTAAAGCCTCAGGGGGAAAATTCTTTTTTAGACTCACTAAAGATGGATTGGTGTTGGCTACAAGTCGTAAATACACGACAGAACGACTTTTACAAAAAGGGATTGAAGAAATTGCGCGTTCCATCGCCAAGGCTGAAGTCTTGGATTTTTCGGATCAAGAATCAATTTTTCCCGATGCAGCGATGGTTTTTTCTGAGGAGGAAACTACTTGATCGGTTCATCAGTGTATACTGAATTTTTTCCCGAAACACCATAGGCTAAAGCACAAACTATAGCAGCCCCAGGGAGGACCTCCAGACCAAAAAGTTCTCCAGCCATAACCATACATGCCAAGGGCGTATGTGTGGCTCCTGCAAATACGGCTACCCAACCCATGGCGGCCCAGAATCCTGGCGAATAGGGAAAAACGAGCGTTAAAGCACTTCCCATGGTAGCGCCTATGAAAAACAGCGGGGTAACTTCCCCACCTTTATAACCTACGCCAAGGACTAAAGCCGTTAGAACCAGTTTCCAAAACGAATCTTCCCACGAAAGGGTTTTTAAAAATGCTTCTTCGATTACCGGTAATCCCAATCCTGTATAGCGATCGGTGTGTAGCGTACTGACAATTACCACAAAAAGTACTCCCCCCAAAAACAAGCGAAGGGGCGGATAAGGTATCCATTTTGTAGCTGTTTTTCGTATGCCCTTTTGCAGGAGTATAAAACTTCGGGCGAGGAGTCCAAACAATATTCCCGCGGCCAACAGCCAACCGATATACATTAAGGATAATTTAGGGATTTGAGGCACACGAAATACGCCGTGTGAAATGCCCCAAGCAGTACAAACCGCATCGGATAAAAGGGCTGTTATACAAGCGGGTAAAAGGGCTTGCGTGCGAAACGGGTGTTTCCGATTCCATTCCATTGCAAAAACCAATCCTGCCCAAGGCGTTCCAAAAACAGCTCCAAATCCACCGGCTATGGCCGCAGTTAATGCCATTCGGTAGTATTTTTTTGAAAGTTTCAAGAACTGTATCGCTGGCCGCACCATCGCCGCTGCCATTTGTAATGCGGTACCCTCTCGTCCGACAGAAGCACCAAACAAATGGGCTACAAGTGTACTTCCCAAAACCATGGGTCCCATGCGTCTGGGAATAGGCGTTTGGGCATCTACCAGCGAGGTGCGTACCAGACTATTTCCTTCATTGGCTTGGTTTCCCCAACGGTGGTATAAATATCCCATAGCCCAACCCGCCAGTGGCAACCCAAATAATAAATAGGAATGGGCCATCCGAATTTGTGTCACTTCCGCCAAAGCCCAAAGAAAAAAAGCAGCACTACTTCCAATAGGGATGCTTAGCAACACGCCGATTACAATTCCATATCCTTGGTATTGTAGCTCAGAAAAAAACGAAGGAGTGGTTTCTTGTTTAGAGGACATCATTCAAATCGTTGGACAAACGTTAGGGATATAGCCATAACTGACCCTTTCTGGGGTAAAGCTTATGGACAAAAGTAAGGATTTCTATCCTTTGCTATTCAAATTCGAATTTTATGGAAAAGGCACCAAACTTCCACTATAAATGCAGTCGGCTTGATGTTGATCGCCAAAAACAAAACGAAAAGTACCTTGGGAAGTACTCGTTATATTAAAAGAGGGAGTGTAGCTTCGCAACATTTCTTGCTCAAATGCATTGGGTTCAGCGGGTTGGGTGTATCCTATAATACAAAATGAGTCGGCGTCAATCCATTTTAAAGGATAGGTGTGGGTTTGGTCTGCCAACTCCATCGTTACCCTATCTCCTTTTAGGTGCAGACGAAAATGGGCAGGCCCTGTTTCAGCATACGCAGCATCGAGTTGTAAAGTATAAGTACCGTCGGGAATCATGCCCGCTTTGGTCACAGTATAGCTTGAGAATCCCATTAGAATCCCAGTAAGGAAAAGTATACGAAGCATTAAGGCAACAGGTTGAGGTTTGTATGAGATAACGGACGGTATTCCATTTTTGTATCTGTAACAGGCGAAGTGTTACTTCATCGGTTTTACATACTCCAATGCGTCAGGTCCTAAGGACATGGCATACACAAACATCAACACGCCCACGACTATAATAATGAGTAGGTAACCCAAAAAAGTAATTCCCAAAACTCCCAACACGCGAAGTAGGACTGCTTTTAAAGGGTGTTCATGGTAATAGCCTTTAAAAAACCAGACCAACATAAGTGGAACAGCCAATAAGGCATATTGATTGAACGTAAAATACGCCCCTGAATCGTTTTGTAAAAAATACAAGGGAGGATAGAGAAAAACCAAACTGAGTAAAGTGTAAAAACTCAATATATAGGCGTTCATTACAACATGCTCATAGTAGTTTTGCCCCCATTTTCGGAAACAGAGGTAAGTCGCGATGGCAAACAGCGGGATATACACCAGCATAAGTAATGAATTATAACTGGACGTAAAGTTCAAAAAATCATTCATCATCGGCGAATTCATCTTTTGCGCTGCAAAATGTTCCGCCATGACTTTTTGCATGTTGGTTACTTTGAAAGAGATGAATGTTGAAAAACCACTCAGTAAAAAGACAAGAAGTATGGGTTTGTAATGGCTTACCCGATCACCTTCAATAAATTCGCGCGCCGTTTTCCCAGGATTTCGGGCAATTTTTTTCAGGGAATACAACAATCCTTTGTTGGTGTGTAAAAGGGTATATTGAATTTCATCCCATAAATAGTTTCGATCGATACGTTTGAATTTTTTCTGACCGCAGGAACTGCAGAAATTCCCTTCAACGGTTAAGGCGCAGTGGGTACATTGTTCAGCCATTTGTGTTTTTTTGAGTTTAGGGTTGGTTTCCCAAAAATACTAAAATCGAGGAAATAGCTTTTTAATTCCTTTTGTATTTTCACAAAAAAAAGAAGCTTATGCGCCCAAGTGTACGTATAAGCTTCTTTATGTATACTATAATATAGTGTTTGATGATTTAACTCCCAAACCTCATGTGACTACGAAAGTAGCTCGTTGGTAAATAGCGTTTGGTTCAGTATCTCCTCTTTTTCTAATTCATGGTTGACCAACCAATGTAGAAATGCATGAACCCGTGCAGGCTCCATGAACCCATGTTGTCCGTTTTCGCCAAAATGAGGAGCAGTTACAGCTAAGGTTTGCGCTAGGTCGATATGGATTCGATCCCTTTCTGAGACCACATTTTTTAAAATTGCCGTCGCTTCCTCGGGGTGGGATTGGGCGAAAGCATACCCTTTTTGTGTTGCAGCGATACATTTTTTATACACTTCTTTGTTGGCATCGAGTTGTTCTTTCTTGGCAATAAGAACGGGTGAATAACCATACGGAATGCCATAGGCAGCAAGTTGAAAGGATCGTAGCGCTATCCCACGAGAGGCCGCTTCGACGCCTTCCCAATTGTCAAAAATCCAGGTGGCATCGGCTTTTCCTTCCAATAAAGTATTCCAAATGCCTAGTTTTTCGGGATAACTTACCGTAAAATCCCCTTGACCGCCGTCGTGGCGAACCAACTCTTGTACAATGGTATCTTCGTAACGGGCTTTGTAGGAAGCATACGTTTTGCCCACCAATTCGCGGGGACTATTGATCCCCGAGGAGGCCAAGGTAGTGATGCTGCTTAAATCGGATTGCAGTAATGCATATACGGCGATAGCGTCTACGCGGTTGGATTTGTTGTTTAAACTTATAACTGTTTCCAATGGGGCAAGGGCCAAGTCGGCAAGTCCTAACTCCAATTTTTTGCCCGGGGTGATTTGATAATCATCCTCTTGGGGGTTGAGGAAAGAGACCGTAAGTCCCAATTCGTGATAAAATCCTTTTTCTTGAGCGATGAAAAAGCCAAGGTGATTGACGTTTGGGGTCCAATCGAGTGCAATTTTTAAAGTTTCCATAAGGGATAAAAACGTAATGTTGTGGTTTGTACCCAAAGATAAATGGGAAAAAAACAGCAAGCGACGACTTTAACGATTGTTTAAAAATTGTGGGACAACTTCAGTGCTTTATCCAAGCTTTTTTAATAAATAATTGATGATGTAACACGCTATTCTCGAACCAGTTGCGCCCATTCATAGAGTCCCAACACAATGACCCACAACGCCATCAATAAGGTTATCAAGGGATTGCGAACATGTTGTAGAAAAATTAGCAATAGTAAGGCCAATCCCGAAACTACCGATAACGTACCTGTGATGAGGCGGATAACAGTATTGGGAGGGATACTTCGAATGTCGGCATAGCCACTATAGCCCAAGAGGAAGCCGTAAAGCACCAAAAGGCCATTGGCTATAAGTGTAAAATGATCACGGAAAATCCCCAACGACCACATGCTAATGAATCCGCCAATACCAGCGATGGCCAGCATAAATTTGGTAAGTATCCAGAACAAATGGGTTTGTAAAAAAAAGTGCTTCATGGCTCGCAATACAATCGCTAAAATAGGTTGCTATTAAAACCGAATTGCAAAAATAGACTTTTTGAACGAAAGTCAAAAAAATCGTACATAGGGACTTTGATTCCTTGAGAATACAATTCAAAATAGCGTACATAAGGGCTTAAACGTAAGCGAATTCTTAACCTTTTGGCAACAAATTCATTGCGTCAAAAAATAAAGCTTGTTGATCGATAAATACGGTATGTCCACAACGCTCCCAGCTTTTGAAATGCCCTTGGGGAAGCAATGCTTCTAGGGTTTGTCGTTGGGTTTTGGGGTACAAACGGTCGTCTTCGCCATACAATCCGAAAACGGGGACTTTTTTTTGAAGCACTTGCCGGATTAAGTCGTACATTTTCATTTGGGTATAGGCATCATTTCGGTGAAATCCCAACGGCGCTTGTTCGGTCATGGCATTGCCCCAGCGTTTGTAGTCGGGATGATCCACTAAGGCGGTATAGCGTTGTTGGGCTTGTGGAGTCGGGTTGGGTGTGGCATAAAATCCGTTGCGTAGGGCGTGCATGAAACAATAGGAGGCAAACAGCATCGAATGCGGGGCCATTTCTTGTAAAAGACCTAAATACTTTAGGTTGACCAAATCTTCTTTGGCTTCATAGATGGTTTTGCACTGTGCAATGATGTGTTGAAATGATTCTTGTAAATCGAGAGGCGCACTGATAAGAACCACCGAACTCACCATTTCGGGATGCGTACGGGCGAATTTAAGCGCGAGAATTCCACCGAAACTATGGCCTAACAAATGCGCTTTGGTGACCTTATACTGTTCGAGTACACTTTGCATGTCGGCGGCGGCTTCGGCCAAAGAGAATTCGGCATTGGGATCGGTACTGCGCCCCTCCCCACGGCGGTCATAAACGATAACATAGTACCCTTGTTCGGCTAGTAGGGGTGCTGTAGAGATTTCAAAACTCGCACAATTATATCCAGGACCACCATGTAAAAATAGCAAGGCCGGGTGCTGCGGATTCCCAAAGGCTTTGGTGTAGAGGGTTTGGGCATCAACTTTTGGAACTAGACACAATAATAGTAAGAGTAAGCGTATGTTCATGCTATTCAATAATCAGTTATACATCTAAGATAAGCATTGTTGCAAAAAATCAACCCCTTTTTCAATCACCTCCTCCGGCACTTCTTTATGCGGATTGTGTTGCACTCCCGGTATCAGCCACGCTTGGGCAGGTCCCGAACAGTGCGCCACTATGGTTTTGACTTGTTTTGGGGTGCCAAATTCATCGTCTTCCCCTTGAATGATAAGGGCAGGACAAGTGATTTGGGGTAAAAAGTCGGTGATGTCCCAATCCCGAAACATAGGCGCTAACCAGGTTTCGGTCCACGCTTTTACCATAGCATCGGTATTGGCCCCGTGGTATTTGGCCAAGCGCTGGGGCAAGTCGGTGGTATTGTAGGCGGCTTGTGCGGCGCGAATGCCAGCCAAGGTAACTTCCTCCACAAATACATGCGCTCCTTCTGTGATGATGGCTTGGATGCGTTCGGGAAATAAAGCGGCTGTTAGCAAGGCAATGGAACCCCCGTCGCTGTGTCCAAAAAGTAGGGCTTGGTCAATGTTGTGTTCGACTAAAAGCTGATTTAGCACAACTGCTTCGTGTTCCAAATAATGTTTGTCCCGCACTGGATGGGCAAACGGTCCCGATTTCCCATAACCCAAACGGTCGTATACCAAATAATTGCATTGGGACGCCGCCGCTAGTCGCTCTGGAAAATCCCGCCACAATTCGACACACCCTAACGAATCGTGCAAAAACACGAGGGTAGGTCGGTTGGGGAACGGGGAGTGGATGTGGAGGTTTAACAAATTTTGAATTATGAATTATGAATTATGAGTTTTGAATGATGAAATAGTGTTAGGATATAACTTTTTGATGGATTTGCTCTAAGTTGTCATCTCGATCGTCCAAATAAATTGAATTGTGCATTTTTTCTAGCTTTGTAAGGACTTGATGCATGAATTTTAATTCAAATTCAGATAAAGTTCCTGATACAATTTCAGTCACCAATTGCATATTTGGCATGACTTGTAATAATTCAGACTTTCCAAGAGGGGTAAGTCGTAAATAGACATTTTTTTTGTTGATTTCATTTTTATATTCTTCCACTAATCCTCGCTCACGTAATCGTTTTATTATTTCAGTACCACTCGTTTTTTCAGTAATTGTCTTTGCAAACAATGCCGATTTGGTGAGGTCAGGTGTCATGATTAGGTTGATTAGAAATGCAAACTCATCAACCGTTTGGATTTTGGAGTGAACTAACGCTTTTTTGATGTATAATCGCGCATACTTAAAAAGGTATGTTAGAAGAATGAGCAAATCTCTTTTATCTTCATTTTCATTTTCCATTACCAAGTCCGGTTGTTCAAAATCACTCTGCATCAAGGGGCCAATCGGTTGAGACTCCCTATACTTAATTTGAAGAAAAGCGGCAAATGCCTGCGGTGTAAAGGTTGTTATACCTGAATCGCCTTGAGTAAATTCAAAAAAATCATCCAATAAATGGTGAAGTAATTCGGGTGCTTTCATACTAACAAAGATAGTTTTTATACGTAAACAAACAAAAAATAACGTTAAAATAATTTAATAAGACGTAAATGTACTATATTTGCCAAAAAATAATTCAAAAACATACAATTTATGCGATTACTTATTTACTTTTTCATGTTCTTATTAGGTGGTCAATGGCTACTAGCGCAAGAGACGGGAGTGCTTTCGGGTAAAGTTACTGGTCCAGTAGGTGAGCCTTTGGCTGGAGTTACCATAGTTTTGGATAACACCTCTTTTCAGGTTTTAACCGATGCCGAAGGAAATTTTCAATTAAAAGCAATTCCCCCTGGAACTTATAATTTGACGGCTACTTTAAACGGGTATGAAGCACAAACTCTTTTTCGCATCATTATTCAAACCTTTGGTAATCCGGAACTATCCATTAGTTTGCAACGGGTAGCGGTTCAGTTGGAGCAGGTAGTTATTTCTAGTTCTAAACTCAAGCGTACCAAGGAGACACCTTTATCAATTCAATCCTTGTCGGGAGTTGAAATTGCAAATTACCCAGGTTCTAATAATGATGTTGTTCGTGTAGCACAATCTTTACCTGGCGTTTCTCCCTCTCCGGGTGGTTTTCGCAATGATTTAATTTTGCGTGGGGGTGCACCCAATGAATCTGTTTATTATTTGGACGGTATGGAAATCCCGAATATTAATCACTTCAGCACACAAGGAAGTGCAGGAGGTCCGGTAGGAATTCTCAATGTTTCTTTTATTGATGATGTTTCACTGTCTACATCCGCTTTTGGTGCACAATACGATAATCCACTTTCTGGAGTTTTACAGTTCAAACAACGCAATGGTAATGCTTCACAATTGAAGACCAATATACGTGTGAGTGCTTCCGAAACTGCGCTTACGATGGAGGGGCCTTTATGGAAAAGAGGCAAAGAGAAAAGCAATACTACTTTTTTAGCCTCGGTACGCCGAAGTTATCTCCAATTTTTATTTGAAGCCATTGGACTGCCCATTCGTCCCAATTACTGGGATTATCAATACAAAGTGACTCACAAGCTTAATGATTACAATGAATTATCGGTGTTAGGGGTGGGTTCAATTGATTCCTTTTCTTTAGAAGCCGATGGTGACTTAAGTCCGAGTGAGCAAGCTATATTTGATCAATCGCCCTTTATCAATCAGCGAACCAATACAATGGGAATTTCATGGAAACGCCGATTTGCCGAAAAGAAAGGGTTCTCTTTGACGACCTTGTCGCAAAATTATTTCAAAAATGGATTTGTAATTTATGAAAATACGGCCACAAAAACAGGAATTATTTTGGATAATCAAGCCACTGAAAAAGAACTAAAGTTACGCCATGAGACTACTTTTTACTGGAATAATTGGAAGTTGAATACGGGTTTCAATATACAGCGTTCTGATTATACAAATTCAACTTTTGACCGTAATCAAGGCCAATATTCAACAGTGATTGATTTTTACAAGTATGGTGTGTTTGGAAATGCTAGTACCACTTTGGCGAATGGTGTTTGGGATGTTTCATTAGGATTTCGTCTCGATGATGATACTTTTTTGTCGTCTGAATTATGGGAAACTTTTTCGCCACGAATCGCTACGTCTGTTCGTTTAGGGAGCGGATGGCGTTTTAATGCAACATGGGGGAATTATTTTAAAATTTTACCCTACACCGTATTAGGGTATCGCGATGTTAATGGAGCTCTAACCAATGCTAATGGTCGTTATACCCAGAGTATGCATTGGGTAACGGGTCTTGAAAAATCATTGGGAAAAGCGGCCAAAGTAAGTCTAGAAGCATTTTATAAACGCTACAAAGATTATCCAATATCGCTTACCGATGGCGTGTCATTAGCGAATAAAGGCGGCGGATTTGAAGTATTGGGAAATGAGGCAATTTCCACCACAGGAACAGGTCGTTCGTACGGGGTTGAGTTACTTTTTCAACAAAAATTTGAGAAAAACTTCTTCGCTATTGCATCCTATACATTTTTTTATAGCGAGTTTACAGGTTTAACGGGTACCTATTTGCCCTCAGTTTGGGATAGTCGTCATTTATTCTCGTTAACTTCGGGTTACAAATTTAAACGCAATTGGGAAGTGAGTATGCGAAATCGTTTTGCTGGACGTACTCCTTTTGTACCCGTTAATCGCCAAGAAACCCTTGCTGCATATCCTGAAATTATTTTGGATTACAATCGATTGGGTACCGAAAAATTAGCTGTATTTAATCAACTAGATATTCGAATTGATAAAAAATGGAGTTTTAAATCGTTTGCTTTGAATGTTTTTATTGATATCGAAAATGTACTCGGTCAACGAATTCCACAAGTTCCGCAATTTGGACTAGAACGTAACGCAGATTCCTCTATTGTTGAACCCCGAAATCTATTACAAATAGATAACTCCAACCGAAATATTATTCCTACGCTTGGACTTGTCGCTAATTTTTAATCAAAAAAAAGTAATGAATATGCCCTAAAGTTAGCCGTGCTTTAGGGCGTATTTATTTCATAAAAGTCACAGCAACAATCTTCCCCTCTTTGACTTCATAGATCGCGACGCCTCCAAAAGTAGTTGCATTGTATTGAACCGATTCTTCATCAATCACAAATGCCCCGCGGACGATTCGTTTGATAACGGTACAGTGCAAGGTTTGGGCGCTGTTGAAGAATTGGGCATATTGTTCCTGCATTTTGGCTTTGCCTTCTACCTCGAGGGTATTGGGGTAGGTGTAAATCTTTACATCCTCACTGAAGCAGTCCATAAAAGCCTTAATATCTTTTTGGTTGTAAGCTTCCAGTTGCTTTTGAGCCATTTGTTCGGGAGTAGGCGTTTGTGCAAATGCTGTTGCACATGTACATAGGAGAAGGAAAACTATTTTTTTCATAAATTCTTAGGTTATAATTCTTTGGCTAAAAAACGTGCGGTATGACTTTTTTTGTTTTTGCTAACTTCTTCAGGAGTACCAACACACAAGATTTGACCGCCGCCTTTTCCGCCTTCGGGGCCGACGTCGATGATGTGATCGGCCAATTTGATGACATCTAAATTATGTTCGATAATCAACACCGTATTGCCTTTGTCGACCAACTTCTGAATGACTTCCATCAACACACGAATGTCTTCAAAGTGCAAGCCTGTGGTGGGTTCGTCCATGATATAGAATGTATTGCCCGTATCTTTTTTGGACAATTCGGTCGCCAATTTGATCCGTTGCGCTTCACCACCCGAAAGGGTTGTACTTTGTTGTCCTAAAGTGATGTATCCCAATCCCACGTCTTGAATCGTTTTGATTTTTCGGTAGATTTTCGGAATGTTTTCAAAGAAATCCACCGCTTCATCTACGGTCATGTTCAGTACATCGGAAATGGATTTTCCTTTGTAGCGAATTTCCAAGGTTTCCCGATTAAAGCGTTTGCCTTGGCAGGTTTCGCATTCGACATAGACATCGGGTAAAAAACTCATTTCGATGGTGCGTACTCCCGATCCTTCACAGGTTTCACAACGACCGCCCGATACGTTGAAACTGAAACGGCCAGCTTTATAACCGCGAATCATCGCTTCGGGGGTTTGGGTGAAAAGGGAACGTATTTCTGAAAACACGTCGGTGTAGGTCGCAGGATTGGAGCGTGGGGTGCGGCCAATCGGACTTTGGTCAATGTCGATGACTTTGTCTACATGTTCGAGTCCTTCAATTTTTTTGAACGGCATCGGACGCTTCACGCCATCGTAAATGTGCGCATTTAAAATAGGGTAGAGCGTTTCATTGATTAAAGTTGATTTTCCACTGCCTGAAACTCCGGTCACGCAAATCAGTTTCCCCAACGGAAATTCAGCGGTCACGTTTTTCAAATTGTTACCCGAGGCGCCTACCAATTTAATCGTTTTACCATTGCCTTCCCGACGTTTTTTGGGTACTTCGATGGCCATTTTACCGTTTAAGTACTGAGCGGTAATGGTGGTTTCCTTCAACAATTCGTTGGGCGACCCTTTGCTGATGATTTGTCCCCCAAACCGTCCGGCTTTGGGTCCGATGTCAATCACATAATCGGCTTCTACAATCATGTCTTTGTCGTGTTCGACCACTAAAACCGAATTCCCGATGTCGCGCAAGCTTTTTAAGGAATTGATCAAACGTTCGTTATCGCGTTGATGGAGCCCAATACTGGGTTCGTCCAAGATATAGAGCACGCCTACCAATTGCGAGCCGATTTGGGTCGCCAAGCGAATGCGTTGCGCTTCACCGCCGGAGAGCGATTTCGAACTGCGGTGTAGGGATAGATAATTGAGTCCGACGTCCATCAAGAACTTCAAGCGGTCGTTGATTTCCTTTAGGATTTCGGTGGCAATCACCTTTTGTTTTTCCGAGAGGGTTTGGGGCAAGGCTTGAAACCAATCGGTCAACTCAGCAATGTCCATAGTGGAGAGCTCGGCGATGTTTTTCTCGTTGATTTTAAAATACAAGGACTCTTTTTTCAAGCGGGCACCTTGACACTCTGGACAGGATATTTCATCCATGAAGTCTTTGGCCCAACGTTTAAGCGAAGTCGATTGTGCATCGTCGTGTTGGTTTTTGATAAAGGCAGCGATGCCTTCAAACTCGATTTTGTATTCTTTGGTCACGCCTGCTGCTTTGGCTTTGACGGTAAACCGTTCATTGCCGCCATTGAGGATCATGTCCATGGCTTCCTCGGAAATCTTTTCGATGGGATCGGTCAGTTTGAATCCAAATTTTTCACCGATGGCTTCCAGTTGTTTGAACATCCATGAGTTTTTCAATTCTCCTAGCGGTGCCAGTCCGCCTTTGGCAATGGAGAGGCGGGCATCGGGTATGATTTTTTTGAGATTGATTTCATGTACTGTTCCGAGGCCGTTGCACTTTTCGCAAGCGCCTTTGGGGGAGTTGAACGAAAAGAGGTTAGGTTCGGGATTTTGGTAGGAGATGCCTGTGGTGGGACACATAAGGGTGCGGCTAAAAAACCGAACCTCTTGCTGCTCCTGTTCGATAACCATCATTACATTTTCGCCGTGGTACATGGCGGTTTTGATGCTTTCGGCGAGGCGTTTGTGGGTGTCGTCGTCGTTGGCGGGTACCATGCGGTCGATGACGATTTCGATATCGTGGGTTTTGTAGCGGTCGAGTTTCATTCCGGGAGTAATGTCTTTGATTTCCCCGTTGACGCGGACCTTTACAAAGCCTTGTTTGGCGATTTGTTGAAACAGTTCGGCATAATGTCCTTTACGCGCCCGAATGACCGGTGCGAGGATGTTGATGCGTTTCCCTAGAAACTGTTCGATGATGAGGTTTTTGATTTGTTCGTCGGAGTAGGACACCATTTTTTCACCGGTGTTGTAACTGTAGGCTTCTCCTGCTCGGGCAAAGAGCAGGCGGAGGAAGTCGTAGATTTCGGTGATGGTCCCCACGGTGGAGCGGGGCGATTTGCTCGTCGTTTTTTGTTCGATGGCGATGACAGGAGAGAGTCCGTCGATTTTATCCACATCAGGACGCTCGAGTCCCCCGAGAAATTGCCGTGCATAGGCCGAAAACGTTTCAATATAGCGGCGTTGGCCTTCGGCGTAAATGGTATCAAAGGCGAGGGACGATTTCCCCGAGCCGGAGAGACCGGTAATGACCACGAGTTGTTCCCGCGGAATGGTTAGGTCAATATTTTTAAGATTGTGTGCGCGAGCACCAATAATTTCAATGGATTCGAGTTGTTCGCTCATGATTTTTTGGGAAAAAGCAAAGGTAGTGATTTTGAGTGATTGGTGATTAGTGATTAGTGACTAGTGATTAGTGACTAGTGATTAGTGACTAGTGATTAGTGACTAGTCGTTAGACTTTAGACGTTGGACATTAGAATTAGGTACGATACTTGGGGAGGAAATTGAAATTTGAAATTTGAGATTTGAGATTTGAGATTTGGAATTTGGGATTTGGAATTTAAGAGTTGAAATTTTGATTATTGAACCCTAGTTGATTTTTAGCCCCGAGTGAGGCATTGTAGGAGCTCTTGGAGCGGAGCGGAAAAGCGACTGCCGAAAGCGGGAGGGGGCGTGATTGGAAGTCGATACGTGTTGCTCTATAAAAAAATAATCAATCGTATTGGGATTTTCACCGAAACGACTGATTTACAGCTGAATTTATCTTAATGTAATTTTCTATTTTAGCTAAAAATTTAATTTCATGCCGCTGAATTGTTTTTATCTTTTTGAGAATTTTTACAAAGGTTTACTGTTTTCCCTTGTTTGCTTTCTATTATGGTCTCTTTTTAAGAAAAGTGGTAAGAAGCCAATTCGAAAGGAAAAGTATGAAAATTATAAAGAAACATTAGGATGGTATTTTAGATTTAAGTTATATCTCATGGTCTTTTATTTTTTAATAGTAGGGATACTCTCTTTTTGTATTTCAATTTCTTTTCTTTTACGGTATTGGTGGTGTGTAGGATGATTATCCTTTTATTTATCTTTTCTCATAGTCCATTAACAAATGATTTTTTGTGTAGTATAAATGGGCCTATATTATTTTGATTTAACTTAATTACTGCTAGAATTGCTTGTTAAACTTTTTGTGTTTTCCTTATATTTGAAAACTAAATAACAGCAAGAAACATGAAATTATTAGGTATCGGTTCCCGAATTAAGCATGCTGAACACGGTTTGGGCGTAGTGACGAATGTAACGTCAAAGCATTATTGGGTAACGTTTATAGAAAGTGGTTTGGAGACCATTGACTTGGATGAGTCCGTTGAGGTGATTGAGGCGGTTGATGGCGAAGTAGATACCGTGAGTTTTTATGAGGTGGAAAAAGTGATGAAGAATTTGTTGCAACGTTGGAGCGACTTGACGCCGGCTGTGGCGATTGCCGATAAGTGGAAAGGCGGGAAATTGGTGATGGAACCCGGCACGCCAACCCAAAGTAAGGAAGTGCCGATTGATACCTTTTTTCATAAGATTGTGATGGTGCGCGACCGTCTGCGGGTAATGGAGCAAAAAATCAACGCGAGCAACCTTGACGACGCCGAGAAAGTGGAATTGCAGCAATACATCACCCGTATTTACGGCAGTTTGACCACATTCAATGTGTTGTTTAAGAGTCAGAGCGATTATTTTGTAGGGGAGAAGACGAAGTAGCAGTGGGCAGTGTTCAGTGTTCAGTGATCAGTAATCAGAATTCAGTGTTCAGTAAACAGTGTTCAGTGATCAGAATTTAGTGAGCAGTAACGTTTGCAGCTTGTGAAGTTGGTGATAAAGCGAAACGATTATTCCTTACTAAGATTAACGTTTTCTTGTAAACTTAACATCAACTTTATACTTTCGAGTCATCGCGGCTTTAGACTTTTGCTCAGTTTTATAATAATCTAGCAAAGTTATATTTATTGTAGTCTATCAAGTCTTTTAAGATATCGCCTCGAGCCGAAATGATTGTATTACCCTCTTGTAAATAGGTTCCAATTATGCCGTGCTTCTCTGTGGCCAATACAACCAAATCTAGTTCTTTACCTCCAAAAAAATCACTAAGCCTAATCAATTTTTCTATTCTGAATATTTTCACATTTATGTTTTTGTCAACGTTTACCGTATTCTCTAAAATGCACTTGTAGGTCTTGGTAAAATCGTTACAATTAATAGTTATCGTCCTTAGTTCATTCTTTTTACATTTAAAATCCAAGAAAACAAATTCTTCAGCGTTTACATCCAAAAACTTGAGGTAAAATTTATTATCGTAAATTCTGGCTTTTTGTTTTACAGATTCGATTTTTGAGGTTACTCTAAATTGACAACTAAAACTAAAGGAACCATCTTCAAAAATTGTGTCAGGATGAAATGGGTTTTCTTTTTCATAACCTCGAGGCCAGTTCTCGATACGATCATTTTTTTTCGAGCAGCTAGCGATTACAACTATGAAAATGAAAATGGGAAAAACCTTAAATTTCATGGATTAAAAATTTGTTTTTGATCTTGGAATGCCACTTGCCGACAACAGCTATAAAGCGAAACGAATTTTTCTAACCAAGTTACATGTTTTGTTTCGTACCGTTCGCTCCGCTCGGGTCGAGAAAATAGGTTGCAAGCGAAGAAAATCGAGTCGTAGTGGCTTGCGGTTTTTCAGCTGTTTTATTTATTTAAAATGTAATTTTCAGGTAAGCAAACATTATTTTCAGATTTGGTAATAATGATTTCTACAAATTTATCAATGTCTTGCTTATTAAATTCTTTTGTTTGTATCGAAATATCACTTTTTGTTTTAAAACTAAGATTTAGATTTTTAGAATATCTGTCAAATGTTATTTCTGTCAATTCTGATAAATCCCTTTCTATTTTCCATGGCCCATTCAAAATCAAATTTCTATTGTTTATAAAAATTGTATAAGGTTGCTTTTTTCTGAAAACATAAACCATTACTATGTCAATAAATGGATATATCCAAAGAATAAGAATTATAACAAATAATTTTTTATGTTGATTATCAAATACAATTAATCCAGTCCAAAAAATCGCATTAAAGAGATTTCCAAATTTTAATTTTCTACTATAACTACGAATTTTAAAGTCAGAAATAAAATCTTTATTCAAAATAGAAAATTCCATAGAAATTATAATTGTAAAAATTATAGCCACTAAAAAAACATTTAAGGAAATAGGAAAGTTCAATTCCATTATTTGTCCTGTAAATAGAATTACATAGAATAGGACTAAAATAATTATCATTTTCATGTAACTACTGTTAGCAAAAATAGCAGTCAACTTTCGCATAAGTAAGAATTAACTTGTTTCCTTTATTTCTTATTTATTGACGGGTAATCGTATAATTGAATAGTTACCTACCTTACTCATTCACCCCAATTTTGTGTTTTTTTAGAATAGAATTAAACAGTTCCAATTGATTGGCTTCTTTCATGACTTTATATATCTTACTGATAACACGTTCGGCATCGGTACGGTAGGCTGAGTTTTGTTCTGAATAGAGAACAAGGGCTTGACACATATTGTCTAACGCTTTTTCTTGATCGTTTAAATTGCCGTGGTAAATTAATCCAATGCCGTAAAACACTTCGGGGTTGTTGGGGGTAATTTTTGCCAACCGTTCATAAGCTTTAATGGCTTTTTTATATTCTCCTTTATAACTATAAGCGACTGCCATATTTTGAAGGGGCATCGTACCGTTTGGGTCTATTTTTAAGGATTTTTCATAAGCCTTTATGGCTTCGTCATATTGGTTTAAACGCCGGTAGCAAATACCCATATTGTCATAGGCAAAGGCAAATTTGGGATCAAAAACCACTGCTTTTTCATAATTCAAAATTGCAGCTTTAAAGTCCCCTTTTTGGGTTTCTTCTAATCCTTTTCGGTAGAATTTCATGGCTTCTTCATTACGCGATAACGAATATTCACTCATCCGATCATTAATTGCCAGTTTGGTTTTTAATGCGGGACAATTGTCCATTAAATATTCTTGTAACTCATAAAAATACTTCTTATACGATTGGGATTCTTTGTTGGTGTTGATTTCAACATTCGTTGATTTCTCACCCGACTTTTCCGCTTGTTTCTGGGCATCCGATAGTTTGACGATCATTTGATAAGCCATTACCTTATCGTCAATACATGCTTTGATTTCAGCGTTAATACTGTCCCTGGATTTGCTCCCTGTTTGAATACTGTCAATACATGTGCAAATTCCATCTCCCGTACTTTTTTTGAAGTCGATATTTAAGTCGGAAAGTTTGACTTCTTTGCTTTTTTCATCCTGAGCAGAAACAGTAACTGTAGTCAATAACACTAACGTTAGTGTGTAAAAATGGCGTAACATAGGCGAATAATTTTGGTGAAATTACGATTTTTTGTTGAGGATAAAAAGTGTAAAGGGTAAAAGTGTAGATGCGTGTAAAAGTTATATACGTTCCTGTTTAAAGTGCCCCGAACTCATAATTCATAACTCATAACTCATAATTCATAATTCATAATTCAAAATTATTCTATCACCAGTCCTTTCAACGTACTGCGATAGGTTTCGAGTAAGGCGCATTTGTCGACCAAGCCATAGTATTTTCCCGATTTCAATACGATTAGGGTAGGACGTTGGGCGTGCTCAAATTTTTCCATAATCAATTCCATCCCGTCGTCATGGTGGATTACCGTATCGACGGGTTGCATCCACTCTTCAATCGAGCCAAATTTGACGCGATAGGTGTTGAAAATAAATGTTTTTAGGTGTTGAAAATCCAAAATACCTACTACACGCTGTTTTTCGTCAACGACTGCAAATAAAGACTGTTTTGAGGTTTGTAGCGCTTCAATGACTGCTTCCACAGTATCGGTGCGTTGAAATGTTCGGGTTTCGGTTTGTACTTGGGAAAGAAAATCAATTCCCAACAATACATTTTTGTCTTTGTCGCCCGTGAACACTTCGCCTTTATCGGCCAAGGCTTTGACATCCATGGAGTGTTTTTCAAATTTTCGCGATACGGCAAAACTAATCGAGGAAACCATCATCAACGGCACCATTAAGTCATAACCGCCCGTGATTTCTCCAATCAAAAAGATGGCCGTCAAAGGGGCGTGAAAGAGTCCACTGAGAATACCTGCCATTCCTACCATCGTAAAATTCGCCAAAGGCAAATCATGATGGATTCCCGTAAGGTCCATGGTTTTGGCCACCACAAAGCCCAAATACGAACCCACAAACAAGGAGGGGGCAAAGTTTCCGCCATTTCCTCCCGAGCCTAAGGTAAGTCCCGTGGCGATCGATTTCAAGAAGATAACCACACCTACAAAGGCAAGCACTACCCATTCGTTGGATTTTAAAGGCTCGAGCAAGGTGTTGTTGAGCAATACTTCGGGTTGGGCATTGGAGAGCGATTTGATACTCTCATAGCCTTCTCCAAAAAGCGTTGGGAAAAAGAAAATCAATACGGCTAGCATCAAAGCGCCGATCAATGCTCTTCGATACGAATTCAAGCGATACCTATGGAAGAAATGTTCTACCCGTCGGAAATTACGCGCATGATAGACCGAAACCAATCCGGCCACAATCCCCAACAAAATATAATACGGAATATTATGGTAATCAAAAGGTTTGATCGCTTTAAAACTCAGCAAGATGTCTTGACTCAACAGTACATTGGAGGCCAAAGCCCCTGTCGCAGCGGCAATCATAATCGGAATAAAGGCCGAAATCGATACATCGGTGAGTACAACCTCAATGGCAAACAACACGCCCGCAATCGGGGCATTGAAAGCGGCCCCAATCCCAGCAGCCACGCCACACGCGAGCAGCAGAATGCGGTCTTTTTGGGAGAGCTTATACTTCTGCGCGTAATTCGACCCAAAAGCGGCGCCCGTAATGGTAATCGGACTCTCTAGTCCCGCCGAGCCCCCCATGCCCACGGTCAAAGAACTCGTGATGATTTGCGCATACATTTGTTTCTTGGGTAAGATGCCTCCTTTTTTGGCTACCGCATAGAGAATTTGTGAACTCCCTTTTTCAAGCGAACCGTCCAAGAATTTTCGAATAACAAAAACGGTGAACACAATGCCAATAATGGGAAAAATACTGTTGGCATACGGAAGTTTTAAATACTGATTGACATAGGTAGCCATCAAAAACACATGATGGGCAAAATGTTTAAGTACAATCACCGCTAAAGCACAGGAAATTGCAACAGCCACACAGGATAGATACAAAAAACTTCGTTCCGACAACACTGCTTTGGCCCCAAAGAAGAGGGCTTCTAAGCGGCGAAGATTTTTTCGTAAAAACAATAATACCGTCGCTGTTTTTCGGGTGGGCATACTACAATCCTTGAATGACAAAGGTACGTTTTTTCACGTCAAAAAAAAGGGAACCGAAGCTCCCTTTGTTTAGTTTAATCGCAACATTTCAGTGGTAATATGCACACTAGGCATGGATAGAAATTGCAAATCTTTATGTGTGAGGATTTCGGTTTGAAAAGTTTTTCCCTTTAGTCTTCTTTTCACTTCGATAACTTTTTTCTCTTCAGAAAAAAACAAAGGTTCTTCAAGCGAAAGCGATTCCATGCCGTTGGTGATGAGGTAGAATAGCGTGTTTTTTTCAAAACCCATATCATTTCGATACACGAAGCCTTCATAAACACATACTAAGGTAGGAAAAGAAAATCGAGCCCCCACAATGTAATGATTTCCGCCAATAACGGTAATGGAATTGGTTTCTTTGTCGGTTAAACAAAGGACATTTTCCAGGGAATTCCCATTTTTTTCATGTAAATACAATTTGATCTTATCTACTGGAAATTTCCAATCAAATAAAAGCGTGAAGGCAAATTCACTCGAACCTGATGCTTGGCTCCAACACTGGATGGACCATAGAATGCATACCCAAAAGACTTTCATCACTGCTTATTATAAATTCAACAATTTAATATCACCCGCAGGGGTCACGATATAATAGCGGTTGTTGCGAATAATGGTGTTTTTCGGCAGTTGGTCTTCTTTGAGTTTGATGCGAATGGTCAAATCGTAAAAGGCTTGAATGGAAGGTTCGGCAATATCACCGTTGATGACAAAACTGTGGTCTTTCATCAGTGCGGGGTTGTAGTATTCGGTACTGTTTTTCTTGATGTCGTTTACCGAACTTTTGGGGTCGAAATTGGCCGATGCTTGGGCATACGCGGTGTATTTACGGTAACTTTCCATGGGGTACGACACGTTGAAACCCTCTTGCAAGATTTTTTCTTTTTTACTTAAATCCATATTCATGAGCAACGAATAATTGGCCGTCATCTCTTTAAATTGCTCCAAGGCCTTGCGTTGCATTTGGGCCCGAATTTGATCAAAATTGACCGTAACATAATCGACTTTGGCCAAATCGTAAATTTCATTTTTTCCACAAATGGAGATGATTTTATCCATGTCGCGACTGGTGCGAAAGCGAATAATGAGGTTTTTTTTCAACTCAAAGCCCGAAGGTTTCTCATTGTAGGTTTTAGGATTGAAAATTTTTTTCTCTACCGCATATTCATACGTTGGAACAAACGAAATCATATCGGTCATCACCACTATGTCTTTGCTGTAGGCATCCAATTCCTTAATGACATTGTTGATGCGTTCGTCCATTAAATTGGTGGCTTCTTCGGCCGATTTTCCCAATTGCAATACGCTGAAGGTGGCGACTTGTGTAGTTGCTTTTTCGTTGTAAATCCCTTTGATGACAATCACCATTTCATTTTCAGTACTCGAGGTGGTTTGTAGGGTATTGACCCTATTGACGCTGTAGGGATTGTTGCCGTAGTTGGCATTGCCTTTTTGAAGTTCGTAGTTAGCGTTGCCCGATGCTTCGGTATAATTCGCATTGCCTGAATGTTGAGCGGTGGCCCATAATGTGGTGCAAAGGGTTGCTGCTAAAATTACTTTTGTGTTCATGTGATTTGATTTTTTAAAATTTGATGATCCAAAAGTAGTAGGCTGGATTTCCAACCTTTAGTAAATCGACTTTCTCTTTACTGTAAAGTTATTTGGTTATTTTTACAGTGAATTTACAGTGAACTTTCCACAGAAATTTTCATTGTGGCCCTACCTTTGATCCGCGGCATGAATGAAATGCAACATTTTCAGGAATTGAAACGACGAGTGCTTGAGCGCTACCGTCAGGATTACCCGTATTTTCAAGGGGACTGGAAAACGTTTTCTTCGCAGGATATTTTGAATCTAATTGCTTTATTGGAAAGGGAATGCAAGGAAACAGTAAGCGAAAAGTGGATTTACACCCATTTGAAACCCGAAACAAATACAAAGTTGCCCCGCAAAAACATGCTCCATGTGTTGTGTCGTTTTGTGGGCGTGTCGGGTTGGGATGAATTTATTTTTGAACCTGTCACTATCGGTTCAACAGTTGTTTCAAAGGAAGAAACGAAACGTTCAAAACGAGGATATCTGTGGGGAATAGGGATGGGAGTGCTTCTGTTGGCGGTTGCCTATTTTCTTTGGCCTGAAAAAAAAGTAACGAAAATGCCTCCCATAAAATTGCAAAACCAATACACCCAAGAAGCCGTGGACAGTTCGGAGGTTCAAGTGTATGATGCAACCCAAACCGTAGGGGCACAACCGTTGACGCCGCAACAGTTTGAGGAAAAAGTGAGAGAAAAACCCCTAACGGTCTTCGTGAAAAGTCCGTTTTACAAAGATACAATCGTGCAGATTCCCCCAACTTCCTCGGTTCAATCGCCGCCCGTAGTGGCGTTACAACCCGATGATTACGCCATGATGGTAAAAGCCTTTTTGAAAGCCGATATCACCGATTGGCAAAAACGCAAGACGCAATTGCAACAGATTCTTTCGGAAGATTTGGAAGTGATGGTGATGTTGAAAGGAGGGTTAGGAGCGGAGTTTTACAACAAAGCCCAATTTGTACAAAAGTTAACCATACCCACGCCGGTATTAAAACGGTGGGAAATTGTAGATATAAAAAATGAACCCGACGGAAAGCTCAAAGTGATCCGTATAAAACAAGAGTAAGCATGCGCAGCGGCATTGTATATATCGTTTTTCTATGGTGTGCATCGGTGTGGAGTCAGGCGGCTACAGAATCGATGAAAACCACCAACGAACAATCGTTGAAACAGGTTTTTGCAGCGCCTGTTTTGCAAGCTTATCAGGAGAATTCAGATATAAAAATTCAAGAATTGTTCTTTTACCTCCAGCAGCTTACCCAACCCGGTCTCGAACCATCGTTGCGCCACGAAATGGAAACCGCTTGTTTGGCTTTATTTGTTAATGAAGAAACCTTAGTCGTAGACCTTACGTCACCAACGCCAACACTTCTTCCAATTGCAACCTTACTCCAGAAATTGGCGCAATCCGCTCCAATCCAAATTACGGTATCAGAACGCGTAAAATATAATACAGTAACTTACCGCAGTTGGACATGTGGCTATACCATTGGTTGTGTCCAAAACGGGAGCTCGAGAGAATATGCAATTTCGCAGATTGTTTTTTTTCAATTACTTCCGCAACAGTTTGGGGCACATCAACAACAAACCTATCAGTACCGATTAGGAGCTATGGAGTTACGGTAAGTTTCGTAAAGCTTCGCGCTTGCTCAACGGTTTTAATTTTGTATTTTCTACAAATTCACGCACGCCATTTGGATTAAATCGGCTGTAATCACGAAGTGCCCAACCGATGGCTTTTTGGATAAAAAATTCGTTGGAATCTTTATGTTTGAAACATTCAGCTTTTAATAGGTCGAAGTCCGTTTGAGCTTTGTATCCCAATTGAAATATGAGGCCACTGCGGTTCAACCATAGCGATGGAGCAGCCGAAAACCGTTCGATCACCCCTGAAATAGCTTCAGGATATTGTTGTAAATACCCGCCCAACAAATATTTGGCGATAAAGTCAACGGTATCCCACCACGAATGGGTTACTATCAAATGTTCAATGAGTTGTATATCCTCGGGGGAATACTTTTTTTTCACCGCTTTGTAAAAAAGTTCCATCCCACAATAGTGCAATTCCCTGTAAGGTTGCGCAAAAAGTGCTAAAGTAAAGGTGCGGAAATTATGTTGAATGGATGCTTTGTTTTGGGCATACCAACGGTTGAACAACTCCCTGCGCAGGGTAGCTTTGATTCCAAAGAATTCAAAATGATTTTTCATATACGCCTTCATAGGGACGGCGTTTTCAGGATTTTGGTGCTGTTCAAAAAGAAGCACCAATTCATCAAGCGGATGCATTGGTAAATTGTTGGTTTAAGGTTTCTCGCTTTTCTCGACAGGCGAGTTCCAATTCGTCGAAAAAAGCAAAAAATTCGTTTTCAAATTCGCTGTAAAATTCTTTTAACTCGATTATGGCCTCATGCATTTGTACGCGTTGTTGGGTGCGGCGGTCCATTTGAAATAAAATTTTTTCTAAACCCTCCAACGAGGCATAACTCACCAACCAGTTTCGAGCAATCATGTAGGGCACCATATGTTGTGCTTTTTCGGTGAGCCAACTGTGTTTTTCTTTTAGTAAAGCATAGAAATCGGCGGCATATTCTTCGAGTGAAGTAGCGGAGTATCGGTTCCAGTTTTTTGCTAAAAAATGATCGTAAAAAATATCCATGATCACCCCTGAATAGTGTCCATACTTCGCATGCAATCGGTGTTTGCTTTGACGGTATAACGGATGAGTATCGGTAAAGCTATCAATGAAGCGGTGCAAAAGAATACCTTTTTGCAACTCTTGTGGAAGATTCTTGTACTGAGAGCCACGCACACTATCGGCCATAAAGTTTCCAATCCGCAATAAATCGGAAGCACCAGAAAGGTAAATGTGGGCGAGGAAATTCATAAAAAAAAAGTTGCTCTCAGGTAAAGATAGCAACTTTTCAAAGAATTGATAGTATAGATTTGTTAATTGATTGCTTGTTGAAGCGAATTTTCGTTCGCCGTAGGAGCTTCGGGTAAGGGCTGTTCCAACACCACTTTTTTACGGTATTGTTGCAAAGCACCTGCCGGTTCGGGTTGTAAATATCCATCTAACAAATGGATGGCAATAGCCCCAAGGGATTTGTGTGTATGAAACGCTAGTTGTTGCAAGGTGCGCATCTCCACGGGGAGTTGATACTCTTTTGCCAAGGCCAAACAAAACCACAAAAATTGAGGTTCCGTAGCTTCAAGCCACATTGGTAATTGTGCAGCAATCCATTGGGTTTGTTCGCGATACAAGGCCACTACGTTTTGCATTTCTTCTTCGCTAAATGCATGAGGATAAATGCGCAACGTATCGGGTTGGTAATTACACAGCTCAATTAGAGTAGCTAATGCAGAAATACGTATCGACGGCGCTCCATAAAAAGCGAGTTGAGTTACAGTATCTTTTAATTGAAGGCTGGGAATCGCTTTGGCATATTCCAACGTTTCTAAAATTACAGCTTCGTTTCCGCTTGATAATTCTTTAACGACAAAGGCGTCCAAATTCCACTCTTTAACAAGTGCTGTCAATTTGGATTGATTGGCTTTGTTACGGTAGGGAGAGGCGGGTGCCAAAAGTTTTCGTAAAACCAAGCGACAAGCGTCGGGTTGTTCTAAAAACGTATGTTTAAAATGGTCGATTTCTATTTGTGATTCTACCGTATCCCATTCATCCGCAAAATAAGCAGAAAGAAAATTACTCAGTGCCACCTGTAGCTCGGGCCGATCAACAATAGCCTCCGGCGTGGTTTTGGTGCGAAAGAAAAACGCATACACCATATACAATACCGCCAAACCTGCACAAACAGGTAAGAGTACAGCGCCCCAATCGGTGGCTGTAATTTGTTGGTAAAAGGATAATAGCGTGTAGGCGCGCATGGGTTCTATTTTAACAATTCAAAAGTATACGAATAGGGAGTGGGAATAAAATTTAATCGGTGTAACGACAAAAAACTCGATAACAGAGCAAAAAAGTACGATGGGTGTCTGTTTTAGGTCAAAAAATAGCTGAAAACGAATGGCTTAGCACTAAGAAAGTGTTAGACTATATTGTATCCGAGGGAACAATTCAGGGTCCAACAGTAATCCACCGATGGCCAAAATACTGATCGCGGTGAGGAAAATCCAAAGAGCCTGAGTAATCAATCCATCCGAAGGTTTAATCAAAAAGAGCGTTGTTCGTTGGGAAAGTAACAAAAGGAACCCCGAAAGAAGTGAAATCAAGAGCCATTGTAGGCTGTAAAACAACAATGGGGACCAAGTGTAATAATGCGCCGCATAGCGTAACCAATACATGGGGCCAAAGGCAAGTGACAGTATTCCAAGTGGAAAAGACCAGCAGAGCAATACAAACGCAAACGTAGGAAAATGTAAGGAGGGAAGGGCTGCTGGAGATTGTGCCATGATTATACCGCTTCTAAAAGTAATACGTTTCTAATTTTTGCGGCGATATCTTCAAAAGCGATAGGCTTAGTCAATACTTCATTGGCGCCTTGCGCAAGCGCTTCTTCCACGATTTCGGTTTCACTTCCCAAAGAGGAAACCACAAAAACAGGTCGGTTGGGGTTCAATTTTTTACTCAACGTCACCAACGTCATTCCAGAGACATGCGGCAATTGAATATCGGTGATCACGACATCGGGGTCGGTGTGGAGTAATTTCCGGGCACCTTCTTCGCCATCCATGGCAAAATCAATGAGGTAGCCTTCTTTACCCAGTAAGTGGTTGAGGATGGTTTTGATCATTTTATCATCCTCGATTACGAGTACTTTTTTCATTCTACTGACAAACAACAGACCTGTTGTTGGGGTTTTTAACTAGGGTTTAACGGTGCAAAAGTACTGGGGATAGCGGGCGAGCTCAAAAAAAATCGCTGTAGGGTATAAAAACTCGATTAATTTGACATTTTGATAAATCCAATGTAAATCAGCGATTTATTCGGTTGTTTATCCAAGGATTTTATAAAGAAATCATTACTTTTTTTACCTTCGTAGCGCTTATATGCCTTAAACTGTATTTTTGTTCAACTCTAAAAAAATTAAAAAGCATGACACTTATTAAATCCATTTCAGGTATTCGCGGCACTATTGGAGGAGCCGTGGGTGAAAATTTAACGCCTATAGATGCTGTAAAATTTGCTGCTGCCTATGGAACTTTTTTAAAAAAACATACCCCAAAAACGGCATTGAAAGTCGTTATTGGTCGCGATGCCCGCATTTCGGGTCCGATGATCCATCAATTGGTCGTCAATACACTCGTTGGTTTGGGAATTGACGTAATTGACCTTGGACTATCGACTACGCCAACCGTTGAAATTGCCGTTCCTTTGGAACAAGCCGACGGTGGTATCATTCTTACCGCCTCACACAATCCAAAACAATGGAATGCCCTAAAACTCTTGAATGCAAAAGGGGAGTTTTTAAGTGGAGCCGATGGAGCTGCAATTTTGGAAATAGCCGAAGCCGCTGCTTTTGATTTTGCTGATGTCGATGCACTGGGTACGGTTACCGAAAATGATGCCTACATGGACATTCATATCGATGAGGTATTGCAATTGCCTTTGGTTGATGCCGAAAAAGTGGCCCAACGGAAATTTAAGGTCGTCGTAGATGGAGTGAATTCTTCGGGCGGAATCATTATTCCGAAATTACTCGAACAGATGGGCGTTGAAGTAGTCAGATTGTATTGTACGCCCAACGGTCATTTTCCGCATAATCCCGAACCTCTGAAGGAGCATTTGGGCGATATTTGTCAAAAAGTAATTGAAGAACAAGCCGATTTTGGAATCGTTGTCGATCCCGATGTTGATCGTTTGGCATTTATTACCAATGAAGGGGAGATGTTTGGCGAAGAGTATACCTTGGTTGCCGTGGCCGACTATGTATTGAGTAAAACCCCAGGCAATACGGTGTCCAATATGAGTTCTTCACGGGCGTTACGCGATGTGACCGAGTTTCATAACGGTTCGTACCAAGCGAGTGCGGTTGGAGAAGTTAATGTTGTCGAGTTGATGAAAGCAACCCAAGCGATTATTGGAGGCGAAGGAAATGGTGGCATCATTTATCCAGAATTGCATTACGGTCGCGATGCCTTGGTGGGTGTGGCTTTATTTCTTACCCATTTGGCTGGTTTAGAACAAACGGTGGCCGAACTTCGAGCGGGGTTACCAGCGTATTTTATGAGTAAAAATAAAATCGAACTCACCCCGCAAATTGATGTGGATGGGGTCATGGCTGAAATTGCCAAGCGCTATGCCAATGAACCCTTGTCGACTATTGATGGGGTAAAAATCGATTTTCCTACCGAATGGGTGCATTTGCGCAAGTCGAATACCGAACCTATAATCCGAATTTATACCGAAGCTCCTTCTCAAGCGGCTGCCGATGCATTGGCCAGTCGTTTTGTGAATGAATTAAAAAGTATTGCTGGGGTATAATCGGCCAATAATCTATTAAACAAGCCACTTCAAGCGGAGTGGCTTTGTTTTTTTCGTAAATTTTCTAGTGGGAAAAGGGCCAAAAATCCAAGACCATAACAAAGCAAATCGTGGGTCGAGTAGGAGGTGCCTAGTATTGTTTGGGCGATGCGGTTGTGGGATAATCCTAGCCATTCAATCGCTTTAATAAACTGTAAATATTCAATACAGAAGGCAAAAAGAAGAACGGCTGTAGCGATGACAGCGGTGGTTTGTCGCAATACACTTTTTAAGCCATAGAACAGTAAAAAAATCACCAAGACATCCCCCAGATAGGGTCGCACAAAACGATCGCGAACCCACAAAGCAATGGCAATTTCAATCCCCAAAAAGAGTAAAAAAAGGCGAAAAGCAGATCGGTCAAAATGCATGGGATAAAGGTATTTGTTTTTCGTTTTTTGGCAAGAGATTGTTAAGAATTTTGAACGCTACCGATGAAATGTGTATCATTGCCAAAAATTCAGGTATGATCCAAACATTCAGATTGTTGTTTGTTGTAATTGGAATCCTTGGCATGGGGGTTTCTTGTACCTCGGTGGAACGTTACAACAAACAAATTGCCCAACCCATTCCTGTAGGGCAACTGCAAGAAGATATTGATTTTATTCAAAAAAAGTTGAAGCGTTTGTATCCGAATTTGCATGGATATATCGCTGAAGATAAGCTCAATCACCAATTTGACAGCATTCGTCGTGTGGTGCAACAGCCGATGACATCCAAGGATTTTTATTTTGTCATAGCTCCTGTCATCGCATCGGTTCGGCAAGGACACATGAGTACGAGTTTTCCGCAACCGTTGCTGACTCGCGCCCAACGAAAACACCTCAAAGGCTATGGCGAAGGGCCTTTGTCTCAGTTTACTTCAGAGTGGATTGGCGGTGAAATGGTGGTGCTCAAAAACAAGTCCGAACATAAAAAAATCCGTCCCGGAGCTTCCATCGTATCCATTAACGATATTACGCCACAAGCGTTGTATGCCCAATACCGTCCAACGCTTACTTCCGACGGATTTAATGAAACCTACATCCGCAAGGGGTTTGGTCGTCGATTGCCGACGTATTTTACCGCTTCGTTTGGCGTTCGCGACAGCTTGCATTATGTGTTTAAACAAAACGATTCGCTGTATCATTTGTGGGTGAAACGCAAACCCAAAGCAGTGAAAAAAAAGGGGCAAAAAGCAGTTAAAGAGATCTCCAAGGATACTGCTGTGGTAGCCAAGAAGCCTGAGAAAACAGCGCCAAAAGTTCGCCCTCTTACCCGCAAAGAGCGTCGTATTTTTGGATATGACCCAACCACCAAAGAGTGTGCGGTGAGTTTGAAACGCTCTGAGTTGGATTCAACGCTTTTTGTATTGCGCGTAAAAAATTTCTCAGCGAGTAGCCATCGGAAAGCGTATCCTATACTCTTTGATTCTATTCGTAAAATGGGATTGCAAACGTTGGTATTGGATTTACGCGACAATCCGGGGGGACGGGTCGCCGATGCCGTCAATTTGTACCGTTATTTTACCGATCAACCTTTTACACTTTTGCAACCCGCTGCGGTTACCTCCAAAACGAGTTTATGGAAGTTAGGCGCATTGCCCAATATGTCACCCGTAGCCTATCCCTTTTTCTTTGTTGGATATCCGTTTTATATGGCGTTTACCTATCTGCGCACTACCCATAATTCAAAAGGCGGCTATCAGTACAAACTCACAGGGAGTCGACCGGTTATGCCTGCTGCTCAAGCGTTTACGGGGAAATTGTATGTCTTGATTAACGGCGGGAGTTTTTCGGCGGCTTGTATTGAATCGGCGGCCTTAAAACAACGTCCGAACACCCATTTTGTTGGTGAAGAAACGGGGGGTGCCTTCAACGGAACGGTGGCGGGTATCATGCCGGTAGTTCGTTTGCCCCATTCCAAAATTTCGGTTCGCTTGGGATTGATGCATATCCAACCTGTGGCGCAGTCGGAAGTGATGGGTCGCGGCGTTTTCCCGGATACACCCATTGTACCGACGCGTGAAGACCGGGTAAAAGCTCGCGATGTTGAGATGGAATGGGTGGTGAGCGATGCGGCACGGAAGTAGGGGAATGGATTTTTTCAGTAAATTATGGTCAATTCAATGTAGTGAAAAAGAGGCGAGGCGACTTTGTTCCTGCGACATTTAAACTGCCTTAGTTGCTGATTTCTTGATTTTTTGAATACTAAAATATCAGAATACTATTTGGTCTAACTCAACAAGTGAGCAATTTTAAAATAAACAGAAGGAATTGGCTATCAAAAGTAAATTCTGAAAACGAATCTCAAAAAATTGTAGCTTCCCACACTTTATTTTTTTAAATATCAAAAACATTTTTTGTGGAGATTATTACATTCGAATTCGGAAACAAAATCCATACTAAGGTTACGTGAACTGAAATTTGATCAAAAGGCACGTTTTTAAATGTAAGCAACTATGTGATTGTTCTATTTCCTAAGTTAGGCTATAACTGTAAAAATCTTTGCTTATATTTGAGAATGCAAAATCTTTTAAAAGATGAAATATACAATATCCTTTCAGGAAAGAGCGAGGTTAGCTATGGAACAACTATCCAATCAATCACCAGTTACCTTAACGATGGCAAGAACGCAGGCCCAACTCTTGAAAAAGAAAAGCACTTCAAAAAACAAGAAACAACGAAGTTAGTCGATTACATCGCTATCCATAATCTTTGGATTGAGGACATCGATTTTTCACAATATGTAAGTGAAGGCGCCGAGCAAAGGGTTTACTTAAGCGGCACTGAACATGTGCTCAAATTGAACGATAGTATTTATTACAGTTCATGGAAAGATTATTTTTATAGCCTATTACTTCATAATTTTTTTTTCCCAGATACAGCCTATGAACTTGTTGGGTTTACTAGAGAAAGTGAGGTTTTATTTGCAATTGTCAAACAGCGTTATGTTTTAATTACGGATCCTACCAATCTTAATGAGGTAAAGACATTTCTTACCTTAAATGGGTTTGAAAATGTGCGCAATAATGATTATTACAATGCTGATTTAGGAATCATATTGGAAGATTTACATGACGAAAATGTATTGACCAAAAACGAGATATTGTATTTTATAGATACGGTTTTTTACTTAACTGGAAAATTCTGGAATATTTAAAAAAGCAACGAAAAGCTTTTCGTTTTACCCCTTATGGTTTTACTCTTTCTCTTAAAAAAGACTACCTTAGCACAAAGCAATCCATTCACGGGTACAATTCTGATTTAGTAAGCCACAAAAAACAAATAATTTATAATGGAAAAAGAAGTTAATAATTTCAGTGTAGGGTTAGTTGTTTGGCAGGTTTTGAATGTCATTCTTATCGTTTTAGTCCTTTATTTTTTGTTCAAATTGTTTCAATGGTGCTTACGGTATTTCGGTCGTTCCTAATTTTATTTTAATTTTATAGAAAATTGGAATCGTATGGCAGTCGATCGTCGAGTCTTATTCAAAATAGTTGTTAGTTGCACTTTCCTTGCGCCTACTTTTGCGCAAACTACTGATGTACTGTCGTCTTCTCCTGAAAATACACCCACAAAATATACGTTTCGTTTTCCGTTGGGGACTCCCACACCGCAACCTGCTCCTTCTTCGATTTTTTATTCACCAACGGTATCAGCTTCCTTACGTCCTGCATTTGCTGCGGAAGTACCGCCTTTAAATACCCGCACTTGGAACCTCAATCGTACCGTTGGATTCCGTTCTGGATTTTCCACACAAGAAGTTCCCGCCCCTTTTTGCAGTCTTCCAACACAAGGCGCTGCATTCAATGTTTCAGGACGCGACGTATTTTTACCCTGCCTCGCCGATCGATTCCTCCAATGGGCCTTACAATCGGTGATTAACCGATAATTTTTTTCTAGCTACGAACTGCACGACAACATCGAACAGCCAACTTTCGTACGCGCCCATTCCGGACGTTTGGTAAACCATTTCTCGTGTTCCGGTTGCTCGTCGTAGGGGTTTTTAAGGAGTTCGTGCAATTCATTAATCAAACTAAAATCGTCTTGATTGGCCGCATCTATGGCCAATTGCGCCATGTAATTTCGCAAGACATATTTGGGATTCACTCGGTTCATGGCTGCTGCCCGTTCGGCATCTGTTTGAGATTCATGTGCAAGCCGCTGAAGGTACAGTTGAAACGTATCCAACCAAGCGGTTTTTACGGGTCCCACACACTGACTCTGCGTATAAAAGGCTTCTTGTATTTTGGTTAAGGCGACTTCAGGACTGTCAGATTTTTCAATTTTGCCCAATAAACGGAAGAATATCGTATAGTCTGTCTCTATTTTTTCTAAACAAGTTAAAAAAGCCCGCACTACCTTTTCGTCTGATTCGTGCACCGTGGCGAGTCCGAGTTTACTGCGGTTCATTTGCAAAAAAGCTTCGTCAAATTGGCGTCCGTAGGCATTTAACACCGTTTCCAAAGGCTCGGCGGCACCAATTAACGGGTACAATGCATTGGCCAATTGGATGAGGTTCCACAACGCCACATCAGGTTGGTTGCCATAGGCATAGCGGTGGTGCTGACTGTCGGTGGTATTGGGTGTCCAGTTGAGGTTGTAATCTTCCAACCAACCGTAGGGTCCGTAATCAATGGTAATTCCGTGCACAGACATGTTGTCGGTATTCATCACGCCGTGTACAAATCCCACACGTTGCCATTCGATCATTAATTGCAAGGTTTTTTCGCAAACGGTTTTAAAAAAAGCGGTATATTTTTCAGGACCTTCCCTTGTAATTTCAGGATGGTATTCGCGTATCACAAAGTCGGCCAATTGTTGCAGTTGTTCCTGCTCCTGACGTGCGGCGTGGACTTCAAAGCTCCCAAAACGGATGAAAGTAGGGGCAACACGGCACACGACGGCACCTTTTTCATAATCGGCATTGCCATCATACAGCATATCGCGAAGGACTTCATCACCGGTTCCGATGAGGGATAAAGAGCGTGAAGTGGGTACACCCAAATGATGCATCGCTTCGGCACACAGATATTCCCGAATGGAGGAGCGCAAGACGGCCAATCCATCGCCACGACGGGAATAAGGGGTTTTGCCCGCGCCCTTGAGTTGGAGCGTCCAAACTTGGTTTTGGTGCTCCACTTCGCCCAATACAATCGCTCGCCCGTCGCCCAATTGTCCGGCCCAATTGCCAAACTGATGGCCAGCATAATTCATCGCAAAAGGACGGGTGTCAGGATATACTTCTTTACCGGAGAAATAGTGTAAAAAGTCGGTACTTTTGGTGTCTTCTATTTCCAAACCAATGCGTTCGGCTACTTCGGTAACCGCATGAATGAGATAAGGTTTGCTGGGTATGCGAGGCGTCACAAAAGAAAAATCCGCTAAGGGTACTTGCCGAACAAAATTGGCTGTTTCCGGGTCGGGGGTGAGTGCCTCTTGAAAACGTGGGATGAAATGGAGCTTTTTCATACTACAAAGATAGGGTTTTTTGAGCTGCTGAGAGGCTGCGATGCTGAGATTCTGAGCTTTTGGGAATGTGCAAAAAATCAAGCTTTATTTCTTTGATTAGTTCAGCGATTATTTTAATTATCTTTGTGCCACAAACCAACAAACGCATGATTACCACGGCTGTAAAAACCGAATTAGAAGCTTATTTTGCCTCTTTTCGCGAAGGAATTATTGGAATAGACCAAGAATTTGAAACGCCTTACGGGACCAAACCATTGATTTATACCGATTGGACAGCGAGCGGTCGTTTATACCGTCCGATTGAAGAAAAATTGATGGATACCTTCGGTCCCTTTGTAGCCAATACGCATACCGAAACAACGGTTTCTGGAACCGCAATGACCTTGGCCTATCATGAAGCCAAACAAATCATCAAGCGTCATGTCAATGCAAGTCCCAACGATGTGTTGATCAACACGGGTACGGGAATGACAGGTGTAGTCAATAAGTTTCAACGTATTTTGGGATTGAAAGTTCCCGAAAACTTAAAAGATTATCTCAATTTACCGACCGAAATCAAGCCAGTGGTGTTTGTGTCGCACATGGAGCACCATTCCAATCAAACCTCTTGGATTGAAACCATTGCCGATGTGGTGATTATTCCCGCGAATGAAGACGGATTGTTTTGTTTGGAACAATTCAAAAAAGTTGTCGCGCAATATGCCGACCGTAGTTTTAAGATTGCATCAATTACCTCGTGTTCCAATGTCACCGGCATTCGCACACCGTATCATGAAGTTGCCAAGATCATGCACCAAAATAACGGCGTTTGTTTTGTCGATTTTGCGTGTTCGGGACCCTATGTTCACATCGATATGCATCCTGCTGATCCAGAAGCGTATTTGGATGCGATTTTTTTCTCGCCGCATAAGTTTTTAGGTGGTCCTGGGACCTCTGGGGTTTTGATTTTCAACAAAAACTTGTACAAAAATAATGTTCCCGATTGCCCTGGAGGCGGAACCGTGAGTTGGACGAATCCATGGGGTGAGCACAAATACATCGATGATATCGAAGATCGTGAAGATGGCGGAACGCCTGGATTTTTGCAAGTAATTAAGACGGCTCTTGCTATTCAGTTGAAGGAAACGATGGGGGTGGAGAACATAATGAATCGGGAGCATGAGTTGGTAGATTATATCTTTGAACACTTAGCACCCGTTGAAAATCTTACGTTGTTGGCTGGACAGCATCGCGATCGTTTGGGCGTGATTTCATTTTATATCCATGACCTACATTATAATTTGGGGGTGAAAATATTGAATGATCGCTTTGGAATACAAACCCGTGGCGGATGCAGTTGTGCCGGAACCTACGGACATTATTTATTGCATGTCGACCAAGAAACTTCGCATCTTTTGACCTGCTCCATTGACGAAGGTGATTTAACCCAAAAACCGGGCTGGATTCGCATGTCGATTCACCCTACCACCACTTCGGCAGAAATCGAATATGTGTGCCAAAGCATCATCGAGTTGGCAGCAAATCATCAGGAATGGGCAGCGGATTATGTGTACAATCCCAAGAAAAACGACTTTACTCACCGAAATGCTGAAGCGTTAGAAAAGGCGATGGTGAAAAGTTGGTTTATATGAAATTGAAAATTTGAATAGGAAAACTCAGAAGCTCAGAAGCTCAGCCTCTCAGCAGCTATTTCAACAACTTCTTCAATGCTTCATATTCTCCCGATTGTCCAAAATCGGCGTCGTTGTAGCGTTGTCCCACCATTTGATGGCGTTGGCATTCAAAATTGAGTTTGACCGAGCCCATGAATTTTCCCTTGTTTCGAAAAACTAAAATATCGGTATAACCCGATTTACAGGTCGGTTGAATCGGTTGTGTGGGTTCGCGTTTCGAAAATAACTTTTCTAATGCCGGGTATTTTTTGGGATCGATAATTTCTTTTTTAAATCCAAGAATATCCATGTTGCTTATGAATAATGAATCCTGTGTAGAAACCGGAATGTTCCCAGTGACAATTTGCAACAAGCCCAATTCTTTTCGGGATTTTTCAGACTTACCAATGATGCTATCGAGTTCACTTTTGGAGACGGGCACAGTATAATGAATGACTTGGTCGAAAGTGTAAAATGGCAAATTGCCTGTAGCTGCTGCTTTTGGGTTTTGCTGACAAGCGGTGGCAAAACTTAGAATAGTTACCAGGAAAAGAATACGTTTCATAAGCGAAGGATTTATGATCAAATTTTAAATTTACAATAACTTACCAAAATTTCCACCAAGGTTTGGTTTCGGGTTCGAGGTAGCCCATCGGATTTTCATTTTTTTCTGGAGCAATTCCTTTGTGGAAGTTGACAATGGTTTGAAAAAGCGAAAAATACTCTTGTGTTTTGGGGTAAACATTATAAAGGTAAAACCCTGTTAGATTGAGTTGCTCACTTGAAAAACCAGTATAATTATTCACTACAAAATCAATGACTTGCGGTCGAAGTGATTCGTGATAACTCCCTAAGCGAAGGTAATAGTCTAAGGCGTGGATGCCTCGACCTGTCTTTTCGGTTTGCGCTAGTTCTTCTAAAAAATGAAGATGCTCTTTTTTGTAATTTGCCCCAATAATGGAGGTAATCGCATGCAATAAAGTATCTTTTAAAGCTTTGTTGTTCGGATCTTCATCGGCGTTTGCTTCGATAAATACCAAACTAACGGCATTGAACTGATCGTCTTCCTCCGATACTTTTCCGTAAATATCCAATCCGTCAACAATACTGCCGTCATGGGTTTGTTCATGCTTTAAAAAAGCGGCAGCTCCTTTCCATAATTGTTCGGCAAGAGGATGGGATGTAGTGGTGTTTTCCATGGCAAAAGGATTAAGGAAGTACTGGAATTTCTTTAGGATCGTTTTTATAAATTTCTTTTAAAATGGCATGCTCCGCGGGGGTGAGTAAAAAAACCGATAAGTCATTGGTGCCTTCATACAGTAAGTAAAATTGCTCTTGACAATTTTTACGTTTCAATTGCCCATTGAGCGCACAAAAAAATACCCGTGGACCTTCCACCCAATGCGTACCGTTTTTTAAAGCAGCTGCCGTGTAAAGCGGAATCTTTTTTTCTCCCAAAATCACACTAAAGGTTTTATCAGCATCGGGCGATACCCGCAACGGAATTTGAATGTTGCGTTTTTTCAACATGCGGTTTATTTGGTTGTTGTAAAATGAAAAATCAAACTCCGCTAATGCTTCAGCATCCACATAGACATATTTGTTGGTGCTTTCATCATATATATTCAGTTCATTTTCAGTAACCGGTTTTTTCGATTCGGCATAGTTCAAAAATCCACCCGACAGGAGTTGCTTGTTGAAAGCTTCAGGTGAATGTACAGGTTGGTTGGCTAAAGTATCAGTTGCCAAAGTATTAGCCTCTTCAAGGGTTTCTTGGGTTTTGGATTGGCAACTCAAGAGTACACTTACGATGGCTAGGAGGATTATTTTTTTCAAAAGAAAATGATTGTTGAACGCGTAAAAATACGAAATCGCGCTAATCAAAACGCTTTAATTCATTCATAAAAGCTCTTAAATTGTCCTCTTTAGGATTGTAGGTGATGGGGATGTTATGTTGGTCCAATTGAATGGCTTTTAAATCTTTGGTTAAAAGAAGGTTTTGTAAATCGGGTGTGATTTTAATTTCTAAGGCGTATTGTTGGGTGTCTTTGATAACTCCTGCGAGGTGGACCACATTCCATGCTTTTAAAAAGGTAACCGTTTTGTCTTCAAAAAGCAATCTGACTTGCGTAATCTTATCGGATGGAAGGAACGTTACCAACACCATTTTCTTATCAATCCTATTTACCTGATTCATCTCAAAACGCAATTCGAGTTGGGTATTCGGGTGCATTAATTCCATCACCATATCTATGCGATCACCAGGTTCGCGAATATCGGCTTGGCTAAAAAGAAGTTGACTCGACAAAAAAGTAAAAACAAATACAAGGGTGCGCATAACCGTTGGTTTTTGGGTATAACGCATTTTTTGCACGAAAATTATTTAAAATATTTAGGATTATACGTGAACCGTCCAACCAAAAGGATCGTCTTCCAGTTTGTATTGAATATTCGTGAGTTTTTCTTTGAGAAATAAAGCCATCGGTTGCTCTTGCGGGGTGAGTTCGTAGTAGTGATCCTGGTATTGAAAACCTTTAATCGGACTCACCACTGCGGCTGTTCCGGCGCCAAACATTTCTTTTAAACTACCTTCTTGTGCGGCCTGAACAAGCTCAGCTACAGTAAGCGAACGGACTTCCACAGCAATGCCCTCCTTTTGCGCCAAATCAATCAAGGATTTACGGGTAACACCATCCAAAATTCGCTCACTCGTGGGGGCTGTAATTAAGGTATCATTAATTCGGAAAAATACATTCATCGTTCCCGCCTCTTCCAATTTGGTATGGGTTGCGTCATCGGTCCAAATGATTTGTTGGAATCCTTGTTCGTTGGCTAATTTTGTGGGGTAAAATTGAGCCGAATAGTTCCCAGCGGCTTTGGCAGCACCGATTCCACCATTGGCTGCACGACTGTAATGCTCGGCAATAATTACTTTCACTTCGCCCGAATAGTATGATTTTGCGGGTGAAAGAATAATCATGAATCGGTATTGTGTCGAAGGTTGGGCAATCACTCCCGAACCAATAGCAATCATAAACGGACGAATGTAAAGGGAATTTCCTTTGCCACCTTTCACCCAAGCTTTTTCTATAGCAACAAGTTGTTGAAGTCCTCCGATGAAAAGGGATTCGGGAACTTCGGGCATAGCCAAGCGAGTAGCCGATTTGTTGAAGCGATCCATATTCTGATCCGGACGGAATAACCAAACCTGATCGTCTGCATCGCGATAGGCTTTCATACCCTCAAAAATCGCTTGTCCGTAGTGAAAAACTTTAGCCGAAGGATCGATTAAAAAAGGCTCATAAGGTTTGATAATCGGGGACTGCCATTGTCCGTCTTTGAAGTCACAAACCAACATGTGGTCGGTAAAAACATTGCCAAACGTAAGATTTTCAAAATCTACGGAATCAATTTTGGAAGTTGACGCCTTTAAAAAGGTAATTTCAGGGGTATTTGCTGCATCCATTATAATCATAAAGCCCGCATCAATGCTGGGATAAAAGAAGTTGGTGTGTTGTTTTGGTTTTTGGCTAAACTACTAAAAAAAAATATAGGTTGGTCGGCTTTTGCCTGAAAACATTAAGCATTTTCATTCGCCATTTGATTTTAGTGCTTTTGATGAAAAAAAAGCGTTGAAATACCGCCTGTTACTAAGAAGATTATAACTTTGTAGTCCTTTAAATACTCAAAAATGAAAAAAATAGGATTTTTATTTGTCGTAGCCTTACTTATTGTAGGCGTATCTATTGAAGCCCAAGAGCAAAAAAAGCAAGCCAAAAAAGCAACGGCAGCTTACAACGCCAACGATTACAAATTGTTTGGTGAAAAATTTGAAATCAAAAAGGTATTGACCGAGAAGCAAATGTTGAAAAAATACAAAGGCTTAAAGAAAGGCGATACTTTAACGGTCGTTTTCAAGTCCAAAATCAATTCCGTTTGTAAAAAGAAAGGCTGTTGGATGCGTTTGGATCTTGGCGGATCTGAAGAATCCTTTGTGCGTTTTCAAGATTACGGATTTTTTGTTCCACTAAATGCTGACAATGCCGAGGCAATTGTACGCGGAAAAGCCTTTGTCGATGTGGTTTCTGTTGATGAATTAAAGCATTACGCCAAAGACGGTGGAAAATCTAAAGAGGAAATCGCAAAAATTACCAAGCCTGAAATTACCTATGCGTTTACCGCAACAGGCGTTTATTTGAAAAAATAATATGAAACAAATTATACTCAGCTTCCTCGTTGGTATGGCTTTACTTTCTTGCCAACAAAAGGAAACTCCCAAAGCTGAAAAAAAGGATACGATTACAAAAGAAGCTTGTGAAAAACCCAAAACCGTCAAGGATGAGGATGGGTTTGAAATGTATCAAATGACCGAAATGGCGGCTTTGATGGAGCAGATGTATGTCGATAATAAGCGTTTGCGCGAACGAATTATCAAAGGGGAATCGGTGGGGAGTTTTCCTGAGCATTACTTGAAAATCCACACGGCAGCTATGACCGATCCCTCCGAAAATGATGCTTTTTTTAAAGCCCGTGCCAAAGCCTACATCGAAGCACAGAAGCAGTTGTATGCCGATCCCAAAAATGCCAAAGCCCATTTCAACGCAGGAATCGATGCTTGTGTCCAATGCCATGAGCAAAAATGCGGGGGACCTTTGGTGCGTATCAAAAAGTTGTACATTCCCTAGTGAAACGTCAAATACTCCATACCGCCGACGGTTCAACAACGCTCCATATTCCCGAGTGGGAGGAGAACTACCATTCGAAACACGGCGCGATACAAGAAGCGTATCACGTATTTATACACAGCGGACTTTCTCTGTTTGAGGGAAAGTCTGTTGCTGTTTTAGAAATGGGCTTTGGTACGGGACTCAATGCGTTTATTACGTGGCTAGAACATGAAAAGCGCGGGCAGTCCATTGATTATGTTGGACTCGAAGCGTATCCCATAACACTCGAGGAAGCAGCCCAAATGAATTATCCTTCGGCTTTACAGGTTGGACACCATCACTCTATTTTTGAGAAGATGCATCAACTTCCGTGGAACGAACCAATGGCACTCAGCGCTGATTTTACGCTAACCAAACGACACCAATTTTTTCAAGAGTTGAACGAAAACGATCGGTATGATTTGGTGTACTTTGATGCCTTTGGATTTCGTGTACAACCCGAGTTATGGGACTATCCGATGTTTCAAAAAGTATATAACGCCTTGCGAAAGGGTGGGGTGCTGGTAACCTACGCCTGCCGAACCAGTATTCGAAAAGCGATGTTGGAAGCGGGATTTACCGTAGAAAAACTTCCCGGCGCACCCGGCAAACGCGAAATGTTAAGAGCTTTTAAAAACTAAGTTAAAATTGGCAATCCTCACAAAAATTTAATACATTTGAAATACGAATCTAGGATTTGTATACGTTCTTACCCCAACGCTATCTGAAGTCTAACCCATAAATTGTCAGACTATGCCAAGAGCTATTTATGAATTTACAAAATCGGTGCTCGAGCGTGTCAGCTTTGATGCGACCCTTTTTTGTAAAGAATTAGAAAAAGCGGTTCGGGTTTTATTGCCTTACGAACTCGAAGAACTCACCGAATGGGTCCTTCGATTTACGGAAGGAAAACCGGAATTACGCCAATGTATACGGAGTATTAACGGATAAAACTAAAGGGAGTTTAAACGGCTCCCTTTTTTTATGCAGTCTTTTGTTTTTGTAAGAAAAATATACGGTAAAAATAAAAAATAGCATTTTAGCGATAAAAATAGCATTTCAACGATATTTTTTTGGAAAAATGTTTGGTCAATTCAAAAGAACAAGTTACTTTTACTATCCCAATCTATTAGTAACTTAACCTTTTAAACCCTAAATGCTATGCCCAGATTGATTTACGATTACACGAAATCAGAATTGGAGCGTGTAAGCCTCAGCCCCGAACGTTTCAAAAGAAAGTTGAAAAAGGCCGCCAGTAATTTGCTGCCTTATGAAATCGAATTGTTGCACAAGTGGCTGCAATTCTATACCGATAACCGACCGGAACTCAGGCAATGTTTGACCGAGGTTCCCTTAGAGCAAAAAGGCGTCTGTTAAGACGCCTTTTTTATTTTGTGGGTTTCGGACTGACAATTTGAACATTTTGAAACGCAATTGCACCGCGTACAACCCCCGAAATTGTTGTGCGTAGGGCATCAATGAGGTGAATTTTTAATTCGTTTTTAGGATAAATGAGACTCACCTCACGCGCCGGTTTGGGTTCGACAAAGTGCCTCAATTTAGCTCGATCACTTTCCTTCAAATCCAAAGTGTGCAAATAAGGAAGTAAGGTGGTACCCAAACCTTCGTCTGCCAGTTTGATTAAGGTTTCAAAGCTGCCACTTTCCAATTGAAAATGCGAACGTTTGTCGTCAGTTTTTCGTTTGCATAAATTCAAAACGCTATCCCGAAAACAATGCCCGTCTTGCAACAAGAGCAACTCATCTACATCCAAGTCCTCAATTTGAATCTCTTTTTTAGCAAAATGGTTGTGGTGCTCCGGAATGTAAGCCACAAAAGGTTCAAAATACAATACGATTTCTTTGATTTTTTCTTCGTGTAAAGGGGTTGCTGCAATAGCCGCATCCAAATGACCATTATTGAGTTTGAAAATGATATCCTCCGTATTCAACTCCTCAATAATTAGTTGCACTTTGGGGTATTTTTTGATAAAATTAGTCAAAAACATAGGCAACAATGTGGGCATGATCGTCGGAATGATTCCCAAATGAAATTCACCGCCTACAAAGCCTTTTTGCTGGTCTACAATATCCTGAATCCGATCGGCTTCATTGACAATATTCTTCGCTTGGTGTACAATTTTCTGCCCAATATCGGTGAGTTGAATCGGTTTTTTACTGCGGTCAAATATCAGAACGCCCAATTCGTCTTCTATCTTTTGTATCTGCATACTCAACGTGGGTTGGGTGACAAAACATTTCTCAGCCGCCAAGGTAAAGTTTCGATGTTCTGCTACAGCGAGCACATAGTGCAATTGTGTGATGGTCATTTATAATGAAATTTGATGCAAATATAAAAACTATCAATTTAACTTATACTTATTCACGTATAAATTGGGATACTTTTGACAAATAAATCATGGTAACGTTTTTTAAAGCCTACCAACCGCAAAAAAAGAAACTTTTATGAAACACAATAGCTTGGGATTACCCCAAAAAGAAACTGAAGTCATTGCTGCTGAATTGAATCGGTTACTCGCCAATTTTCAAGTTTATTATCAAAATTTACGCGGCTTGCATTGGAACATCCGTGGGAAACGCTTTTTTGATTTGCATTTAAAATTTGAAGAGCTTTACAATGATAGTCAGTTGAGAATAGATTTGATTGCCGAGCGTGTCCTCACTTTAGGAAGCACACCTTTGCATACCTTTGAGGACTACACAGCACAAAGTCAGTTGCCCATTGGGCGCAATGTTTCGAGTGATGAAGCCGCCATTGCGCTACTTTTGGAATGTTTACCGCAATTATTAGCAAGAGAACGGAAGATTTTACAATTGGCCGACGCCATCAATGACGAAGGGACAACCAGTATGATGAGTGATTTTATCGTAGAACAGGAAAAAACCATTTGGATGTTGAGCGCTTGGCTAGAACGTGAAATTTAAGACTTGTTTAATTTTTCAAAATAGTCTTTCGTATTCTCTCGGAATGGCTATTTTTGTTTAGTGATTTGCTTTGATTTTGTTTTTGGACGTTTTCAGTTAGTGCTGTCGGGATTGCCCACAGTGCTTGTGCAATGTATTCCCAGTATTGGTATGAAAAAAGAGGGGTGCTCTCCAGCTCTTTCGTTTTTCATCAAACGGTTAGCAACGATGCTAAATTCTTCAACCCTTTCCCTTGTTCATCGTGCGCATGTCTAAAACAACTTCACTATTCGCTCATTTAAAGTCCGATTTTGCCGCAGGTCTAGTCGTATTCTTGGTCGCTTTACCCTTGTGTTTAGGCATTGCTTTAGCGAGTGGAGCGCCTTTGTTTTCTGGAATAATTTCAGGCGTAGTGGGCGGTATTGTGGTCGCAGCAATTAGCAATTCACCTTTAAGTGTTTCGGGGCCTGCTGCGGGACTTACTGCTATCGTTTTTGCCGCCATTCACGATTTGGGTTCTTTGCCCTTATTTTTTGCAGCTGTTGTTTTGGCCGGTATTTTTCAGGTACTCTTAGGATTTTTAAGAGCAGGAACGCTTTCCAACTATTTCCCCAACAATGTCATTGAGGGCATGTTGGCAGGTATAGGCGTTATAATTTTTCTAAAACAATTACCACACGCCTTTGGGTACGACCCCGATTTTGAAGGGGATGAAGCTTTTTTGCAAAACGACGGTCAAAATACGTTGAGCGAACTTTGGGCGTTGCATCAGCATATCGAACCTGGAGCGCTGTTGATTGCTATACTATCCTTGGGTATCTTGCTGGGTTGGCCCAAAATTAAAGGGGTGCAAAAAATACCTTTCGTGCCTCCCGCTCTCATTGCAGTCCTTGTAGGTATTGTACTCAACAGCTATTGGAACAGTTTACATCATCCTTGGGCCTTGCACCACGATCACTTGGTTCAGCTTCCCGTTCCGGATTCTCTTGCCGCTTGGAAAAGCACCTTTATTTTTCCCGATTTTAATCAATTAGGCCATCCCAAATTATGGATGATAGCTTTTACAATAACCGTTGTCGCTTCCATTGAAACCTTGTTGTGTATTGAAGCTGCCGATCGAATGGATCCCGAAAAACGTTTTACCAACACCAATTTGGAGTTGAAAGCGCAAGGTATCGGGAATATCGTGAGTGGTTTGTTGGGCGGGTTACCCATGACTTCAGTAGTTGTGCGTACTTCGGCCAATCAGGCGGCTGGAGCCAAAACCAAAATGGCAGCCATCATTCATGGATTATTGTTACTACTTTGTGCGGTAACCATTCCCCACCTTTTGAATTGGATACCCAAAGCGACGCTGGCGGCAGTATTGTTGCTGGTCGGTTATAAATTGGCCAATCCCAAAATGTTTTTGCATTTTTACCACCGTGGAAAATTTCAATACATTCCTTTTGTGGCCACATTTATCGGGGTTGTTTTTACCGATTTGTTGAAAGGAGTAGCGTTGGGATTGCTTATCAATGTTCTCTTTATCATTTGGGGAAATATGAAACGGGCCTATGTTTTTCGCGCCACCGACTACCAACCGGGCGACGTGATTCATATTGATTTGGCACAGGAAGTTTCGTTTCTCAATAAAACATCAATTAAAACGACGTTGCGCCAACTCCCCGAAGAATCTCATGTAATTATCGATGCTTCGCAAACGGTTTACATTGCACATGATGTACAGGATTTGATAAAGGAGTTTCGGGATGTGATTGCCCCCAGTCGCCAAATTAAACTGAAATTAATCGGCTTTAAAGAGCATTACGATATTGAAAATTTTGAAGACCAGAATTTTGTGACTATCGAGCAGCGCTACAATGTATTGCGACGTCGTATGGAACCTGTCATCAAGAAAAAAGAATCGTAACAACCCACCGACCTAACCAACCTTTCCCATGAGCCAAGATTTTTACAAGAAGATTTTAGATAACAACAAAAAGTGGGTCGAATCCCAATTAGCCCTAGACCCCGATTACTTCAAGGATTTGTCCAAAGGGCAACAACCCCCGTTACTTTGGATCGGTTGTTCGGATAGTCGCGTGCCTGCCAATGAGATTATTGGGGCCAAACCGGGAGAAGTATTTGTGCATCGCAACATTGCAAACATGGTGGTGCATACCGATATGAACATGTTGAGTGTTTTGGATTATGCGGTCAATGTGTTGAAAGTGAAGCATATCTTGGTCTGTGGGCATTATGGATGTGGGGGAATAAAAGCTTCTATGGGCAACCAATCCATTGGAATAATCGACAATTGGATTCGCCATATCAAAGACGTTTACCGCATGCATGAAGAATACCTAAACGCTATCGTGGATGAGGAAGAACGCTTTAATCGTTTTGTGGAAATCAACGTGCAAGAGCAGGTTTTTGATTTGGCCAAAACGTCTATTGTGCAAGCCGCTTGGCGTAACGGACAGGATTTGACCCTTCATGGGTGGGTGTATGGACTCAATTCAGGTTATGTCACCGATTTGGATGTTAATTTAACGTCCAACGTTGATTTGGATGAAGTCTATCGCTTGAAGCTTTAATCCTCCAAATTTTCATTAAAAGCCGAAGGGAGAAGCTGCGGAATAAATTTGATCAACAAAGGGAGCAGTAAACTTCCGCCTGGCAATAAGAAAATGGTCAACGAAGGGATGGTTTTACAGACATCCAACAGTTGTTTTTTGATTTTCTTTTTTTCTTCGGCATCCAAATCGCGTTGTGTAGATTGGGCCAATAACTGCATGAGTTCCTTGCTTTCCCGAATTTCTTTGGTTAATCTTTTTTTATTGCGTTTGATCAAAAAAATGACACTTTGTGCTGTTTGATCATAAAAATGCTTCACCGGATGTGAATAGTTAAAATAGTGCATTTCCGAGCGATGCGTACTGATAAAACGGTGGGTAAATGCGAGAGCTGTTTCGGTAAAAGTATCGTCCACTTGTAAATGCTCCCCCAAGGCATATACAAAATACTTTTCCTCATTTTCAATCTTTCCATCATTCCATAAAGCTAAGGCAGCCATATCCAGAAAATAATAGGATTCAAGCGGGTCTTTAAACGCCTCAAACGGTAGTTGTTGAATTCCGGTGATGTTGATTTTTGAAAATTTGGTATAGCGCACGGAGGCATCAAAAAGTTTGATCAACAAATCGTCATGTACTGTTTTTTCTCCTTTGAATCGTAACGCCAACGAGACCAGTCCCATCAAGGTTTCCTCGATACGTTTCAAATACTTTTCGGGGATACTTCCTTTGAGGAGGAAATGCCGAAACGCAAGGACATCAACAAAAAGTAACGCATTGGTTACAATATGGGAAAAGTTTTTACGAAAAATATCTTTGTTTGTTTGTACCCGGCCATCGATAAAACTTTCGAGCTTTTGTGCAGGTGTGGCGGGTAATAGATTTTTCCACAATTGTCCTATTCCAACAGGGGACATTTCTTGGTAAAATGCGCTGGCCTTTTGTGTAAAATCCAATCGATCTTGTTGTGTTGTGGTAAATTGATACACGGCAAACAATGCATACAGCAGCGCAATTTTGGAACGTTCTTCTACCGACCAAAGGTTATTGGTCTCGGGGGGAATACCCGGTAATTGAAGGGTATGTCCATAAATGAAGCCCGTATCGCGCAGTTCCTCGTACCAATTTTCCGCGGTGAGGTTGTCTCGCAAATGCGGCAAAGCCACTTCAACGAAATACTTTTCAATCCAACCGTGTACTGAGGGGTTAATCATGGGGCCATGGCGTTTGGGAGAGCATTGGGAATAGGCAACTTATAAAGCCGTCAAAGGGTGCGATTTATTTAATAATTCCAGCACAAGCCACGCGTCCGCCTGCATTACCTGTAGGCTGCGATACAAAATCGTCGGCTTTTTCATGGACAATCAATCCTTTGTTGAGGATGTCTTTATTGGGATCTCCACAGCCAATACACCATTGATCGGTGGCAAATTCAACCGTAGCATTCCCTTGGGCATCGGCGGTAAAATTGCCAATATCTCCTTTGTGGTATTCGCCTTCGCCCCATTTTCCGTGTTTGGAGAAAGTCGGATTCCAATGTCCTCCCGCCGAAGTCGCATCCGCGGCCGAACAATCGGCTTTTTCATGAATATGAATGGCATGCACCCCAGGTTGAAGTCCGCTGAGGGAAACCTTCAACTGAACGGTTCCTTTTTTTTCAGTAAAAAGGGCTGTGCCAGCAACAACGCTATTGCTTTTGGGTTGCAAGGCAATCGTTACGGTTTTGTCGGGTTCGGTTGAAGACTTACAAGAAATAAGCAAGCCCGTTAATACCAATAGGCGAAGTATCGAGATTTTCATCTTTTTTATTTCAAAGATATTAATTCCTAGCATGCGCTTGGGTTTCTAATTCCAAAAAAAACCGCCTCTCTAAAGAAAGACGGTTTTCAAACAATTAAACGTAACTAATAAATTAAAAACAATAGCCGTTGGCGGCAATCAATTTTTCAGCAATGGTTTCGCGTAAAGCCACCACGTTGGGCATGTTGGTGTATTTGGTAAAACGACGTAGGCCCATTAACATCATGCGTTGTTCATCGCCTTCAGCAAAAGAAATAATGCCTTCTTTTCCTTTGGTATATACGGTGTCTACTGCATTGTATAAATACAATTGCGCCATGGCAATTTGCTCTTTACAGCTATCCGCACCGTTTTTCTTCGCCATTTTTTCGACCCGTAAAACGGTACTTTCTGCCATGTAGATCTCAATCAACATATCAGAGGCTGCCATCAATAATTGCTGGTGTTTTTCCAAATCGGGACCGTATTTTTGAACGGCCGCACCCGCCACCATTAAGAAGGCTTTTTTCAATTTGCCGATCAATTCTTTTTCCTCACTAAACAATTCTGAATAATCAGGGGTGTCAAATGATGGAATACCCATCAATTCTTCTTGCACTTTCATGGCAGGTGTAATCAAATCCACATGACCTTTCATGGCTTTTTTGATCAACATACCCACCGAAAGCATGCGGTTGATTTCGTTGGTTCCTTCGTAGATACGGGCAATACGGGCATCACGCCAAGCACTTTCCATCGGTGTGTCTTCTGAGAAGCCCATCCCGCCGTAGACTTGGATACCCTCGTCGGCACAGTTTTGAGCATCTTCGGAAACGGCTACTTTGAGGATTGAACACTCAATGGCAAATTCTTCTACGCCTTTTAATTCGGCTTCTTGATGGGATGCTCCCTCGCTTTCGCGAATCGCAATACGGTTTTGAATATCAAATGCCGCGCGGTAGGTTGCACTTTCACCGGCAAAAGCAGAAGTCGCCATGTTGGCTAATTTTTGACGAATCGCCCCGAAAGAAGCAATCGGCACATTGAATTGGAAACGTTCATTGGCATACCCTACGGCATTGTTGGCCAAACGACGTTGTGCATCCAAACAAGCTGCGGCCAATTTGATACGACCCACATTCAAGGCGTTCATAGCGATTTTGAATCCTTCGCCACGACCGGCCAACATGTTTTCAACGGGCACTAAGGTTTCGTTGAAAAATACCTGACGAGTAGAGGAGGAGCGAATCCCTAGTTTGTGTTCTTCTTCACCCAATGAAATTCCGTTATTCGGGTCATTTTCTACAATAAATCCCGTGATGTTTTTATCGTCTTCAATGCGGGCAAACACGATGAAAAGGGAACAAAATCCGGCATTGGAAATCCACATTTTTTGTCCTGTAATTTTATAATGTTTGCCATCTGCGGTTAGTTCCGCTTTGGTTTTCCCTGAATTGGCATCCGATCCCGCACCCGGTTCGGTCAAGCAATACGCGCCAAACCATTCGCCAGAAGCCAATTTTGGGACATACTTTTTCTTTTGCTCGTCGGTTCCATACAAGGTAATGGGCATCGTACCGATTCCGGTATGCGCACCAAAAGCAGTTGAAAACGATCCGGTAGCGCCTGAAATGTAATCACAAACCAAACAGGTATCGACAAATCCCATGCCCATACCTCCATATTCGGCAGGCACGGCCACACTCAAAAAGCCCATTTCACCCGCTTTACGCATTACTTCTTCGGTGAAGGCATAATCTTTTTGTTCAAAGCGCACTTTATTCGCCCAAATTTCTTTGTCAACGAACTCTTTTACAGCATCGCGCATCATCACTTGTTCTTCTGAAAAATCTTCTGGAGTGAAGATGTTTTCACACGGGGTTTCTTTAACGAGGAATTGACCACCTCTAGTAATATCTGCCATGATAGGATATTTTTTATTTTAAATTTTATTTTAGAAAAAAGAAGAAAGAAGCAAGAGAAAAGACTAAGAACTAAGCTTAGTAATAAGACCACTAATCATTTTTTGTAATTCGATGATTTTATTTTCTATTTCAATTGTTTTTTCTTCAGTTAAATATTTTTTTTGATTTGCTATTAGTAATTGCGTTTGTAATTCGAATGAAGAGCCCAGACTTATATTCAAAAAATGAACAAAATGCTGATCTCCCCGATTGGAGCCTTCTGCAATGTTTGAAGGTATTGAAACCGCTGCACGATTCATTTGACTCGCCAAACCATAATTTTCAAACTTTGGAAATTCTAAACAAATGGAATGAATATCAAAAGTGATTTCCATTGAAAGTGTCCAGATTTTCAAGTTTTTAAAATTATGTTTCATACATTCTTGATACTCTTTCTTCTTGCTTCTTTGCTCTTTCTTCTATAACAATTCATAGATTCCCGCGGCACCTTGTCCCGTTCCTACACACATCGAAACAATACCGTATTTGCTACCGCGTTGTTTCATTTCGTCGAAGAGTTGGACCGAAAGTTTGGCGCCGGTACAACCCAGTGGGTGACCCAAAGCAATCGCACCACCGTTGACATTCACGATTTCTGGATTGATGTCCAATTCGCGGATTACTGCCAACGATTGGGAAGCAAAGGCTTCGTTCAATTCAATCAGGTCGATGTCTTTCAATTGCAATCCTGCTTGCTGTAAGGCTTTCGGAATCGCTTTCACCGGACCGATACCCATAATTCGGGGTTCGACCCCTGCCGCGGCATAACTCACCATACGCGCAATAGGTTCCAAGTTGAGTTCTTTCACTAAGGCTTCGCTCATAATCATCACAAAAGCAGCGCCATCGCTCATTTGTGAGGCATTACCTGCGGTTACACTTCCGTCAGCGGCAAATACAGGTCGTAATTTGGCCAGCGCTTCTAGATTGGTATCGGCTCGCGGACCCTCATCTTGAGTTACCGTATAATTTTTGGTTTCTTTTTTCCCTGCTTCGTTGATAAAAGTATGTTCAACGGTAATGGGCACAATTTGATTGGCAAAGCGACCCTCTTGTTGGGCTTTGTTCGCTTTTTGGTGCGAAGCATAGGCAAAAGCATCTTGGTCTTCGCGGGAAACGTTGAACTGTTTCGCTACGGCTTCAGCGGTGAGTCCCATGCCCCAGTAATAATCTTCATGTCCCGCGGCTGCCACTTTGTAATCGGGAGTAGGTTTGTACCCACCCATCGGAATGTAGCTCATGCTTTCAGCACCACCCGCGATGATACAGTCGGCCATGCCACTCTGAATTTTCGCTACCGCCATACTGATGGTTTCCACACCCGAGGCGCAATACCGGTTTACGGTTACCCCAGGAACATCGGTCACTTTTAATCCCATTAAGGAAATTAATCGTCCCATGTTGAGACCTTGTTCCGCTTCGGGCATAGCATTACCCACCATCACATCATCGATGCGGGCACGGTCAAAATCGGGTAATTGCTGCATTAAATATTCTATGGTTTCCGCCGCCAATTCATCCGGACGTTTGAATCGGAATAAACCTTTCGGGGCTTTCCCTACTGCGGTGCGGTATCCTTTAACGATATAAGCTGTCTTCATTGCTATTGTGAATTTTGAATTTTAAATTTTAAATGATTTACATAAGACATTTATAATTTAAAATTCAACATTTAAATTATTAATTACGTAGTGGTTTTCCTTTGGTCAACATAAATTGAATACGTTCCAGCGTCTTGCGTTCGGTACACAAACTCAAGAAGGCTTCACGTTCGATATCCAATAAATACTGTTCAGAAACCAAAGTTGGTTCCGATAAGTCCCCACCAGCCATGACGTAGGCCAGTTTATTCGCAATTTTGCGGTCATGTTCCGAAATGTACTGACCCGCGACCATTTGATCGGTGCCTACCAAGAACATCCCAAGCGCTTGTTTTCCAAGTACTTTAATGTCTTTGCGTTCTACCGGTTGGGTATAGCCTTGTTCGGCCATTTGCAACGCAATTTGTTTTGCCGTAGCTATTTGACGATCGCGGTTCACCACTACGATATCTTTTCCTTTTTGTAAAATACCAAGGTCAAAGGCTTCGTAGGCAGAAGTTGCCACTTTTGCCATACCAATAGTTAAGAAATACTCTTGCAACACATTCAATTCCACATCATTTTTACGGAATAGGTCGGCAGCACGCAAGGTCATTTCTTTCGAACCACCACCGCCAGGGATTACCCCAACACCAAATTCTACCAATCCGATATAGGTTTCTGCGGCTGCGACCACGCGGTCGGCATGTAAAGTCATTTCACATCCACCTCCCAAGGTCATGCCATGTGGCGCCACAACTACAGGAATCGAAGAATAACGGCAACGCATCATTGTATTTTGGAACAGTTTGATGGCCATATTCAATTCGTCGTATTCTTGTTCGACCGCCATCATGAAAATCATTCCGATGTTGGCACCTACAGAGAAATTAGCCCCTTGGTTCCCAATGACTAATCCGTGGTATTCTTTTTCGGCCAAATCGATGGCTTTGTTGATTCCGGTTAAAACGCCACCGCCAATGGTATTCATTTTGGAGTGGAATTCTAAGTTCAAAATCCCGTCACCCAAATGGAAGAGCGTGCAATCACTGTTGCCCCATACTTTTTGAGTATCACGGATATTATCGAGGATGATAAAGCTCTCTTGGCCTGGTTTTTTGACATAGGATTTAGAAGCACTATCATAGAAATACGTCGCCCCATTTTTTACGGTGTAAAAGGAAGTCGAACCCGAAGCGATCATTTCGTTGACCCAAGCGGCGGGTTGGTAGCCTTCATTTTGCATGATTTCAATCGCCTTCGCTACTCCGATGGCATCCCAAATTTCGAAGGGTCCATTTTCCCAACCGAAACCGGCTTTCATGGCATCGTCAATTTTATATAACTCGTCAGAAATCTCGGGAATACGGTTGGATACATAAGCAAACATGGCCGAAAAATTCTTGCGGTAGAAGTCGCCAGCTTTGTCTTTTCCTTTCACCAAAACTTTAAAACGATCAATCGGTTTATCAATGGTTTTGGTCAGTTCCAACGTGGCAAACGATGTTTTTTTATTCGGACGGTATTCCAAGGTATCCAAATCCAACGATAGAATATCTTTGCCTTCTTTTTTGTAAAACCCTTGCTTGGTTTTGCTGCCCAACCACTGGTTTTCCATCATTTTCTTAATGAACTCGGGCAATTGGAACAAATCGTGTGCTTCATCGTTCGGACAGTTGTCATACAATCCATTGGCCACATGCACTAAGGTGTCAAGACCCACAACATCGACAGTACGGAAAGTAGCCGATTTCGGGCGACCAATCACGGGACCAGTTAATTTGTCCACTTCTTCGATGGTCAAGCCTAATTCTTTGACTTGGTGGAACAAACTCATGATCCCGAATATTCCGATACGGTTACCGATGAAGGCAGGCGTATCTTTGGCGATGACCGAGGTTTTTCCAAGGAATTTAGAACCGTATTCAAACAAGAAGTCAATCACCTCGGGACTCGTTTGCGGTCCGGGAATAACTTCAAACAATTTCAAGTAACGGGCAGGGTTGAAAAAGTGCGTCCCACAGAAATGCGCTTGGAAGTCGGCACTGCGTCCTTCACTCATAAACTGAATCGGAATCCCAGACGTGTTGGAAGTCACTAAGGTTCCCGGTTTACGGTACTTGTCGATTTGTTCGAACACCAATTTTTTGATGTCCAATCGTTCCACTACCACTTCGATTACCCAATCACAAGTAGCGATTTTGGCCATGTCGTCGGTGGTATTTCCTGTGGTGATGCGGGAAGCGAACTTTTGACTGTAAATCGGGGAGGGGTTCGATTTTAACGCGTTGGCCAAGTGGTCGTTGACCAATCGGTTACGAACGGCTTTGCTTTCTAAAGTAAGCCCTTTCTTTTCTTCGGCAGGAGTCAACGCATTGGGCACAATGTCCAACAGTAAAACCTCCAGTCCAATATTGGCAAAATGGCACGCAATGCCCGATCCCATTATTCCGGATCCTACAACGGCCACTTTTTTAATGATTCGTTTCATAGATAGGTGTGCTATGGAGTTGGTTTTTAAAATATTTTTTTCTCAGCAATCAAGTCATTTATGAGCTCGGTAACTTGCATAAAATGGGCAAGTTGAACGTCGGTTACATGCTGTCGTACCACTTCGTTAAACCGTAATACGGTGTTCTTCGACAGTTCGCGTTTGGACTTTCCTTCTTCCGTCAAAAAAATCAACACCCCACGGCCGTCCTCAGGATTTTTCTCGCGGTAAATCAATCCCCGATCCTCAAGGGTTTTCAACGTTCGGGTTAAACTCGTCGGTTCCATTCCCATGCGGTTGCTAATGTAGGAGGAAGGCGTACCCTCTTCTTTATCAATGCTCAATAAGGCAAATCCTACTGCCATTGAGGCATCGTATTTCGACGCTTCTTCATTGTACATCCGCGCTACCGCTTGCCATGTCGCCCGAAGAGCGTAATCAATGGTTTTTTCTTTCATAAAGGTTAGGTTACGAAATCGATTTCAAAAATACTAAAAAATACTATGCACGCATAATAAATGACAAAAAAATTATGCGCGCATACAAATTATTGTGGAATTTGTAAAAAAGGAGTCATACATACAGGGGTGAGATGATAATTAGCATAAATTCTAACTTTCAGTTGATGATTTTATTGATTTTTAACAAATTTAAGACAAGGGCGTGCCCCTACGGGTCGCGTCTTTCGCTGTATCTTGGGTTTCGTCGCCTCAACCCAAGGATGCCGCTTCAACCGCTCACGCCGATCTTTCTAAGTGCGTTTTTCTAAAATTATCGTACCTTGCCGTTTTATACCAATGACTTTTTTAGACGTTTATTTCTTTGCGCAAGCCTTCCATGCCGAACCGCCTTCGCAGTGGCCCGCAGACCGTGTGATCAAATTTGAAAAACGCCTGCGTCTTGAAAGTCAACTCGCCGCCACTTCCGAGAGTGTCAACGCGCAAGCCCAGTTTTTGGAAGTCCTCAAAACGCATCGTCCTATTCTCGCTTTTCTCGATGCACATCCCGAATTTGCGCATCATTTTCGTCAAAATACCAATTTGCTGCAAACGTATCCCGATCCCGATTATGAACCTTTCGGCTGGAGTAGCTTGGTGGCCGATGTCGAAGCTTTTCTCACCCCCGATTGGGAAGCCTTCGTGGCCGAGGAGTTTGAAGCCGAACGCTTTTATTACCTGAAATTCACCTGGCGTTATGTCGATATCATGCCTGCGGGAGTGCGTCGTTTGCTTGTAAATAAATTGGAATCAAAATTGGAATCCTACCGATTGGCTACGACCACCTCAAAGGTTGACGTAGAAGAGCGTTTGTTTGCCTACTATGCCGAATTGGCTGAAAAAATAGGGGAGAAAAAGTTAATTCAATTGGTACAACACATTCGCAGGCAACAACACGAGCAACTGCGGGATATTCTAGAAAGTGTCAACAAACCCGGAATCGTAAACTTTTTTGAAATCCTATTTGGAGGTTTTTTCTACCTGTTTTACCATCCTACCGATCCTCAAGAGCAGCGCAAACGCAAGCGGGTCATGGGTGATTTTAAGTTTACACTCATCATTTTGGGGGTCATCGGAATCCTCATCGCGGGAGCAGCCTTTTATGGCGAGCAGAAAAAGACAGAAATCAGAAATAGACAGGAGCTAGAAAAATTGGGATTTTATCCGTCGCTGTATTACTATGATAAAAATGGCGTTCGATTGGGCCCCCCTTATCCCGATACGCTGCAAACGGGTTACGATTTTTTCCAAAAACGGAGGCTGCCACCTGCTCCTTCCGGGCTAACGTTTATCAATACAACTCCCTTTGAGGTACTTCTTTTTTCGGATGCAAACGTTATCAATACCTTTTTCAAAGCCGAAGAAAAACGCCAAGCCGCGCGCCATTGTGTGTGGGTAGCGCCACGCGATACACTGCATTGGGACACCCATGGCATTCCTTTTCATCTCTATGTTGGCAAAAAAATCAGTCCCACCATCCAGGGAAAGGAAACGTGGATGCCTCGCTTTCAATATCCCAGCGATCAGGTGTTACGCTATACGCCCTATCCGATTGAGATTAACAACGGATTTATGGAGTTTTTAGGAAACAATTACAGCATGATTCTCCGTGCAGATCGTGCCTTTTATGCCAACGGGCAGCAAAAATTTCGCGATACGGTATTTAAATTGTTTTAAGTTTTTCCTGATACTTCGAGGGAAGGTTGCGGATTTCTTACGGATTGCCGTACTTTGTCAAAAAAGCCATGCATCTTTTTGTGTACAAATGTTGGCTCCTGCTTCGGAGCATCTTTCGGCCGCGCCTTACCGATTTTTCGGCCATTGTAACGCATACCTATTGGGTAACCCCTTTTGATTTGGATGAATATTTCCACATGAACAATGCACGCTATCTTAATTACATGGAATTAGGACGGTTTGATTTGGTCATTCGCAGTGGCTTTTTTCGCTATGCGTTCAAACATAAAATCATGGCCCCGGTCGTGAATACCACAATTGTGTATCGCCGTTCGTTGCAACTGTTTCAGAAGTTCACGGTTTCCAACCAACTGGTCTATTGGGATGAACATAAATTATTTGTCGAATCGGTCATCACCCGAAAAGGGAAACTTTACTGTGTAGCTTTAAAAGAATTGCGTATGGTGCAAAAAGGAAAGGCAACCCCGTTGGATACCGTCATGCAAGGCATGGGCATTTCTCTACCGGAGTTGCCTTTTTCAAGCGAATTAATTCAGGACAAACAAGCCCTAATCAAACAGCTTTTACGTCACGCAGAACAAAAATTTGAAGGGAGAAACGATTAGTCCCAACGGCTGTTTTTAGACACTGCTAGCGCTCCACCGCCCGTAAAAAATAACGCCAAGGCACCTACCAAATACAGCGCGAGCAATTCCAAAGCATAACCCCCGTATTCATTCAATTTTAAAATATCGGTCGAATGCGCAATCGCTACCGCAGCGATACAATTGATGCCAAAGATCAAAGCCGCCAATCGGGTGCGATACCCCAACACGATCGCCAAAGGAGCTAATAATTCACCCAAATAAACGCCATAAGCCAAAGGACCTACTGCTTCTTCAATAAAGTCAATTCCGTGTTCCAATTTGGCCACGCCGTGAAACAGCATGAGTCCGCCTACCGCCAAACGAAGGATAAGCAAACCTAAGTGATGATTTCGTTCTAACATAGTTATTAGTATTGGTTATGACCTAAAGATACAAAAAAGTTGCAACAGGTTGTGCTATTTTTTAATCAGGAAACGCCAAAAGCGGCACATCATAAGGAAATGCCAACGCTTTAGGTTCGATAGCATGCTGCAACCAACGCTGTTCATCTTCGCGATGTAAAATTACAGGCATTCGTTTTTTGGTCGAATGAATATAGGCCATAGTGGCATTGGCTTCTGTAGTGAGTAGGGTAAATGTATTGATGATTTCACCCGTTTCGGGATGCTTCCAACAATGGTAAAGTCCGGCAAAAGCAAATAATTCCTCCGTGGCATGAATACGATACCGTTGTTTTGCTTTTCCTTGTCGGTCCAACCATTGCCAGTCAAAATAAGCATTGGCTGGAATAAGGCAACGTTGGTGTAGAATGTCTTTAAAACTCGGTTTTTCGTTCAGGGTTTCCAGTCGTGCATTCAAGGTGTTTTTTCGAAATTCAATGTCTTTGGCCCATGGGGGTAGGAGTCCCCAGCTAAAATTGGTTTGCAGTTGATCGGGGGCAGCATCGGTAATTAAGGCAATCTTTGGGAAACTAAAACCGTTGAAACACTCCGATTGTGGCCACAACGTTTCAGGAGCCGCTTTCGCTTTAAAACGCGCCTCCACTTTGGGCTTGGGGTCTTTCATTTGCATGTAAAAACACATAAAATACCTATTCGATTCGTTACGAATGTACATAAAAAAACACGAACCTAACGATTCGTGTTTTCCACTAACCCAATTCAATATACTTAGCTGAGTTTACCGTTGACCACAGCCACGATAGCACCCATTAAAGCCGAAATAATAAGCATGGTAAGCGTGTCGATTACCATCATTTGAAAATCAAGGGAAGGCTTATTCATGTTCTGGAAAAAGTTGAAGTACAACGTTGTAAACAAACCAATTCCAAATCCAGCTTTGATGCCAGAAACACACCTACCAATGCCCTCGTTGAGTTGGAAAATCCAACCAAATAAAAAACCATAGCACATTGATCCTAAAAAGATAAACGTCAGGTTTTCAGTGCCTTCTTGTTGTGGAAAATAGTCCTTTAAAAGGATGCCGTACGTAATCCAACCCAACAGAAAAAAAGAAATCCCTCCGACGATTCCGCCTCCTAAAAGTCTTTTCAAATTCATAATCAAATAGTTTATTGGTTAACTTCATTAAAATTAAAGGGTTAAAACAATATTTTAACAATTGTAAAATGAAGTTATCAACGGTTTTAAAAGGTAAATTGTTGATAATGAAAACTTCCCTTTTGATTTAAAACCGTCACGCAGGTATTTGTGTAATGCGATAGTTGAAATACAATCGTATGCTGACTTTATCGCCCATTTTTAAAAAGTGTTAATTGCCTTTGTAACCCAAGTTACACAGTAACAATTGTAACTGTACACCCCAAATCCCCGTTCTATTTTTGCTTCATCATAACCGATATACGATGAAAAAAGTACTACTAATTACAACTATGGTTTTGGGAAATGTCTTCGGACTCCAAGCTCAAGATACGGTGTCCATTTCCAAAAGTTCGTTACTCGAAAAAGTAACCCAAAACCTTCAATTAAAAATAGCCAACCAAAATTATCAATCGGCTAAAGCGGAATACAAACAAACCCGCGCGCTCTTTTTGCCCAACATCTCAGCCTCACAAACGGCGATGGTCACAACCAATCCGTTGATGGCTTTTGGATCGAAATTGAATCAGGAGATTTTAACCCCGATGGATTTTGACCCCAATCTTTTGAACAATCCCAAACGAACCCAAAATTTCGCCACACAAATTGAAATTCAACAACCTTTAATTAATCTGGACGGTTGGATGGGACGAAAAGCCGCCAAAGCCAAAATGGATGCCTATGGATTGCAAACCCAACGTACCCAAGAGTATTTACAATTAGAAGTTCAAAAAGCTTACATGCTTTTGCAATTGGCCTATAAAGCAGTGGGTGTGATGCAAAAAGCCGATGGTACCGCTCAAGCCAATTTGAAATTGGTCGAAAATTATTTTAATAATGGCATGCTCCAAAAAACCGATGTTTTAAATGTACAAGTGCGGGTCAACGAAATCAAAAACCAATTAGCTGCCGCACGTTCCAATGTACAAAATGCTTCCGATTACCTCGCATTTCTTTTGAACGAAGACGTAAAAGGAACATACAAGCCTTCCGAAACTTTAGAAGCTAATTTTTCTGCTACAGAAATTGCTAAGGTGCTCAATGAAAACAGAACGGATATTCAAGCTTACCAAAAAACAACAGAAGCCTATAAGAATATGCTTAAAATGCAACAAATGAGCTTGCTTCCTCGCTTGAATGCTTTTGGAAATTACCAACTCTACGATCGTACAATCATGGGGTTTCAAGCCAATGGTTACCTATTGGGAGCACAATTGTCTTGGAATCTTTTTGACGGCATGAAATCCTATGGAAAAATCGATAAAGCCAAAGCCGATTTTCAAAAAGCCGAAACCGAAGCCGATCAATACAAAAAACAAAGTCAGCTCGAACTCCAAAAAGCGGTTCGTCAATTTCAAGATGCCAAAAACAAATTGACCAATGCACAGTTGGCATGGGAACAATCCAAAGAAGCCTACCGCATTCGTCAAAATCGATTTGCACAAGGATTGGAAAAAACAACGGATGTTCTTCAATCCGAAACCTTGATGTACCAAAAAGAACTTGAATACCAACAAACCGTTTTCGAAGTGCAATTTACCCAACTGTATCTTCAATTTTTAAATTAACTACTAGCTAAAAAATTGAAATACAATGGAAAAGAATCAAACACTAAAACCAAAACTCATGAAAAAAATACAAATCATAACCGTGATGTCCGGACTCTTATTCTTGGCATCTTGTGGTCAAGAAACCAAAAAAATCAATATTGAAGCTGCCATTCCTGTTACCTTATCAGGAGAATTAACAACTTCAAATGCTGATTTTGTAACGGCAAGTGGAAAAATTGAAGCCGTTAGTAGTGCCAATGTCAGTACCCGAATGATGGGCTATGTGACCAAAGTTCATGTGAAAATGGGCCAACGAGTTGCCGCAGGTCAGTTGCTCGTGAGCATTAACAACACCGATTTACAAGCCAAAAAGGCTCAAGTCGATGCCGCTATTCTTCAAGCCAATGCCGCTTATCAAAACGCAAAAAAAGATTATGAACGGTTTCAAAATTTGTTCCAACAGCAATCCGCTTCCCAAAAGGAATTGGACGATATGACATCGCGTTATGAAATGGCCAAAGCCGGACTCGAGGGCGCGAAACAAATGCGTAATGAAGTGATGGCGCAGTTTAGTTATGCCAACATCACCGCTCCATTCGCTGGAGAAGTAACAGGAACGTTTGTGAAAGAAGGCGATATGGCCAATCCCGGTATGCCTTTAGTAAGTGTGGAAGGCGGCAAAGCCTTGCAAGTGACCGCTATGGTGGCTGAAAATGCAATTGCCAACATCCACAACGGAATGCAAGCAACTATCCAAGTGAAATCCATCAACAAAACGGTGAAAGGAACCGTAACTGAAGTTTCTGCTTCAGCCAAAAATACAGGCGGTCAATATTTGGTGAAAATCAACCTCTCTACAACCGACACGTCAATTAAATCGGGCATGTTCGCTCATGTACAATTTCCAACTGCAAAAGCAGCGCGAGTTGAAACAAAAGCAGCAACGGTAACTGTTCCCGAATCGGCTTTAGTTCGACAAGGACAATTGATCGGAATTTACACCGTAAGCGCTCAAAAACGCGCCGTATTGCGTTGGATTCGTATCGGAAAAACCTTTGGAAATCAAGTAGAAGTATTGTCCGGACTTTCGAGTGATGAACCCTATATAGTGTCGGCTCAAGGACGATTGTATAACGGCGTACCCGTATCGGTACAATAAACGGAGAAATCATGAAAGAAGGAATTTCAGGTAAAATCGCCCACTTTTTTATCCATTCAAAGTTGACCGTACTCTTGATGGTGGCTTTGATGATTATTGGAGTGTACAGTTCGTTTCTTATTCCGCGCGAAGAGGAACCACAAATCAATGTGCCCATGGCCGATGTCATGGTAGGGTATCCCGGAGCCAGTTCCGCCGAAGTGGAAAGTCGGGTCATCAAACCTTTAGAAAAAATTATTGGGAATATTAAAGGGGTCGAACATATTCACAGTATGGCGATGAACGGCCAAGGAATGATCATTGTGCAGTTTTTTGTGGGACAAGATATCGAACGTTCCTATGTGAAATTGTATGACGAATTGATGAAACACGAACATGAGTTTCCACAAGGCGTCTTCAAACCTATTGTAAAAACCCGATCCATTGATGATGTACCGATGCTCGGACTCACGCTTTGGAGTGAAAAATACAATGATTTTGAATTGCGTCAAATTGCCGAGGAACTGACTTCCGAAATCGAGAAAGTTAAAGACGTTGCCATCACCAAAGAAATAGGTGGTCGTAATAGGGAAGTGAAAGTTGTTTTGGACAAAGATAAAATGGCCGAAACGGGGGTTGACCCGTTGAACATCATGCAAATGATTCAGGCCAACAACGGCAGTTCACAATCGGGAGCTGTGGTGCATGGTGACCAAGAATATTTAGTGACTACAGGCCAGTTTTTACAAACGGCAGAAGATATTGAAGATTTAGTTGTTGGGGTACACCAAAATATGCCCGTATATTTAAAACAAGTGGCAACGGTGGAGGACGGCCCTTCAACACCACGCAGTTATGTTTCTTTTGGTTATGGCAAAGCCAATGAAAAAGTAAAAGCCAATCCCTCGGATTATCCGGCAGTTACCCTTTCTGTTGCCAAAGTCAAAGGTGCTGATGCGATGAAAATTTCAGAGAAAATCATTGCCAAAGTCGATGCCCTCAAAAAGACAATTATTCCCAACGATGTCCATGTAGAAGTGACCCGTAATTACGGAGAAACCGCATCCCACAAAGTAGGGGAGTTGCTCATGCACTTGGGAATCGCCATTATCGCAGTAACGGTTTTAGTCATGTTGGCCATGGGATGGCGTGGTGGTTTGGTGGTGTTCTTATCGGTGCCGCTAACGTTTGCCCTTACCTTATTCAGCTACTATTTGTTAGGATATACACTTAATAGAATTACCTTATTTGCTTTGGTTTTTGTGGTCGGAATTGTAGTGGATGACAGTATTATCATCGCCGAAAACATGCACCGCCATTTCAAAATGAAGCGATTACCGTTCAAACAAGCCGCCATTTTTGCGATTAACGAAGTCGGTAACCCAACAATTTTAGCGACATTCACCGTAATTGCAGCCATTTTACCGATGGCCTTCGTGTCCGGAATGATGGGGCCTTATATGAGTCCGATGCCCATAGGCGCCTCTATCGCGATGCTTCTTTCATTATTTGTCGCCCTAACTATCACACCGTATTTGGGCTATCATTTTCTCCAAGAAAAAGAGGAAAATGAACACAAAGCTGAGGAAGGATTAGAAACCTCATGGATTTATAAAGTCTACAATAAATTCGAGCGGCCATTCTTGGAAAGTTCGAGAAAACGCCGCTGGATGTTAGGCATCACCGTGCTCTTATTGTTGGGTTCCGTAACGATGTTTTTTACCAAAAGTGTCGCCGTGAAAATGTTGCCTTTTGATAATAAAAATGAATTCCAAGTGGTCATCGATATGCCCGAAGGAACTACGTTGGAACGCACCGCAGCAGTGACCCAAGAAATTGCACAATATTTGTCCACGGTTCCCGAAGTCGTGAATTACCAAAATTATATTGGTACTTCGGCACCGATTACCTTCAACGGATTGGTGCGCCATTACGATATGCGCGGAGGAAGCAATATGGCCGATATTCAAGTGAATTTACTTCACAAAGAAGACCGCGACCCACAAAGTCACGATATCGCCAAACGTGTTCGTCCCGAAATTCTCAAAATCGCCAAACGTTTTGGAGCCAATGTGAAAGTTATCGAAGTGCCACCCGGACCACCCGTATTATCAACTTTAGTGGCCGAAATCTACGGTCCCGATTACAAAGAACAAATCAAAGTGGCCAATCAAGTGAAAACCATACTTCACCAAACACCCGATATTGTTGATATCGACTGGATGGTAGAAGAACCCCAAACGGAGTACCATTTGGAAGTAGACAAAGAAAAAGCCATGCTAAACGGCATTGCTCCCCAACAAATTGTAGGGAATCTCACCTATCTTTTAAAAGAATATCCTGTTTCCAATTTGTATGATGAAACGTCCAATGATAATGTTGGGATTGTGCTGGCTTTAGACGATAAAGACAAAACATCTTTGGAGGATATTGGCGCTTTAAAAATCAAAGGCAGTCGCGGCAATGTGGTACCTGTTAGCGATTTGATTCAAATTAAAAAGGACACTCTTCAGAAAACAATTTACCGCAAAGACCAAAAACGGGTAGTGTATGTTACTGCCGACATGGCGGGCGCACTTGAGAGTCCGGTGTACGCGATTTTAGGCATGAACGAAAAACTCCAAAAAATCAAATTACCTGCGGGTTATGCGGTGTCCGACTTGTACATGGGCCAGCCCGAAGACGAAAGTAATTTCACCGTGAAATGGGACGGGGAGTGGCAAATCACACTCGAAGTTTTCCGTGATCTTGGGGCTGCGTTCTTAGTCGTAATTATTATCATCTACATGTTGATCGTGGGTTGGTTCCAAAACTTCAAAACCCCAATCGTGATGATGTTGGCCATTCCACTTTCCTTAGTCGGAATCGTTTTAGGGCACTGGTTGCTCGGAGCTTTTTTTACTGCAACGTCATTTATTGGTATGATTGCTTTGGCGGGTGTCATGGTTCGAAATTCAGTCTTACTCATCGACTTTATTGAAATCCGTCTCAACGAAGGAATTCCGCTGAAACAAGCTATTATCGATGCAGGAGCCGTGCGCACAACGCCTATTCTGTTAACCACAGGAGCGGTTGTCATCGGGGCTTCGATTATCTTGTTCGACCCGATTTTCCAAGGTCTCGCCATTTCATTGGTAGCGGGAGCCATAGTATCTACGTTACTGACTCTGATCGTCGTACCGTTGATTTATTACATCACCGAACGTAAAAAATGGGAAACTAAGTAATACAAAATTGTCCGTAGTCGACCAACGACTTTACTGCATGCAAAACGAATTGCGAGGGCTGCGGACCTTTTTTTAAAAATTTTTAAATTATGAAACTGATTCTTATTACCGCAATATCCGATTATCAAAAAGCGATACAAGAAGTGTTGAAAAAAATAGGAGTGAAGCACTATTCCTTCCATGATGTTCATGGGTATACCCAAGAATCTCAACAAGAAATTGAAGACAATTGGTTTGGTGCCGAAATTCCATCTACCGATTCCGTTTTGTTCCATATTTTTCTGGAAGATACGCAATACGATGCGCTCACCGAAGCCGTTCAATCCTTAAACGCATCGTTGGATTCCGAATCCAAAGTCCATGTAATTTCTTTAAAAATCGAAAATCACGTATAAAAAATAAGTATGAAAAATAGAATCATTCGCGCCATCGCTGGCAGCTTTATCTTAATCAGTGTGGCATTGGGACTTTTTGTACATCAGTATTGGTTTGGGTTCACCGCCTTTGTTGGCGCCAACTTACTCCAATCCTCCATCACCAAATGGTGCCTTATGGAAGATATCCTTACCAAACTTGGGGTGAAAGACTAAATCATTTGAGAGTGGGAAAGTGGAAGATGTTTAAATAGTGTAGTTAGTAACACCTAAATGCAATGAAATCTATTTAAAACAACTTGACAATTTTCAAATTCATTCATTTTCAAATTTTCAAATGGTTTAGGGCGCTCCCCCTCGCACACTTCCCTGCAAAGGAAAAGTTATTGGACCTCGGGGTCGGGTCGTTCGTTACAATCTTGCCTCCGCTACGCTACGTCAAGGATTTCCACTGCCACCCCTCGCGCGTTTAGAAATTATGAGTTATGAATTATGAATTTTTTAGAAGCAAGAAGAAAGAAACAAGAAGAAAGAGGGGAGCAGTTTATAGAAATTCCCTACTAAATAGTTCAATCATTTTCGGGGCTATACCTTGTGAAACATCGTGAAAACCTAGTGTTACATTGTGCTCCAAAACATATAAAATACATAATTTAAAATTTAAAATAACAAAAAAGCTGCTCGGTTGTACGAGCAGCTTCTATATTTAAAGTCTAGTCACTAATCACTAGTCACTAGTCACTAATCACTAGTCACTAATCACTAGTCACTAGTCACTAGTCACTAATCACTAGTCACTAGTCACTAGCCACTACCTTTTCAACGAAAAATGCGCTCTAAATTCCTTCGCAACATTCCCCTCAAAGTACTCTACCAAGAACCAGTAATCGGTGGCAGGCATCAAGGCACCGTTGTAGGTACCATCCCATCCTGCTGCCGTGGGACTGATCTGCTTTAAGAGTTTTCCATAACGGTCAAAAATGTAAATCTTCGCCGCAGGTTGATTTTGCAAGCCGACAATATTCCACGTTTCGTTGATGCCATCGCCGTTGGGCGTGAAATAATGCGGATAGTCAATAATAGACACCCCACTTAAAATCAGCGGGTCACAACTGTTGGCCAGCCCCCCCTCGGTATCCCATACGGTGATGGTATGCTCACCCATCGGAACATC
>NZ_FQVQ01000007.1 GCF_900129405.1 Flavobacterium fontis | reverse complement strand
TTTTTTTGACTCGGGTTCTAGCTTAATTCTAATCCATATCGATTAGCCTTACTCTCTCTTAATTTTTGCTGTCAATCCAATATGTCTATGAACTTGTCTTCTCTATTCTAACTAACCTCTCTCGGTTAGCGGGTGCAAAAGTAAAACTCTTTTTTAATCTGACAAATACTTTTGCAACTTTTTTTCAAAATCTTTTACCATTCCGAAACCCCATCACTTCCGTTTTGGGAGTGCAAATATAGAAACCTATACACCCTAACTCCAAAAAAAAAGCGGTCTTTTTTCTATCTTTTTTTCTATGGGCTTGTTTCCAAAGACTTACACCTGGGAGGAGGCTGGTTTTCGAGGGTAAAATCCACCCCAACGGCCGAGTTTGGGGTGGTTTTTGAAAATACAACACTCCAAAAAAATCGTGAAAAAGGCGACTTTTTTTGGTTTTGGTTATTTAAAGCAGGGGCGTAAGGCCTTCTTCTGAAGCAGTAAGCGCACAACACAGCCCCGGGCGACGCGGTACCCTGCCCCGGCGATAGCCCCAAGGGGCCGGTATAGCATAGCACGGGAACCCGCATACACCAAAACCCAAAACACAGTGCTGCCTAAAACTAATCGAAGCGAATGGTTTTGGAGGGCACGATGCGCGTAATAATATAGGAAGGAATAAGAAGTACGAGCAAACACACAAGTATTGTACCTACATTGAGTAAGGCAATATAGCCGTAATCAATAGATACAGGTGCGGTGGTCACATAATAGCTTTCGGGATCGAGACGAATGACTCCGAAATACTTTTGTATGTACAACACGAGTAAGGCAACACCATTCCCCCACAGCAGACCGCGCACGATAAGATGCAACGCATTGTACAAAAAGATTTTTCGTACCGACCAATTGGTCGCTCCCATGGCTTTGAGTATACCTATCATTTGTGTTCGCTCTAAGATAAGCACCAACAAGGCCACTACCATATTGATGGTCGAAACGGCAATCATGACGCACAAGATAATAAGGATATTAAAATCGAAAAGCTTTAGCCAGTCGAAGATGTAATAATATTTTTCGGTGATGGTTTGGGTATTTAACAGCGAGCCTGTTTCTTGGTAGACGGCTTGTCCCGTTTCGGCGATACGGTTAAAATCGGTCACAAAAACTTCAAAACTACCCACTTGATCGGGGCGCCAGCGGTTCATGCGTTGCACGTGCTTGATGTCACCGATAAGATACACCGAGTCGAAATCTTTAACGCCCGAGTTGTAAATTCCGGACACTGTAAACCGTCGTGCTTTGGGCAAGGTGTTTTGACCCTGCGCTAAGAAAAACGTATTAAACTGGCTTCCAACCTTCAGATGGAGTCGGTTGGCCAAGTATTGTGAAATCAAAACCTCGTTGGAGTAGCCTTTACCAAGTTTGGGAATCGTACCTGCGACTAAATACTCCTGAATAGCCGACCAGCGAAAATCGGTTCCAACCCCTTTGAACAAAATCCCTTCAAAGGAACTCGCTGTACGGATGACCCCTGCTTTAGTAGCCACAGCTTGCACATGATCGATACCGTTTACGGTGGTAAATTTTGGGTAAAATTTTTGGTGGAGTGCGATGGGTTCGGTACTTACTTCGGAGGCATTGCCGTTGAAGGCACTAATGACAATATGACCGTTGAAGGCGGCCACTTTCTCTCGAATTTTTTGTTGCAAACCCACACCTGTAGCGACGGAGAGTACCATCATAAAAATTCCCAAAGCGATTGCCACCACTGCAATTTTTATAATTGGGGCAGAAACACTACTTTTAACCTTTTTGGAAGCCGTGAGGCGTTTTGCTATGAAATATTCTAAATTCAATCGTATGCGTAATTGGGTGCTCAAAAGTACTGTTTTATTCTTGGTTTTACTAATCGTTTCGTGTAGCGGGTTGCAAACGAAAAGACCAACCCAAAGCACAAGCGTACCCATTGTCAAACAATCGGAAGCTATTTTACTTACTGGAGCTGAAAATACAAAATCTTACTTACACCTTTTAAAAGGAAAGAACGTTGGAATTATCACCAATCCGTCGGGACTACTTACTGCCAGTAATGCTACCAATGATACCTTACCCAATGGTAAAATTATTGCCGTTCGATATTTTTATAAACGCGATGCGCAAGGCAATCTTCAACAGTATAGTCAATCCATAGTCGATTTTCTTTTGGAATCCCACATTGCTGTTCAAAAGATATATGCCCCTGAACACGGTTTTCGTGGCACAGCCGATGCTGGGGAGTTGATCAAAGACGGGAAAGATACCCAAACGGGCTTGCCGATCATTTCACTTTATGGCAACAATAAAAAACCCAAGCCTGAGCAATTGGAAGGCCTTGACATTATGGTTTTTGACTTGCAAGATGTGGGTGCGCGTTTTTACACCTATATTTCCTCTTTACATTACATTATGGAAGCTTGTGCTGAAAATAACATTCCTCTACTAGTTTTGGACCGCCCCAATCCGAATGGTAGCATCGTTGATGGTCCTGTTTTGGAAAAGGAGCATACTAGTTTTGTAGGCATGCACCCGATTCCTGTTCTTCATGGAATGACCATTGGAGAATATGCGCAAATGATTAATGGGGAAAAATGGTTGAAAGATGGGAAACAATGCGAACTTACTGTGATTCCCTGCCTGAATTACAAACGGGATATGGAATACAGCTTACCTGTGCGACCTTCGCCGAATTTGCCCAACGATCAATCCATAAATCTATATGCAAGTTTGTGTTTCTTTGAAGGCACCAATGTAAGTGTGGGACGCGGTACGGATTTGCAATTTCAAATTTACGGTTCGCCCTTCCTTAAAAATATGCGATATGAATTTACGCCTGAACCAAATTTTGGTGCTAAAGAACCGCCGCATAAAGGACTAAAATGTTTTGGAGAAGATTTATCAAAAATTGAAAAGGTTAACCGACTTGAACTCAAATGGCTCTTAAAAGCGTATGCCAATACGGAGGATAAAGCAACTTTCTTCAATGATTTTTTTACCAAATTGGCGGGAACGCAAACGTTGCGTCAACAAATTGAAGCGGGAGATTCAGAGGAGGCTATTCGTGATTCCTGGAAAAATGGCCTTGAAGCTTTCAAAAAAATGCGTCAGCCTTATTTATTGTACTAAGCAAAACGCTGTTCCAAAATCCGTTTCAACCCCATGAAGGTAAAAAACAAACTATAAAAGATTCCCGTAAGCAATCCAAAAACGATTAGGGACATGCAAACAATTTCCATTCCCAACGAAATGTGTTCAGACTGGGGCACATCGGTATCGATATAGGCACCAAACAAGGTAAGTCCCAACCCGACTCCATAAATCCCGAGAAGAATAAATACATGCCGCATACGTAGTGTGTTTTTTACAAAACGAATACTACAAAAAAATATTATTTCATTGGAATTCTTTTTTTCATTTCCTCGACAATATTGAAAGCCGCCGGGCAAATGGAAACGTTTTGTAGGGTCAAGCTTGCGATTTGATAAAACTTCGTTCGATCGGTATGTGGATATTCCCGGCAAGCTTTGGGTCGCACTTCATAAATCGTACAATAGTTTTCGGCATCCAAAAACGTACACGGTACACTTTTCAACACATAATCGTTATCCTCATCAATGCGTAAATAGTGATCTATAAATTGCTGCGGCTTTTGGCGAAAATGCTTCGCAATCCGTTCAATATCAGCTGAAGTAAATAAAGGCCCTGTAGTTTTACAGCAATTGGCACATTGCAAACAATCCGTTTTTTTAAATTCACGTTCATGCAACTCCTGCATCTGATAATCCAAATCGCGCGGTGGATGTTTTTTGAGTTTGTCAAAATACTTTTTGTTCTCACTCTGGCGTTCTTTGGCCAATTTTGCTAATTCGTGTAATGCTGGTTTCAAGGTTGCTCGGTATCTTTGTGCAAAAATACAATCATGTTGGATTTATTCGGCCAAGCCCTCCTCGATTTTTACACCCAAAATAATCCGCAACCCTTACTTACGGAAACTTCGATATCTGAAGAAGACGAAATGGACGTGGCGTATTTGTTTCGAACCTATAAAAATATGCCGCCACTCGAACAAAAAGCGCTGCAACTCGCCAAAGGAAAGGTTTTGGATGTTGGTGCGGGTGCGGGCTGTCATGCCTTATATCTCCAACAAAAAGGGATGAATGTAACGGCATTGGATCAATCTGCTTATGCTATTGAAGCTTGTCGTATGCAAAAAATCCAAAATTGTATCCAAAGTTCAGTACTCGATTACAAGTCCGAAACCCTATACGACACAATACTATTACTGATGAACGGCACCGGAATTTTTGGTAAACTGAATCAAACCGCCACTTACCTCCAGAAATTAAAATCCCTTTTGAGTCCGGGAGGCCAAATTCTGATTGACAGTTCAGACCTGATTTACATGTTTGACGAAGACGAAGACGGCGGGCGTTGGATTCCGGATACGGGTTATTATGGCGAACTCGAATTTACCCTCCATTACAAAGGGCAAAAAGAGCAATTCCCGTGGTTGTATTTGGATTACAATACGCTACAAAACGCAGCCTTGGCCAACGGTTTCCATTGTGAATTGGTCGCCGAAGGCAAAAATTACGATTATTTAGCACGGTTGACGGTTTAATTTTTTGGGCAGCAATTCCGGCTTTCCGCTGTATCCCTCCACTTCGTTGCGGGGATGCCGCTTCAATCCGGGCTGCAAATCTATATTTCAATCAAATCCGTGGTTTGGATAATATCCCATAACGCCGCATACAAGGTATCTAAATCGGATTCTGTATTGTACGCATTGATTGAAAACCGCACATACACGCCATCATTCAACGGCATGACCGGAATTTGAATGTGGTATTTGGAATACAGCAATTCCTTTAATTCCGTGGGTTTTGACGTACACACGGGAATACTCGCCATCTGACCCAAAAATTCTTCGGTTACGGGACAAAGGGGCTGACTGTTTAACAGCTTACAAAATCGTGGATAGTGTTTCAACACAATAGCACGACAGGACTTGGCATGTGTTTCCCAATCATTTTCTTTTAAAAATTGAATCACTTGGGGTGTACATAAATAAGTCGAATGATCATTGGTGCCTTGGTATTCGTGGTAATCCAAAAATTGACTTTCGCTGGGAAACAAACTTTCGTAGCCCCAACTCACAATCAACGGATCAAGGTCGGCTTGAAACTCCTTTTTTACATACAAAAACGAACTTCCTTTGGGGGCCAACATCCATTTGTGCAGCGTTCCTGTATAATAATCGGGATCGAGTTCGCGCAAATTCAATGGAATATGACCGGGCACGTGTGCGCCATCAACGATGATAATTAAACCGAGTTCTTGGGCTTTGTCACATATTTCTTTGACGGGGAAAATGAGTGCCGTTGCACTCGAAATTTGATTGATAAAAACCACTTTTGTCTTTGACGTATACCCTTTCCAGAAATCTTCTAAGATTTGTTCTTTGGAGGTAATCGGCAAGGAAATATTTTGACGAATGTATTTCGCCCCTGATTTTTTACAATAAAAATGCCATGTACGATCCATCGCTCCGTATTCATGATTGGTGGCTAAAATTTCATCTCCCGGTTGCAATTGCAAACTGCGCATGATGGTATTGATGGCCTGCGTTGGGTTGGGTGTAAAGAAAAAATCGGCGGCTTCACAGCCCAGAAACTCCGCCAATGGACGTTTGGCTTCTTTAAGGTATATGGGTAATTTCTTTTGGATAAAATGCACGGGGTCAGCTTCCATTTCACGTTGGAAACCTATTTTGGCTTCAAAAACAGGTTGGGGTGTCGCTCCGAAAGAACCGTGATTTAAAAAGGTAATCGCTGGATCTAGTAAAAAATGTGTTTTCATAAGAACAGGTCAAAAAAAATCCCAAACAAATTGTTCGGGACTTCTTTAGGTTTTTGCATTGATTATTGCATGTATTTCATCATCATCGCTTGCAAGTCCGCTTGAATTTCCATCATCGCTTCTTGAGACTTTTGATTGACTTCACCTGCTTTTTCTTTCATTTTTTTTCCAACTGGACTGTTATAAAATGCCATCATCGCTTTGATGTCCTCTTTAGTGTAGATTTGCGCGTAAACTTCAGCTGTTTTTTCATTAATTTTTTTCATCATAGCATCAAACTCCATGGTGAAGGCTGCTTTTTTATCGTCAGGCACTTGTCCCAACAATTGATCTTTGTATCCGCTTAGCACATTTCCTGAGCCACTTGCTTCAATAACGGCTAAACATTCTTTTTTAAAAGCCTCATCAACAGCTGGTTTTGCAGGGGCTTGTGCCATTGCCAAAGAGGAAACGCAAACAAATGCGAATGTGTAAACTAATTTTTTCATGATATGTTTTATTAATTGTTATAAATGTACGTTTTTACATTTAATTTCTTAGACGCAAAAACATTTTTTTTGTTACTCATTTGTTATGAATAGTGCTTATTTTAATTATTTTTAATCTTTATGGGTATCGAATAACGGCACCGAACAGGCACGCCTCTTTGTGTGGCGGGTTGCCACTTGGGAGAAGATTTTAAAACACGTACGGCTTCTTCCCCGGTACCATAACCCGCATCCCGCAATACCTTTATTTCTGCTAGCGTTCCATCTTTTTCAATAACAAAACTGACAAACACTGTTCCGTTGAAACCTGGCACATCAGGAGCTTTAAATGCTTTTCCAATAAACGAATAAAATGCTTTTTGACCTCCCGGAAACTCGGGTTTGATTTCGGTTTGATGCGAGGCATAGACTGGTTCTGGCTCTTCTTCAACTAATACCGGTTTGGATTCTTCACCTTGAGGCATATAAGCGACAACACTTTGGCTTTTTAAGGCATCAAGATTGAGGCTGGAACTTTTATAGCTCATGAATTTTGTTTTGGCTTCCCATTGCCCCTTGGTAATACGAATTGATTTTTCCACCAAGGTCATATACTCCGATTGTACGCCCTCCATGCGCCATTTTGGAGATTGAAGAAGGGTATTGAAAAGGCGATTAGCATCGGCTTCGTTGGCATGGAAAAAAACAGTGGGAAAGCACACTGTACCTTGATTATCGATATAAAAGGTAACTTTAAAATGTATAACTTGAGTGGAATCGATAGCAATTGCACTTTGTTTGGCTAAAAAATCTTCGAAAGAAGCGTATTTATCTAATGGAAATACGGGCATCTTAGGAGGTTGTATCGGTTGAGCGACTGCAACGAGCGTCAACAAATACATCACGCAAAGCATTACTTTTTTCACTTAAGGGATGTTTAAATATTTATGGGTTTGAAGCGAAACGCGCCACTTGGGGTGTTGCATGACATACTCAACGATAAGCGGCGTCATTTGCTCGCGTTTACTCCATTCGGGTTGCAAGAAAAGAATGGCTTTGGGATTGACTAAAGCGGCTTGCTCTTCGGCGAAGATGAAATCGTGTTTGTTGTGAATGATTACTTTCAATTCATCGGCGGCTTGATAGGCCTCGGGAACAGGCAATCGGTTCTTCTTGGGCGACAAACAAAACCAATCCCAATGTCCAGTCACGGGATAACTTCCTGAAGTTTCGATGTGTACACGAAGTTGTGCTTCTTTTAAAGATGCGGTGAGTAGTGTCATGTCCCAAGTTAGGGGCTCGCCTCCTGTAACGACCACAGTATCGGCATATTTTTGAGCATTGGCAACGATATGTTCAACTGCTGTTGGGGGATGTAAATCGGCATTCCAACTTTCTTTCACGTCACACCAATGGCACCCGACATCACAACCGCCAATACGAATAAAATAGGCTGCCGTTCCGGTATGAAATCCTTCGCCTTGAATGGTGTAGAATTCTTCCATAAGGGGCAACAGCTCGCCTCTATCAACCGCTTTTTGTACTTCTTGTGTGAGCATGAAATCTATTTATCGCGAATGTAAATATCGATGGGAACACCAGAAAAATTCCAGTTTTCCCGTATTTTATTTTCTAAAAATCGTTTGTACGGATCTTTGACGTATTGGGGTAAGTTGGCAAAAAACACAAACTGCGGCACGGGTGTGGGCAACTGCATACAGTATTTGATTTTGATGTACTTGCCCTTCAAAGCGGGAGGTGGAAAACGCTCAATCAAATCCAACATGTATTCGTTAAATTTGGAGGTTGCAATACGCTGTTTACGGTTTTCATACACGGTAACAGCCGCTTCCAAGGCTTTGAGTAATCGTTGTTTGGTTAAGGCCGAAATAAACAAAATAGGCACGTCGGTAAACGGCTCCAACTGCTCACGAATTCGAAGTTCGTATTCGCGCATGGTCATGGTTTCTTTTTCGATCAAGTCCCATTTATTCACCAAAATAACGACTCCTTTACGGTTTTTTTGTGCCAACCAAAAGATATTCTGGTCTTGACTTTCAAAACCGCGGGTCGCATCGACCATGAGGATACACACATCGCTGTGTTCGATGGCGCGCACGGAGCGCATCACGGAATAAAATTCTAGGTCCTCTTTCACTTTGGCTTTACGGCGAATTCCTGCGGTATCGACTAAATTAAAGTCAAAACCAAACTTGGTAAATCGGGTATCGATGGCATCGCGGGTGGTTCCAGCGATATCGGTAACAATGTAGCGATCTTCCCCAATCAAGGCATTGATGAAAGATGATTTCCCGGCATTCGGACGTCCCACTACACAAAAACGAGGCAAAACTTCCTCTTCATCGGGGGTTTCGGGCAATTCGGGGAGTACTTCCACAAGTTTGTCGAGTAAATCGCCCGTACCACTTCCGTTCATTCCTGAAAGGGTAAAATATTCCCCTAAGCCTAGGTTATAAAATTCGAAAGCGTCTTTTTCACGGCTCGCGGAATCGACTTTATTGACCGCCAAAAGTACAGGTTTGGTCACTTTTCGCAATAATTTGGCGACTTCGGCATCCATGGGTGTGATTCCTTCTTCGACATCCACGACAAAAATAATGGCGTCGGCTTCTTCGATGGCGAGTTCGACTTGCTTGCGAATTTCGGCTTCAAAGATATCGTCAGAACCTTTGATATATCCTCCGGTATCAATGACCGAGAACTCTTTACCGTTCCATTCACTTTTTCCGTAAATCCGATCACGGGTTACCCCACTCACCGAATCGACGATAGCTTCTCTTCGTTGAATAAGTCGGTTAAAAAAAGTAGACTTCCCTACATTGGGGCGCCCTACAATGGCGACGATATTGTTCATACGTATTCTAAATTGGGATGCAAAGGTAATAAAGTTGGCTCGAGCTATCTAATTTTTTGTATCTTAGTTAAAATCAAACTCCTATTCCTCTGCCATGGAAAACGAAAATGCTATTCAATTACGGTTGCGCTTTTACAAAGATGTACCCGAAACGGTTGCTGAAGTTCGAGCGCTTTTTGAAGACTATAAATCCAAATGCCCTGCGGAGTATACGATTAAGGTCAATGACACGCATATTTGGTTTCACATTGTGGGGCCGCAGCGCGCTTATTATTCACCGCACTTGCATTTGGAATTGGAATCCCATCCTGAATCGGGAACGCATATTCGTGGATTGTTTGGTCCCGACCCCACCTTATGGACGTTATTTATGTTTTTGCATTTTATCGTAGCGGGCGTGTTTGTGATTTTTGGCGTCATGGCCTATTCCAATTGGACGTTGAAGCAGCCTATACTTTGGAACATTTTCATCATGGGGATGATGGTAGGCGTTTGGTTCATGTTGTATGTTGTTGCCCGTCAGATTCGCGAGCAAGGTATTGACCAAATGCATGACTTGGAGGCGTTGATGGAAGAGGCTTTACAACACAAATCGAGGTAGAAGCTCACTGTATAGCCCTGATGGGAGCCAACTACCCTACCGAAGCCGTTAGGCCGGGAGGTAGTGCGGACAGTAGGACGCGGCATTCGCAAGAAATCGAGACATGCTGCTCCTTATTTTTGATTGTATCCGAAGCGACGTAATTGTCGGGCATTGCTGCGCCAATCCTTATTGATTTTGACAAAGATTTCGAGGTAGACTTGTTTGCCGAAGAATTTCTCCATGTCTTCCCGCGCCATGGTGCCTACTTTTTTGAGCGCACCGCCTTTGTGGCCGATGATTATTCCTTTTTGTGTTTCGCGCTCTACCATAATGAGGGCTTTGATGCGAATAATGTGTTCCTCTTCCTTAAATTCCTCGGTTTCTACTTCGACGGCATAGGGAATTTCTTTGTCGTAGTTGAGTAAGATTTTCTCGCGGATGATTTCGTTGACGAAAAAACGCTCGGGTTTGTCGGTGAGAGCATCTTTGGGGTAATAGGGCGGCGAATCGGGCAATAGGGCAAGGATACGGTCAAACACTTCTTTGACGTTAAAATTTTTCAAGGCTGAAATGGGAAAAATCTCGGCATTGGGCACTTTTTCTTGCCACAATGCGACCTGTGCTTCCAACTGTTCTTGGTTGGACGTATCGATTTTGTTGAGCAAGAGGAGGACGGGGATTTTGGCGTGAATTATTTTGTTAAAAAAGGCTTCGTCTTTTAATTCTTTCTCGCCAATTTCAACCATGTACAAAAGCACATCGGCGTCTTCAAAAGCGGTTTTCACAAAATCCATCATGGCATTTTGCAGTTCGTATGCCGGCTTGATAATCCCTGGCGTATCGGATAGTACCACCTGAAAATCGTCGCCATTGACAATGCCAAGAATACGATGACGGGTGGTTTGTGCTTTGGAGGTAATGATCGAAAGACGTTCTCCGATGAAAGCATTCATTAAGGTTGACTTCCCAACGTTGGGATTCCCGATGATATTGACGAAACCGGCTTTGTGTGACATGATAATGGGATTACATAAAAAAACCCAGCGGATGCTGGGTTCTTAGTAGCGGGAACAGGACTCGAACCTGTGACCTTCGGGTTATGAGCCCGACGAGCTACCTACTGCTCTATCCCGCGCTGTTTCGGGTGCAAATATAAGACTATTATTTGAATTACAAATTATGAATTAAAAAAAATAAAAAACTTGAGCCCATAAAAAAACCCTGTGATTCACAGGGCTTTAGACTCGGATATAGGAAAAAAATTATTCTTCGTTGGCAATTGCCGTGTTAGGATCGGTTTTTACCGACAGGTTTACGGCCAAACCTTGTTCGTTAATCATGGTCATGTTCATCATGTCTTTGGCATACATTTTCTTGGTCACAAAACCGTTGAATTTGTTGTAAGAGATGTTCATAGCCGTTAAGTTATTTAATTTTTCGATTTCAACAGGAATGCGTCCGTTGAGTTTGTTGTCGAATAAACTTAGTGTTTCAAGCGCTGTTAAGTTGGCAATTTCGGGCTGCAAGCTTCCAGTCAACTCATTGCTGTTTAGTTCAAGTGTGCGCAATCCTTTTAGGGCATAAATCGCGGCAGGAATATCTCCAGTCAAACGATTGTTGTACAAAGATAGCGTTTGCAATTGTGTAAGCGCTCCGATAGAAGAAGGGATTGATCCCGAAAAATCATTCATGAACATCACCAACTCAGTGAGCGACACAGCGTTTCCAATTTCGGCAGGAATGGTCCCTGAAAATTTGTTGAAGGAAACGTTAAGAGTTTGAAGCTTTTTTAATTGACCCAATGAAGTTGGCAAAGCACCTTCTAAATTGTTTTTGAACAACACCAACGATTGTAAGTGCTTTAAGTCCCCAATTTTTGCAGTCAACGTCCCCGAAAGATTGTTATCGGATAAGTCAATGGCCGTCACTTGGTCATTTTCAACCTTTACACCGTACCAAGTAGCTACGGGTTTTGTGAGATCCCAGGTATGGATCCATTGCGCACCTTGTGCAGTTTTGTAGAAGTCGAGAAGTGCTTTGCGCTCAGCAGTAGAAACTTCGGCTAGAGCGGTGGTAGCAAGAAATAGGGCAAAAAGGGTTACGAATAGTCTCATGATTGTTTAGATTTGGTGATGTAAATATAGGGGAGGTTGTCGTTTATATGCAAATAAAATCGATGAAATGCATTTAATTGTAAAATAGTCGATATTTAAATACTATTTTTCTTACAATTATATGCGACAATAAACAAAAGAATAAATGTTTTATCTTTGGTACACCAACCTTTAAATCAACATTTTATGGAATTACAAATGAATTGGATTGCCGTGTTATGTGCCGCGGTTTCCTCCTTAGTTATTGGCTTTATTTGGTATCATCCTAAAGTTATGGGAACGGTATGGATGCGGGAATCGGGCATGACAGAAGAAAAAATCAAGGGAGCAAATATGGGACTTCTCTTTGGGATGACCTTTCTTTTTGCCTTGATGATTTCGCTTATCATCAACATGTTGACCATTCATCAATGGGGTGCTTTGGGAATGATTGGTGGCGATGTTAAACAAGCCCTTCCCTCCTATGCTGCCTTTATGAATGATTACGGCATGAAGTTTCGCACCTTTAAGCACGGTGCTTTACACGGATTCATGTCGGGTGTTTTACTAGCCCTTCCGCTTGTGGGAACCAATGCCTTGTATGAGCGTCGTTCGGCAAAGTACATTTTAATCCATGGTGGGTATTGGATTGTTTGTTTTACAATTATGGGAGGCATTTTATGCAGTATGCCATAATCAATCCTCTTAACATTTTATTTATAGGGAATCGCTCTACCTTTGTGTGGCGATTTTTTTAGCATGTCTGATTTACACTTCACGCTTTACACTACCATTGATTCTTTACCCGCAACCTGGGATACGGTGGCGCATGATAATGCTTTTTTACAAACGCCTTATCTGAGGGTCTTGGAGGAATCGGCGCCCACCAACATGCGCTGTTTCTTTATTGGCATTTATGAAAAAGAGCACTTGATTGGCGTTGCCTTGGCGCAGTATTTAGATATCAGCAAATTGTATTCTTTTGGCGAACGACAGCATTGTATGAAAACGAAAGTGCGCAACTTTGTTTTTCGTCGTTTAGCCCGGCATGTCCTTTTTGTGGGGAATACAATGATTACAGGTCAAAATGGGTACACTTTTATAAAACCCCTTGCCCCGGAGGATTTGAGTCGATTACTTCGTTCGATGGCAGATGCACTCATGGGGCATTTTAAGCAGGAGGGCATCCGCATTCATTTGGTTTCCTTTAAAGATTTTTACACCGAAGATTCTCAAGCTTTAGGCACCCGTGCTTTTCGATCGCTTTTTCATTTCTCGGTGCAACCCAATATGATTTTTCGTTTACTCCCTTCCTGGCAAAATATGCACGATTACGTTGCTGATTTTCAAAAAAAATACCGGGATCAATACAAACGCGCCCAAAAAAAAGGTGAAGGTATTGTATGCAGTGAAATGGATTTATCCATGATACAAACGTATGAAGAGGAAATGTATGCCTTATACCATCATGTCGCGCTCAATGCTCCTTTTAACACCTTCTTTCTAGCGAAGAATCATTTTTATGTATTCAAAAAACAATGTGGCGATCGATTTAAAGTATTTGGATATTTTTTGGAGGACAAATTGATTGGGTTTCACACCTTACTTTTGAACGGCCAAACCTTAGAGACTTACTTTTTGGGTTACGATGCGGCACATCAGAAAGAGCGGATGTTGTATTTAAACATGTTATATCGAATGACCGCTTTTGGCATAGAAAACCAGTTTCAGCGCATCATTTTTGGGCGAACGGCTTTGGAAATTAAAAGTTCTATCGGAGCAGAACCCGTTCCAATGTTTGGCTTTATGCAACACAACCAACCGTGGGTTCAGAAACTATTGCCGCGTTTATTTAAAAATCTAGAACCACCGATACGATGGGAGCAGCGCCACCCGTTTAAAAAGTTGAATTAGAATACTTCCGCAATTGCAATACGGCATACAACCCGAGTATAAACTCCCCAACAATCCCAAACACAAAAATTGGCGCGGGCATTCCTGTCAAGAACCAAGCGACGATGCGGCCAAAGACCAATCCCCACATAAATAAAAGCGTGGACCAAGTGGCCGCTCCCCAATACTTTGGTTTGATTATCCCTACCACCCAAAACAAGGCGAAGGCGATATAGAGTCCCATTATCGCTTTCAACACACTATGTAAAGTTGGTGAGGTATCGGTTATCCCAAAAGCCCAATCGGGTGCAAATCCGTAGCAGAGCCCGGCAGGAATTACAATGCTGCTGGCAATTATTAAGTGCAAATTTTTCACGCTTCCAGTTCGAGTTGAATTCGTTCCCATTCCTCCAAAAGTTGCTCTAACTCTTGCTTTTTCTTTTCATAAGCGGCAAAAAAGGCAGCATTCTCAATGTGTTTGTTGTAATTGGAAGCTAGTTCTTTGTCGTCATTTTGTATGGCTTTTTCCAAGTCTTGAATTTGACTTTCAATTTTGGACAATTTGTTTTGCAATGATTTTTGAGCTTTTTGGGCTTCAAAACTCAGTGTTTTTTTCTCCGCTTTAGGTTCGTCTTGCACATCGTTGGGAATTCCTTTTTGTTCAAAATCCCGCATCGATTGCGCATTGCGTTGTTCCAAGAAAAAGTTGATATCGCCGAGGTATTCTCTTATTTTAGTGTCTTTAAACTCATAAACGGTCGTGGCCAAGCCTTGCAAAAAGTCACGATCATGCGATACAATCAGAAGCGTACCCTCGTACTGTTCAAGAGCTGCTTTGAGAACGTTTTTGGACTTAATATCCAAGTGATTCGTGGGTTCGTCCATCAGCAATACATTGATGGGTTGCAACAAAAGTCGGCATAAGGCCAAGCGATTCCGTTCGCCTCCTGATAGCACTTTGACTTTTTTCTCCACATCATCACCGCGAAACAAAAAGGCGCCCAACATGTCGCGAACTTTAGCGCGATTGGCATCGGTAGCGGCCTCGAGCATGGTATCCAAGAGCGTTTTTTCACCGTCTAAATGATCGGCTTGATTTTGAGCAAAATAACCAAGCTCAACATTATGGCCTAGCTTTATGCTCCCTTCGTAGGGAAATGCATTGACAATCGCTTTGATGAATGTAGATTTTCCTTGGCCGTTTTGTCCCACGAAAGCGATTTTACTCCCGCGCTCCACCAAAAGAGAAATTCCTTGCAATACTTTTTTCGCCTCAAAAGCTTTTGACACATTTTCTGCTTCAATAACGACACGGCCAGGCGTTTTGGAAACAGGAAAGGATATCGCCATAACGGCATTGTCGTCTTCATCAACTTCAATGCGTTCGACTTTTTCCAACTTTTTAATCATCGATTGGGCCATGGCTGCTTTGGTTGCTTTGTAGCGAAAGCGTTCAATCAGTTTTTCGGTTTCCTCTATCTTTTTTTGCTGATTGCGTTGGGAGGCTAATTGTTTTTCACGGATATCTTCGCGAAGAACAAGGTATTGTGAATAGGGTTTGTTGTAATCGTATATTTTACCTAGTGAAATTTCTATGGTTCGGTTGGTCACGTTATCCAAAAACATTTTATCATGGGATACTATCACGACCACGCCTGGAAATGTTTTCAAAAAGCTTTCCAACCAAATAATACTTTCAATATCCAAGTGATTGGTGGGCTCATCGAGGAGTAAAACATCGTTGGACTGCAATAAAAGTTTGGCAAGTTCAATTCGCATACGCCACCCTCCCGAGAAGGTTTCGGTGGGATTGTTAAATTCCTCCCGTTTGAATCCTAAGCCCAATAAAATGCGCTCAGTGTTTCCCACATAATTGTAGCCGTCCAACAATTCAAAACGATGCGTGAACTCGGACAAATCTTCAATCAACTGACTGTAGGCTTCGCTTTCATAATCGGTTCGCGTGACCAATTGATGGTTTATATCCTCAATTTTTCGCTCGATATATTTAATTTCTTCAAAAGCTTCATAGGCTTCTTCGAGTACGGTTCGGCCTTGTTCAAAATCGATATCTTGACGTAAAAACCCTAATTTAATATCGCGCTCGGTGGCAATCGTCCCACTATCGGGTTTGATATCGCCTGCCAAAATTTTGAGCATGGTTGATTTACCGGCGCCATTTTTCCCTACGAGTCCGACGCGATCGCCCGAACCCAATCGAAAGGTTACTTCTTCAAACAAATAGGTACCTCCGAAAGAAACCGATAAATTATGGATATTCAACATAAAATTGTGACTTAAGTTACATGAGATAAAAAGGGTTATTTTACCTTTGTATCAAATTATTTGCAAATGTTAAAAAAAGGCTGGAAAATCAATAGTATTTTAACAGGAAGTTGTCCTCGATGTCAGGAAGAAAACATGTATGTGGAAAAAAATCCATATAAATTGAGTAAAGTCTACACCATGCATGAAACCTGTAGTCATTGCCATTTGCGCTATGAAATTGAACCTTCGTTTTTTTATGGAGCCATGTATGTGGCTTATGGTGTTTCGATTGCGTTTGGCGTGGCTATTTTTGTAATCACCAAATTAATTCTTGGGCTCTCAGCCAAGACGTCATTTATCGCTTTGGGGATTGGGATTTTAGTGTTAATGCCTATCACCGCTCGCATTGCACGAAACATTTATATCAATATGTTTGTCAATTACGATAAGGATTGGCGTAAAAATGCTTAAATCGTCGGATATCGATATGAGGATCTAGAGGGATTCCCCTTTCTAAAGATTCAAACAAAGCCTTGGCCATAGCGGGCGCTAGCAGTACGCCACGAGTTCCCATGCCATTCAAAATATGTACATTGGAATGCAATGGATGTGTACCGACTAGAGGTCGTCTGTCTTTGACGGTGGGCCGCACACCTGCGTAATGGGCAACCACTTCAAAATCAATTTTTATAAAAGACTTTAATCCTTGAATTAATTCTTCACGCGCTGCAGGGGTAGGCCTATCGGTTTTGTCTTGCCAATCATAGGTGGCGCCTACTTTATAAAGATCGTTCCCTAAAGGAAAAATAAAGACTCCGGATTTATAAATGGCCTCCAACTTTAATTCGGGGGCACGAATGACCAACAACTCCCCTTTGGTGCCGTCAAGGGGAAGCGTATGGAAAAAAGGATTTTGAGACAACCCAAAACCTTCGGCAAAAACGATGTGTTTGGCTCTAATTTCGTGATAAGTAACACCTGTTTCCTCTAGAGCGATATCTCCATAGTTAAAGGTTTCTCGAATAAGCACTTCTTCTTTTTCAAGGCGTTGATGAAAATGTTGCAATACCATTTTTGTATCGACATAGCCGCAATTTGAAACGCTTCCTAAATGAAAGGGAGCCTCTATGAAAGGGTGCGCATTGTGCACCAATGGAGTCGATAGAAACGAACTTAAAGCGGGTTTGTCGGCCGCGGCAAACCAATTATTTTGTTCTTCAACGGAATGAAGCACACGGTACAGCGGTAAGGGGTAATCTAACGTACATTGAAGATCTGCGGATAATTCTTGATAAAAATCATGGGCATTTTGAAGCTGTTCTTGGGCATTCCATATCGAGGTGAATCGTTTAAGTACAACAGGATTGTAAAGCCCTCCGGCGATCAGCGAAGCATTTTGAGAAGCATCCTCGAACAACAGGAACGTGCGGTTATTTTTGCGACAATACTGTGCAAAGGCTAAACCGGCTAAACCGCCACCAACAATGATATAATCGTGTGTTATCATAAAAAAAACTCCCACCAAAGGTAGGAGTTTCTATGTTTAGAATTGAAATTGAAATTTAGTAATTCCACATGTCTTGTTCAAAATTACGTATTTTCTCTTTAACGCGCTCTGACTCGAGGAGCTGGGACTGTGCGTTATCTTTCATGTAATCTTGAATCGTACGGTCACCGTATACGTTTTCTTCTTTATAAATCACACCATTAAAACGACGTGAATTCAATAATTGATCAAACGTAATAGGCATGGCGGAATTTCGGTCATTGAAGGCTTTGGCTTCGTGCAGAATGTTTCGAACTGAAGGAAAATAAACCCAGAATAATTCAATAGGGTCGTTATTACCTTTCGCTTTATCACGAGCCTCAACAGCTAGTGGACAAATAGCCATTAAGCGGTATTTCAATTCACTTTGACGTTTGTCGAAGTACCAAAAACCTTTTACTTTGTAGCCCGAAATATCAGAAGCATCTAACTCAGTTTCATTAATATATTGCTTATCTAAAACCTTTCGACCTGATTTATAATCATCTAGATAATTATTCATCTCATCAATACCTGCTTCAGTTGTATCAATATATTTGAAAACTGACTCCATATCTTTCAAAGATTTCTTGATATTAAAATAATCATCAGCATACACTTCTGTTATCTTTCCATCCTTGATACCTTTTAACAAGACTGCGAATAAGGAACGTCGTTCTTTCCCAACATACGCGGTATCTACCGGGTAATAAAGGGGGAAATTCACTCGTTCGTCCAAGTCAATGTTTTCCCAGATCATTTTACCCATCAATACATCACGATCATGCACATAACCATACGGTAGTGGTTTGTCATTATCGGATTCCAACTGAGCAGCCGTCTTTTTACCGATTTCATCCGGAGTTTTAGCATTCAATAAATTCGATTGCGCAGAAACAGATGTTTCTATCACTCCGATGGCAATTAATAAAAGGGTTTTCAATTTCATTTTAATTCAGTTATTTAAGGTACAACGGCTTTCGTTAAGCATTATTGTATTTCATAGATGGCAGGAGCTGCATCTTTAATTTTTACTTCAGAACCTCCTCCATCAATTTTACATTTTATGTCAGAAATGGTGACTTGATCTCCTTTTGATACACGTGCTAAAGCAGCAATACACTGAGGACTCAAACGATCTCCATTTACTACGATAGAGGCTTGTCCAGGTACTTTAAATGCAAATTGAGTAACTTTGAATTTTAAATCATACAAGAAATCGGGTAATACAGCAGTAATTTGTGAAGCTTGTAATCGCGATTTTGCACCTTTTTGAATACCTTCTTTTCCACCAATTGCTCCGAGTGGTGCAGGAATATTTTTGATACGGAAAACTTTTCTATCAGAAACCGTTTTACCATCACCCATTTTTCCTGTAACATTAATGGTTACTTCGGTTCCTGTACCAGGATTCAAATCATACTTTCCTTTTCCAATTGAACGAAGACCAGGGGCTGAAGCTGTTACATTGTTGTCAGAAATACCTGCAAAAGAAATTGTCATTGGGTTAGATAACCCACGGTACACCACATTCATTTTATCTGCTGAAATGTTGGCAGAATTAGGACGTGGTACAACAACATAAGAACCTTCGAAATCAAGTGGCACAGGCTTTCCATCTTCTAAGAAAGTAAATTTACCTCCTAATTTATGTTCACCTACTCCACCTGCAGTCATCGAAATAACGGCTTGACCATTTTCAATTTTACCAGGACCTGAGAAACTTGTAGGAACAGTGTTTTTGTCATAACGACCTAAAACAACTTTACCTTTGATTGTTTCTCCTTCGAAGTATGCATTTTTATCAAGAACTACAATAGCTTGGAAGTTCTTCATAGAAGCTGCTTCTTTATACGCGTTTCCTAAGAAAATGTTGTATGATTCGTTTTCAATGGTTTTCAAGTCATTTTGCAAAGCTGTTAACTTAGCTACAGATGCAATAGCTGGAAATCCTTTGTAGTGGTAATCTAAATACAATTTGTTAACACCTTCTTTATCTTTGATTTTTTCAGTGCTAAACATTTTATCGATTTTATTTAAAAGAGGTTGGTATTTGGCATCTTTTCCAAACAACTCTTTCATTTTGTTACGATAAGCATCAATACGTTCAATAATTTCTTGACCTCTTTTGGAATATCCATCACCTTTGAACCATTTCTCATCGATATTCGACTTATCCATGGATTCGTAAGGTAAAACACCGTTTTCAGGTTTGAAATCCTTTAAGATATCTTCATTTTTAACTTGCTCAATGAAATCATAAAACTCATTGGTAGCCGTATTTACTTGCTTTGATAAAGCCAATGATGCAGCAAATCCTGGATTCTCAGCAGCTTTTTGTCCTAATAATTGGGCAAGCTTCGAATTTTGTTCCGTTTGAGTTGCATTAATTCCATTAAACTTTTCATTCATCAAACCGAACGCCGAAAGTACTTCTTTCGACATGTTCAATGCCAACATCGCGATGAAAACCAAGTACATCAGGTTAATCATCTTCTGTCTAGGGGTTAATTTTCCTCCTGCCATTTCTTCTAATTAGTTTTAATTCGTTAAAATAAATAATGAGCGTTTAAAACTAATTATCGGTTGCTCATTGCAGATAACATACCTCCATATACAGAGTTTAACGACTGTAAGTTGGAAGCCAACGACTGCATTTGATCTTTTAATTTTAAGTTGTTCTCAGCTACTTCGTTGTTGATTTGCGCGTTGCGCTCAGCAGCTTGTAACTGAACTTGATATAAACTGTTTAGAGTTTCCAATTGCGTAGCCGCTTTGGTCATCTCTTCTGCATATTTTTTAGTAGAAGCTACCGAGTCAACGGTTGGAGAAATGGCTTTTGCAGCACCTTCAAAGTTTTTGATACTGTTTCCTAAGCTAGCCATCAATTCACCATCAATTTTAGCTTCTTTCAATAAGTTGTCTAATTTTTGTGACAACAAACCTTGAGCTTCTGTTGGGTTTTCTTTTTTCTCACGTGGTTTAGCTTGACCTCCTGCTAACTCAGGATACACCAAAGACCAATCCAATTCTTTTTCAGGAGCATCAAAAGCAGAAAGACCGAAAATCAAAGCTTCTGTACTCAAACCGATGATCAACATCAAACTTGCTCCTGGCCAGTGCATCAATTTGAACAACGCTCCAATAATTACAACAGCCGCACCCATACCGTAGGTGAAATTCATAACTCTAGGTGGTAATAGTCCCATAATAATAATAATTTAGTTAGTTAAGTTTAATATAATTAAGTTAGTTAATATACAATTTGAATTAGCGACGTCTTCCCGCTTTTCCAGCATTACCAGTTACTTGCGTACCCATATAATCTTGTACGGTACGGAAACCAATGTAACTACGTGCTGTATCTTGGTATTCGAAATCACGAGTCCCTACTTGAAGGAAGTAGGCTACGTCTTTCCATGAACCGCCACGAACAACCTTACGCTTGTTGGACGTATCGGGAACATTAGGGTTCATTGTTGATACGTATTCGTAAGCAGCAGCATCATACGATGAATCGGTCCATTCGGCTACGTTACCTGACATGTTATACAAGTTGTATCCGTTGGGCTCAAATGATTTGGCTTCAACAGTGTACAAGGCTTGGTCGGCAGCATAGTCCCCACGATTTGGCTTGAAGTTAGCCATAAAACAACCGCGATCATTCTTAGCATAAGGTCCACCCCAAGGATAGGTTGCTGATTCTAGACCACCGCGTGCCGCATATTCCCACTCTGCCTCGGTTGGCAAACGGAAAGAGTTTACTAGATCTCTTCCTTTTTTCTTGGATTTGATATATACATTTTTATTTAACGTTCTCCAAGCACAAAATGCTTTCGCTTGCTTCCAATTCACACCTACTACAGGATAGTCCCCATACGCTTGGTGCCAGAAGTAATCATTATGCATTGGTTCATTATACGAGTAAGCAAAGTCCTTAATCCATACAGTGGTATCGGGATATACTCTTGTTTTCTCATTGCGGATGAACTTGCTGCGTTTCCCTACTTTAGCTTTGGCAGCTGCTTGAATATCCATCCATGAATAACGGAATTCTAATTTGTTTACATCAATGGTACGTAAACCATTGTACGATTCAGTAGCTGGCAAATACATAGAGTCCATAACCTCTACATAATATTCATCTGGATATTTTTTTGTATCGGTAATCAATTTTACTTTACGATTCAAACGACGACCAGCATACGGATCATCAGCTGTACCAACACTGTAATAATTCTCGTACATGTATTTGTCGTAAGGCGTCATTTTCGCTGGATCTTGATCTGCAAAAGCGAAATCACCGATACTTCCACCGCCTTTTCCACCTTTCCCAGCTCCAGGTTTTACACCCACCTCATCAGCTAAGATAGCCAAACGCACGCGAATGATAGAGTCCTTAACCCATTCTACAAACTGACGGTATTCACTGTTTGTGATTTCTGTTTCGTCCATGTAAAAGGAACGAACGGTCACTGTTTTCGTAGGTGCATCTTGTACATTAGCTAAATCATCATCTGATTTACCCATGATGAAAGCTCCACCGGGAACCAATGTCATTCCGTAGGGTTTTTCAGGATGCCATTTTTTACCCTTAACTCCTACTAATTCGCCCTTGTCACTGGACTTTCCACAGCTGGCTAATAGGGTTAAAACAGATGCAAACGCAATGAACTTCTTCATATAACTTGGGTTAATTTATGTTATTTTTTTTGAGGCCGTAAACCTATCTATTATTTTTCAAAAAAACAATTATTTGCTTCTTAAAATTTTTTTCACAAATCAAAAATACAACTAAAGTTGAATTGACCATAAAAAAGTGTCGATAAAGTGCATTTTTTTATCGCTTAAAAGCAATTTTAGTGTTTTTTGCAATATTTTTCTTACAAATGTTGCTTAATTTTTATAAAATACTCTTTCGTTGTGCCTTCCACCAGCGCTCGGGGAACTCTTGATTGCAAGCCGCTAAATAATCGTCATGCGTACAGGGCAATAACGTGTTTTTATGAAGCTTATTGTGTATGTTTGAAAAAAATGGAACTTCAATCCACCAGCGGTCGGTTTTATTGCTCTTGTAAAACACAATTTCTTCGTTCTCAAAAGGCACAATATATTTTAGATAGTGCTCTCGGCTACCAAAAGGATATTCATTGGAACGGAAATTTACGCCTTCCATGAAATACCAAATAATTTGTGCCATAAGTGGCGCTTCTTGAGCTGTGGCTTGATGGTTAAAAATCCCAAAGGCACTTACTTTATCGCTAATCCCTGCGTAACGTGCCAAAGCACAAATTTCTTTTCCGTTAAATCCGTTGGGTTGAAAATCGATAAAATTACCCGAATCCGAGGATTTCACTGAGGTCATATCCAAACTCACCAAATCAGCGTCCCGAAAAACAGGTTCAGCAAGAGCTACTTGCGCACTCACATCGCCTAATCGGTAGGCATCAAAATATAATTTCTCGATTAAATCGATTTCCTCTTGTGAATTATAATACGTTTGATACCCTACGTTGCTGTAATTAAACAAATTGGTTGGCTCTTCAACAATCATTTTGGATAAGTACGCCAACGCGGGAATACTATCATCCTGTTTGCCAAAATCAAAACGGTTGTCAATCGCGACCAAGTTGACCATTTGTTCTAAATCATCATACCCTCTGTAAACGGCATACGTTAGATCTTGAGAACCTCCAATAATAATAGGTATAACTTTATTCTTCAATAACTTGGAAACTACCTTTCGCAAAGCATAATAGGTATCCTCGGGCGAATTCCCCGGATTGATATCGCCCATATCGGCAATAATTTTATTCCAATTCCCAGGAAACAGGCGATACAATTGCATTCGTACTTCGGAAAGATCCTCGAGCGCCACATAACTTTGCGCCCCTCTATTTTCAGGCACGCCTATAATGGCAATATCTATTTGGGTTACATCGGGAAAAGCTTCTTGGGTGTGAAATACAACTTTTTGTCCCAATTGTTGTGAAGACAATCGTTTGATATCGATTACCAGATCGGTCTCCAAGGGGGTTAGAAAATCAAATTCCATAACCTTTTATTTCTTTTTGGTTGTTGCAGTTTTCTTAGCTGGAGCCTTTTTGGCAGTCGCTTTCTTTGCTGGTGCTTTTTTCTCCAACAGGGCTTTTACCTCCTCTAAAGTCAACTTCGTAGCATCAACATCCTTGTTTAATTCTACTTTTAATTTTCCTTTCAAAATGACCGAGCGTCCCCAACGCGCTTTTTCGATACGGATTTTCTCCTCAGGCCATTCTTGAAGTACTTTTTCTTCTTCTTTTTGGAGTTTATCTACAATTAAATTTTGAATATCCTCGTCTGAAAGATGGTCGAAATTATATTTCTTACTCACATTGATAAACATCCCATTCCATTTAATAAAGGGACCAAAGCGTCCAACTCCTTTTTGAACGGGCAACCCATCGTAAGAACCAATGGGAGCATCGGCTTGATTCTTCTCATCAATTAATTGTTGTGCCAACTCCATAGTCGCGTCCATAGGGTCCATCCCTTTGGGAAGTGAAATAAACTGTTTCCCAAAACGCACATAGGGTCCGAAACGCCCATTGTTGACCTCAATTTCCTCGCCTTGATATACCCCTAATTTTTTGGGTAATTCAAACAAGTTCAAGACTTCTTCTAGCGTAACGGTACTGATGTTTTGATCTTGACGTAAACTGGCAAATTGTTTGGCCGTATCCTCTGCCTCACCGATTTGTGCCATGGGTCCAAATTTCCCCAAACGCACTGAGACGGGTTTTCCTGTTTTGGGATCGGTACCCAATATCCGTTCCCCGCTTTCCCGATCGGCATTTTGTTCCACATCCACTACATTGGGATGAAAGTGATTGTAGAAATCATTCATAATCGCTGCCCAATCGCGGTTACCTTCAGCGATTTCGTCAAAATCTTGCTCAACTTTTGCCGTAAAATTATAGTCGAGAATCGTTTCAAAGTTTTTAACCAAGAAATCATTCACGATAATCCCAATATCGGTAGGCACTAATTTTCCTTTATCAGAACCTACATTTTCTTTTAAGGTTTGGGCCAAAAGCTTCCCTTGTTTCAAGGTTAATTGCTGATAACTGCGTTCTTGCCCTTCAAAACTTCCTTTTTCAACATAATTACGACCAATAATAGTTGAAATTGTTGGTGCATAGGTAGAAGGACGACCAATCCCTAACTCTTCTAATTTCTTTACTAAAGAAGCCTCAGTATAACGACTTGGCGGACGAGAAAAACGTTCCGTTGCTGTTATCCATCGATTCAACAATGTTTCTCCAACTTTCATGGCGGGCAACATGCCTTCTTGCTCTTCTTCATCGTCATCATGACCTTCCAAATACACTTTTAAGAAGCCTTCAAACTTGATGACTTCCCCTGAAGCTACAAATTGTTCGGAATGGTTGTTGGCCACAATCTTGACATTGGTGCGCTCCAATTCGGCGTCACTCATTTGTGAAGCCAAGGTGCGTTTCCAAATTAAATCATACAAACGGGCTTGGTCGCGATCAATATCAACGGAGTGACGCGACATATCGGTGGGACGAATCGCTTCGTGTGCTTCTTGCGCCCCTTTTGATTTGGTATTGAAATTTCGTGGTTTGCTAAACTCAGGCCCATACGAACGAGAAATTTCAGCTTTTGCAGCCGCCATCGCTTCTTGGGATAAGTTAACACTATCCGTTCTCATATAAGTAATTAACCCCGCTTCATACAAACGCTGAGCAATTTGCATCGTAATACCCACCGGCAAATACAATTTACGGGCTGCCTCTTGTTGTAAGGTTGACGTTGTAAATGGTGGTGCTGGTGATTTCTTCGCAGGTTTGGTTTCTAAATCGCCTACTTTGTAAGTAGACGCCATATTGCTTTGCAAAAACTGTTCAGCTTGTTGACGCGTAGTAAAGTTTTTAGACAATTTCGCTTTTACTACTTTACCGTCTTCGTTGGTGAATTCGGCAGAAATGCTGTAGGAGGCTTCGGGTTTAAAGGCTTGGATTTCGCGTTCGCGCTCCACAATCAAACGCACAGAAACCGATTGTACACGTCCTGCTGAGAGTCCCCCTTTTACTTTTTTCCATAACACGGGCGACAACTCATACCCTACCAAACGATCGAGTACACGACGGGCTTGCTGCGCATTGACCAAATTATAATCGATTCCTCGTGGGTTTTCGATCGCTTTTTGGATAGCCGTTTTCGTAATTTCATGAAAAACAATGCGTTTTGTTTTTTGGTGATCCAACTTCAACTCTTCCGCCAAATGCCAGGAAATCGCTTCTCCTTCCCGGTCTTCATCGGAAGCCAACCACACCATTTCGGCTGTTTTAGCAAGATCTTTGAGTTTTTTAACCAAGGCTTTTTTATCGGGAGAAACTTCGTATTTGGGCTTGAATCCATTGGCAACGTCAACGCCTATTTCCTTAGAGGGCAAATCGGCAATATGTCCATAACTCGATTCCACCTGAAAATCTTTCCCGAGAAATTTTTCAATGGTTTTGGCCTTGGCAGGCGACTCTACAATCACTAAATTTTTTGCCATTCATTGTTTTGTTTGGGGCAAAAGTAGGTGTTTTTTTTAAATTCCAAGAGTAAGCGTTTTCAAATGCCTTTGTTTGTGTTGCCAAAAGACACCTAATTAAAAAGCGTATTTGTCTACTTTTATGGCTACTCTTTTTAAAATTGGCGGTAAAATAGCTCCCCCTCAAGATTAACACTGCCATCTTGTCATATTTTTGATTTTAGTATTATCTTTGCAGTCCGTTTCACGCAATTGAACGGCAAAAGGTCGATGGAAAAAGAAATTAACGAAAGTATACAAGGTCAAAGTTTGATTCTCGACGAACGTCAAGGGAATACCAAAAAAATGTTTATTGAAAGCTATGGCTGTCAGATGAATTTTTCGGACAGTGAGATAGTTGCTTCGATTTTGGCGAATGAAGGGTACAATACAACCCAAAATTTGGAGGAAGCCGATTTGGTTTTGGTAAATACGTGTTCGATTCGTGACAAAGCCGAACAAACCGTTCGCAAGCGTTTGGAGCAATACAATGCGGTAAAAAAAATCAACCCTACGATGAAAGTGGGCGTTTTGGGTTGTATGGCCGAACGTTTGAAAGAAAAATTCTTGGATGAAGAAAAAATCGTTGACATGGTAGTAGGTCCCGATGCCTACAAAGATATCCCGAACTTATTAAAAGAGGTAGAAGACGGTCGCGATGCCATCAATGTGATTTTGTCCAAAGAAGAAACCTATGGTGATATTGCGCCTGTGCGCTTGAATAGCAATGGTGTGAACGCTTTTGTATCGATCACGCGCGGTTGTGACAATATGTGTACCTTTTGCGTAGTCCCTTTTACGCGTGGACGCGAACGCAGTCGGGAACCCCAAAGTATTTTGTCTGAAATTCAAGATTTATGGGATAAAGGCTACAAGGAAGTAACCCTTTTGGGACAAAATGTGGACAGTTATCTATGGTATGGGGGTGGCTTGAAAAAAGATTTTGTCAAAGCAACCGAAATGCAAAAAGCAACGGCTGTAGATTTTGCTCAACTCTTGGACATGTGCGCGACACAATTCCCAAAAATGCGTTTTCGCTTTTCGACCTCCAATCCGCAGGACATGCATATTGAGGTGATTGAAACCATGGCGAAACACCATAATATTTGCAAATACATTCACCTCCCTGTGCAAAGTGGAAGTACGCGTATACTGGAAGCCATGAATCGCCAACATACCCGCGAAGAATACATGGCCCTAGTCGATAAAATCTATGAAATCATTCCAGAAATTTCGCTCTCACAAGATATGATTGCTGGCTTCCCGACTGAAACAGAGGAAGATCATCAAGACACCTTATCCTTGATGGAACATGCGAAATATGACTTTGGATTCATGTTTGCCTATTCGGAACGTCCGGGAACATTGGCGGCTCGTAAAATGGAGGATGATGTTCCTGAAGAGGTTAAAAAACGTCGTTTGAATGAAATTATCGCGCTGCAACAAAAGTTAGGCTGGGAACGTACCCGCCGCTTTTTAGGACAAGAAGTTGAAGTATTGATTGAAAAAGAATCCAAACGTTCGGATGCCCATTGGAGTGGAAGAAACTCGCAAAACACGGTAGTGGTTTTCCCTAAAGAAAATTACAAACCCGGCGACTTTGTGATGGTTAAAGTTACCGACTGCACCTCGGCAACGCTCATCGGAGAAGCTGTTGGCTACGCAGAGCGCATGCAATCGTAACCCATGGAAATTCATATTCAATACCGACCCGATCTGCAAGAAATGGCTTTGGCTACGCGGTATGTATTGTTTGAAAAGCCCATCGTAAAACTGCTGCTCTTTACGGTTGGTATTTTATTGGGAGGCAGTCTTTTTGCCGCTTTTTATTACCAACTCCCCGAATATTGGGTAGCTTCCTTTAACGGTTTGCTGTTGGTCGGCATTGGACTCCTGATATACGGTTATTTACTTTGGACGTTAAAACGTTCTTTGTTGCAAAACCCTAAAAATCAAGAGATACATCACTTGCGTTTGAATGAAAAAGAAATCGAACAAAAAGGAAGCACTTTTGAAGTAACCCGCAGTTGGCATTCCATTTACCAAATCAAAGAGACCAAACGTTGGTTTTTGATTTACACCCAACACAATTCGGCTTTACCTATTTTTAAATCACAACTACAACCCGACCAAATAGAAGCCATCCGAACACTATTAAAGGCCGTGCCCGTAAAAAAACAATTGCATTAATTCCTTGACGTATGGAAAGTGTACAAAGTATCAAACAACGTTTTGAAATTATCGGAAATGACGCCAAATTGAATCGCGCCATAGAAAAAGCCATTCAAGTGGCCCCTACCGATATTTCGGTGCTGGTGGTGGGTGAAAGCGGTGTTGGAAAAGAAAGCATCCCCAAGATCATTCATTCGCTCTCCCATCGAAAACACGGCAAATACATTGCGGTCAACTGCGGAGCTATTCCCGAAGGCACCATTGATAGTGAACTTTTTGGACACGAAAAAGGGTCGTTTACAGGGGCTACACAAACACGCGAAGGTTATTTTGAAGTTGCCGATGGCGGTACCATTTTTTTGGATGAAGTGGGTGAATTACCCTTAACTACCCAAGTGCGTTTATTACGTGTTTTGGAAAATGGTGAATTCATCAAAGTGGGTTCGTCCAAGGTTCAAAAAACCAATGTGCGCATCGTGGCGGCTACCAATGTGAATATGCATGAAGCCATTGAAAAAGGAAAATTCAGAGAAGATTTATACTATCGTTTAAGTACGGTAGAAATAGGATTACCTCCTTTACGCGAACGCCGCGATGACATTCATTTGTTGTTTCGAAAATTTGCTGCCGACTTTGCACACAAATATAAAATGCCCCCCATTAAGTTGGAAGATAATGCCGTGGGGTATTTAGTCAATTACCGTTGGGCAGGAAACATTCGTCAATTGCGAAATGTTGCTGAACAAATTTCGGTTTTGGAAACCAAGCGCGACATTAGTGCAGCCACGTTGGCAGGGTACATCCCGATGGACCAACGCAATTTGCCTAGTGTGGTTTCGCAAAGCAAATCGGAGAGTGATTTTGCTACGGAGCGCGACATCCTGTACAAAGTTTTATTTGACATGAAAAGTGATTTGAATGACCTAAAAAAACTCACTTTAGAATTGATGAAAAACGGCAAAAACGTACAGGATATCAATCCGAGTTTGATTCAAAAAATTTATGGCAAAACCGAGGAAAACACTACTTTTTCTCCAGAAACCACGGTAGCGGTGTACCAGCCTACTGTGGAAACGCACCAAGAGGAATTTCATGATGATGATGCTGAACACAATTATCTTTTTGCTGAAACCGTAGAGGAGGAAGAAGTATTGCGTTTGGAGCAAAAAGAAATCGAGTTAATCAAAAAGGCATTAGAGCGAAATAAAGGACGTCGAAAAGCCGCTGCGGATGAGCTAGGTATCTCTGAACGTACACTTTATCGAAAAATCAAGCAGTTTGACCTATAAATAATTGCTTAAACAGAAATACATTTACATTTGAAGCCCAATTTAACCTACCATGAAAAAACTACTTGTTTTAGCAATACTTACCGTAAGTTTTTTTTCTTGTTCCAACGACACGGATAACGCCTCCAATGCTACAGCGCTTCGAGAAGTGGTTCTTTTTAGAAATTCCCCCCAAGAATTACATTGGAAATTCAATACCTCAGGACAGTTAACGGAAGCGACCAATAGCCAGAATCAGGTGGTAGAACGTTATACGTACAACAATTTGAATCAAATCACACGCGTTGGACTTTTCACCAATGGCACTGAAACCAGCAGTTATACCTTTACGTACAACACAAACGGCATCGTCGCCAGTATCAACGGAAATACTGTAACGCATAACTCGGCTGCAAACACCTACACCTATACGCACAACGGTGTAGTTCGCTCGGTGACATTCAACGCCGATAAGAAAGCTACCCAAATTGTCGACATGGTAGGCACTGAATCGACTGGGTATCTAATGACCTATGTAGCGGGAAATTTGACTTCCTACACGCGTACTTCTATGACTTCAAACGTGAGTCGGAATTACAATTACAATACCATGATGACCTACCGTACGGAGTTGGGACGATACACTGCTGCTTTGGCCATGGTTAAAAATTTTATAGCACCTGAATTTTTGGCTCATGCGTTCACTTCAGAATATGTCCCTGAGGAATGCCACCACGGCGCTCCCGCAGCGCTTCGCTACACTTATGGTGTACTTCCTGGGGAACGCTCGTTACAATTTACTTCCGAAGAATATGTGAATGATACGCCGGGAACAATTGCTGCCTTCCAAGAGTATTATTACGGGAATTAATCTTCCTCAATTCGAAATATTGCTTTATTTTAGCGGTCTTATCAATTTGATTCATGAAAGCATTACGGTGGATTTCTTTAGGAGCTTTGCTTGTATTTCTCAACGGTTGTGGAGGATATAGTTTTACGGGGATTCAAACCGACGCCAAAACCGTACAAGTAAAATATTTTCAAAACACAGCTCCATTGGTTGAACCGGGAATCGAACGGATTTTCACCAACAAATTACAAGAGGCCATTCAAAACCAAACGCGATTAAGTTTGACTTCCTCCAATGGCGATTTGGTGTATGAAGGTGAAATTGTAGACTATCGCGTGTCGCCAATGACGTCAACTGCCAATTTTACAGCAGCCCAAAACCGATTGACCATTACGGTATTGGTTAAATTTACCAATGCCAATAAAGAAGAGGAAAATTTTGAAAAACGTTTTTCCTTTTTTCAAGATTATGAAGGAAATGCTCAATTGACGGGAAGCAAGCTTACTGAAGTTGTCGATTTCATCTTCAATCGAATCACACAAGATATTATTAATGAATCGTTGGCAAAATGGTAGGTATGAATAGCACAGACTACATCTACTTACTCAATAAACCCTATGCCATCAACGATCGGCAATTTCGAGAATTGGAACCGATTTTGGAAAAATACCCCTATTTTCAAAGCGCCCGTGTTTTGCAGTTGAAGCATTTATACAATCTCGACAGTTACCAATACAATGATGCGTTAAAAAAAACCGCGGCCTACACCCATGACCGCAGTGTCTTGTTTGACTTTATTACAACAACACAGTTTACCACGATTGATAATACATTGTATGATCGTAAGGTTGCTGAATTGTTGAACATGGAAGTCATTGATTCTGAAATCGTCGTTATTCCTGTGGCGGTCGATCCGTTGCAGCAATCGCTATTGGCTACCATCGAAAAATCAGGAGAAGTGGAAAAGGTAGAACCCCAACCCGCTGAAGCCTTGGAACTCGGAAAACCTTTACCCTTCAACACCGAAGAAAAGCATAGTTTTCAGGAGTGGCTTCAACTTTCGCGCTTTCAACCTATTGAGCGAAAAGAAATTCCTGCCGCCACTGCCCCACGGGAAAATGGGGATGCCCGTTCAAAAAAATTGGAACTCATCGATAAGTTTATAGAAACTAATCCGAAAATACCTGCGATATCAAAGGACAGCACGCCAACAGCGATAGCCATGGAATCCCCCGATAAAAGTTACTTAATGACCGAAACCTTAGCCAAGGTGTATTTGGAACAGAAAAAGTACCCACGGGCAATTCAAGCCTATGAAATTTTAATTTTGAAATATCCAGAAAAAAGTAGTTTCTTTGCAGACCGAATTGAGGAAATAAAAAAATTACAACAAAATAATCCCTAAACAATGAGCACATTTACAATCTTTTTGGTCTTAATTACGATTGTTTGTTTTCTGTTAATCATCGTAGTAATGGTTCAAAATCCTAAAGGAGGAGGATTATCTTCTGCCTTAGGAGGAACGCAACAATTAGGCGGTGTACAAAAAACAACCGATTTCTTAGATAAGAGTACTTGGGTATTGGGTGCAGCGTTGATTGTATTAGTTTTATTGTCGAGCATGAGCTTTCCAGGTTCTGGCGGCAGTACAGACAAAATCATCGATGCAAGTCAATCAGCAGCTCCAGCTCCAGAAGATGCTAAGGAAGCGAAACCGGGTGATGCCACTCCAAAACCCGCTGAGACCCCAGCCACTCCAGAAAAAAAATAAAGAAAAGAGTCCCACTTCGGGACTTTTTTTTTGACTGAAAATTCACTGACAGTAGAACTGAAAAATTGGCAGTTTTTACCCCTTGGCACAATTTCTGAAATAAACGAGGCAAACAAAAAAATAACAAACTAAAAATAATTGATTATGGCTTTAAACATTAAACCTTTATCTGATCGAGTTTTGGTTGAGCCTGCGGCCGCAGAAACAACCACCGCAGCAGGAATTATCATTCCAGACACTGCAAAAGAAAAACCACAACGAGGCACTGTCGTTGCAGTAGGTAACGGTAAGAAAGACCATACGATGACTGTCAAAGTGGGCGATACCGTATTGTATGGCAAATACGCTGGGACCGAACTTAAATACGACGGTAAAGATTATTTAATCATGCGCGAGGATGACATCCTTGCCATCATTTAAGAAAACAGGATTAACAAATCAAAAATTTAAAAAACTAAAACTATGGCAAAAGATATCAAATTTGACATTGAAGCACGCGATGGGTTAAAACGCGGAGTAGACGCTTTGGCCAATGCGGTAAAAGTAACTTTAGGTCCAAAAGGCCGTAACGTAATCATTTCAAAATCCTTTGGTGGCCCAACAGTAACGAAAGATGGTGTTTCGGTTGCTAAAGAAGTAGAATTGAAAGATGCGCTCGAAAATATGGGGGCTCAAATGGTGAAAGAAGTAGCTTCAAAAACCAATGATTTAGCGGGTGACGGAACCACTACAGCCACCGTTTTAGCGCAAGCCATTGTTAAAGAAGGATTGAAAAACGTTGCTGCGGGAGCAAATCCAATGGATTTAAAACGCGGTATTGATAAAGCTGTGGAAACCATTGTGGCCGATCTTGGAAAACAATCTCAAGAAGTAGGCAGCTCTTCGGAGAAAATCAAACAAGTGGCTTCAATTTCGGCCAACAACGACGAAGTGATTGGCGATTTAATTGCGACCGCTTTTTCTAAAGTTGGAAAAGAAGGTGTAATCACTGTAGAAGAAGCAAAAGGAACTGACACGTACGTTGATGTTGTAGAAGGAATGCAGTTTGACCGCGGGTATTTGTCCCCTTATTTTGTAACCAATGCCGAAAAAATGGAAGTGGACTTAGACCGCCCTTACATTTTATTGTACGATAAAAAAGTTTCTTCTTTAAAAGAATTGTTGCCTATCCTTGAACCTGTGGCACAATCAGGGAAACCGTTATTGATTATTGCCGAAGATGTGGATGGAGAAGCGTTGTCGACTTTGGTGGTCAACAAATTACGCGGTGCCTTGAAAATTGCTGCTGTAAAAGCACCCGGTTTCGGTGATCGTAGAAAAGCCATGTTGGAAGATATCGCTATTTTAACAGGAGGTACAGTTGTCGCTGAAGAAAGTGGCTTTACCTTGGAAAATGCGACGCTTGAAATGTTGGGAACTGCTGAAAAAGTAACTATCGACAAAGACAACACGACCATTGTCAACGGTGCTGGTAATGCCGACATGATTAAAAATCGTGTGAATCAAATTAAAGCGCAAATTGAGACCACGACTTCGGATTACGACCGTGAAAAACTGCAAGAGCGATTGGCTAAATTAGCCGGTGGTGTGGCCGTATTGTATGTTGGTGCTGCCTCTGAAGTAGAAATGAAAGAGAAAAAAGACCGTGTTGACGATGCGTTACATGCAACGCGTGCCGCCGTAGAAGAAGGTATTGTAGCGGGTGGCGGTGTAGCTTTATTGCGTGCCAAAGCAGCCTTAGCCGATTTAAAAGCTGAAAATGCAGATGAAGCGACAGGAATTCAAATTGTTTCTCGTGCCGTGGAGTCGCCTTTACGTACAATTGTAGAGAACGCTGGTTTAGAGGGTTCTGTAGTCGTAGCAAAAGTAGCCGATGGCAAAGGAGATTTTGGATACAATGCCAAAACCGATGAATATGTTGACATGTTGAAAGCAGGGATTATCGATCCGAAAAAAGTAACACGCGTTGCTTTGGAGAATGCGGCTTCGGTAGCAGGAATGATATTAACCACCGAATGTGCTTTGGTGGAGGTCAAAGAGGAATCAGCTCCTGCAATGCCGATGGGCGGCGGTATGCCCGGTATGATGTAAGCTTAACTAACTTAAGCATAAAAAAATCCGACGGTTGTTATGATCGTCGGATTTTTTATTGAACTATTTTCTGCAATTATTTTCGTTTTCGTACAAACTTCATGATCACGGGAACCGTAGTCACCAGTACGATACCGATGACAATGTATTCGATATAATGTTTTAAATCAATATTGAATTGAACTTTAAACAGCTCATACAAATAATGTCCTGCGAATATCATCGTCACGGACCAAAGCACAGAACCAAGGATGTTGTAAAACATAAACTTTTTACGGTCCATTTCAACAATCCCGGCAATCACAGGAGCAAAGGTACGCACGATAGGTAAAAAGCGAGCAAACACTACAGCCCGACTTCCGTATTTGTCAAAAAATTCTTTGGACTGGTACAAATACTTTTTCTTAAAAAACAGACTATCTTCACGTTTGTATAAGTAACTGCCACTCTTTTTCCCAAACCAATAGCCAAACATATTGCCTATGATTCCCATTACTGCCACCATAAATGCGAGCAAAGTTACATTTACAAAATCACTTCCGGTTGAAAAATCCCGCATCAAGAGTTCGCTGTAAATTCCACAAAGGAACAGCAAGCTATCTCCTGGCAAGAAGAAACCCGCTAGGAGTCCTGTTTCGGCAAAAACGATAAACAACACCACATAAAGGCCTATTTTAATGCCTCCAACTTCCAGTAAAATGTAAAACTCAGGGTTAAAAAGTTGTTTCCAATCAAAGTGGTCCATGAAATCTATTTTTTGAGGTCGTGAAATTAGGCATTATTTTCTAAAAGACGTCTTAATTTTTTGGTAGAATACGGTTGCCTTTGACGCTTCATTCAACCGAAAACATAACATTCCTTTTAAAATGCCTAATTCATTCCGACTTCAGAACGTCAAATCATTTAGTTGACGCGTTCGTACTTACAACAATGGTGCAAGTTTTCATACACCGCATCGGGGGCCTTGTAGGAACCGATAACATCATGCCCGATTGCGGCAATGGCTTTTTTTACCGCATCGAGAGTGGTTTTCTCCTCGTTGATGATCAATTGCAACTGGTGGGTTTCGATATCCCACACGGCCGATTTTACACCTTTGACCGCATAAGCCGCTTTTTCAATGCGTTGTTTGCAGGTTTCACAGTTGCCGTTCACTTCAAAAGTATAGGAGGCATTTTTATTCTTTTTCTCTTGGGCCCATCCTTGAAGGGAAAGGAAGGCCATCATTAAAATCAGTACATTTTTCATAATTGTTGCGATATAAATATTGTTTTTTTTAATTATAAGACTTTGTAACGTAATCCTGTGTACACCATTCGACCAAAAACAGGAGCATAGATTATGGTGGCATCAAAAAAGGGCCCGAAAGGTGCGTCTGCTCCCAAAATTGCCCGTTCTTGCTGGTAGTTGAATACGTTTTCTGCCCCCAAATAGACTTCAAACGATCGGGAAAAAACGCGAGTTACTTGCGCATTGACCAACGAATAGGAAGGGGAAAAATTACCCATTTGTGCTGTAATAGGATTGTTTCCTGTAAAGGGCAATTGCTGTACTCCTATCCAGTTGTAAGTGGCATCCATTTTCCATTGTTGCTGTTTCTCGGTGCGTGCTGTTTCATACTCGACATTGGAAAAGAAACGATTTCTCGCTTGAAGCGGCCGTTGAAAACGCCCCGACAAATAGTCGGTAGCTACGTCATAATACTTAAACGAGTTACGAATATTCAACCGATGAAGGGGTTCGAAATCAAAATCAAGTTGCAAGGTATTGGCATACGAACGCCCCTTTAAATTGTAAAAGATCACCTGTTGTGCATTTTGCATGACATCGACAACTACTTGATTTTGAAAATCGGTGCGGTAGGCATCTATGGTAAATGAAGCGTTTTTATTGAAAATTCGAAACTTTTGGGTAAAACTAAGCCCATAATTCCAAGCAATCTCTGGATCTAAACCATACAAGGAGCCGCCTGAATTTTGCACCACAAATTGACGGGAGCTGTTGAATAACGTTTGATTTTCAGCCCAAATATTGGCCGCTCTTTTACCGCGCCCCATCGATAAGCGCAATACGCCAAACTCCCATGGATTGTAGCGCAAATGAAAACGAGGTGTAAAAAACACGCCCAAACGATTGTGATAATCGACACGTCCCCCCAAAATGTAACTCAGCGTTTTTCCATTATCGAAGGTATACTCAAAAAAAGTTCCAATGGCGTTATCGATACGACTGTAATCGGTGGCATCAAACACTTCGGTGTAGCGATCTAGTGTTGCATTGATTCCTGTAGAAAATTTGTTTCGGGTATTTTCAATAATGGAGTTGAAAATGAAATTGGAGTACAAACTTTGCTGCTTCATGCCATATTCGCGCAAGCCAAAATAGGAGGATTGATGATGATACGAAAAGGCATTTTGAAATCCTAAACTTTGGTACGGCATGCCTTTGAATACATAGCCCGATTTGGTGGTTATATCAAAGCGTTCAGTGTTGATTTCGGAGCCCCAACGTTGCGTCGTTCCCCGATGATGGTGGGGATGAAAATCGACTTCACCCATTTGCTTTTGATCATTCAAATACTTGAGGTTAAAAAAAGACACCCAACCGGTTTCGGGATTGGTATACTGCCAACGATTGGTGATATTGAACTGTTGCCCCAAGGGATTATCGAGAAATCCATCGTCGTTCATGTCATTTTTGCCTAGACGGGCATTGCCATGAATAAACAAACTCGAGGCCCAGTACTTGCCCAATTTGGCACTAAAATGGGTGTTCAATTCATAGCGGTTTCCATTGTCGGCATAGGCATTGAGGAAAAATGGAATGTCTTTTTGGGGTTTTATCAATTCGGTATTGATTTGCCCAGAAATACTCTCATAGCCATTGACAACACTGCCAGCTCCCTTGGTAATTTGTATACTTTCGACCCAGGTCCCTGGAATAAAGGACAGCCCAAAAATTTGGGAAGCTCCCCGCACCGAAGGGATGTTCTCCTCGGCAATAAGGATGTAGGGACTTGTTAATCCGAGCATTCGGATTTGCTTAGTGCCGGTAAGCGCATCCGAGAAATTAACGTCAATGGAGGGATTGGTTTCAAAACTCTCGGCAAGGTTACAACACGCGGCTTTGAGCAACTCTTTGGAGGTTACTACGGCGGTATTGGTGGTTTTGGATAGGGATTTTTGTATGCTTCGCGATTTGCCCTCTACTTTGACTTCGTCCAATTTTTGTTGACCAAAGCTCATCATAGAAAAGCACAACGCGACTACAAACGTATGTGTTTTCATAAATGCAATAATTTATTATTTGACAAAAGAGATACGGGTCAAATAATAAATCAAGCGTAAAATAATCGTTGGGAATAGCGCGCGTACAAGGGCGGCCCATGCGCATCACAATAATAGGCTAAAATTGGTTGCTTATGAACCGTAGGTTTCGGCAAAAAAGAAGCTAAAAAGTAGGCGCTATTACCTTCTAAAGCCAGCAATTCAGGCGTAATATCTTTAACAAGTAACTTCTCGGTTGTGTCTTTGAATTTGAATTTCTTGTCTTTGCAACAAGACATTTTCTCGAGAGGGGTTGCATCTGTTCCACAGCACGTTTCTTCCATTTGCGCGGCTAGTTCAGTGAACCCGAAAACAGTTTTTACAGAGGCAACTTCCCCGGCGCAATAGTGCACATGCAAGGCGACCCCCATTTGGGCCACCATAACAAGTAGTGCCAATCCACTAATAAAAAACTGACGAATGCGCATGTTGCAAAGGTAATACCTTTTTTTTTAACTATTTATATAAAAAGCTGTTAAACAATTCCATCAGGCTTTTTAACCTTCATTTGATAATAAAGCGCAGGGCAAAAAAGAAGCAGAAAAATAGGTTGAATCAAAAAACGACGAATGTAGAACAATTCTTGTTTGTGGGTATTTCCAAAGTAGGTAAGAACCCCAAAAAACAACACTACCAATAAAACCCCTAAAACAGCATACAAACCTGCAACAAAACGCAACAAGGGTGAATTTTTGAACAAAAGTGCAAGAATCCCAAGTGAAATAAGACTCGTAAGTACGTAGCGTAACACCAAATGAAGTAGGTATTGTTGGGAATCAATATTGGGAATCGGGAGGTTTTGAAAATCGCCTTTAAAATACATTTGTAAAGGATCATAGAATAATGAAGACTCACCAGCACGAATACCCACAAGAAGGAGTATCAATACCAATGCCCCAAAAATTTGTCGTTTACTTAACTTCATCGCGTTGTGCATAAATTGAAAAACGATTTACCCATACCATCCATAACAGAAATACTATTCCATAAATAGCTAAGGGAAAAAGCACCCCATGGAGTACATGTTCGGCTTGCGGGAAATGGTATAAAGCCACGGCCAACAAGGCAATACGTAAAATATTGGCACAATGAATAATGACTATTCCCAGCGGGATAAACCAAAACATGGACTTCATTTTTCCTCGAAAGGCAATCACAAAACTGACAAAGAGAATCATTACACTAACCGCATTACAGCCTTCAATGATACGGGCAATCCATCGTTGACGGTAGAATAATTTGACCCCTGCCTCCTTTGGATTGGGGGCAATGGATGCTGAATCATCAAAAAAATGCAATACAAATTTTGATTGTTGGGCCACTTCATAGGTAAAGGAATCAACCTCTTTTTGTTTTACATCAAATTGACCTAAATACGTAGCATAGAGAAACACCAAGAGCAGATACGCCGCTCCAAAACGAAGGAGAAAAAATAAGAAAGGACGGTATGCCTGACGGTTTGCGTTCAAAGTTTTTTAACAAATTTTAGGTAAAAATACGAAAAGCCATTGGTTACTTTTGCAAAAAAATACCGCAAATGCATTTTGAAGATTTACAGCCCGAAGTCGTCTCGATTTTATCGCAACCCGTTAAATCACGGGATGAAAAGTTACTCGAACTATGTACGCTTTTGAATGAAAAAGTATCCTATTACAATTGGGTAGGATTTTACTTTGCCGACCATGAAACGCGGACTTTGCATCTAGGACCTTACGTAGGGGCTCCCACCGACCATACTGTAATTCCCTTTGGGAAAGGTATTTGTGGGCAAGTCGCCGAATCCAACACCAACTTTGTGGTTCCCGATGTTTCGGCCCAAGATAATTACATCGCTTGTAGTTTTACGGTCAAATCAGAAATCGTAGTTCCGTTGTTTGTTCGCGGTCAAAATATGGGCCAAATCGATATTGACAGTCATGTACTCGACCCGTTTTCAGAAGCTGACGAACGTTTCTTGGAGTTTGTAAATCAAGAAGTTGCCAAATTATTTTAATTCCTTTTTTTTATTTGTCAAATTCAAAAATAAGGCTACCTTTGCAACCGAATTGGGAACGACCCAATCTACATAATAATTATTTAAATAAATATTAGCATGTACTTGACTAAAGAAGTTAAAGAACAAATCTTCGCTAAACACGGAGGAGCTGCTGCAAACACAGGGTCAGCAGAAGGACAAATCGCTTTGTTCACATTCAGAATTAACCACTTAACGGAGCACTTGAAAAAAAATCGTCACGATTTCAACACTGAGCGTTCGTTGGTAAAATTGGTAGGTAAACGAAGAAGCTTACTCGATTACTTGAAAAATAAAGATATCAACAGATATCGTGAAATCATCAAGGAATTAGGTATTAGAAAATAATACAAAACTAAAGAGGTGCCTGCGCGCCTCTTTTTTTTAAACACTATTAAAAAAAGTTTCAGTTTTTCATTGGGTTACAACAACTAACAACAACACAACTAACCTTAATTAAAAACAGAATTAAATTTTATGATTTCAAAAGTAACCCAAGAAACCATTACTTTGGCCGATGGAAGAACCATCACCATTGAAACCGGGAAACTTGCCAAACAAGCCGATGGTTCGGTTGTTGTTCGCATGGGCAATTCTATGCTATTGGCCACTGCCGTATCGGCACGTACATCCAATCCCGGAGTAGACTTTTTACCTTTAACGGTAGATTACCGTGAAAAATTTGCCGCTGCAGGGCGTTTCCCTGGCGGATTCTTCAAACGTGAAGCTCGTCCAAGTGACGCGGAAGTATTAACCATGCGTTTGGTTGACCGCGTATTGCGTCCCTTATTTCCAGACGATTATCACGCCGAAACCCAAATCATGATTCAATTGATGTCGCATGACGAAGAGGTGATGCCCGATGCTTTAGCAGGTTTGGCCGCTTCGGCTGCATTGGCTGTTTCTGACATTCCTTTTTACAACTTAATTTCGGAAGTTCGTGTAGCCCGTGTTGACGGAAAATTAGTCATCAACCCAAGTCGTGCCGATTTAGAGCGTTCAGACATCGACATGATGATTGGGGCCTCTATGGATTCTGTTGCGATGGTAGAAGGCGAAATGAAAGAAATTTCAGAGGCCGAAATGATTGAAGCCATCAAGTTTGCTCACGAAGCCATTAAAATTCAAATTCAAGCGCAAGAGCGATTGAGAGTCGCTGTTGGTTCTCCAGCCTACCGCGAATATGAAGGTGAAGTTGAAGATGAAGAGGTGTACAAAAAAGTAAAAGCAGCTTCGTATGACAAGTATTATGCTATCGCACAAGAAGCTTCTGCTAAAAGCGAAAGAGGCGAAAAATTTGCGGCAGTTAAGGAAGAAGTAAAAGCGCTTTTTAGCGAAGAAGAATACGCCGAAAACCCCGATTTAGCTGGGTTAGTTGGTAAATACAGTTACAAAACACAAAAAGAGGCCGTACGCAATGTAATTTTAGAAAAAGGCATTCGTTTAGATGGAAGAAAAACAACTGAAATCAGACCTATTTGGTGTGAAACAGATTACTTACCTTCTGTTCACGGATCATCATTGTTTACCCGTGGGGAAACACAAGCCTTGGCCACAGTAACCCTTGGAACATCACGCGAAGCCAATGTGATTGATAACGCTTCTGAACAAGGAGAAGAAAAATTCTATTTACACTACAACTTCCCTCCTTTCTCTACTGGAGAGGCCAAACCGTTACGTGGAACGTCACGCCGTGAAGTAGGCCATGGAAATTTGGCACAACGCGCCTTAAAGAATATGATTCCTGCTGATTGTCCGTATACTATTCGTGTGGTTTCAGAAGTATTAGAGTCTAACGGTTCCTCATCGATGGCTACGGTTTGTGCTGGTACAATGGCACTTATGGATGCAGGAGTTCAAATGATTAAACCGGTATCAGGGATTGCCATGGGATTGATCACTGACGGACAAAAATTTGCTGTTCTTTCCGATATTTTAGGTGATGAAGATCACTTGGGGGATATGGATTTTAAAGTAACGGGAACTGCAGACGGAATTACCGCTTGTCAAATGGACATCAAAATTGATGGATTGCGCTATGACATCATGGAGCAAGCTTTGGAGCAAGCTCGTGAAGGCCGTATGCATATTTTAGGTAAAATTACCGAGACCATCGCTACTCCAAGAACCGACGTTAAAGATCACGCGCCAAAAATTATTACCCGAACTATTCCAGGCAACTTTATTGGTGCACTTATTGGACCCGGTGGAAAAGTAATTCAAGAATTACAAAAAGCCTCGGGAACCACGATTGTCATCAACGAAGTGGACGAGCAAGGTATTGTAGAAATCTTAGGAACTAGTCCAGACGGTATCGCCATGGTTTTGGCCAAAATCGATTCAATTATTTTCAAGCCTGAAATTGGCGAGACGTATGAAGTTCGCGTCATCAAGATGTTGGACTTTGGTGCAGTAGTTGAATATACCCAAGCGCCAGGAAATGAAGTGTTACTTCACGTGTCTGAATTGGCCTGGGAGCGCACCGAGAAACCTTCTGACGTAGTGAATATGGGCGATGTGTTCCAAGTGAAATACTTGGGTATTGATCCGAAAACGCGTAAAGAAAAAGTTTCCCGAAAACAATTGTTACCACGTCCTCCACGCGACGATAAACGTCCCGAAGGTGGACCGCGCAAACCTTTCCCTCCGAAAGGTGATGCTAAAGAAAATCAAGAAGGTTAATTCACAATTCTTTTTCGATAAAAAACCCCAATCGCAACCGATTGGGGTTTTTGTTTTAAGGAAATTTTAAAATTTGTTTTACCCAGACGCAACCTACACCCAATTTTATCGTCATTCTAAAAAACAATCCTATGAAAGCCTTACCAAAAATCAAACATTTCATCCTTCTCACCCTATTGATACTCGGCGTCGGGAGTTGTACTAACGAGCCCGCTGAACGGACTGAGTCGACTATCGGATACCAGAATGAGCTCTTCAAACTTATGTTAAATACCAGCTCGCAAAATGGGGACCCGATGAAGGAGCAGATTTGTATTGATTTTGTGTATCCTTTTCAATTGTTGGTGTACAATACCAATCGGGATCCGGTGCAAAACTTGACTATGACCGATGACAGCACCTTGTTTCAAACGTTGATGAATTTACCCTTAAATCACAGCATCAGCATTTCGTATCCCATTGAAACCACCGATTCCAATGGAAATATAATAAGTATAAACAACGATGATGAACTGTTGATTTCCCTACGTTCGTGTTCGGATGAAAGCGTTATTTCGTATGTTTCGGGTCAGTTTTGCACGCCCATGAATTGTGTGACAAAAGTCCCGTACCTCCCGGATAATGCAGATAATGAATATGCAGGCGCTATTTTTTACGCCAATCCTGACAACACCATCACTTTACGCCATTTGGGCAACAACTACTTAGGAACCTGGACGGTGATGATTATCAATCAAAAATCGTACATCAACATCAACTTTGCGGGTATTAATCCCATTGCGACCTATTGGAATAAAAGTTATCACTATTTGGGCTTTGTGGGACCGTATCGAAAACTTAGCTATTCGGGAGGATCGCGCTATTTTCTACAAGTTTGCAACGAAATTCTACCGTATCAAGTGGGTGATTTCGGACCTTCAGGTGGAATTATTGCCTATGACAAAGGAAGTTACTCGGACGGATGGCGCTATATGGAAGTGGCGCCCAACGATTTACCCGCCAACGAGTGGGGTTGTGTCACCTCCAATTTGATGAACGCCCAATTTGACGGTGTGGGTAGCGGATATCAAAACTCGGTGGCTATTGCCAATTTTCACCAATCGTTGAATCAATATGCAACGAATCCTGCAATTTGCAGTGCGTTGAATAATGGAACCGTTGCAGCATTTTCGGGCTTAACGCATGATTTTGGGGACCAACGCGACTGGTGTTTGCCTTCGCATGATGAATTAAAACTGATTCACGACAACTTACATGTAACCGGAGCGGGCGGATTTACAGCGATTCCCTACTGGAGTTCAACCGACACGGGAACGCCACAGGCAAAATGCATAGATTTTAGTACCGGAGCGACCGTTTTACTTCCTAAAAACACAGCCAATGTGGGCACACGTTTGGTGCGTTATTTTTAATGATAGGGAAAAAGTTATCCCACCAATTCTAAGGATTTAGTGATTTTCATTCCCTGCAGGAAGTGCACGAGGGGGAGAAGCGGCATCCTGCCCCGACGTGAGAAGGGGCAGATACAGCGGATCACCCGGCCCCGATTGCGGCAGACAATGTTCCTTATCACTGGCCAAATTACTGACTATCGGGGCGTGCCCAAAAAATAAAAAAGCGACTTCGGTTTTGTTTTTCTATATTTGAGTACTAAAGGCCTTGGTATGGAGTTTTTTGTATTTATACTTTTTATTCTTGTAATTTATGGTGTGGTCAAATTCCAATCGCTGAAATCGAGCGTGGATGTCATGATGACCCAATTGTTTAAACTAGCGGGTGATCGGGACAGTTTGCAGCAACAAATAAATGCGCTGCGCGAAGAATTGCAACAATTGAAAAACCAACCAATCAAGGCAACTCCTGTTGAAATTGAACCTCCGATTGAAGCACCGGAACCGCCACTACCGATGGACGAAGAGCCTGCTGTGGAACCTGTGCTTCCTGAAGAAGTATTATCCCTCTCAGAATCAGAAGTAGTAGAGGAGTTCGCGCAAGAAGCAATGCCTGAGACCAGTACCGTTGCTGCCTTCAGCACCCCGAAAGTTACTGAAACCGTAGCTCAACCCACTCCTTATGTTCCGCCCACTCCTCCTGAACCCTCGGCGTTATATTTATTTTTTAAAAAATGGGAACGCCAATTTGCTGACAATTGGACGGGAATTTTGGGCACCGCGATTATGGTCTTGGGCGTGGGGTATTTGAGTATTTACACGGCCCTCAAGGTAAGTCCGCTTTTCCGAGTGCTCATTATTTGGGCCTATGCCGGACTCTTAATGGGTTCGTATCTCCTTTTGAAGAAGAAACCGCTTTGGGAAAAAACGGGCTTATGGTTGCGCAGTGCCGGAGCGAGTTTGTTTTTGTTTGGGTGCTTTGGCGCTTCTCAGATTCCGGCTTTACAATTTATTGAGCAAACGACTTTGGGGTACGGACTTTTGGGGATAGGTATTGGATTGAATTTATGGATTGGATATTGCATCAAAAGGCAAACTTTTTTATCACTGCATGTGGTACTCAGTATGCTTATCTTGTGTGTCATTCCCGAGAAGTTGCTCCTTACCTTTTTACTGGCCGCGGGTACGGCTACGGTGGGTATTTTACTTTCTTACAAAGAGAAATGGGAGTACCATATTCTTTCGGTAATTGGTTCGTTTTTGGTTTTTGACGTTTGGTTTAACGTGACCGATTCACCTCTTACGAATGTAGAAAATAAAATAGCTATTCTGGGGATTGTGGGGGTTGCGGTGAGTTGTATGTTGATGCAATACCGCAAATTATATGACCACACGGCCTTTGACAAAGCGGGTTTAACGACGCATTTGGTCAATTGGAGCTTGTTTGCCACAGGATTGTTAATGCATGCCACAGGAAGTAAATTTAAAACTATAGTTGTAGCCTTGGGTGCTGTGTTGTGTTTTTGGGCGTCTCGCGTGGCCAAAAAACGAGGGATTACATGGTTGTATCACGTTGATTTCTTGGTTAGTTTTTCACTGCTTTCATTTACCATCATCACCTTAAACGAATGGAACGTCGGCTTGGCCATTTTGTTTTTGGGTCTCACCCTAACGTTTAATTTGGGCTTATTGTTTACCCATTTGGAGCAGCAGGATTTTTTACATCGTATTTTAAAAATAGGATACCATGCGTACATCGGTTTTTCGTTGCTCATTAGTTTGAAGGTCGTGGTGGAAACCGACGATTATGGCATATGGTTGTATGGACTAATTGCACATTCGCTGTTGGTTTTGGGGCTACATGTATATAGCCTTGGCACAGCCAAATGGAAGTCGTTTGATGCGTTTTATGGGTTGCCATCGGTAGCCTTAAACGGTCTTTTTGCGGTGGGACTTCAACTTTTATTGGTGGCTTTGGTTTATCATCAAACGACACATAATCTTTTTGTTTATGTGCTGTTGGGAGCGGCATTGCTGTGGAGTGTTTTGCTCCTTTTCAGATCGAGTTTACTGCTCAATTTAGGTCGGATTTTGTTCTTCATACTTGCGGGTATCGAGGTAATTTATCTGACTTTGGAGGGGGCCGAGCACTGGATAGACGGTTTATACCTTCTTGCATTAGCTTTGATTGCTGGCCTTCAATGGCGCAAGCCTGAATGGGCAGAAAATCGCTTTTTTGTGCGCTTTACCCTTGGTCTTGTTACAACTTTATACTTGATTGTGGTTAACTTTAAATATGGCGATTATCAACCCTTGTTGACTACGTTAGGATTTTTTGGCCTCGCCTTTGGTTTAGTTCGAATTTTACATCATCTTATTCTATCGGAGCCGAATGAGTTGGAATTGGCAAAATTCTTCAAAATACTGTATGGACTGACGTTTCTTTGTCTTTTATATTATGTAAGCAGCGAGGTAAGTTCGTTTTCATGGGTTGAAATGGTGGGCTGTTTTGGAATTGGTTTGGCGTTGCCGCTTGTCAATTTGGGACTTTCGCATCGTTTTGCCTTACGTTATCCTGCGATAGATCCATTTTTGGTATCCAAAACGCATGAAGCCTTGGCCTTGTTTTTAATAACCCAAAGTATAGGATTTTGGGTGGTGCCTTCGCCCTACACCATCATTTATTTTGGAGCCATTCCGATGGTCTATTTTATACTGTATGAAAAATCGAATTGGTTTGAGCCCCTTCGATTCTTTGCTTTTTTACAGCTGATTTTCAGCTTCAGTTATTTTTGCCCCGAATTGATTGAAGTCATTGGGTTGTATGACCCCACTACTGCGTTGTATTATGCTATTGGGTTTTTATTTGCGCTAGGCTATGGGGTGCTTCAATTTCGTTCGAAGCAGCCCAGTGGATCGGAGCATCTGGTGAAAACGATTTATGTGCTCAATCTATTTCTGTTGCTCTTTTGGTATCGATCGATAGAGGAATTGTATTTCGGTTTGGCGTTCATGAGTGTTGCCCTGTGCAATTATTACCTTCGTTTCCAAAAAAATATTGGCCTACATCGTTTGGTTCCCGATGGTATTGCCTTATTAGGGCTCATTGTTTCATTGCTTTATGCACTGACTGAAACGCAATTCAAAGGGATGGAATGGTTGGTATATACGGGCGTGTATGGATTGGCATGGGTTTGGATCGTGGTTATGCAACGCACTTCCCTGCACCCGATGGAAAATGGATGGCGTCAAATTTTGGTGAATATTTGGGTATCGGCACTATTATTTAGTCAGCTTGATCAAAAATGGATGCCATTTTATTGGGCTGTAATGGCCGTTATACAATTGTATTTGGTGCAACGAAAAGTGACTTTCCACACTTCCATTCCACTGATCTACTTCATGTTGGCCAACCTGCATTTGGGCATTTTAGGATTTTGGTACTATCACCCAGACTACTTACCCTTTTATTTGGGGCTCATGGGAATCTTGGGCGTTTTTGTGGGTTATGCCTACCGTGTATTGGATTCCTTTCCTCTCAAAAACAGCCTTTTGATTTATCCCGTTACGTTGAGTATTGGCTTGTTCTTATACCTCACATTTGACAAGGGCGCGCTTACTTTTTTCTGGGTTTTGGAAGCATTAGGCTTGTTGGTGTTGAGCATCACTTTAAAAGAAAAATACTTCCGTTATGTATCCTTAGCGGTGGTGGGATTGTGCATAGTACGATTGATGTTTTTTGACCTCTCTAATACCGACTTTTTGATCCGCGCGTTGGTGTTACTTGGAGTTGGAGTCGTGCTATTGGTTATGAACAGCTTATTCAAAAAATACAAGGACCGATTGGATTAATTTAAAAGGCGGTGTTTTTTGAACGGAATTCCTTTTCGAATCAAATACGCATGATAGGCGCTGGGAACATCATGGGTCCATTGCGGAAGAATCCAGATGATGAGATATACATCCAAATGACTTATCACGCCAAAAATAACAGCTAAAGCAAATGGCCAACCCGTATGCGCAAAGCCAATGAGGGAAACAAAAGCACTCAAAAGTGTAATGCCCCAAAGTTTGGATAAAAAGGCATGGGTACAGGTTTCGCGCCCAAATTTGAGAAAACTAAATACGTAGGTTAAGGCTTCCATACCCAAAACGGTGAGAACGGCCAATCGATTTTGAGCGATTAATGCTGGATTCAACCACCAAGCACAAATGCCGATACAAACCCAAAATACCATATCGGTTTGACTGTCCATGCGACGTAATTTGGCGGTAGCCACACCTGTTTTACGGGCGATGATACCGTCGAGAATATCGCTCACAAATCCGAGACTCATAAGCACCAACAAAATAGGCCGAACTTGAGTAACGTCCAGCACAACAAGTGTGATGGCCAATGGGCCTAACAACAATCGAAACAGGATAAGAAGTAAAGGAATCTTTTTCATATTATTTGTTTTTTAGATAATTCATTAATTGCAACAACAGGTACTTCAATTGCTTTCGTAAAAGGCTTTCGGGTTCATACCATTCGACTCCTTTTCGATAGATCCAAGACAAAATCCAAAGTGCTTTTTTTTGCATCTCATAGTGCTATTGCGTGGAATTCACAGTTCAAAATTAATTGCGATTATCGCTAATACATTTGTGTTTATCCGTATATTTGAAATAAATATTTGCGTTTTTCACAAATGAATAGACAAGACCTTTTGCTACAGAGCATTCGAAAAAAAATTGGAGACCGCTCCTTACACGATGTATTATCCGAAATATTGGCCATTAGTTATGATGCGGCCCACCGAAGAATTAGCGGAAAAAGTAAATTAACACTGGAAGAAGCGCTGACATTGAGTCAATATTTTAGTATTCCCTTGGACCAACTCCACTCGAAGTCGGGACTTTTGCATTGTAAAAAATCGGTGAGTGTCACTTCGCAAACAGAGTTAGCCTCATATATTCAACAAGCGGTATCCGATTTACAAGCGTTTCAACCGCAAGGTACATTTTACTATTCGGCCAAAGACATCCCCTTATTTTATACGCTTGGGGGTAATCTTTTGACCAAATTCAAATGGTATGTTTGGCTGAATTTGTTGGCAAAACCGGAGGAGAGCAAAGCATTTCATCAATTTTACCTTACTGCATCTGTTGCCGAACAAGCGCAGCATTTGCAACAAATTTATGCCAAAGCTACTGTACATGAATTATGGAATGACTCTACGTTGAATAGCACTCTTTTCCAAATTGATTATTACTACGAATCGGGATTGTTGCAGGCAAATGAGGCTTTACTTTTGTTAGCCGATTTGTTGCAATTGGTGCAGGACATTGAACGAAAATTAAATGAAGAATCAACTTACTTTTTATACTACCACGAACTTTTGTTGATGAACAATAATGTTTTGGTGGAAAACGAGCGTTTGCGAAAATTATTTGTTCCCTACACAATGATAAGTTATTTGGTAACCGAAGATGAGCAAACCTTGATAGAAGCCAAAACCTATTTTCAACGTCTATTGCAAAATGCCAAATGTTTGAATACCGCAGGCCCGAAAGACCGCCTCCAGTTTTTTGCCAAAAAGAAACAGCGCATTCAATTTTACCACCAAAAAATAAAAGAGTCAATACAAGAGTAAAATGAACACGCAACGTTTTCACTTTTTGTCCGTCTTGCTATAAACAACCCTTTTACCTTGGATTTAAACCAAATCATCCATGGGTGTAAAAACTACAACCCAAATGCACAAAAAAGACTTTTCGAAATATACTCGAAGACGCTGTTCCATTTGAGTTTAAAATACTGCCGTTCGTTTGCTGATGCACAAGACAATACGCAAGATAGTTTTATCACCATTTATCATAAAATTCACCAATACCGAGGAAAAGGTTCGTTTGAAGGATGGATGAAACGCATCGTTATTAACCATGCTATCGATCGGTACCGGGCAGAGATAAAGACGGTTACAGAAGATGTTCCCGCAGTTTGGCTCACAGAAGAACCCGAAATTGAGGACCCTGAAACGTTTCCAATGGAAGCATTAATCCGTATGATACAGGAGTTACCCGATCAGTATCGACTCGTGTTTTCGCTATATGAGATGGAACACTATTCGCATGCTGAAATTGGTTCCCTTTTGCAAATAAGCGAGGGAACATCGCGCTCTAATTTGTCGCGGGCAAAACAACTTTTGAAAAGTAAAATTGAACAATTTTCACTACACCATAAAAATCATGGAACATAAACCCCAAAATATCGGTGATTTTTTCAATGCGCAACTAAACAATATGGATTTTTCAATGCCAGAAGATAGTTGGCAGGCGATTGAGCCGCATTTGCCTAAAAAGGAAAAGAAAAGACGCTTTATAATCTGGTTTTGGCTTGGAGGATTACTCATTATTGTGGGTTTGGGAACCTATACCTGGAACCGTAACCTTCCCTTTTTGCCTCAACAGAAAAACAACATTCCTCAAGCGAATTCGATACAAAAAAGCACAAAAGTCGCGGTAGAACCCAACAGCGATAAATCTTCAGCAGCTATTTTGGCGAAAAAAGCTTCTTCACCAGCAAAGGCTACTATTGTAGAGACTGATTTCCAAATCAGCAAGCCTGAAAAATTGAATACCGAGACGAAAGATAACCCTCATGCACCTAAAGAATCCTTTGAACGCCGATTATCAGCATTTGATACCAAAGCAGACAAAGTAGAACCACAACCCACCATCAATACCACACAAAATAGCATTCTAGTGTCAATGACCAACGTAGACGGCACCTTACTCCGAGAAGAAATAGATTCCCTTTGTTGGGAAGCGGGTAAGGTGAAAAAAAATGGGCGTAAACAGAAGAAAAAACTGGAAACGGCTAGTGACGAACAAGAGGAAAAAGGAAAGAATACGTTTTGGATTATGCCATATGCCGGACCCCTACTTTTGAACGATACAGGCACCGATCAAATAGTGGTAAATCAAGATACAAAGAAGAAAGTGAGTGAAATTACACTAACCTATGGCGTTCAATTTCGATGGATGATGAATGAAAATTGGGGGATGCAATTGGGAATCGGAAAAATGCAAGCTAGACAACGCCTTACATTTACCAATCAAAACTTACTTTTCAATTTTGATCATGTAGAATCGTCGTTAAATCAAAATGACCTCAACAATCAATTTGCAGGTATGGAATCCATTCAACTGCTGCGCGACGTTACCTATTGGGAAGTTCCCATGGAGGGATACTATCAATGGTCGCAAAACAAATGGAACATGGCGGTAAGTGCAGGCTTCAGTTATTTGGTTCAAACGCAAAACAGTCTTAGCAGTACCCATGCCAACGGAGAATCTTTCTATATCGGAAATGTGTTTACCGACACGCGTAACAGTATGTCGGCCAATGCAAAAGTACACTTACAGTATGTATGGAAAAAGAATTGGCGGTTGGAAATCGTTCCCGCTTTTCAATACCACTTTTTGACTAATGTGGAACGAACTAGAGCCATGAACTATTGGTTCTCTATTCGTACTGGAATCACCTATCAATTGCCATTCTAAACTGAATTGCATTACTAACCCTTAAAAAAGAATAAAAAAGAATAAAAATGAAAAAGAATATTCTACTAATGTTCAGCAGCCTGTTTCTTTGCACCCTAGTAGCTTGTTCTGAATCAGAGGACATAGCCGCAACCTCAACCACTACAGTGACGAAAATAGTCGAAAACAATTTCAACACTACAACTTCACCTTTTACCCTTAGTGATTCGACGACATACATCTTAGACAGTCAAGAGCGTATCATTGAAGTGGAACGAAGATTTACTTCGAATTCCAACATAGGAACAAGCACATACCTCTACAATAATGGTAAGATTGCACAAATAGAACGCCGACAAAATAACGTTCTTACTTCAAAATCTTACTACACTTATAATGGTGATGATTTGTCAGAATTCCGAACAGAATCCATTTCCAATACTGGAGTGGTGGGTTCTATCAACAAGCATACTTTCTACACCGTACAAGACACTATTTATTCGGATTGGGAACGAAGTGTTAATGGCGGTACAACCTACAGCCCTGTATTGCATTCTAAAATGGTCATTCAAAATGGAGATCGCACGTTCTATGAACATTATGACCCCATTAACTTGGAATGGCAACGGGTTTTGATTGCCTTTGACGCCAACCATAATCCCATAACAGAAACAAAGTACATTTTAAATGATAATGGCATTTGGGTAGTCGTACAAGTAGACAACTACACCTATGCAACACTGAAAAGTCCATTTTATAGAGCCTTAGAAAGAACTTTTGGTCGTAAAATCCTCGGAATGGTATATCATCTTTCAGGTAATGCAATTAATCGAGTTAACGCTCGTCATATTGCACCGTATTGTTTTGAAACCTATACTACAACTTGGGGAGGTGCAGAAGCTCCTACTTTTCAATTCACAAATACGGCACATAATACTGTATACGCCAAGAGCACGGTCATTAATTGTTTCAGTGGCGCTCTCACCACGCAACTCGGTTTTAATTACTATTTTTAAAAAAAAGGTAATTTTTATGTAACTTTTTGGAAGCGCATTACGTAAAAACACCTGAACACTTGAATTTAATTAAGGAGAAAACGTAATGAGACAGCTCAAAATCACCAAGCAGGTAACCAATCGTGAAACTGCTTCCTTAGACAAATACCTACAAGAAATCGGTAAAGTCGATTTAATTACTGCCGACGAAGAGGTGGAATTGGCCCAGCGTATCAAAGCCGGGGACCAACGCGCTTTGGAGAAATTAACCAAAGCCAATTTACGTTTCGTTGTATCCGTAGCCAAACAATACCAAAACCAAGGTCTTACACTTCCTGACTTAATCAACGAAGGGAATTTGGGATTGATTAAAGCGGCACAACGTTTTGACGAAACGCGTGGTTTTAAATTCATTTCGTATGCGGTTTGGTGGATTCGTCAATCGATTCTTCAAGCGTTGGCTGAGCAATCGCGTATCGTTCGTTTGCCTTTGAATAAAATTGGTTCGATTAATAAAATCAATAAAATGTACGCTTTGTTGGAGCAATCCAACGAGCGTCCGCCTTCAGCTGAGGAAATCGCTAAGGAATTAGACATGACCGTTAATGACGTGAAAGAGTCGATGAAAAACTCGGGACGTCACTTATCAATGGATGCTCCTTTGGTGGAAGGGGAAGATTCTAACTTATACGATGTATTGCGTTCAGGGGAATCTCCGAATCCTGATCGTGAATTGATTCACGAATCGTTGCGCATCGAAATCGAGCGTTCACTAGAAACTTTAACGCCAAGAGAAGCTGACGTCGTTCGTTTGTATTTTGGCTTGGGCGATCAACACCCGATGACATTGGAAGAAATTGGAGAAACTTTCGACTTGACCCGTGAACGTGTGCGTCAGATCAAAGAAAAAGCCATCCGACGATTGAAACATACGTCACGAAGCAAAATTTTAAAAACGTATTTAGGATAATATATTTGTTTCATGTTTAAAGTTTCACGTTACTCATAATAACTTGAAACCTTAAACTTGAAACTTGAAAGCAACAACAGTCCACGACTGTTCGTTTTTTGATTGATGATTGAAACTCCGGCTGATTACCGGAGTTTTGTTTTTTTAGGGCAAACAAAACCCGGTCTGTTCGCTTCCAGCTCGAGTATCCGGAGTTTTGTTTTTTTAGGGCAAACAAAACCCGGTCTGTTCGCTTCCAGCTCGAGTATCCGGAGTTTTGTTTTTTTAGGGCAAACAAAACCCGGTCTGTTCGCTTCCAGCTCGAGTATCCGGAGTTTTGTTTTTTTAGGGCAAACAAAACCCGGTCTGTTCGCTTCCAGCTCGAGTATCCGGAGTTTTGTTTTTTTAGGGCAAACAAAACCCGGTCTGTTCGCTTCCAGCTCGAGTTTAGCTTCGCTCTGTTCGGTTTTCAACCTCGAGTCCGGAGTTTTATTTTTTTATATCCTGTATCTCGCATTCCATCAATTCACAATTCATAACTCATAATTCATAACTTAATTAATTACTTTTGCAGCACAACACAACAAATTCTCTTTTCTCATGAAAAACACCCTACTTGCGCCTTCCGTTTTGGCCGCTGATTTTGGCAATCTACAACGCGATATTGAAATGATTAATCAATCGGAAGCCGATTGGTTCCATATTGATATTATGGACGGCGTTTTTGTTCCCAACATTTCGTTTGGAATGCCAGTTTTGGAAGCAATACAAAAACATGCTAAAAAAACAATCGATGTCCATTTAATGATTGTCGATCCTGATCGTTACATCACCACCTTCAAAAAATTAGGCGCCGATGTTCTCACGGTACATTACGAAGCTTGCACCCATTTGCACCGTACCCTTCAAGCCATTAAAGCCGAGGGAATGCAAGCTGGAGTGGCTTTAAATCCGCATACCCCCATTGAAGTGTTAAACGATATCATCCAAGATATAGACTTGGTCTGCTTGATGAGCGTCAATCCAGGGTTTGGTGGACAATCGTTTATCGAACATACCTACAATAAAATTATCCGTTTAAAACAATTGATTACGGAGCGAGGCGCTGCTACTTTAATCGAAATCGACGGTGGCGTCACCGACCAAAACGCAAAACAACTGGCGGCTACCGGTGCAGATGTTTTGGTGGCAGGCAGTTTTGTCTTCCGCGCGGAAAACCCGATAGCAACTATACAAAATTTAAAATCAATTACACGATAACACAAAGGCTTCTTAGGGAGCCTTTTTTTTTTAATACTGTGCCAATAAGTATTTGATCAAATCTGTGGTCGTGACAATACCCACCAATAATTCATCCAATACAACAGGTAAAGCATGAAACTCTCGGGAAGCTAAAATTTCGGCAACCTCTCGAATAGTAGTCTCAGGCGATACCGTAACCAAATGACGCGCCATCACTTGTTCAATCGAAAACATATTGTAGACGGTAGTATCTACCTCCATCGCTTCCTCGTCAACGGCATCGGCGAAAGAAATACGCAACAAATCGGTGAGACTCAACATCCCAACAATGGTATTGCCTTGCACCACGGGAATATGGCGAATGTGATGCTTTTTGAACAACGCTTCTGCTTTGGTAAGATCGTCTGTACTGTTGAGTTTAATTACATTTTTGGTCATAATCGTAGCGACCGGCACATGATTTTTCATAAGACTTTCTATTTATTTATCCCTAAAGGTAGTCGATACCCAAACGAAAGAATATGATATAAATCAGTTATAAGGATTGGCGCAGCAACAAACGACTTGGATTCTCCTCCTGTATAAAATCTTGCGTGTTCACCCACGATGCCAAACGTTTTCCCATCGCTGTAAAATCGGTTGAAATCGTTGTTATTCCGCGGGCTACGACTTTCTTTAATGGCGTATCATTATAGGATATGATGCCCACATCACTACCAATTTCCAATCCGTATTCTTGTGATTTTTCTACCACCCGAACCAAATCCCGATCATCGGGGATCACAAACACCGTTCCTCGTTCCAATTGCGAAAGCTCAAAATGGGATTGAATGGTATACGGCTTTCCAAAATCACGACAAAATTGCTCAAAACCCGTAACCATGCCTAAAGGTTCTTTTTGCCCTGGGAACAACAATACCAATTGGGTATAGGGTTCCAATCGTGAAGCAGCCAAGGTCAACGCCGAATACATAGCCCGAACAAAATTTTGATAAATACTCGGATATTGCTGTAAACTGGGACGCGTTTGGTCTAAAATCAATACATCCTGACGAGGCAATTGCGCAATGACCTCTTCAACACCTTCCATGTTTGAGGGCATCAAAATGTATTTGGAGTAACTTCCTACCGCATCGTCAATCATTTTACGAAATAAACCTAAATTAAAATGATGAAAAAAAATATCGACCTGTGCCTTACTCTCCAAAGCTTCCAAAAACGCATTATAAATATCCTCTTTAAAAGCATTCAGTTCGTCAAATAATAAAAAATAACGCTGTGTATAACTGAGATCCTCACTTTTTACAAAATATCCTTTCCCCAAATGGGCGTAAATCACCCCCTGTTTTTTTAAAATCTCATACGCCGTCAAAACGGTATCACGCGATACTCCATTTTCTAAACAAACCTTGTTAACGGAAGGAAGTCGATCGTGTTTGCGCCATTTTTTACGCACAATAGCCTCCTCTACGGCAGCAACTATTTGCTTATAAATGGGTGTAACAGACTGTTTATCAATGTGTATAATGCGCATCTTTTAAAAACCGGTAGGGTGAAAAATAAAAACTGGTAGGTACCGGTATGCAATTTACAATAAAGTCGGCTAATTTTGATAATTCCAAAAAAAAATCAGGATGAAATCATCACATTCGCAAATACAGTCCGCTACGGGAGCACAATTTTTCGGAACAACGCCTTTGGGTCATGATGTGTATTTGCGTACCATTCGCAATCAAAATGGGATGGAACTTTCTGTGGCTGATTTTGGAGCGACGATTACACGTTTGAAAATCCCTGTGAATGTATTGTATGCGGTTGATGTTGTCCTCGGATTTGAATCGGTCGACGACTATATTCAATCGTTTTCCTTGCCCAACCCACCCTTTATGGGAGCTGTAGTGGGACCCTTTGCCGGTCGGATCAATCACGGTAAAGCTCCCCTTAATGATAAAATGATTCAATTGGAAACCAATGCTGGAGAGCACCATTTGCACGGCGGCTCGATCAATTTAAGCAATCAATTGTGGCGTTTTAAATCGGCCACTTTTGGTGAAAATCCGAGTTTGACCTATACCTTTACCACAGTGGCAGAGGCAGGGAATTATCCGGGTATTTTAACCTTGTGGGTGACGTACCAACTTTTGGAAAACAACACCCTTAAAGTCACCTTTAAAGGAACCTCAACGGCGGATACTTTTATCAATCTCACCCAACATAGTTATTTCAATTTAAACGGACACGACACTTCGATTCATGGCATGCAATTGCAACTTTATGCTTCCCAAAAATTGGAGACCACCGCGGATTTGATTCCTACAGGAAATCGGTTATCCGTTCGCGAAACCCCTGATGATTTCGAGCAACTTCGAGCATGTCCTAAAGCATGTGATACGACGTTTATTCTTTCAAATGCACATGCCGCAACATTATATAGCCCTAAAAACCAATTGCGCATGGATGTTTTTACCAACCAACCTGCTGTGCATATTTACGTTGGGGGTAACTGTTTTGACACCCTAATCGGCAAAGAGCAAGCCGCCTACCACAGCTTAAGCGGCATTTGTTTTGAAACCCAAAAATTTCCCGACGCGCCCAATCACCCCCATTTTCCCAATACCGTGCTACGAAAAGGGGAACCCTATTTGCACGAAACGTTATTTCAATTTCAAAAACAATAAGCATATGAAAAAGTTACTCTCTTTATGTAGTCTTATCTTTCTTTTCTCTTGTTCCAATAGTGAAGAAAATGCAAATCCAACACCTACTCCCGAACCGACGTTTTATCGGGCTACGGATGCTTCTTTTATTCCGCTTATCGAAAGTGAAGGAACCGTGTATAAAAATAACGGAGTGGCAGAAGACCCTATAATTACGCTAAAAAACGCAGGGTGCAACGCCATTCGTATTCGCCTTTGGCACAATCCCGCCGACGGACATAGTGGATTTAATGAAGTTAAAACCTTTGCCCAACGCATCAAACAAGCGGGACTGAAAGTTTGGATCACCGTACACTACTCTGACACTTGGGCCGATCCGGGACACCAAACCAAACCCGCTGCTTGGCAGAGTATGGATTTTAACAGCTTGAAAAATGCAGTAATTAGTTATACCACCCAAATTGTCAACGAAATTCAACCCGACATCATTCAAATAGGAAACGAAACCAACGACGGTATGCTTTGGCCTGAAGGTCGCCTTTCGACACAAGAAAATCAATATTTACAACTCGTGAATGCGGCTTGTGGAGCTGTTCGATCGGCCAATCCAGCTACAAAAATTATGCTTCATTTTGCAGGTTTGACAGGAGCGGATTGGTATTTTGGAAAAGTAGCTCAAGTGGACTATGATTATATCGGACTCTCGTATTACCCCATTTGGCATGGAAAAAGTTTGGTCGATGTGCAAAACAAAATGAATACTTTGGGCAACCTACATAATAAAAAAGTCATGCTAGCAGAAACTTCCTACCCTTTCACCCTTGGCTTTGATGATTTTACCAACAATGTGGTGGGACTAAACAACCAATTAATCCCCGGTTTTGACGCCACTCCCAATGGCCAACGCGGCTTTTTTTCAGCCATTAAAAATATGGTGAATCAATCGCCCGTAGGTATTGGATTTTGCTATTGGGGCGCCGAATGGGTGGCGTTTCGGGGACCCACAGCTACCAATGGATCCAGTTGGGAAAATCAAGCGTTATGGGATTTTGACCAAAATGCTTTGCCTGCGATGAGTGTATTTAATGCCAACTAACCGTTGAAAATGAAGAAGCTATTCATCTATATCGGGCTATTTCTTTGGGGAACCCTAATGGCTTGGGCGCAAGAACCCTTTTTTGCCAAAGGAGCCGATGTGAGTTGGTTACCTCAAATGGAAGCCAGCGGTATCACCTTTAAAGACTCGCAAGGACAACCCAAAGACTGTTTGCTTATTTTGAAGGAATTGGGCATGAATAGCATCCGATTGCGCGTTTTTGTGAATCCCAACAACGACAAAACCAGCGGCCATTGCAGTACGGATGAAACGGTCGCTATGGCACTTCGGGCCCAAAAATTAGGCATGCGAATCCTTATCGATTTCCATTACAGCGATTCCTGGGCCGATCCTGCCAAACAAAACAAACCCAAAGCGTGGGAAAATCTCGCTTTCCCCCAACTTTGCGATGCCGTTTACCAACATACTCATGAAGTACTTACCGCCTTGAACAAAGCGGGCATCACCCCAGATTGGGTTCAAATTGGCAATGAAATCCCAGGAGGTATGCTTTGGCCCGACGGGAGCACACAACATTGGAACCAATTGGCGCAGCTTCTCAACAAAGGCTATGATGCTACCAAAGCCGTCAATCCCAGCATTAAAGTCATCGTACATGTCGACGAAGGCAACAATCGGGAAAAGTTTAATGCTTTTTTTGACCAAGCCACACAACACCAAGTGCGTTACGACATTATTGGACTCTCCTACTACCCTTTTTGGATAAAAAAAGATTACTCAGAGACGATCACCGATTTGGAAACGAATTTGATTACCTTGTCTAAAAAATACAACAAAGACGTTATGATTGTTGAAGTAGGCGGGGAAGTCTCCAAAATTGAGAACACCTTTCAATTGCTTCAAGCCACCTTGAATGCGGTACGAAAAGTTCCCAACCACCGCGGTTTGGGCGTCTTTTATTGGGAACCGCAAGGCATTCAAAGTTGGAGTCACTACAGCTTAAACGCTTGGCTAGAAAATGGCCAACCTTCGCCCGCTTTGGACGCTTTTAAAAACTAAACCTATGCAAAAAACGCTACTCTTCCTCGGACTTTTGGGCTGTATTTGCTTTTCAACCCAAGCGCAACGTATAACCAACCTCGATAGCGATTGGCGCTTTCATTTCGGACATGCTGCACTACCCGAAAAAGACTTCAACTATAGTTTGGCTACCATTTTCTCCAAATCGGGAGGCGCCGCACAAACCGCGATCGACCCAAAATTTGTAGACACAACGTGGACCAAAATCAATATTCCACACGATTGGGCCGTATCCTTACCTTTTGTCTACGACCCGAGTTATGAAGTGGAGTCGCACGGCTACAAACCGGTCGGCGGACGGTTCCCAGAAACCAGTATCGGATGGTACCGCAAGCGCTTTACCGTTTCGCCACAAGCTGGACTCGATCGCTATGCATTACAATTTGATGGCATCTTTAGAAATGCTTCCGTTTGGCTCAATGGGTTCTATGTAGGCACCAACCAAAGTGGTTATGTAGGCATCACGTATGATGTGACCGATTATATTCAAGTGGATAAGGAAAATGTATTGGTCGTTCGTGTAGACGCTACGCAATATGAAGGTTGGTTTTATGAAGGAGCAGGCATTTATCGCCATGTTTGGTTACAGCAATTCAATTCCCTGCATGTGGCCGATGGGGACTTTTTCGTTCATTCGAAAATAGAGGGTAAAAAAGCAACCGTGACCCTAGAGACCACCGTGACCAATAAAAACTTTTCCCCCAGCGATTGTACCGTTGCCACCTATATTACTACTCGGGAGGGTAAAATAATAGGGAAGTCAAGCGAACAGCAACTCTATTTGACCACCAATCAACAAGGTACCGTCAAACAAAAAATTACGCTCAACAATCCGCTCCTCTGGGATATTGACAATCCGTACTTATACCGTGCTGTAACCGTTGTTAAACAAAAGGGAAAGATTGTCGACCAACACAAAATAAAGTTCGGAATCCGTAGCGTAGCGTTTGAGGGTAAAAAAGGATTTTTCTTAAACGAAAAACCTCTTAAAATTAAAGGTACCAACAACCATCAAGACCACGCTGGAGTGGGCAGTGCATTGCCCGATGATTTGCAGTATTACCGGATAAAACTGTTGAAAGAAATGGGTTCCAATGCCTACCGCGCGAGTCATCATTCTCCCACGCGCGAACTCCTAGAAGCGTGCGACAGTTTGGGCATGTTGGTTGTCGATGAACAGCGATTACTGAATAGCAGTGCTGAATATTTGGATCAATTTACCCGACTTATCAAACGCGACCGCAATCATCCTTCGGTATTTTTATGGTCGATTGGTAACGAAGAAGGATGGATTCAGAAAAATGATTTTGGTAAAAGAATTGCCCTTACGTTGTTGGCCAAACAACGGGAACTCGATCCTTCACGAACCAGTACGTATGCTGCCGATATGGGGAACGAATTTCCAGGGGTCAATGAAGTCATTCCGATACGCGGATTCAATTACCGACAGTATGCTGTTGCCGATTACCACAAAGACCATCCTGACCAACCGCTTGTAGGAACGGAGATGGGGAGTACCGTAACCACCCGCGGTATTTATGAAAAAGACCCTGTACGAGCCTACGTTCCCGATCAAGATATCACCGCACCATGGTGGGCTAGTAAGGCCGAAGATTGGTGGCGATTGGCCGCCGAAAACGACTATTGGATGGGTGGTTTTGTTTGGACCGGATTTGACTATCGCGGGGAACCAACACCCTACAAATGGCCCAATATCAATTCGCATTTTGGTATCTTGGACATGTGTGGTTTTCCTAAAAACATTTACTACTACTATAAAAGTTGGTGGACCGATGAAGAGGTAATGCATATTTCCCCCCATTGGAACTGGCCAGATAAAGTAGGTCAACCCATCGATGTTTGGGTAAATACCAACGCCGATGACGTCGAACTTTTTTTGAATGGTAAAAGTTTGGGTAAAAAAGTCATGCCGCGCAACAGTCATTTGAAATGGTCAGTTCCCTACGAGCCCGGGAAACTGGAAGCTGTTGGATATAAAAAAGGAAAACGTATCACTGCACAAGTAGAAACTACAGGCACACCCAATCGTGTTAGCGCCACACCCAACCGTGTACAATGCCAAGCTAACGGTACCGACATTATCGTGGTTAACCTTTCGATAGTCGATGCTGCAGGCCGTGAAGTCCCTGTTGCCGACAACCGCATCCAATTTGAACTCACAGGAGAGGCCAAAATCATCGGAGTTGGGAATGGCGATCCCAGTTCACACGAACCCGATCAATGGGTGAATGGCACCTGGCAACGCAATGCGTTTAATGGAAAATGTCAAGTGATTATACAGGCGGGAACGACCGCAGGACCCGTACAACTAAAAGCAACAGCCAACGGACTTCAGGCGGCAACCCTAACGTTGACCCAAACCAAATAAGCATCCATGAAAAAGCAACTTATCCGTCAAACCCGTGAACACTTTCAACACCGCTACCACCAAGCGCCTGAAGCCCTATTTCTGTCGCCGGGTCGCATTAATATCATCGGGGAACACGTAGATTATAATGACGGGTTTGTATTGCCAGCCGCCATAAATAAATACGTTTGTTTTGCCTTTCGAAAAACGGATAATGAAATGATCTCCTTGGATGCGAAAGACATCAACGAATCCTATTCACTCTCTATTCACGACAATTTGGTCCCTGTCGAACCCATGTGGGTGAATTACCTCTTGGGCGTTTTGGACGAACTCAAGCGTCGGAATAAAAAAATAGCAGGTTTTCAAATGACATTTAGCAGCACCGTACCCATGGGATCAGGACTTTCCTCGTCGGCAGCGGTTGAATGCGGATTGGCCTTTGCTTTAAATACGCTGTTTGATCTTGGTCTTTCCCGTCAAGAAATTGCCTTGATTGGTCAGCAAGCAGAGCACCGTTTTGCGGGTGTAAAATGCGGTATTATGGACCAATTTGCTTCCGTTTTTGGCAAAAAAAATAAGGTGATCAAACTTGATTGTACGACCTTGGACTATACTTACTATGAAGCGAATTTAGGAGAATACAGCTTACTACTTTTAGACAGTTGTGTCAAACATACCCACCTCACCTCGGGCTATAATGATCGAAGAAATGAAGTGGAAGTTGGTTTAAAAATGATTCAATCTCAGTTTCCCGCAGTACACACTTTTCGCGATTGTTCGTTGGAAATGATTGAACAGCTCAAAACCGAACTAGGCGATATTATCTACAAACGCTGCCTTTTTGTGGTCAAAGAAATAGCCCGTGTAAGTCAAGCCGTTGCGGCATTGCAAGCCAAAGACTTTTCGTTGTTGGGGCAAACGATGACCGAAACGCACTGGGGACTCTCGAAAGAGTATGAAGTAAGTTGCCCTGAAATTGATTTTTTGGTCGAAACGATTTTACAACAAGAAGGGGTTTTAGGAAGCCGAATGATGGGCGGAGGCTTTGGAGGCTGCTCCATCAATCTGATTCCAAAAGCACAAGAAAAAACAATTATCGCCACCATGAAATCGGCATATTTTGAAAAATTTGGCATCCATTTGAACTACTACCCTGTAAAAATTTCAAAAGGAACCACCCAATACAAAAAAGCATGATGGTTTTTGATCGAAACGAACACCCCCACCGTCGCTACAATCCCTTGCTGGGAGAATGGATTTTAGTTTCTCCACAACGGGCCAAACGTCCATGGCAAGGCCAACAAGAAACTGTGGTTAGCGACACCCTACCTTCTCATGACCCCTCGTGCTATTTGTGCGCAGGAAATACACGTGCCAACGGAGAAATTAACCCTGACTATTCGGACTGTTTTGTCTTTGACAATGACTTTGCCGCCTTATTGAATCGGGAGGTGCAATATACCGCTCCACCCGATTCTTTTTTTACACTTCAACCGGAACGCGGCATCAATCGGGTGGTATGCTTTTCGCCCTACCACCATTTGACCTTAGCCGAAATGAACGTAACGGCCATTGAAAAAGTCATTTCCACTTGGCAAAGCGAATTCGAGCAATTAGGGCAACTGGATTACATTAACCATGTTCAAATTTTTGAAAACAAAGGTGCCGTTATGGGATGCAGCAATCCACATCCCCACGGTCAAATCTGGGCGCAGTCGTCCCTGCCTACTCAAGTAGCCAAAACACACGAACATTTGACCCGCTATTACCAACAAAAGGGAACGAATTTACTGAGCGATTACGTTCAAGCAGAAATACAGGCCAAAGAGCGTGTGGTGTATAGCAACGCCCATTGTATCGTTGTGGTTCCGTTTTGGGCAACTTGGCCCTATGAAACGCTATTACTTCCCAAACGAACGATTGCAACTATCCTTGAATTTACAGCCGCCGAAAAAGCCTCATTTGCCGAGGCCATAAAAGTACTAACCGTGAAGTACGACAATCTTTTCCAAACCTCTTTCCCCTATTCGGCGGGAATACATCAAGCACCTACCGATGGAATGCCTCACCCTGAATGGCATTTGCACATGCATTTTTACCCGCCATTACTGCGCAGTGCATCGGTCAAAAAATTTATGGTAGGCTACGAAATGCTAGGCGAAGCACAACGCGATATCACGCCCGAGCAAAGTGCCGCCCTCCTTCGGGAAACCTCCAACCAACATTATAAACAAACGTAGTATGAAAACATTGGCTACCCAAGATTACATTGTCTTTTTCCTGTATTTTATTCTTATCGTTAGCTACGGAGGCTACATTTATTATAAAAAGAAAAAAAAGGAAGCCGACAGCAAAGACTATTTTTTGGCTGAAGGTTCGCTTACCTGGTGGGCGATTGGCGCATCATTAATCGCTAGCAATATCAGTGCAGAACAATTTATCGGTATGAGTGGCAGCGGCTTCAAAATGGGATTAGCAATCGCCACTTACGAATGGATGGCCGCATTCACCTTGCTTATTGTGGCCGTATTTTTTATCCCCGTGTATTTGAAAAATAAAATCTATACCATGCCACAATACCTGCACCAACGCTATAACGGTCAAGTAGCCATGATTATGTCGGTATTTTGGCTTTTGCTGTATGTCTTGGTCAACCTTACCTCCATTTTATATCTTGGCGCCTTGGCCATCAGCAGCATTTCGGGCCTAAACCTCACGTTTTGCATGGTCGGTTTGGCTGTTTTTGCCCTTGTGATTACCCTTGGCGGTATGAAAGTCATTGGCTACACCGACGTGATTCAGGTGTTCTTTTTGATTTTGGGCGGACTCGTGACGACCTATCTCGCGTTGAATTTAGTGGCCGAACAATACGGTACTACTGGCGTTTGGAACGGGTTTACGTTGATGAAAGCAAATGCTTCCGATCATTTTCACATGATTTTTGACAAAACCAATCCCAACTACATGGACCTTCCCGGTTTGTCGGTTTTGATTGGAGGAATGCTCATCATCAATTTGAACTATTGGGGTTGTAACCAATATATTACCCAACGGGCCTTGGGTGCCGATTTGAAGACAGCCCGTGAAGGGATTTTGTTTGCCGCCTTTTTAAAATTACTCATGCCGATTATCGTGGTCATCCCAGGCATTGCGGCCTATGTATTGCATCAAAACGGCTACTTTGGAAACGAATTGATGCAAGACGGTAGTCTAAATCCAGACCGCGCCTATCCTACCTTGTTGAACCTACTCCCTGTGGGGTTGAAAGGACTCTCCTTTGCCGCATTAACCGCTGCCATTGTGGCTTCTTTGGCAGGAAAAGCCAACAGTATTGCAACTATTTTCACCTTGGATATTTACAACAAAAACCGAGCGCAACCGGCATCTGAAGCACAATTGGTGAAAGTAGGGAAACAGGTCGTCATCGCCGCATTACTCATCGCCATCCTCGTCGCACCTTTTTTAGGCATTGACAAAAAAGGAGGATTCCAATACATTCAAGAATACACAGGTTTTGTGAGCCCCGGTATCTTTGCCATGTTTATCCTTGGCTTTTTCTGGAAAAAAACAACCTCCAATGCCGCTTTATTTGCCACGATCGGCGGATTCTTACTGTCGTTGGGATTCAAATTCTTACCGGGCTTGCTGAATTTAGAATTCCTCTACAGCAGCGGTTTTGCCGTTCCCAATGCCGACGGCCTTTATGAAATTCCATTTGTCGATCGCATGGGCTTTGTATTTCTTTTTTGTGTTTTGGGTATGGTAGCCATCAGCCTTTATGAAAACAAACGTGGCGTGAAAACCAACGGCCTTGAAATAGAGGCCGCCCTTTTCAAAACATCCCCCGCATTTACGGTGTGGAGTTTGCTGGTGCTTGGCATTCTAGCGGCGTTGTATACGGTTTTCTGGTAATTGCAGGGTGTGGGCATGGTTGAGCATGCGACTTACTTTCCGAAAAAGATTTGGAAAATGCGACCGAAACTCTAAAGGCGTTTCATAATAATGCTCGATGACCACCGCCAAAAACTCGTATTCATTGGTAAAGGCATAATCCCGAAAATAATTGGATTCCACGATCTGCCGTTGGATATGCGGGTGCTTCACAAATTCCATAAGTCCCTTAAAATGCATTTTAAATAACGACGCCGAAGTGCTGCGTTGTGCCAACCCTTTACGGTGTAAAACATGCGTAAACTCATGAATCCCCAAATTCAAATTATCGTTATCTACCGAATGTCCCTCGAGCAAATCAGCCCATGAAAAAACCACAGCACGAGCCACAGGATTAAATTCACCTTTATGATACTGCTCCGTAATTGTTGAATAGTATACTTCAGGATATACAATAACGCGCTCAAAAACCGAGGTTAGATAATCCCGAAATCCAAACGTCAGCATCACATACGTACCTGCCACCAAAATACGCATCTCATCAGTTATTGTAAGATCTTGTCCATGAAAAGTATAACGTTCCAAAAAACAAGCTACTCGATGCGTAAACTCACGCTGACGACGTGGTGATAAGCGACGATAAAAAGAAAAATAGTGCCGAACCAATGCATTTTGATTAGGAGTCAAGGTTTTGTACTTCATTCGAAAAGGAAGTCGCAATGTACGGCCAATGAGTACCGCCAACAAATAGTCGAGAATATGAATGAAGAAGTATAGCACAACCGCACCCAATAGCAAAACCATTACCAATATCATGGAAAAAGTCAACCAGTCCTCCATAGTCGAAAACCCAAAGATAACAAAATACAACGTGCACTCACTATCCGAAAACAAGCGTTTTAATTTCGTAACCCGTTTCCTCTGTCATTTTGTAGGTAAACCTTTGATTTGATTTTTGGCAGCCGCAAGTCCCTATACCCCAAGAAAGCGGGTTCCCGTGCTCCACTGTATCGTGCCTACGGTACCCTCCGTCACGGATGCCGTTGCGCCCGGGGCTGGATACATCTCAAGTGCTGTAATGAGGGTTTTGAAAAAGACTTTTACCCCAACGCCGCCCTAAAAATTCAACGCCGATGACTTATTAAATTACTAGGGTGAAAAGAAATTTTAAAATAAATTTTAATACCACGAAGGGGAGTCAACTCCGTTGATCCCTCAAAGCTCCGCTTTGAAAATAACTAGGGTGAAAAGAAATTTTAAAATAAATTTTAATACCACGAAGGGGAGTCAACTCCGTTGATCCCTCAAAGCTCCGCTTTGAAAATAACTAGGGTGAAAAGAAATTTTAAAATAAATTTTAATACCACGAATGGGATTCAACTCCGTTGATCCCTCAAAGCTCCGCTTTGAAAATAACTAGGGTGAAAAGAAATTTTAAAATAAATTTTAATTTCTTTTCACCCTAGTTATTTATTCGTGACCGCGGAGGGATTCGAACCCCCAACCCTCAGAGCCGAAATCTGATATTCTATCCAGTTGAACTACGCAGCCGTTATATTATTCTAGACTTTATTTTAAGCCAACAACTTTTTTACGATGGTAGATATTGTTTTTCCATCGGTTTTTCCCGCTAAAGCTTTAGAAGCTATGCCCATGACCTGACCCATAGCGGCCATTCCTGAGAATCCATTTTCAGCAATGATTTGAGCTACAGCCGCTTCTACCTCAGCCTCTGACATTTGAGCGGGTAAAAACTTTTCAATAACCGCCACTTGAGCCAATTCGGGTTCAGCCAAATCTGTTCGTCCTTGCTCCGTAAAAATGGCAGCACTGTCCTTACGTTGCTTCACCAATTTCTGCAATAACTTAATTTCATCGTCCGCAGAAAGGGTATCCGAGGCACCTGCTTCCGTTTTGGCCAATATAATCCCAGATTTAATCGCACGCAAAGCTTCAAGGGCTACGGTATCCTTGGCACGCATCGCGTTTTTCATTTCTTCCATAATTTGGCTTTCCAAACTCATTTCTTTGTCTTTTAGGGGATTAGAAACCAGCAACACTTCAATTGCCAATTTGCGATGCCAAAGGTAAAAAAATAACCCGAAAGAAACAATTCCTTCGGGTTACCCATCTTTAATTAACTTATGATTTAATCTACATTATCGTGCAAGAATGAATTGTTGGAACGCAATTGCACATCGTCATTGCTATCGGTTCCGATAGACATTCTAGACGTATTGGAAGTGGGCTGATTGGCTGACAAATCAACTCCCATGCGTTTGTACGCGGGTTCTTTTTCTAACTCATCCACACGTGATGGATTGTTGTGAAATTTGTAATTAAACTCCTTCAACTTCCGACGACGTTCTTCTGCGCGCATTTTTAAAGTTTCTTCAATGGTTAACTCCACAGGCGACAACTCATCAGCGGCATATTTTGGCATCACCGGTTCAGCAGCGACTTTGGTGGTAAACTGAAGTGTTTCATCCACTTTCTCTTCCACTTTTGCTACTGGCGCTGCAGGTTTTGAAGTACCCAAAAGCTCATTCTCAATTTCCATATACTCTTCCAAAGAGTAACGAATTACGCCTTGATCAACTTCAGTCATGGGAACAAACTCAATAGGTTCGTTCACCTGAATATTTTTCGTTTCATCCGTCAAATCAAAAACCAATTTTGACGTTTCTGCTACAGGGGATTCAGATACTTGTAAAGGTAAATCAAACGTCAATGTCGCTTGCGTTTCTTCCGCAAAAGAAATAGTTTGTGGTTCGTTTACTTTGATTTCTTGAACAGGCGTTACAGGAGCTGTAAATCCGAAATCCAAGTCCTTAATAGGAGAAACAATTTCAAAAGTAACGTCCAAATTACGGATAAACTCATTCATCGGGATCAAAGCTTCTGCCTCAACTGCTGGCGTAAATACGGGCGCAACTACCTCTTCTTCCAACAATTCAAAAACCACTTTTTCCTCTACGGGAGCCGTTGTTTCAAAAACCGGAGTGATGGGAGTTTCTACGGGACTTTCAAAAACGGGTACCGAAGGCTGAATTAAATCACGCACTAAACGTTGCTCGTCTTCCAAAGAATGGATGATTTTTTTGGGCTCAGTGTTCACAATCTCGGCTTGTTGATCGGTGGTGAACCCGGTAGCGATGATAGTAACGGCAATAGCTTCTCCCAAGGTTTCATCTTCACCAACCCCCATAATGATGTTGGCATTGAACCCAGCTTCGGCTTGAATATGATCGTTGATTTCACCAATTTCATCAATGGTAATTTCACTAGTCCCAGAAACGATAAGCAACAATACGTTTTTGGCACCATTAATTTTGTTATCATTCAACAACGGCGAATCTAAGGCCGCAATAATGGCATCTTTGGCGCGGTTATCACCCGTCGCAGTAGCCGATCCCATAATAGCTGTACCACTATTCGACAATACCGTCTTGGCATCTTTCAAGTCGATGTTTTGTGTATAATGGTGCGTTATGACTTCAGCGATTCCGCGTGAGGCCGTAGACAAAACCTCATCGGCTTTGGAGAACCCAGCTTTGAAACCAAGATTTCCATAAACCTCGCGTAATTTATTGTTATTGATAACGATGAGCGAATCTACTTGTTTACGTAAACGTTCAACCCCAGCCATCGCTTGTTCGGAACGAACTTTCCCTTCAAATTGGAAAGGAATCGTCACAATACCAACGGTAAGAATATCGCGTTCTTTGGCCAATTGAGCAATCACAGGAGCAGCACCCGTTCCAGTTCCACCTCCCATACCGGCAGTAATAAAAACCATTTTGGTATTGCTGTCCAACATTTTTTCAATCTCGGCAATACTTTCAATCGCAGACTGCTGACCGACTTCAGGATTGGCACCCGCACCAAGCCCTTCAGTCAACCCCACACCCAATTGGATTTTATTGGGAACAGGACTGTTTTGCAAAGCCTGTGCATCCGTGTTACATACCACGAAGTCTACACCTTTGATTCCTTGTTTGAACATGTGGTTGATGGCATTGCTTCCGCCGCCGCCAACACCGATTACCTTAATAACATTTGATTGGTTTTTAGGCAAATCAAATGAGATGCTTCCAAATTCTGAGTTGCTCATCATACGATTTTGGTTTTGTTTGTATTTTGCTGTCTACTTATTCTGCGTTATCTAAAAAATCTTTAATCTTATCGACATACCGATCAAAAAACGATCGTCGAATGGTACTCTCGGTACTCGGTGCTTGTGGAGTTGTCGCTACAGGTTCTTCTACCTCTTGCGTGACGGAAACCACAGGCGGCACCTCATTTACTGGGACTACAGGCGGTACAGGGGCTGCAACGGGTTGAGGCGCTTGTTGCAATTCAATACGGTAAGCACTTTGGGTATTGTTTGCCACACTATTCATCACCAATCCAACGGCTGTGGCATACAACGGACTTGAAATTTCCTCACTAGAATTTCCCGCCAAATGTTCGTTGGGATACCCAATACGCGTGTCCATTCCCGTGATGTATTCAACCAATTGTTTTACATGTTTCAACTGTGAACCACCTCCCGTCAATACAATCCCAGCAATCAATTTCTTGCGTGGATTTTCATGGCCATACGCTTTGATTTCGGCAAAAACTTGTTCAATGATTTCAACCACGCGGGCATGAATAATTTTGGATAAGTTCTTTAGCGAAATTTCTTTGGGGTCACGTCCACGAACCCCGGGTATCGAAACGATTTCATTGTCTTTATTTTCTCCTGGCCAAGCCGATCCAAACTTCACTTTCAACAACTCTGCTTGCTTTTCGATAATTGAACAGCCTTCTTTGATGTCTTCGGTAATCACATTCCCACCAAAAGGAATTACAGCCGTGTGACGAATAATTCCATCTTTGAAAATAGCCAAGTCGGTTGTTCCCCCTCCGATATCAATCAAGGCAACACCAGCCTCTTTTTCTTCCTGACTCAATACGGCATCCGCAGAGGCTAAAGGCTCTAACGTTAGGCCCGATAATTCAATACCCGAACTTTGGACACATCGCCCAATATTTCGGATAGAAGACGCTTGTCCAACGACCACATGGAAACTTGCTTCCAAACGCCCCCCGTACATCCCGATAGGCTCTTTGATGTCGGATTGACCGTCAATCTTGAACTCTTGCGGCAACACGTGAATAATCTCTTCCCCAGGCAACATCGCCAAACGACTTACTTGATCGACCAACAATTGAATATCCTTTTCGCTAATCACCTCTTCTGGATTGCTGCGGATCAAATAATCGGTATGCTGGATGCTGCGAATGTGCTGTCCTGCAATCCCAACGACTACATCATTGATTTTGTAACCGGAATTTTCCTCGGCTTCTAATACCGCTTGTTGGATGGATTGAATGGTTTGGGTAATGTTGTTGACAACCCCACGGGAAACGCCCAAACTTTTGGCTTTTCCAACGCCCAAAATTTCCAATTTCCCATACTCGTTTTTCTTTCCGATCATGGTCACAATCTTGGTTGTTCCAATATCTAATCCTACGGCAATGCTTTCTTTCGGGTTCATAGTTCAAAAATGGTCACTTACTGTTTGTTTATCGGGTGCATACAACTTGGTGGATAAACCGTAAATTGATGCGTTTATATTTTTCTAGTGTACTGTCTTTCACTGCTTTTTGGAAGAAGGCTTTGTAATTCAAAAACTTTCGTTCCGGATGCACCAATTGTCCAAATTCAATGACAAAGGGGTGATTGCGCGAAGCCATTTCCAGACTTTTATCGTTTAACACGCGTACACTAATTATATTTTTTTTCAAAAATGGATCCTTCTGCATCATGGCCATCACTGCGGTAAGCTTCGGCATCACTTCATCGGTGATTGAACCAGTCAGCAAGGGCACTCGAGCGGTGTAATGATTGGACAAAGGCATTTGTTTTCCATTTTTATCCAAATAATACGACGTTTCGCCTACCATAACGCGCGCTACAGGCGTTCGTTGTACGACTTCAGCCCGCAATACTCCGTCAACACTTACGTAAACCTCTGATTTCTCAACCATTGGATTTTTATTGACAGAAGACTCCAATTTATCCAAATTTAATTGCTCTTTAGTAATGCTTCGCAGGTCACTTTTATTTTCTATTAACAATTTATTAACCGTTTCCTGGCGCATAAAACTGTTGCTTTCACCTACAAAAACAACCTCTGTTTTTTGCAGGGATCGACGGCCATTGCGCAGCGAGGAAAAAGCATACAAAAACCCCGCCAATCCTAGGATTAGCACCAATCGAATGGTGGACCAAGTGTTGCTATTTATGCCCATATTTTTTTAATTTCTGGAACCATTTCACCAATATCGCCAGCCCCTATTGTTACCAAGACAGGAGTGTTAATTTGGGGGATTTGTACCCTAAGTTCTTCCTTGCTCAAAAGTCTCACCTCAGTAAGCGTCATCTTACTCATTAACCAAGCTGAGGTTACCCCTTCGATAGGCAATTCACGCGCGGGGTATATATCCAACAAAATTACTTCGTCAAACTGGGATAAACTGGCTGCAAAACCCTCAATAAAATCCTTTGTTCGGCTAAATAAATGAGGTTGAAAAATAGCCGTCACCTTTTTTCCGGGATACAATTCGCGTACCGCTTGATGTACCGCATTAATTTCCGTCGGATGGTGTGCATAATCGTCTATATACACCTTTTCAGGAGTTTTAATTTGATACGAAAAACGACGTTGCACGCCTTGAAATGAAGCCAAAGCTTTAGCAATGGAACCGGTTGGGGTGCCGTACGTGTAAGCCATTGCTAAAGCGGTTAAGGCATTCATTAAATTGTGATGCCCTGGCAATCCAAAGGCAATATTGTAAATCGTTTCTGTGGGTGTTTTAACATCAAACACATAGGCGCTGTTTTCCACCCGAATATGATGTGCGACAAAATCGGCCTCTTCATTAATCCCTAAGGTTGTTCCCTCCAAGGGCAATCCTTTGGGCACAAACAAATGTTTTGGATTGGAAACTTTGGCCGCAAATTCTCGGAAGGATTCCTCAATCGCCGTAGCATCTCCATAGATATCCAAATGGTCGGCATCCATTGAGGTTACACAAGCCAAATCAGGATGTAAATGCAGAAAGGAACGATCAAATTCATCGGCTTCCACTACCGAAATTGTTTTTCCGTGTCCAATCAAATTGGAATGGTAATTTTCAACAATTCCTCCCAAAAAGGCGGTCACATCGGCACCACTTTCATAGAGAATATGACCCAAAATACTTGATGTAGTTGTTTTTCCGTGCGTTCCTGCCACTGCAAAACAATAAGTACCTTGGGTAATTAAACCTAAAACTTCTGCCCGCTTTTTGATGACAAAGCCTTTTTCAACCAAATAGTTCCACTCCGCGTGATTTTGGGGAATGGCGGGCGTAATGACCACCAGTGTAGTGTCTTTCGTAAAAGTCGACGGAATCGCTGCAATGGAATCTTCAAAATGAATGGGCATACCGCCTGCAACCAACTCATCGGTGAGACGCGTAGGTGTTTTATCATAACCGGCCACGTTTTTTCCTATGAATTGGAAATACCGCGCAAGGGCACTCATCCCGATGCCTCCGATTCCGATGAAATAGACGTTATGGATTTGGTTTAGATTCATATTTATGTTAAAATTCAATGGCAAAATCAATGGCAATGGCAATGTTCAATTTCAATGATTTTCATAGCTCTGACTATTTCCAACAGCATTCTTATTGTTATTTCTAATTGTTATTGTTACTGCACCAATTTTATTATTTCTTCAACGATATCACGAGTAGCATTGGGTTTAGCCAACTTTTTAATATTTTGACATAATTCCTGTTGCCAATTTTCATCGGATAACAACATTGAAAAAGTGCTTTCAAATTTTTCATCCAATTCGTCCTCGCGTAACAATACCGCTCCGCCTTTATCCACAATAGCCTTAGCATTTTTGGTTTGATGATCTTCGGCCACATTGGGCGAAGGGATAAACAACGTTGGTTTTCCCACCAAACACAATTCTGAAACCGAAGAAGCGCCTGCTCGGGAAATCACCACGTCGGCCGCGGCATAAATCAAATCCATTCGGTCAATAAACGCAGTCACTTGCACATTCGGTTTCTCATTCAAATGTTTGTATTCTTCAAAATAGAGTTTTCCACATTGCCAGTACACTTGAATCCCTTGTTCCAACAAAAAATCAAGTTCTTTTGCCAACAATTGGTTAATGCGACGTGCGCCTAAACTTCCACCCAGCACCAGTAACGTTTTCTTTTTTGGGTCTAGTTTAAAATACGATTGCCCTTCTTCGCGTTTATCCGACAATTCAAGCAAATCTTGACGCACAGGATTCCCTGTGACAACAATTTTCTCTTTAGGAAAAAAGCGTTCTAAATTTTCATACGCCACACAAATCGCATTTGCTTTTTTACTCAACAATTTATTGGTAATGCCTGGATAGGAATTTTGCTCTTGAATCAAGGTAGGAATGCCTTTACTATTGGCCATTTGCAATAAAGGGCCGCTAGCAAATCCGCCAGTTCCAATGACCACATCGGGCTGGAAGCGATTCAAAATACGTCGGGACTTCCATAAACTGCTCAACAATTTAAACGGAAACATCATGTTTTGTAGTGTGAGTTTTCGTTGCAATCCTGCAATCCACAATCCCTCGATAGCATACCCTGCTTGAGGTACTTTCTGCATTTCCATTTTATCCTCGGCACCTACAAAAAGAAAATCAGCGTCAGGAAAACGTTGTTTTAACGCATTGGCAATTGCAATGGCCGGATAAATATGTCCGCCAGTTCCCCCACCGCTCAATATGAATTTATACTTTTTCATGGCTAACGATTTAAAACAGCATTCATCGGATTATCATCTTCATTTTGCCCTTGGTTTCCCGCACGTTCGGCTTCCTCTTCTTCCAACAATTGTTTATCAATCAACCGTTGTAAAGCTTCCTCACGACGTTGTTTATCGGCTTCTTCTTGCGCAATTTCCTCTTCTTTTTTGGTCACACTCAAGATAATTCCCAAAGCAATACAAGTCATCCATACCGAACTTCCCCCCGAACTGATTAAAGGAAGCGTTTGACCTGTAACGGGCAACAATTCAACGGCTACTGCCATATTGATTAACGCTTGAAAAACAATAGGAAATCCGAGACCGATGACGACCAACTTGCCAAAAAGCGTATTGGCTTTGTGAGAAGCTATCACAAATCGGAAGAGTAAGAGCATGTAAAAAAACAGGATCGTCAATCCGCCCATCAACCCATATTCTTCTACGATAATGGCATAAATAAAGTCGGAAGACGATTGCGGCAGAAAGTTTTTTTGGACACTTTTACCGGGTCCCAACCCATAAACATTCCCAGAAGCTATCGCAATTTTGGCCTTTTCAATTTGATAATCATCCTCACCGGGTTTGTCGGAGGTAAAATTTTCAATACGGCTTTTCCACGTATCGACGCGGTTGGGAAAGGCTTTGGGAAAGGCAATGACTAGAAGCACAAAAAACGAAGCTGCCGCCACCGCTAAAGCCAAAATGAGTCCGATATATTGCAACGGATATTTCCCGATAAAGGCAATCATTAGCACCATGGCAAACAACAAGGCTGCCGTGGAGAAATTGGCTGGAAAAATCAATCCTAAGGTAATAAAAACTGGAAGCCAAAGGTCGACTAATGAATTTTTAAACGTCAGTGGGGTTTCCCGAGTTTTGGAGAGGTAGCGTGCCACATATACGTACAACACTATCGCTGCAAAAGTTGACGTTTGGAACGAAATGCCCAGAAACGGAATTTGAATCCAACGACTCGCATTGGCCCCGTCGATTACAGTTCCTTTGACGAGTGTATAGCCCAACAACAGCCACACAAAGGGCAACGCTATTCGAGACACCCCTCTGAAATAATGGTAAGGAACTTTATGTATTTTGTAAATGATAAAAAACCCAATGATGATATGCACCGCATGCTTAATCAAGTAGGTAAGCGTGTTTCCTGTACCATGACGCATATAGGCCAAATTACTACTGGCGCTAAATACGGGCATAAAGGAAAACACCGCCAAGAAGGCGACTAGCGCCCAAATGACTTTATCTCCGTGTAAGCTGTTAATCAGGTTTTTCATGGGTTATTTTATTTTCTATCCTAAACACGAACCGAACCATTGATGGTCTACTTGCATTGAAACGACAGCAATGCAGCATGACATGCAACCTTTTGGTTCTCGGCTCCTTCTGCACCCTCTTGTAAAAATTGATTCTTGAGTCAAAAACCTCAAGTGAGCTTTTACAATAGTGGTTTATCTATAAATTCCGAACGGCATCTTTGAACTGACGTCCGCGGTCTTCATAGTTTTCAAACAAGTCAAAACTCGCACATGCAGGAGACAAAAGCACGGTATCGCCTTTTTCGGCAATGTGTTTGGCTGTATTCACGGCATCGCGCATATTATCGACTTCCACCATCATGTCTACTACATTTCCGAAAGCATCGATGATTTTTTTATTTTCAACACCTAAGCAAATAATGGCTTTCACTTTTTCATGAACCAAAGCCATCAATTCGGTGTAATCATTTCCTTTATCAACGCCCCCTACAATCCACACCGTAGGAGTAGTCATGCTTTCCAAGGCAAAATAGGTCGCATTGACATTGGTCGCCTTACTATCGTTGATGTATTGTACATTTTGGATTTTCAACACTTTTTCCAAACGGTGTTCTACCCCCTGGAAATTGGACAAACTCTCCCGAATGGTTTGTTTGCGGATACGCATGAGTTGCGCCACAGAGGTCGCTGCCATTGCGTTTTTTAAATTGTGTTTTCCTTCCAATGAAATTTGAGCAGTTTCCATCATGAACTCCTCTTGGTTGATGTTGATTTCCATAGTTTTGTCGTTTAAATAAGCTCCGTTTTTAAGTACTTTGGTTACCGAAAACGGAATGGGTTTTGCATTGATTTTATTGTTTTGGAGCCACTGGCTAATGGCTTCGTCATCGTTGTCGTAAATGAGGTAATCGTCCTCGGTTTGATTCATCGTGATTCGAAATTTGGAAGCGATGTAGTTTTCATACTTGTACTCATAGCGGTCCAAATGATCGGGGCTAATGTTGGTAATGATCGCAATATGGGGTTTGTAATGCACGATACCATCCAACTGGAAACTGCTCAATTCAAGCACATAGCAATCGTAATTTTCTTCGGCCACTTGCCAAGCAAAACTTTTTCCAATATTTCCACCCAAGCCCACATTCAATCCGCCTTCTTTGAGCAAATGATAGGTGAGCATCGTTGTGGTCGTTTTGCCGTTGCTTCCAGTAATTCCGATGGTGATCGCGTCGGTATAGGGATAGGCAAACTCGATTTCTGAAATCACGGGAATTCCTTTTTCCACCAACTTTTTCACAATAGGGGCTTTATCAGGAATTCCTGGACTTTTCATCACCACATCGGCGTTGAGAATCAAAGCTTCCGTGTGTTGGTTGTCTTCCCACGGAATGGTGTATTGTGTAAGAACGTCTTTGTAATGTTGCTTGATTGCTCCAAAATCGGATACAAACACCTCGTATCCTTTTTTCTGACCCAAAATGGCAGTTCCCACGCCACTTTCGCCCCCACCAAGCACAACCAATCGTTTCATTCTAGCGTAATTTTAGAGTAACAATAGCGACAATAGCGAGCATAATCGTAACAATCCAAAAGCGGGTTACAATTTTACTTTCATGGTAGCCTTTTTTCTGATAATGATGGTGCAAAGGCGACATTAGAAAAACCCGTCGTCCCTCGCCAAATCGTTTCTTGGTGTACTTGAAATAGGAAACCTGAATGATTACTGAGGCACTTTCGGCAAAGAAAATGGCACACAAAACAGGCAAAAGCATTTCTTTTCGAACCGAAATTGCGAGTACGGCAATAATTCCGCCGATGGTAAGACTCCCCGTATCGCCCATAAACACTGAGGCGGGATACGAATTGTACCAAAGAAAACCGACCAAAGCACCCACAAAAGCCGCAATGAATACCGTCATTTCTCCCGAATTGGGGATGTACATGACATTCAAATAGCTGGATAAAATGATGTTTCCGGAGATGAATGCAAAAATTCCCAACGCGAGTACCGATATGGCCGAGGTTCCAGCCGCGAGACCGTCAATCCCGTCGGTGAGGTTGGCTCCATTTGAAACCGCTGTAATGATAAAAATCACAATCGGAATAAACACTAACCAAGCCCATTGATGGTAATCGTCGGTGAATGGTTTTAAAATTTGCGCATACTCCAACTCGTTATTTTTCATAAACGGAATGGTCGTTGTGGTTGACTTGATTTCTTTGGCTGTGGGAGCAATCGTGTTTTGGGTTTGATTGAAGGTAACGGGCGCCGTCGACTTTTCACGAACGGTTACTCCGGGGTGAAAATACAAGACAGACCCCACAATCAATCCCAAACCAACTTGACCGATGACTTTAAAAATGCCTTTTAAGCCCTGTTTATCTTTTTTGAAAATTTTGATATAATCGTCAATAAAGCCAATAGTTCCCATCCAAAGGGTGGTGACGACCAATAAGATCACATAGATGTTGTTTAATTTGGTCAACAATAAAACGGGGATCAGCGTAGCAATAATGATAATTAACCCTCCCATCGTTGGCGTTCCAGCCTTTTGTGTTTGTCCTTCCAAACCCAGTTCTCGAATGGTTTCACCCACTTGTTGGTTGCGTAAAAAATTGATGATTTTCTTTCCATAAATGGTAGAAATCATTAACGATAGAATGAGCGCTAAAGCCGAGCGAAAGGTGATGTATTGAAACACCCCTGCGCCGGGCACATCCAATTGTTTATCGAGATAATCAAACAAATAGTAAAGCATGGGTTAGGAATTTAAGCGTTGGAGGAATTCGGTAACTATTTTTAAATCATCAAAATCGTGGCGCACCCCATTGATTTCCTGGTAGGTTTCGTGACCTTTACCAGCAATCAGGATAATATCGTGGGGTTGAGCCATTTGACATGCGGTTTTTATGGCTTGTTTTCGATCTAAAATCGAAAGGGTTTTTTTGAAATGTTGGGGTTCTACACCAGCTTCCATTTCAGTTAAAATTTGTTGCGGGTCTTCCGTACGTGGATTATCCGAGGTAAAAATGACTTTGTCGCTATGTTCTGCGGCAATATTGGCCATAATCGGACGCTTGGTTTTGTCGCGATCGCCACCACACCCCACTACGGTTATCAATTGTTCGTTGCGGGTACGAATGTCGCCAATCGTTTTCAGCACATTGGCTAAGGCATCGGGCGTGTGCGCATAATCGACAATCGCTGTAATTTGGTTGGGCGAAACCACAAACTGAAAGCGTCCTGAAACACTCTCCAATTCAGACAAAAGGCGTAAAGCCTCTGATTTTTCGAGTCCCAACTCAATGGCAACTCCATAAATGGCCAAAACGTTGTAGGCATTGAAGGATCCGATTAATTTGACCCATACTTCTTGCTCGTTGATTTTTAAAAGCAACCCCGACAACTGATTTTCCAACACCTGTGCTTTGTAATCGGCCATAGATTTCAAGGCATACGAAAGGGTTCGGGCCCCGGTGTTTTGAACCATAACTGCACCATTTTTATCGTCGGTATTGATGAGTGCAAAAGCAGTTTTGGGCAAATGATCAAAAAATGATTTTTTCACATCACGGTATTCTGCGAAAGTGTTGTGGTAATCCAAATGATCATGGGTTAAGTTGGTAAAAACACCTCCTTTGAACACCAATCCTTCGGTTCGTTTTTGGTGTACCCCATGGGAACTTACTTCCATGAAACAATATTCACATCCCACCTCGGCCATTTCGGCCAAATACCGGTTGATCGTGAGGGAATCGGGCGTGGTATGTGTGGCAGGAAATTCGTGGGTATCAACCATCACTTTTACGGTGGAAAGCAATCCGACTTTGAATCCGGCTTTTTTAAACAATTGATACAACAGTGTTGCAATGGTTGTCTTCCCATTTGTTCCCGTTACGCCTACCAATTGTAATTTGGTGGAAGGATTATCATAAAAGTTATTCGCCATCCATGCCAAAGCAGTATTGGTATCGGCCACTTGGATATAGGTGATTTGGGGTAAAAGCGTTTCGGGAAGCGTATCACATACCACCGCTACAGCACCCAAAGTGATTGCTTTTTCGATAAAATCATGTCCATTGGCTAGTGTTCCGCGTAAGGCTACGAACACATCCCCCGAAGTAACTTTGCGGGAATCAAATTCAATCTTAGCCACAGGAATATCGGTCGGTCCTTTAACCGATTCTAAAGCTACGCGGTATAGTAAATCTTTGAGTTGCATTATGATAATTCTAGGGTGATGGGTGTATTTTTTCGGAGGATTTCTCCAGGTCGCAACGATTGGGACTTCACTTTCCCTATCCCTTTGACTTTAACTTTCATGCCCATATTTTCTAACAAAGCAATGGCATCCATGCCGGGCATCCCTTTCAGATTGGGCATGGTATTTTTGGTTTTTTGCAATTTTTGATAGTAGGCATTGTATTGTTGTTCTTGACGCGCAATTTTGGCATCCACATTGTGCACTTTATTCATGGCGGGCGCATCGGTAAAAATCTTCTGCGCAATACGTTTGAATACAGGACCCGCTACATCGGCGCCATAGTAATTGTTGTTGGACGTGTTGGGCTTGTGCACTACAACGATACACGAATACTTGGGCTTGTCGGCAGGGAAAAAGCCCACAAATGACGAAATGTAATGCTTTTCATTGCCCCCATTTTTTGCGTAATTGGCTTGCGCTGTTCCCGTTTTTCCGGCCATAGAGAAATCTTTGGAATACAACTTTGAACCCGTACCGCGTTTGACTACATTTTCCATAATCGCCTTCAACTTTTTAATGGTTTCTGGCGAACAAATGCGACGGTTTATCACTTCCTTATTGTATTTTTTAATGGTATTGTTCCATTCTTTTATCTCAGAAACGAACAACGGTTTTACCATTTCTCCATTATTGGCGATGGCATTGTATAGGGTTAATGTTTGCAGTGGCGTCACCGAAACCCCGTAGCCAAAAGCCATCCAGGGTAATGCAATAGCGCTCCAACCCTTTTCACCGGGTTGTGGGATAAACGGAACGCCTTCGCCTTTGAACGGTAATCCCAAGGGTTTATTCAATCCCATGCGGTCGATGCGATCCACGAATTGTTTGGGATTGCCTTTGTAATTTTCATAAACCGCTTGCACCAAGACGGTGTTGGACGAAACTTCAAATCCGCGTGCCAAAGAGATACTTCCATAGCCTCCCTCATGAGAATCGCGTACTTTTTTACCTCGGTACGTAATCACCCCGCCGTTGGTATTATACACCGCACTCGTATCCACTTTTTTATCCTCCAACAAGGCGATCATATCTACTAGTTTGAACGTAGAACCGGGTTCGTGCGACTCCGCTACCGCATAGTTGATGGTTTCGTAGTAGTTGCCTGATTTTTCATCACGGCCCAAATTGGAAATCGCTCGTACATAACCCGTTTTGGTCTCCATAACCACCACACAGCCATGCTCAGCCCCGTATTCTTCCAATTGCTTTAGCAAGGCATGGTGGGCGATATCCTGAATGAAAACATCGATGGTTGAAATCACATCGTAGCCATCGCGGGGTTCTTTTTCATTTTCATCCCGAATGGGTTTCCATTGACCTTTGGCAATTTTTTGTTTCAAAATTTTACCATCTTCTCCCCGTAAATACTTGCTAAACGCCCCTTCAATTCCGATACGTTTTACTGTACCATCGTCCAAAACTCGTTCGTAACCAATGGTCCGTTCGGCCACTTTCCCAATGGGATGCTCCCGAACGGTATGTTGTTCTACAATCATACCCCCTTTGTAGGCCCCTTTGTTGAACAAGGGCATCGCTTTGAAATCCATGTACTGCGTGTAGGTCAAATCATCAGCGATAAACAAGTATCGGTTTTTGTTGGCGCGTGCTTTGCGCAACATATCTTGGTAATGGGAAGCGGGTTTGCCCAACATCTTGGATAAGGCTTGGGCTAAATCGGGGACATGGGCTTCAAAATCTTCGAGTTTAGGCGCCATCGCATCAAAGCGTATGGTGTAATTGGGAATGGAAGTCGCTAATAAACTCCCGTCGGCAGAATAGATATTGCCTTTATTGGCGGGAATAACAAAGGTTTTTACCGAACGTTCTTTGGCTAACTTTCGGTAATAGGGTCCCTCTACCCACTGGATATTAGTCAATTTTACCACGATAGCAATCGCCATGAGGAAAAAGACCAACGCGGTAAGGTAGGTTCGGTAAGAAAGTGCTTTATCGTTGTTTACTCCTGCCATAGGGAACTCCAAAATCCTTTCGATTCTTTTTTGGTTACGGTTATCTTCTGTGGAGGCACGGGAGAAGGTTTGATCCCACGGGCTTCCATTTTTTTTGAAATGGTCGACTCCATACGGAGTTTCATCAATTGCGAACGGCGATCAACAAATCGCGAACGCAATTCTTTTACTTCATTATTCAATTCGGCGATACGAAACACCTTTTGTTCATACCGATGGGTATTGGCGATCATGATAATGGCCAATAAAATCAGAAATAGAATAAACCGCCAGTTTTGTGAGGCGGACTCATCCACTAGAAATCGGGCTTTTAGTAAGCTATATATTCCTCGTTTCATCCTAATTTTTCGGCTATACGTAGTTTCGCACTTCGAGCACGATTGTTTGTACTAATTTCTGCTGCACTAGGCACGATGAGCTTCCCAATAGTTTTGAAAGGCACCGAATAATTCCCAAAGAAATCGCGTTCGGGTTCGCCTTCAAACATTCCGTTTTTGACATAGCGTTTCACCAAACGATCTTCCAAAGAATGGTAGGAAATCACACTCAATCGTCCGCCAGGGCGCAATACTTCTAGAGATTGTGTCAAAAAATCTTTGAGCACTTCCATTTCTTGATTCACTTCAATTCGAATGGCTTGATAGATTTGTGCCAAAATTTTATTACTCAAATGTGCGGGTAAATATTTGGCCAAAACCTGTTTCAAATCGGCGGTGGTTTCAATTGGTTTTTGACTGCGTGCTTCGACGATAGTTCGCGCAAAAGCGGGAGCTTGTTTGAGCTCGCCATACAACAAAAACATACTGCGCAACGCACTTTCATCATAGGTGTTGATGACTTGATAGGCGTCTAATTCATTTTGCTGACTCATTCGCATGTCCAATTTCGCCTCAAAACGTGTTGAAAATCCGCGCTCGGGCACGTCAAACTGGTGGGACGATACGCCTAAGTCGGCCAATATCCCATCGACGGCACGAACCCCATGAAATCGGAGAAAGCGTTTAAGGTATCGGAAGTTTTCGGGAATCAAAGTGAACCGTGCATCCTCAATCGCATTGGCCCAAGCGTCTTCATCTTGATCAAAAGCAAACAGTTTTCCCTCCGGACCCAAACGACGTAAAATTTCACGCGAATGCCCCCCGCCTCCAAAGGTCACGTCAACATAGACGCCATCGGGACGAATTGCCAAACCGTCAACGGTTTCCTGCAACAATACGGGGTTATGATAGTCCATGATCATCGTCGTTTACATTTCCCATTACATCTTCGGCCAAATCTGCAAAGTCAACGACAGAATCATCAATTGCTTTTTCATACAAGTCTTTATCCCAGATCTCGACGATATGTACCGCCGATGATAAGACTACATCTTTGGAGATTTGGGCAAAAGCGGTTAAGTCTTTGGGGACTAATAAGCGGCCCAAGTTGTCAATTTCAACCACTTTAACCCCCGCTGTAAAGCGACGAATGAAGTCGTTATTTTTTTTGACAAACTTGTTGAGCTTGTTGATTTTTTGCATCATCAGATTCCACTCCGCCATAGGGTACAACTCCAAACAAGGTTGAAATACCGAGCGCTTCAGCACGAAACCGTCCTGAAGTACAGCCGCAAGTTGCTTCTTCAAAGGCGCAGGCATCAAAAGCCTTCCTTTGGCATCAACTTTACACTCGTATGTCCCTATTAATGCGTTCATTATGCGAAATCGGATGTATGGGAACAAAAATAGGAAAGATTTTACCACCTTTTACCACTTTCCTCCACTTTGTTGATAAGTTTTACCACTTTAAAGAAAAATCCTCGAACAACACGGAAAAGGGTCTTTTACCAAAAGTTTAACAATTGTGGATAATGGATAAAAAAATCTCATTTTAAGGTGTTGTTTATCGATACTTACCACAAACCCCATGGAAGATTTAACAGTTTTGAAGCGTTTTGAAAAAATGAAGTTCTGATTTCAAGACGATTAGCCTTTGGGTGTATTGAATCAAAATCGCGAAGAAACATCACCGCAAATAATGATGAGAGCACTGGGATATTAGGTTTAAAAAACTATATTTGTAACCAAGCAAAATCGTAAGATTCACTATGGATGTAAGCGCAAAAAAAGAGGGTAAGTACCAATATTATGAAGCTGGAGAAGGCACCCCAATCGTGGTGTTGCATGGATTGATGGGCGGATTGAGTAATTTTAAAGCGGTTGCCGATCACTTTTCAACCCGAGGCTACAAAGTGGTGATTCCTGAATTACCGCTTTACACCCAAAACATTTTAAAAACCAACGTCAAAGCTTTTGCGAAATACGTCAAGGATTTTATCACCTACAAAGGGTTTTCGCGCGTAATTCTTTTGGGCAATTCTCTTGGAGGACATATCTCGTTGTACCATACGAAAATGTATCCCGAAAAAGTGGCGGGTTTAGTAATCACAGGGAGCTCGGGCTTGTATGAAAGCGCCATGGGAGACAGTTACCCCAAACGCGGAGATTACGAATACATCAAAAAGAAAACCGAAGACGTGTTTTACGACCCCAAGATGGCTACTCCTGAATTGGTAGACGAGGTGTTTTCTATTGTAAATGACCGTATTAAAGTTTTAAAAACACTTACGATTGCCAAAAGTGCCATTCGTCACAATATGGGAAAAGATTTACCCAAAATGCATGTCAAAACCTGTATTATTTGGGGGAAAAACGACCGAGTTACACCGCCTGAAGTTGCCGAAGAATTCCACAAGTTAATGCCTAATTCGGATTTGTATTGGATTGACCAATGTGGCCATGCTGCGATGATGGAACAACCTGAAGCATTCAATCAGCATTTGGAAACATGGCTTAAAAAAGAAGGTTTATAAGGCATGAAAATCAATAGCGCCGAATTTATCATCAGCAATTCTGTGGTCAGTAAATGCCCTCAAGAACCCCTTCCCGAATATGCCTTTATTGGGCGTTCCAATGTGGGAAAATCTTCACTGATTAACATGTTGACCAACCATAAAAATTTGGCTAAAACATCGGGGCGACCCGGTAAAACCCAGTTAATCAATCATTTCAAAATCAATCAAAATTGGTTTTTGGTCGATTTACCGGGGTATGGCTATGCTCGTGTGTCAAAATCGACCAAAGCTACTTTTCAAAAATTTATCACCGATTATTTTGAAAAAAGAACCCAATTGGTATGTGCTTTTGTTTTAATTGATGTGCGTTTGGAAGCTCAGAAAATCGATTTGGAATTTATCAATTATTTGGGGGAAAACGGCATCCCCTTTTGTTTGGTCTTTACCAAAATGGATAAAATTACGCGGGTAAAAGCTGAATCCAATGTGGCGGCTTACCGAAAGAAACTATTGGCAGAAAATTGGGAAGAAATGCCTCCTTATTTTATCACTTCTTCAGAGACTAAAGTAGGTCGCGAGGAACTTTTGACGTATATCGAGTCCATCAATGAAACGATCCGGAAATCACCCTTTCCTTAATATTTTTTTGCCATGAGAAAATCGATCTTTTTTGCCTTTCCCTTGATCCTTCTCACTCTTTCCACAATGCTTTTATCAGGTTGCAATGCAGCCAAATACACGATGCTTTCGCAGGGACCAGCAGGCGGGGTAGATTTTCGTACCGGTAATTGGTTGTTGTTGGAAATCGATTGTCCGCCAGAAGTCTATGGTGCACTCAACACGGCAATACAAACCGACTTCAAAGCAATTTTGGGCGATCGTCTTTACTTTCCCCATCAAATACAAAGTGCTACTATTCCGAAAGACGCTAAAGTACAGATGAAATTAACGGCCTTGAAACAATTGGCGTTGGGGGTTCCAACTTGTGATTATGTAATTTTATGTAAAGCCGTCATTGCTAGAGATGAAATGGGACTCCTTAACTACAATTCCCGTTTTCAGCAAACACAGAAACAAAATCAGGCGCATATTACCTTGGAATGTTACGACCTCAAAAAACAAACCCTGTTGTATTCCAAGCGATTTACGGGAAGCAGCACCAGCACCTCGATACATGGGGGCGAACGTTGGGAGTTTAGCGTTCAAGCGAGAAGTTTATTGCTCAAAGCCTATGAAAAAGGAATAAAAGATTTACGGCGAACATCGGTACGCTAGCTTACCCCTTCAAATTCAATTTTTCGGCAAAAAAATCAGAGAAATCCCGCATGGAATCGGCCATTTTATCGTCTTGGGTGGCACGTTGGTAAGTGTCGGCCATGGCTACCAGGGTTTGATGAAAAAAGATTTTCATTTCATCTACTGGCATATCTTTCGTCCACAAATCAATCCGTAAAGTTTCTTTTTGCTGACTGTCCCACAACGACAACAAGACCGCTTTGGCTCCCGCATTTTCGACTCCACCGTCAATGGCGGTCCAACTTAAGGACTCGGGAATACGATTTTCATCGAGGGTTACATTTACTTTTATTTCCGAGGTAAAGGTTTGCTTACTCATTCTTTTTGGGTTTGTATTTGGATTGTTCAAAGATACGATGTGCATCCATCGCGAGCAAGTCTTTGGGAGTTACATCTTCATTATTTTCAACAAACGAGCGAATGATTTGCCATCCTACCCATTGGCCAATGCGTCCGGGGGTTTCGTTGTCGATTTCGAGATAAAATTTTGAAAAAGGAGCCATGTTGATGAATCGGTTGGGCAACTTACTATCGGTGCTGTAGAGGTATTTGTTTTGCACAAAATTCTCCCAAATATAGGCTTCATTTTCTTGACAAAACTGAAGTTGCTTGGGCGTATATCCAATTTTCTCCGCATCGGTATAATCGGGAATCAAAAGATCTTTAAGGTACAATTCTTTCCCCGCATCAATCATCAAACTCAAAAAGTCGGCTTTGCGCGATTTGGGGATTACCCGAAAACCTATGGCGGCTACTACATCGGGAATCATTTGTCGCGGCTCAAAGTTATCGCGAATGTATTGCGGAATTCCAGCGTAAAAGGGATGATTTTTCCCGAGATACATTTCCAAGGAGATAATCAACTTATCTTGCGTGTAAATGGCTTTGTTAAGGTAATCCATTTCACCTATGGCCGTGTAAATCGCGGGTTCTTTGACTTTGGGAAAGTAATATTTAACGTGCTTAAACACATCGTCTATTTCGGTTTGCTCAGCGCTAAAATCGTTGTAGCGTTTGGAGACCTCGCGGTAAAGTGCCTGCCAATCTTTATTTTGTAGGCGATTAATCCATACGGAATCGGGAACATCCTCAGGAAAAAAATCGGGATATTGTTGTTTGACTTTAGCCAATTCGGTGGGCTTGGACTCATAAAATGCTTGTTCAAACCGATTCAGTTTGGTCACTACAGGTATAGCTTCTACTTCTTTTTCGACCTTAGCTTTCGAATCACAAGCAATGGCTACGAGTCCTATGCAAAACAATCCTATTAATTTTTTCATTCCTACAAAAATTTATTTTTCTTTCGTAAATAAAACCTTACCTTCGCCCTTTACGTAAATAAAGAAAACGTTCTAAAATGGTTAATTTCTTTGTCAATTAATTCAAAACGAACAAGTATTAGAATTCGTATAAATTAATAATTTTGCAAATATACGTGAGATACAATACTTTTCATCACCGTACTAATGACAAATAAAAACGTGTTTAATCCGGCTCTTGTAAACGACTACATCGTACAGTGGTTGCGGGATTATGCAACTCAAGCTGGCGTTAAGGGCTTTGTTGTAGGAATCTCAGGGGGCGTTGATTCGGCGGTTACTTCAACGTTATGTGCCCAAACAGGATTCCCTACGTTGTGTGTAGAAATGCCTATTCATCAGGCCGAGAGTCAGGTCAATCGCGCGCAAGAACATATCGCTCAATTGCAAGAGCGGTTCCCAGGGGTTACAGGAATGCGCGTTGATTTAACCCCCGTTTTTGAAAGTTTTAAAAAAGAAGTTCCCACGAGTCCCGATGAGAAAGCCTACTTCTTATCGTTGGCCAACAGTAGAGCGCGATTGCGAATGACTACTTTATACTATTTGGCGGGTATACACGGCCGTTTGGTCGCTGGTACCGGCAACAAAGTAGAAGATTTTGGCGTTGGATTCTACACCAAATACGGGGATGGCGGTGTCGACTTAAGTCCGATTGCCGATTTGATGAAAAGTGAAGTCTACGCACTTGGAAAGTTTTTAAACATTCCTGAATCAATTCAGCTCGCCGCTCCAACGGATGGATTATTTGGGGACAACCGAACCGATGAAGATCAGTTGGGAGCCAGTTATAACGAACTGGAATGGGCGATGCGCGAACAAGAAAAAGGCAAGCAAGCTGATGCTTACACAGGCCGCGAGCTTGAAGTCTTTACTATCTTTCAGCGACTCAACCGCGCCAACCGACACAAAATGGAACCGATTCCGGTTTGTGTCCTTCCGGAGGCATTACGCTAATCCTGAAGATCTTCAACGTTTTGGAACAACATAAAGAAAAAATAAAGTTACCCTAACACACTCTAAAACGTTAAATTATGATTACAGTTTGTCTAGCCGACAATTTACCCGTGGTTCATTACGGGGTCAAATCGTATTTCAGGGATCACCCCGAAATTGCGGTGGTATCCAATGTAGGTAGCTTCTACATGGTGCCCGACGCCCTTCGGAACCGTGAGATCAACGTACTGGTTATCGACTTAGAATTGGATGGCCTGAAAAGTATTTACGAACTTAAAGCGATTATTAAAAACTTTCCCAACACGAAAGTCCTTGTTTTCTCCAGTCTTAACGAACAAATTTACGCTCCTAATGCCATCAAAGCGGGCGCTGCGGGCTATGTACACAAGAGTTCCAAATTGGAAACCTTAGGTACCACCATCATCCGTGTTCACCAAGGATTGGTGATGATGAGTGAAAACATCAAAAAGAACTTGGCTCTCATTGCCAAACAAAACAAAACCGAACGGGTATACCGTAAACTTTCCAACCGTGAAATCGAGGTACTGCGTTACTTGTCTGACGGAAAGAAAAACAACGAAATTTCTAAGATTTTAAATCTTAACGAAAAAACGATCAGCACTTACAAATTGCGTTTATTACAAAAATTAAACGTAACCAATTTGGTCGACTTGGTCAACAAAGCGAAAACGCTAGATATCGTTTAATGGAGACTGTGGCGCGAGATTACGCGTCCGAGTTTCTTTGAAAAGACACTGGTCAACCCCAAGTAGTCGACGATCATCTCTAATGTATTTGAATTATCTGAATCAGCCTCCGGGCTGATTTCTTTTTTTAGCTCATCGATAATTTTATTTACCCAATACCAACGCAATGTGAGGATAGTTTCGGTAACATATTGCGCAATTCCTTGCACTTTATCTTTCACCAAAATATTCTTGGACTCCCAATTGTGTAAAAACTCACGTTCTTCTTGCATCAATATTCCCGTGACCGTTGCAGAAAGCTCAGGCGGTAATTGCGCCACGTATTGGTCCAAATCAAACTGCTCATTCTGGTGTAAATAGGCAATTACATCGTCGTAAATTTGTTTGAACCCCGGATGTGCCAATTCAATTTCGTCCTCTTGTAAACTCAAGTAAATTCGGTGAAAAACCTTATAGCGATTCCATTCCCGCACCTCAACCATTTCACCTCGTTCATCAGCTTTTAACAAGACATCTTCAAAATCTACCTCTTGGGTTCCATACAACAAGAGTATTTCAATAATTCGCTGCTCCAAAAGATGCTGAATATCGACTCCTGTGGCGGGTTGTTCGGGGGTTTCATTGCGGTGAACTTCAAATGCTTTTTGAGCTTCCTTTTGTTGTTTCCCTATAGCCTCTACCTCTTTTTTGAGCAACTGGGCCAACGTATTAAACAACACGTCTTCAGAAATGTCCATGATACGGGAACACTCTTGGATATAAATTTCACGCTTGATTCGATCAGGAATTTTGGAAATGCTCACCACCATATCCCGAATCAGTTCGGCCTTTTTAATAGGATCATTTTGGGCTTCCCGCATCAATAGCGAAGCTTTAAATTGGATAAAATCCTTGGCCTCTGTGTCGAGATACGCCAACAAATCGTGCAGCGGTGTTTTTTTGGCAAAACTATCGGGATCTTCACCATCGGGAAACGAACATACTTTTACATTCATTCCTTCTTCGAGGATCAAATCAATACCGCGCAAAGACGCACGTAATCCTGCAGCATCACCGTCAAATAATACGGTAATATTTTTGGTCAAACGACTGATTAACCGAATTTGATCGGGTGTCAAAGCGGTCCCCGAAGAGGCTACCACATTTTCTATACCCGCTTGGTGCATTTGAATCACATCGGTGTAGCCTTCCACCAAATAACAGCGGTCGTTCTTGGCAATGGCTTGTTTGGCGTGGGAAATCCCATACAGGACTTTACTTTTATGGTACAAATCGCTTTCGGGAGAGTTCAAATATTTGGCTGCTTTTTTATCGTTGGTGAGAATACGCCCCCCAAATCCCAAAACACGTCCCGACAAACTTTGAATTGGAAACATGACACGGCCTTTGAAGCGGTCAAACGTTTTATCCTCTCCCACTATGGTCAGTCCTGTTTTTTCGAGAAATTCCAATTGATATCCTTTGGCCTGCGCCTCCTTGGTCAAAGCATCCCAGGTATTGGGTGAATAACCCAGTCCAAACTTTTTAATGGTATCGTTGGTAAAACCACGCTCTTTGAAATAGGTCCATGCAATCGCTTTTCCTTCTTCCGTATCCCACAATTGTTTTTGAAAATATTGAGCCGCAAATTCGGTCACCAAAAACATACTTTCCCGCTCGTTCATCGCCTCGCGCTCCTCATCAGTACGTTGCGTTTCTTCTATTTCGATATTGTATTTTTTGGCCAAATAACGAATGGCTTCAGGATACGAAAAATGCTCGTGCTCCATAATAAATGCAATCGCATTTCCCCCTTTTCCTGTACTAAAATCCTTCCAAATTTGCTTCACAGGCGACACCATAAACGAAGGAGTGCGTTCGTCGGAAAACGGACTTAAGCCTTTAAAATTACTGCCCGCGCGCTTGAGCTGCACGAAGTCGCCAATGACCTCTTCTACCCGAACGGCGTCGTATACTTTATCAATCGTTTCTTTGGTAATCACCTTGGTTTTGTTTAGGAACGGGTAAAAATACAAAAAAGACGCCTTACATAAAGCGTCTTTTCTACCCTCATCCAATCGTCATGTGCGTTAATTGAGATCGAAGCGAACGCCCAATGAGATGTTGTTTTGTTTGATGGCATTGTTTTGGAAGAGCGGATTCAAATCGTATTTCAAATACAAACTTGTTTCCCGATACCCGATATAGGTACTCAACCCATAAATAAAATTGGAAGCATTGAAATCGCCTTTCACCTTTTGGTCGTACTCCATATCGTCGATTTCATACTCAATTTTTTGTTTTGACTTGATGCGAATTCCAGCATAGCCTCCTACTCCCAAGCGCAAACTTTTGTGCGTACGGAATAATGTTTTATCGTCTTTCACTTCTTTTTTGGAAAAATCAAACTCCAAATGTAACGGCGCAACCAAATACACATTTCGGAAACGTGCACTTTCTAAATTCACCGGACTGGTCACCAATACAGTTTGATCGCCTTGCTTTTCAAAAACACGGTTATCGGTGGGACGTAAATCGTTGTACATCAAAGACATTCCGTATTTAACATGCAACAAGTTGTCATTTTTAAACAAACGCGTATTGTAGGTAAAACCCCATTCGTAAAAGCGAGACCCTGCAAAACGGAAATCAGAATTTTCTACCGAACCGTCAGTAACGACATTGTTTAAACCAATCGCAAAGACAAACTGCGAGGTGGTGCGTTTTTCACCGTGGAATGTATACTTTTTCTTGTTCTTATCATGGTTTCCAAAGTTGATGGAAAAAAACTTCCCATGGATGTGCACGGTATCGCGGGTAGCCAACTTCCCGTCGACTTTGTTTTGCACTAAAATGCGAAGCTCGTCGTTTAGTAAATTGACGCGTGACTCAATTTTGGCTGCCGTTTCGGTGGCTAAAGCTTGCTTTTCTGTGGCGGCTTGTGCTGCGGTAATTTCGCCTTTTTCCAAACGAACATTTACAGCTTCAACTGCGGTTTTTAGCGCTAATTTTTCCTCCAAGGTTACTTGCTCGATTTTGTCGGCGATAGCACGGGCTTTGGATTCAAAGGTTTCTTGCGCTGTTAATTTTGACGTGATCGCACAAAGGATTAAGGCCAAATAAAAAATAAAGTTTCTCATGACGTAGTGATTTTTGTTTTTTGATGAATGATTGTTACTCCTGATTGCGGGTGGCTAAAGCAGATTTAGCCGATTGATAATTACGGTTAAGGCGGTCAAACATACGCTCGCGAAACGACTGATTGAGTTCGCCATCTACCTGATTCAACAAACTTGAAGCATCCACTTTGATGTTGGTTTTTGCCAACTGGGGTTGGACAACCGCGACAGCTGTTTTGGGGATTACTCCCGTTGTGTTTTGTGGATTCATGGGCTGGTTTTGTACTCCCGTTTGTGGTACAGGCACTGCAGTTGCTGTATAACTTTCGGTGGTAGGTATTACTTTTGGATTGATGATGCGTTTTTTTGGTGAAACGGCAGCTGATTTCTCATGATTCGCTGGTCTTTTCGTTGCAACGGGTTGTACAGCTACAGCTTGAGTCTGTGCGGGTGTTCCAATGGGTAACGCGTTGACGGTTGTTCCTTCGGGTTGGCGTTGGGGCTCACTTCCCTCCTTTTGTGTGACTTCGGTTGGGGTATTCGACTCCGGTTCGGATAGGTTGGAGGTAAAATAAAACCCGAGTGAAAGCAGGACCAAAACGGACGCAGCTACGGCCATATAGCGGAAGTAAACGCCAAACGGACGCTTGGTTTTTTTTTCCTCGGCGACGGTCAACATGGCATCCAAGCGATCCCAAGCTTGCGCCGAGGGCTGGATTTCGCGCCCTTGTAGGCCTTGTTTGATTTGTTCTTCCCAATTATTCGGTGCCATTGGTATATTTTTTTTGAAGGTTAAGTTGCTGTTGCAACATTTTTCTTGCGTGTGATAACTGTGATTTGGATGTGCCTTCACTGATATTGAGCAGTTCAGCAATCTCATGGTGTTTATACCCTTCGATACAATACAGGTTGAACACCATTTTGTAGCCGTCGGGCAGTTGATCAATGAGGAACTGAATCTCGTCTAGAGTGAGCTGACTCTCAATTTGATTATGGGTTTCTTCAAAAAAAGTTTCATCATCCATAAACCGCACTTTCTTTTGCACCCTCAAAAATGAAATACATTCATTAACCATTATTCGACGTATCCACCCTTCAAAACTGCCTTTATGTTGGAAGTGCTTCAAATTGGCAAACACTTTCATAAAAGCGGTAATCATCACATCCTCGGCTTGGTGTATGTCTTTGCAATACTGACGACAAACTCCAAGCATTTTTGGGGCAAACTTCGTGTAGAGTTGGTGTTGCGCATGACGGTTGTTTTCGAGTGCCAGCGCAATCCATTCATTTTCGTCGTTATGGAGGTTGATCACCTTCATGTTCGTTTGTTCCTTAGGGTTTCTATTGGGTAAGACGTGAATGGATTAAAAAGGGTTGCATCACTTGATAAAAAAAGTGATTTTTTTTAAAAAAATACTTTTAATCTATTGACTATGAGTAGTATAAAAATAAATTATTTTTTACGCTCAGTAACGTAATTGACCATTAATTCCAGGCTTTCTTTGTAGGGTGAGGCTGGAAAATTTTGCAAAAGGTGCAAGGCTTCCGATTTAAACTCGGTCATTTTTTGTTCGGCAAAAGTGAGTCCGCCTTTGTCTTTTACAAATTGAATTACCTCCTTGACCCGCTTTTTATCCTTATTGTGGTTTTTGATCGAATTGATGCACCAGCTTTTTTCGGAGGGCGTACAATGGTTGAGGGCATAAATCAGCGGTAAGGTCATTTTTTGTTCCTTGATATCAATACCGGTGGGTTTCCCAATGGCATCGTCGGTGTAATCAAACAGGTCGTCTTTGATTTGAAAAGCCATCCCAATCAACTCGCCGAATTTTCGCATCCGTTCTACCACAACATCGTCATCGGATACTGAACGGGCACCTAAGGCACAACATGCGGCAATTAAGGTAGCGGTTTTTTGACGGATGATTTCGTAATAAATCGCTTCGGTAATATCAAGGCGGCGTGCTTTTTCAATTTGCAACAATTCCCCCTCACTCATTTCGCGAACAGCCACCGAAATAATGCGCAACAAATCGAAATCGCCGTGATCGATGGACAGCAGTAACCCTTTGGACAACAAATAATCACCGACTAAAACAGCAATTTTATTTTTCCATAAGGCATTGATAGAGAAAAATCCACGGCGACGGTTGCTATCGTCTACCACATCATCATGAACTAAAGTCGCGGTATGAATCAATTCGATCACACTGGCCCCGCGGTAGGTTCGTTCGTTGACTTTTCCTTCATGGAGCATTTTGGCGGTTAAAAACACAAACATGGGACGCATTTGCTTCCCTTTTCGGTTGACGATATAATGGGTAATGCGGTTAAGCAATGCTACTTTGGAGGACATTGACTCTCGAAACTTGGTTTCAAAAAGTTCCATTTCCTCTTGGATGGGTTGCTTGATTTGCGCCGTAATATTCATCGGTTCAAAGATACAACAATCCTATGGGTCGCAACGTTTTTTGATTTCGCATTAAACTTTTTTTAACGTTCCTTATCTAAGTACTATAACCGTAAAAATTAGCTTTTTGAAAACAATGCTTAAAACTCTTGTAATTGGCTGGGCTTGCCTTCTGGCCAGTTGTACCAAAGACGATGCTTCCCCTGCTATCACCGCTGAAGAAGCCAGTGTGAATGCCAAAATTGACTTGGCCAACAATGATGTTACCGATATTGTCATGAATGAAGAACAAAGTACGTACCTAGATCCTGCCAACAAAAATAGTGCTGTGAGTGCCTTGGCCTTACCACCTTGTGCCACTGTAACGCGTGTACCAGCCTTTGGAACGCCTTTAACGCCGGGCACTCAGGTGACCAAAACCATCGACTTTGGCACTACGGGATGCACCCTTGCCAGCGGGAATGTAGTGAAAGGGCGAATTATCATCACATTTACCTTCAACCCGGGAGCCACTTCCCATACCATCAACTATCAGTTTGATAATTTTTACCACAACAACCTCAAATTTGAGGGGAATAAAACCTTTACTCGAGTCATGACGCCTGCAACCGCAACAACACCAAGTCTTCCCGTGGTTACGATGAATATGGAGATGAGTGTAACTCTTCCCAACGGCAATGTATACCAACGGGTTGGGCAACGTGTACGTCAAATCACAGCAGGGTATGACACCCCCAATGTACTGATTGACAATGTATATAGTGTCACCGGAAACTGGACCACTACGTTTCCAAATAGCACTCTTCAAACAAGTACGATTACCACACCTTTGATGGTTAAAATGAGTTGTATCACCGCCAACAAACCCTTATTGGTGAGCGGTGTGATTACCATCGCGCGCAATGGAAACACGGCGACCTTGGACTACGGTGACGGGACTTGCGACAATACCGCCCTGTTTACCTTTAATGGAACCTCGGTAACTATTGTGATTGGAAATTAAAAAAAGAACCCTTCAAAAAAAACGTCTCAACATAGCTGAGACGTTTTTTTTATGATTTATTGGCCAATTGCCCACAAGCGGCATCGATGTCTTTGCCGCGACTGCGACGGACTTTCACGACAATATCATGGCGTTCCAAGGCGTCGATATAGGCTTGAATTGCTTCTTCGGAAGCTTGTTGAAATTCGCCATCGTCGATAGGATTGTATTCAATTAAGTTGACCTTACACGGAACGTATTTGCAAAACTTCACCAAGGCATCTACAGCTTCGTGATTGTCATTGATCCCGCGCCAAACGACATATTCATAAGTGACTTTACTTTTGGTTTTTTGGTACCAATACTCCAAACTCTCCCGCAAATCGGTGAGGGGAAAATTGGTCGTAAACGGCATTATCTTGTTGCGCGTGCTTTCAATCGCCGAATGCAACGAAACGGCCAATTTAAATTTCACGCCGTCGTCGGCCATTTTTTTTATCATTTTTGGAATCCCCGAGGTCGACACCGTAATGCGTTTGGGCGACATGCCTAAGCCCTCTTCGGAAGTTATTTTCTCGATGGCTTTCATCACGTTGGGGTAGTTCATGAGGGGTTCGCCCATGCCCATAAACACAATATTGGACAAAGGATGATTATAGTACAACCGACTCTCGCGATCGATAGCGACAACTTGGTCGTAGATCTCATCGGGTTGTAGGTTGCGCATACGCTTCAGGCGTGCCGTGGCACAGAAGTTACAATCCAAGCTGCAGCCTACCTGACTCGACACACAAGCCGTGGTGCGGGTTGCCGTGGGAATCAACACACTTTCGACAACCAAACCATCGTGGAGTCGCACCGCATTTTTGACCGTTCCGTCGGCACTGCGTTGCATTTGGTCGACTTGAATATGATTGATAACAAAATGGGTTTCCAACAAGGTTCGAGTAGCTTTGGACACATTGGTCATGTCTTCAAACTTATGGGCGCCTTTGGTCCACAGCCATTCATAAACTTGATTGCCACGAAAGGCTTGATCGCCTTGTGCTACAAAAAAATCACGCAGTTGGTCTTTGGTCAGCGCTCGAATGTCTTTTTTGTCTTCCATGGGGCAAAGGTAGATAGGAATTGTAAATTTTGAATTATAAATTATGAATTATGGGTTTGAGGTGGGGAAAGTGGAGTTTAGTTTAAATGTTTATTTGGTTTAAAAGTGTAACGAGAATAGGTTGATTTGTTCATTTTCAAATTGACTCATTGACTCATTGACTCATTGGCACATTGACTCATTGACTCATTGCCACATCGGCTCATTGGCACATTGATTATTTGGAGCACAAGGTTACACAAAGTTGGGCACAGAGTTTCACAAGGTTTTTAACCGCATTGTCTTAGTCGCAGTCGCAGTTTTCAGTGGGTTTAGAGTGATAAAGAACGTTTTGGGTTTATCGGGTTGAATGAGTTTAAAAGTGGAGCTGGGAAAGTATATCAATTTGACAAATTAGCACATTTACAACTCAGAATCTTAGTGACTTAGTGGCTTAGTGGCTATAGTTTCAGGTGGAGTAAAAAGTGGAGTTTAGTTTAAATGTTTATTTGGTTTAAAAGTGTACCGAGAAAAGGTTGATACGTTCATTTTCAAATTGGCAAATTGACTCATTGACTCATTGACACATCGGCTCATTGCCACATCGACTCATTCCAAAGCAATCCAATCGATAAGCAGCGTGAAATCTTCTTCCTGTTTGTTGGCAATAAGAAAACTAATTTGAGCGATGCGGTCAAAATTAAAGTTAGGCATCGCCAACATACGACCTCGGAATTGAGGGTAAAAGTCTTTCAGGGGCAATCGAATTTCCTGCCACTGACCATTGGTGAGAAAAGGTTGGACGAATGATTCGGTTTGGTTTCGCGTGCTTTTGAGACGAAACTCATAGCGTTTGCCATCGCCTTTTACACGAAGAACTAAGTGGGTTTGGTCGGGCGTAAGCGATTGGGCAGTGTCCCATTGAACAGAGGCAAAACCTCCGTTATAGGCTAGGGAAACCTGACCCGAGAAGACGCCATGGCCTTCGGGAGAGAGGCGAATTGTACTGCTGGAAACCCCGCCCATGACGCCATCATTGACGATACGCCATTCCCGCAGATTGGTTTCGGTGGAAAACGTAACTATTTTCTTTCGCGGCCCTTCATGGGTAAGGCAAAGCACAAGCAGGAGGCTGATGAATTTCATGGGATATTATTTTTTTTAAAACGAAGCAGATCGCTTGAACCCTTGGTTAGCGACGTTGGATCACCACTTTCTGCTCGAAGATACGAAGATATTTTGTTGTTCGAAAATTAGAAATTTGATCGAAAGTTTATTCTAATGGAGGAGTGCTTTAGGTTGAAAAGTGGATCGAACAATCCGACAGTTGGTTTGTCAATTCATACTGGTAGCGTCGAGCCTTGTTTTAAATAAAAACGAATTAGAGGACTTTGAAGCTATAAATAACGATGAAAAAACCGCACAACCCCGATAGCGCGGATTTGCAATCCGTGCTAGTTGTAATAAGCACCAATTAAAAATCCGCACTATCCGACTATCACCCCCCGCGCAAATTCCAGTATCTATTCGTACTTTTGCCCAAAATTCATCCTTATGCATTTCATCTCTGAAGATCTGGAGCACTATGTGGAGCAACATTCGCAAGACGAACCCGAATTGTTGGTGCAACTCTTTCGCGAAACGCACCAAAAAGTATTGCAACCGCGCATGCTCAGCGGACATTTCCAAGGTCGGGTGTTGAGTATGCTGTCGAAAATCATTCGCCCCAAACACATACTCGAAATTGGAACGTATACCGGATATGCTGCGCTTTGTTTGGCCGAAGGTTTAGCTCCTGAAGGCACATTGGACACCATTGACATCAAAGAAGAATTGGTGGGCATCCAACAAAAATATTTCTCCCTTTCGCCTTGGAAAAATCAAATCACGGCGCACTTGGGCAATGCCCTAGAGGTAATTCCAACGCTGGATAAAAAATTTGACTTGGTCTTTATCGACGCCGATAAAGAAAACTATATTGCCTATTTCCACCTCATCTTACCCATGATGAATCCGGGCGGCATTATTTTATCCGACAATGTATTGTGGAGCGGAAAAGTCTTAGAAGAATTGGATCCACGTGATACCAGTACGAAAGTGTTGTTGGAATATAACACCCTATTGAAAAACGATCCGCGTGTAGAAACGGTGTTGCTGCCCATCCGTGATGGATTGACGGTAAGTCGAGTGCTCTAATTATTGTTTTAAAACGAACTTGCGAAACAAGCGGTACACACCATAGCCATAAACCGCGCCAAAAAAGTATCCGGTCAAAATATCGCCAGGGTAATGCAAGCCCAAGTAAATGCGACTGTAGGCAAAAATCAAAGGAAAGAGAAACAACAGGGCCGCATACTTGTAATAGGGCCGCAACAGCGCAAAAATTACTACCGTCGTGGCCATCGAATTGGTGGCATGTCCCGAGTAAAAACTAAAGGAATCGCTATGTTTTACTACACGAATCAACCCTTCGAGTGCTGGCTCATTGCAAGGCCGTAAGCGCATGAAATAATTTTTAAAGGCATTGGCAGATTGATCGGTAACTACCAACAACAGGGCCATAAAGAGCAGCAGGTATAGAAACGAAACCCGACCCAATTTGCGGTATACTACATAAAAAACTACGATAAAAAAGGGAGTCCAATGGAGTTGCTTGGTCAAAAACAACCAATATGCATCGAAGGGTTTTGACCCTAAATTATTAAGCCAAACAAACAGTTGTTGGTCCCAAGAAATCAATCGTGCTAGCATTACCGTTTCCTTTTAATCGGCCCCGTAAGTGATTCGATATCTTCTTCAATCGCTTTAACCGGCTGTAAAGGATCTTCGAGTAACGCATTTTCATTTAAATCAATGATGCCGCCGGGAGCCACACTTTCTTTAACCTCCTCCACTTCACGCGTAAACGAGTCCGTCAAGCTGTTCATGGACTTGGTAAGGTCTTCCGTTTGGGCGCTTTTCTGAATTTCGTATTTGATTTCGTTGGTTGTACTCTTCAAATTGGCCATAAACTTCCCAAAAGTGCGCGCAAATTCGGGAATCTTATCGGTTCCAAAGAGCATCAAGGCGATGAAAATGATAAAGAGTAATTCTCCTCCCCCAATTCCAAACATAAGTCCTACTTTTTTAACGACCCAAAGGTACGAAGTTCTTTAATCAAATTTGGATTTCTCCACTTGTTTTGGCCACACATTGTTTTGGGTATCAATATCGGCAGTTTCCTCTTTCGGGTCCACCGTAATTTTGGTAATGGCTTTGTGGGTTGCAAACGTACGGCTCACTTCTTTATCGTTCATACGCCAAATTTGGGCTGGAAAACGATGCATTTCGGTGGTACCATCTTCAAAGGTAAGTTCGACCAACAACGGCATCACCAATCCGCCGGGCTTGTCAAAAGTAACTTGGTAAAAATACTTCGGCGACTTTAAAGCAGCGCGTTCTTCGGCGGTAAAGCGTTCGTTGAGATAAGTATCTAGGGCTTGGAACTCTTTAATCACAAAGGGCTTGTTGAGTTCGGGTTTGTAATCGGCCGAGCCCTCTTCAATCATATAGACCATCGGCCCTATAGGCGCATTGCGACGACGGCGGTTTTTGAGAAACTCTTCCACTTCTTTGGAAGGTTCGTTACTCACAAAATATTTTTTTACTTCTTTAACCCCGATGTCATTGTAATCGGTTGTAAAGAACCAACCCCGCCAAAACCAGTCCAAGTCAACCGCTGAGGCATCTTCCATGGTACGGAAAAAATCTTCTGGCGTAGGGTGTTTGAATTTCCAACGGTTGGCATACACTTTAAACGCATAATCAAACAACTCGCGCCCCATAATGGTTTCGCGTAAAATATTCAATCCACAAGCGGGTTTACCGTAGGCATTGTTTCCAAATTGACGGATGCTTTCCGAGTTGGACATAATGGGCTCGAGGTTCTTTTGGTCGCCACTCATGTAGGGCACTATATTTTTGGCAGGACCACGAGTCGCAGGAAACTTTGGATCCCATTCCATCAAGGCCATGTATTCCATAAACGAATTTAACCCTTCGTCCATCCAAGTCCATTGGCGCTCATCCGAATTTACAATCATAGGGAAATAGTTGTGCCCTACCTCATGAACGATTACAGAAATCATTCCGTTTTTCACGCGATCGGTATACTTCCCATCTGGATCGGGTCGCCCCCAATTCCAACAAATCATCGGATACTCCATTCCTTGGTCTTGGGCATGCACCGAAATGGCTTTGGGATAAGGATAATCAAACGTATGGGCCGAATAACTTTTTAAGGTGTGCGCCACTACGCGTGTGGAATACTCACCCCATAACGGATTCCCTTCCTTGGGATACAAAGAAATAGCCATCGCTGTTTTGCCTGCCAATTGCACTGCCATAGCGTCGTAAATAAATTTTCGGGAGGTTGAAAAAGCAAAGTCGCGAACATTTAACGCTTTGAACTTCCAGGTTTTTTTGGCGTCAGAAAACCCTTTTTCCGCAGCAATTGCTTCGTCTTGCGTGACTACAATAACGGGTTTGTCAAAGGTTTTTTCAGCCAACGCATAGCGCTCGAGTTGGGCTTTGGTAAATACCTCTTTGCGGTTGAGTAAGTCGCCTGTTGCTTCGAGTATATGATCGGCAGGAACCGTAATTTCTACGTCAAAATTTCCAAAAGGCAAGGTAAATTCACCCGATCCCCAAAATTGCTGGTTTTGCCACCCTTCTACATCATTATATACGGCCATACGTGGGTAAAACTGAGCGATGATATACACATTATTTCCATCGGCATCAAAATGTTCGTACCCCGAGCGGCCCCCGTCTAGCAAGTAGTTGTTGACATTGTACCACCATTTGAGGTGAAGTTCCACTTTTTCGCCTTTGGCTAAAGGTTTGGGCAATTCCACACGCATCATCGTTTGATTGATGGTATAGGGCATCGGATTCCCTTTGGCGTCGTTCACATATTCGATGCGAAATCCTCCGTCAAAACGCTCTTCTAGGTATTTACGAGAAAATTGCTTCACACCCATGGCAGGTTCTGTACGATCGCCATTTTGCAAGGGAGACAACGAGGTACGTGACTGCTGATTTTGGTCCAGTTGCAACCAAAGATAGTCAAGGGCCTCACGGGCATTGTTGGTGTAGGTGATGATTTCCGTACCATATACTTTTTGAGTACGGTCGTCTAATTCCACTTTAATTTTGTAATCGGCTTGCTGCTGATAATATTCGGGACCCGGTGCCCCAGAAGCGGTGCGATACATATTGGGTGTTGCCAACAAATCGTACATCTGTTTGAATTTGTCTGGATTTCGATAATTCGGATCTGGTTGGGGCTTATCTTGCCCCCACGCCATAAAAGTGATACAAGAAGCGAGTCCGAAAAAGGTAAGTAATGATTTACGCATAGCTATATTTTTTAGCGCCTTAAAAATACTTTTTTTTGCGGGGTTAATTGCAAGAGGGCGAATTATTTTAACATTCCTTTGGAGTTCTCTCCGGTCAGCACTAACGTTTGCTTGGTGCCGTTATATTGAAAGTGCATCATGTTTTGTTGATCCTCAAAAAGCTCGGTAAACACCGTATTCTCGACTTCCATGGGTGTTGCTTTGGAAACGTCAGGAATCGAGAAATAGCACACATATACATTGCCATCCAAGGCTTTGCTTTTGAATTGCAACGTCTTGGGTTGCCCTCCAATGGTGAGTCGCAAATGGGCTGCAAAATACTTTTTCATATCGGCGATATCGGCTTCCGTCTCTTGATCGGTGGCCAAATGGTGTCGCGTTTTGTATTTTTTATCCAACGCAGAATTTAGATCGTCGGCAAAAACGCGGGCCGTAATTTCCATACGTTTTTTGGATGCATTGTGGTCTACTTGAAAGATGGCTACATAAAATTTATGGGCGGAAAATCCAGAGGTTAAAAGCCATAACCCTAAACATCCCATAAGTAAGCGCTTACTCATTTTCTTTGGTTTTTAAAAATTCAACAACCAATTGTGCTAATTTGAATTGCAAACGGGTTACATTATTCGTTTTCAATAAATCGCGTACTTCGGCATTTTCGACGGCATAGTATTGAAACGCTTTGATGCGATCGGGAGGCAAACGAAGTTTATCTGTAAAATAAACCGAATCCAACTGAACTTCCATCGCTTCGAGTGCAAACTCCCGACGTTCGACTTCGAGTTCTTTTTCCAATCGTTTGGTCCGCCCCGAAATGGCATTGATCAGGGGGTCCAGGGGCATTCCTCCCAAGGGAATTAGCAAAAATTGCCAGGGACTAAAACGACCCGCGGTTTCCAATCGGCGTTCGGCGGGCGTATACTTTTTGGGTTTGTAATCGATAATCCCCATTTTTTGTGCATCCAAATGAATGATATTGACTTCGTCCAATTGGTAAACTGCGGTTTTTAACTTGACCATCACGCGCCCTTGTTGTTGGTGCATGGGTTCGATGCGGAGGTAGAAATCTTCATAGCCTACGGCACTAAACTTCAAAGCCTCTTGCTGTTGTACGGGAATGCTAAACTTTCCTTGCGCATCGGTAACGACAGTTACTTGCGATACCATGTTGGTCACATTGATATTGGACAATTCATTGCGCATTTCCGAGAGCACAATCCCCTCCAACCGAAAGGGTTTGGGTTGCGCTTGGAGCACGGTTGTCGTGAAGAAGAGTAAAATCCAAACGTATCGCATGGGGTAAAAATACCGAAATTTCAAAGGGCTTCGGTGCTCCTATGCGTCTAAATTTTTGTTAATTGTTACCTTTGTTGCATACGAAATGTTACTTACTCATGAAAAAAATGGTGATTGCTAGCACTTCCACGTTGCATGGAGGGGCATACTTAGACTACCTTCTACCCCGATTGTCGACGCATTTTGAAGGAGTCAAAACCTTGGTATTTCTTCCTTTTGCACGACCCGGCGGAATATCGCACGACGCCTACACGGCCAAGGTTCAAGAGGCTTTCGCCAAAATAGGCATTGAGGTAGTTGGGTTACATACCTTTGCCAATCCGAATCAAGCTGTACGGGAAGCTGAGGCCCTTTTTACAGGAGGCGGCAATACCTTTCAATTGGTTTCGCAATTGTATGCCTTAAACTTGTGGGCGAGTTTGCGTGAGGCGCTCGAACAAGGAACACCTTATTTAGGGTGCAGTGCTGGTAGTAACATTACGGGGATTTCAATGCAAACGACCAACGATATGCCAATTGTGTATCCGCCCTCGTTTGAAACGTTGGGTGCGATTCCGTTTAACCTGAATCCGCATTATTTGGATCCTGATCCGAGTAGCACCCACATGGGCGAAACGCGAGAAACCCGAATTCAGGAATTTCATGCCTATAATTCAATCCCTGTTTTGGGCTTGCGCGAAGGAAGTTGGTTGGAAGTAGAAGGCGATAGTATTCGCTTGATGGGTCCTTTGACTGCCCGATGGTTTGTGGCCCAGGAAGCCCCTGTAGAATTAGAATCGGGAACAACGTGGCCAAGGAAAGACGCATCTAAAACGTAGCTTTTGAGCATAAAAAAACCTCTAGTTTCCTAGAGGTTTTTCTTTTGGAGCGGAAGACGAGGCTCGAACTCGCGACAACCAGCTTGGAAGGCTGGAGCTCTACCAACTGAGCTACTTCCGCTTTTGTGGATGCAAATATAAGACGATTGTTTTTATCTGTGCAAGTTTTTTATAAATTTTTTTTGCCCGACATTTATACACTTAATTGCGCGAAAGCTAACAATTTTAGGATGAATAATTTATCCCCTTTTCCAGCTAATTTACATTGTGCTCCCGTTTCGGCCACTGAAGTAATTCCGATACGGCATGCGGTTTTGCGCCAGGGAAAACCCGTCGCTAGCTGTTATTTTCAAGGAGATGATGCGGCAACTACCCAACATTGGGGGGCATTCGAAAATGGACTTTTGATTGGCGTTGCTTCGGTATATGCCGTAGCGCGACCCGACGCTCCTGACGCACGAGAATACCAGTTACGGGGCATGGCCATTTTGCCTGAACACCAAGGAAAATCAATTGGAAAAGAATTAGTAGCAGCCCTAGAAAATGCCGTAAAAGCAAAAGGTATGGAACGAATTTGGTGCAATGCTCGAACCGGGGCAGTACCGTTTTACCAACGCCTTGGTTATGGGTGTGAAGGCAACGAATTTGAAATTCCCGAAGTAGGTCCCCACTGGCGAATGGTCAAAACACTATGAGAAACGCAGGATTTTGGAGCATTGTTCTCCCAGGAATGCTTTGGTTTGGATTGATGTCAAACAATCCAAAGCCGTTTTATAGTCCAAAATACCAACAAACCCCATTGGATTCAACCCATATTTTGTTTGAAAAAAATGGGCTGCTCAAAGACTTTTACCGGCGCACCCAATTTTCTCCCGTATGGACCGAATCAGCACTACGCGACACCTTACTCCTACACATCGGTCAAGCCGAATGGGAAGGATTGCGGGCCTCCGACTACGAATACACGCTCCTAGCGCAACGGCATGCACAGTTTGACAGCCTCCCCGATTCGCTACAAATAGACACCGAAATTCGTTTCAGTCGTAGTGCCTTGCGTTGGTTACGTCATGCGTCGGATGGAAAACTGAATCCGGATTTACTTTATGAAGATTGGGACTTGAAGCGCACGCCGACCCCTGTGGCACAACTGCTTCATGAAGGATTACAGCGCCAACAGCTTTCGGCTTTGCTTACAGACTGTCACCCCAAACATCCCGTATACCTGAAATTAAAACGGGCACTCCGACTCCTGAAAGCTTACCCCGATAAATTTATTGGATTGGTCAACTTAAAAGAAGTCATCAAACCCCAACAAAAGAGTAGGTACATGCCGATCATCAAAAAGCGTTTGATGTATTGGGGAGACCTCCCTGAAAAAGACACGCTGCTTACCACTACCTATGATGCCAAAACAAGGGCTGCGGTACTTCGTTTTCAAAAAAGACACGGTTTACGTCCCGATGGCATTATTGCGCGCGCAACGATAGATGCCCTAAATTATTCGCGGGATCAACGCATCGAACAGATTGTGGTCAATATGGAGCGATGGCGTTGGTATCCCAACGATTTGGGGGCACACTATTTACTAATTAACATTCCCGATTACACTTTGGTTGCTGTCAAAGCCAACGATACCGTCCAAAGGCAACGCGTGGTTGTAGGACGCGATAGTCGACGAACGCCCATCCTTACCTCAAAGATTACTACCCTGAATTTGAATCCGAATTGGACTGTACCGCCTACCATTTTGAAGGAAGACATTTTTCCAGAGGCTGAGAAAAACCCCTATTTTTTTCGTAAAAAAGGCTTACAAATTATCGACCGTTACAACCAAGAAGTGGCCCCAGAACTGTGGCGTTTGGAGGATGCCTTTAAATACAAGTATGTTCAAAACCCCGGGCGAAACAACTCGCTGGGGCTAATGAAAATCAACTTTCCCAACCGATATACGGTCTACTTACACGACACCAACCATCGGGAATATTTTTCGCTTTCGTTTCGCTCGTTGAGTTCGGGCTGTGTGCGCTTGGAACGTCCCCTAGAAATGGCAGCGCATTTACTCAACGACACCTTGCAATGGCCGTTACAAAAGATAAAAGACACCACCAATATTAAGCATTATCAAAAATTACGGGAAGCCAAAATCAAAGCCTTAGAAAAAAAACAAGCCCTCGTTAAAGCCAAGAATCCAAAAGCAAAACCAGTTCCAATCCAACTACCAAAAGCCGAGTTAAAAACCTTAGTCCTTAAAATCAAAGACGATATTCGAGTACACCAATTCTACTGGACCGCTTGGGAGGAAAACGGGATACTACAGTTTAGAGAAGATATTTACTGCATTGATTCTGATTTATATACTTTGCTGCGCTATAAAAGTTGATTGCTCCAAATAGGAATTCTGTGGGGCATAAATAAAAAGACAAGAACCGTTTTGAATGGTAGGAATTATCACTTGCGCATCCGGTTGCGAAAGCGCGGGACACCCCTGACTTCTGCCCAACCGTTGGTGCCGTTGAATGTGTTGCGCTGACACATAGGTGGCGCCGTGCATTACAATGGCTCGTTCGGCAGCTTTATCATTAAATCCGGGTTCCATACCTTTTAATTTCATCGCCAAACCGTGTTTCCCAAAATAAGTCCCTCCCGTGAGATAGAACCCCAAACTGCTTTGTTGCGATTCGGGTGTATTGGAGAATTCCGTTGGAGTAATCCAGCCTGAATTACGACCATGGGCAACGTAGGTATGTTGCACCACTTTAAGTTGTTGCATATCGATAACCCATAATCGCTTTTGGGTGGAAGGCAAACTGAAGTCGATAACCGTGAGGTACGGATTATTAATTTTCCCTAAAGCAACTAGTTTTTGGTACCCTTGTTCGGCATACGCAAAACAACTCCATGAGGGATAGGAACGCGATTGGGCTGTAAGTTTTTGAAAATGAAATTGTGCTTCAGAAAGCGAAAATGAAGGCATTTTCTCAGGGCTGGGTACCGTTGAAAAAGAAACCAATACGAGCGATAAAACGAATAGAAGACCACGCATCAGGCATCTGAATTTATAGGTTAAGTAGTATGATTTGGGATTTCAAATGTAGGGAGTTGATTTGGAACGACCAAGAAAAATAGCACAAAAAAGACGATTAAAGTCGTATTTAATCGATGAAATGCATTTTTGAATTAAAAATATAAGATTTTTAAACAATAAATTGGCAGTTAATTTAATTTCCAATTACCTTCGCACAACCCGATACGATTCGGGAATATCGTTATATTTGCACACCAACCCATTGTTAATGAAGCCAAAAATCGGATTTATCTTCCTCTTTTTATTGCTCTCGTTTTACGGCCTAGCTCAGGCGCCAAAGAAAACATTGCGCACTAAATTCTCGGATGAGAAGTTTACCATCGATGGCGTTCTCGACGAAAAAGCATGGGCAACTGCCGATACGGCTACCGATTTTGTGATGATCGAACCCGACAATGGTAAGTTGGAAGAACCCACCCGCAAATCGGTAGTAAAAGTGGTCTATAGCAATGAGGCTTTGTATGTGGGAGCGATTATGTACGACAGTCAACCGGAAACCATTTTACGGGAGTTAACCATACGCGATGACTTTGCGACAGCCGATCATTTTGGGGTCATTTTAAACGGATTCAACGACGGTCAACAAGATTTTCGCTTTTTTGTGAGTGCAGCGGGGGTGCAACAAGACTGTGTGTATACGGACGCAAGTGGAGAAGATTTTTCTTGGGATGCCATTTGGGAGAGCGATGTTAAAATCACTGATTTCGGTTGGGTAGCCGAGTTTAAAATTCCCTATGCTGCTTTGCGATTTCCTCCTAATGCGAAACAAACTTGGGGCATTAACTTTTATCGGGAAGTGAAAACCATTCGTTTTCAATATACATGGAATTTAATCGATAATAAAATTGGCACCGAAGCCAACCAAGCGGGAATTTTGGAAGGTATTGAAAACATCAAAACCCCCACGCGCCTTTTCTTTATTCCCTATTCGTCATTTTACCTCAACACCAACAACACCCAAAAAACAAATGGAGAACTCAAAGGCGGGATGGACATCAAATATGGAATCAATGATGCTTTTACACTCGATGCCATTTTGATTCCCGATTTTGGCCAAACCAAATTTGACAATGTAGTGCTCAACTTGGGGCCATTTGAACAAACGTTCAATGAAAACCGTCCGTTTTTTACTGAAGGTACCGAAATGTTCAGCAAAGGCGACCTACTCTATTCGCGTCGGATTGGTGGAACACCCATTTTACAAGAAAATTTGGGCCCCAATGAAGAAGTTGTTGAACGCCCTGTTGCCGTGAACTTATACAATGCCATGAAAGTCTCAGGCCGCACCGATAAAGGATTGGGTGTGGGGATTTTAAATGCTTTAACCCAACGCATGTTTTCGGATATCCGCAATACGGTTACGGGGGAGACACGAAAGGAATTGGTTGAACCTTTAACCAATTACAACTTAATGGTGTTGGACCAACGTTTTCGCAAGAACTCATCGGTGAGTTTAATCAATACCAATGTTACCCGCGAAGGCCATTTTCGGGATGCCAATGTAACGGCGTTGTTGTTTGACTTAAATACCCGTGAGAATACTTTCAACTTGAGTGGCGATTATAAAATTAGCACCATCAAACGTCCTGAGGCACGCGATTTAACCGGTTACAACACATCGCTATTTTTTGGCGAAACCAGTGGCAACTATCGTTTTGGAATCGGCGGGCAATATGTGAGTACGTTTTTTGACATTAATGATTTGGGCGTCAATTTTCAAACGCATTACCATTCGTTGTATGCCAATGCGAGTTACCGCATTTTGAATCCCACCAAACGATTCAACACTTTTAGTTTGTTTGTTAACGGGTATTCGGAATTTGATAACCGTACGGGACGGGTTCAGCAATTCAATTTACGCTACAATGTAAATATTGTGGACAAAAAAAATGATTACTACGGCTTCGGTATGAGTGCGCGCCCCGTGAAAGTCTATGATTTTTATGAAGCACGAACCGAATTTGACACTCGATTTTTAACGCTTCCTGAAACCTTCAATGTCTTTGCCTATATTTCAACCAATTACAACCGTCCTTTTGCCATAGATTTTAACCCTTCGTTTACCTATCTCAATGAAGAAGGGCGACGTTCGTATTATGTGCAATTGGCTCCGCGCTATCGTTTTTCCAATAAATTTTCAATGGTATGGGACTACAGTTATGGTTTTCAAAACAACAATATCGGATACACAGGACAAAATGATGTCTTGGGCGATATTTATATGGGGCGCCGGGATGTCACCACGCACACCTTGTCCATCACCGGGAAATACTCCATTAATCACAACATTACTATTAATTTAACCACCCGCTACTATTGGTCGTATGCCTTGTACAACCGTTATTACAGCTTGAATTCTGATGGTTCGTTAACCAATTTGGGGGCCGATGCCTTTGATGCCGATCAGAATTTCAACACTTGGAACTGCGACTTGAATTTCTCATGGTGGTTTGCGCCAGGAAGTCAAATCAATATCTTGTACCGCAACAATGCCTTTTTATTTGACCGCTCCGATTTTAACATCGACACCCGTAGCAATTTCGGAAGAGTATTGAGCGCCAACAGTCTCGACCATATCCTGTCGGTGAGCGTTCGGTATTTTGTAGACTATAATTCGTTACGAAAAAAGTAAATTTCCTCCTTTATTTTTGAGAATATTCTATGCATTCGGACTTGATTCAGCGCACCGAATTGCCGTACCTTTGTTTAAATTTTTTTGCAATGAACACAAAAGTCATTCTCATGATATTGGACGGTTGGGGAAAATCGCCCGACCCTAAAGTTTCGGCTATCGACAATGCCCAGGTTCCTTTTATTCAAAGTTTGTACACCCGCTATGCTCATGCCGAATTGCGTACCGATGGGTTACATGTTGGACTCCCCGAAGGACAAATGGGGAACTCCGAAGTAGGGCACATGAATCTCGGTGCCGGTCGCATTGTTTATCAGGATTTGGCTAAAATTAATTTGGCCGTACAAAATCAAACCTTACGCCACGAGCAACCTCTCATAAACGCTTTTGAATATGCCAAAACCCATGGCAAAAAAGTCCATTTTTTAGGATTGGTTTCCAATGGGGGGGTGCACTCGCATACCTCGCATTTGTATGGGTTGTTGGATGCCGCAGCTTCATACAACCTTGACCAAGTATATATTCACGCATTTACGGATGGCCGCGATGTTGACCCGAAATCGGCTCAAACAGACTTGGCGAATTTGCTTTCGTACACCCAACAGTCAAACGCAAAAATTGCCAGTGTCATCGGACGGTATTATGCCATGGATCGTGACAAGCGTTGGGAACGGGTAAAACTTGCTTATGATTTACTCGTGCATGCCGAAGGAGAAAAAACCAGCGACATCCTCGCGAGTATTCAGCAGAGTTATAACGAGGGCGTAACCGATGAATTTATCAAACCTTTGGTGGTAACTCAGGCTAATGGTGAACCCACAGCTGTCATCGCTGAAGATGATGTCGTGATTTTCTTCAATTTCCGCACCGATCGTGGGCGCGAATTGACAGAAACCTTGTCCCAAAAAGATTTCCCTGAGTTTGGGATGCACAAATTGCCCTTGTATTATGTTACCATGACCAATTATGATGACACTTACGAAAATGTTCATGTCATTTACGATAAAGATAATCTAAGTGAAACCTTGGGGGAGGTATTAGAAAAAGCTGGAAAAAAACAGATTCGCATTGCCGAAACCGAAAAATATCCCCACGTGACCTTCTTTTTTTCGGGCGGACGCGAAATTCCCTTTGAAGGTGAACGTCGCATTTTACGCAATTCACCCAAAGTGGCTACCTACGATTTACAACCTGAAATGAGTGCGTTTGCGTTGAAAGACGCTTTGATTCCCGAATTGGCACAAGAAACCGCCGATTTTGTTTGTTTGAATTTTGCAAACGGCGATATGGTAGGACACACCGGTATTATGGAAGCTGCCATTAAAGCTTGTGAAGCTGTCGATCAATGTGTTTCCGAAATTATTCCCGTAGCCTTGGCACATGGGTATACTACGTTGCTTATTGCCGACCATGGGAACTGTGAAACCATGATTAATCCCGACGGTTCTCCCAACACTGCGCATACCACCAATCCTGTGCCGTTAATTTTAATTGACCCCGACCGCAGCCACATCGAAAGTGGAATTTTGGGCGATATCGCACCCACGATTTTATCCTTGATGGGAATTCCACAACCGGCTGCCATGACCGGTCGTTCGCTCGTTTAATACGACCCAAATTCATAGATTAAAGAGGCTTTCAATCGAGAGCCTCTTTTTTTATAATTAAAAGTTAAAATTTCACAATTGAAAGTATTACTATTATCTTTGCGTTAAAATACTCATATATGAAACGCGGACTACTTTTAGGAATCATCGGTTGCATGCTCTTTTTAAGCATGCCAGTAGCCGCTCAGCAAACATTGCCCGGCTATTTTACCAATTTGGAAGAAGCCAAAAAAAATGCTTTGGCTGTAAAACAATTGGATTTGAACAACTTTTCGGGGACATTACCCTCCGATTGGGATGTATTGTTCCCTAACTTGGAGTCGTTATCCCTTCAAAATGACAACCTGCTTGAAGTTCCCGCCAGCATCACACGTCTCAAAAAATTGAAAGTGCTCAATTTGAGCGGGAATCCGATACGCACAGTACCCGAGTCGATGGCCCAGTTGACAACACTGGAAGAACTCTACCTCAACAACGATGCCGCATTGGATTTACCCCAAACCTTAAAAATCTTGGCAAAGTTGCCGAAACTAAAATCCTTGCATTTAGACAACGACGGACTGGTCCAACTGCCTCAAGAGTTGTATGCCTTAAAGCAATTGGAGTCACTTTACCTAAACAACAACAAATTACCTGAGATCCCGCGTCAATTGGAAGGGCTACCCCATTTGCAGTACCTTGAGATGCGCAACAATAAATTACAACCCGATGTAATCGATACCCGTAACTTAAATTTTGGTTTTAAAATTCAATTGTAATCATGACTGACGCTATTATTGCCTTACTTTCTTTAGTGACCCTTGAAGTTATTTTGGGGCTTGACAATGTTATTTTTATTTCCATTTTGGCCGATCGTTTGCCCGAACAAGAGCGAAAAAAATTGCGTTTTTGGGGACTAGGATTGGCGATGATCATGCGTTTGGTGCTGTTGACCGTTATCGCTTGGATCATGAAATTGGATGCCACCCTGTTCACTATAGCCGATATTCCTTTTTCGGGGAAAGGTATCATCTTATTGCTGGGAGGGCTCTTTTTGATTTATAAAAGCACCAAAGAAATTTACCATAAAACCGAGGCCGCCAATGCCGACGCTTTAAGTGCCCCAAAAAAAGCTACTTTTAGCCGCTTATTGGGAGAAGTGATTCTTTTGGATTTGGTCTTTTCCATCGACTCCATCATTACTGCGGTAGGTATGGTAAGTGAAATTTGGATTATGTATACAGCGGTCATTATAACGGTGGTCATCATGTTGTTTGCCTCCAAACCCATCAGTGAGTTTATCAGCAAACACCCTTCGTTTAAAGTACTGGCTTTATGCTTTTTAATGATGATTGGTGTCTCCCTAATTGCTGAAGGATTGCACTTTGAAATACCCAAAGGATACATTTATTTCTCGATGGCATTTGCCTTTTTGGTCGATGTGATTCAGATGAAAACGATTCCGCAAAAAAAAGACTAAACCATGATTTTAAACCAGATCATTATCGCTGTAAACGATAAACTTTACGTTAAAAATCCGGAGTCTTCCGATTTAGGACGCAAGATTATCCAGCACAGCATCCTCTTGATTGACGAAATTGGCTTTGATGCATTTACGTTTAAAAAACTTGGGGAACGCATTGGTTCGAATGAAAGTTCGTTGTACCGCTATTTTGAAAACAAACACAAATTATTGTTGTACCTTTCCTCCTGGTATTGGGGATGGATGGAATACCGCTTGGTTTTGGAAACCAACAACATTCCTGACCCCAAAATAAAATTGTTGAAGGGTATCGAAATATTAACTGAAAAAGTCAAAGACGATTCGGCGACCTTACACATCAATGAAGCGCTGCTCAACAACATTATCATTTTGGAATTTACCAAAACAATCTTGACCAAAGAAGTCGACCGCGAAAATCGAGAGGGCTTTTTTATGGTGTACAAACGCGTCATCAACCGGTTGGTCAATTTAATTTTGGAAGCCAAACCCGATTATCCTTTTGCTAAAAGTCTGGCTTCATCTATCATTGAAGGATCGTTGCACCAACATTTTTTAAAAGACCACCTGACCACCATTACCGATTGCAACGACACCCAATCGCCCGCTATTTTTTATAAAAACTTAATCGAACAAATTTTAAAATAAGTATGAAATCCACCCCTCTTCAACGCCTCACCGGCTTGTTAAAAGTTGACCGCAAAGATGTGACCCAAATCATCTTGTATGCGGTTTTTGCCGGATTGGTGAGCTTGTCGCTTCCGCTTGGTATTCAAGCCATTATCAACTTAATCCAGTCGGGGCAAGTGAGTGCTTCATGGATTCTTTTGGTGGTAATTGTCGTTTTTGGAGTCGCCTTGGGTGGCGTTTTATCCGTCATGCAATTGCGTATCACTGAAAACTTACAACAGAAAATTTTTATCCGTTCTTCGTTTGAATTCAGCTACCGTTTGCCCAAAATCAAATTTGAAGCGCTGTACAACACCTACCCGCCTGAATTGGCCAACCGTTTTTTTGATACCCTCACCATTCAAAAAGGGACCTCCAAATTATTGATTGATTTTTCTTCTGCCTTACTGCAAATCATATTTGGGATTATCTTACTCTCGTTGTACCACCCGTTCTTCATCTTGTTTGGGTTGCTGTTACTCTTTATGTTGTATGCGATTTTCCGCTTTTCTTACAGCAAAGGACTAGATACAAGCTTAAAAGAGTCTAAATACAAGTATAAAGTGGTAGGATGGTTGCAAGAAATTGCCCGCAACAGCATCAGCTTCCGTCGTCGGGAGAACTTTGATTTTGCGCTCGACAAAAATGATCATTTAGTTAAAGAATACTTGGTCAACCGCGAAAAACATTTCAATGTGATCAAACGCCAATACATTCAATTGATTGGATTTAAAATCTTAATCACCGCTTCGTTGTTAATCATCGGGGGATTCTTGGTGATTAGCCGCGAAATGAATATTGGACAATTTGTGGCCGCCGAGATTATCATTCTTTTAGTCATCAACTCGGTCGAAAAAGTAATCTTGGGCTTGGAAACCTTTTACGATGTGTTGACTTCGGTAGAAAAAATTGCACACGTGGTCGAATTGGATACTGAAAAGATGGAAACCAAAGAACCCGAATTTTGTTATACCAACATTCAAATCGTCACCGATCATTTGTGTTTCAAATTCCCAGGCGAATCAGATTCGGTGCTGTCCAACATCAATTTGACCATTAATCCCGGTGAAAAGATTTACTTAGACGGACGAAACGGCTCTGGAAAATCTACGCTGATTCGCATTCTTTCGGGATTGATGCAACCTACTACGGGTTCGTTTTCAATCAACGACGACACCTACCGCAAAGTCGACATCAACCAATTCCGTTTGCATATTGGCACCATTTTGCACGATGAAACGCCTTTTGAAGGTACGATTTTAGAAAACATCACCTTTAAAAACGCCCACGTTTCCGATGAACAAGTGAAATGGGCTATCGACAGTGTGGGATTGGGGAGCTTTATCAAATCACTTCCCGAAGGTTTAGACACCATGATTTATCCGGAGGGCCGTCAATTATCGTCTTCCAATGCGCAAAAAATCTTATTGGCTCGCAGTATTGTTACCCAACCGAAGATTTTATTTTATGAAGATCCTTTGGACAAAATGGATGACGATGCCGCGCTTAAAATCATCGATTTCTTAACCGATTCAAAGCATCCTTGGACCTTGATTGTGACCTCTAAAAATCCGTATTGGAAACAAAAATGCAGCCGCATTATCCAAATCACTGAAGGTAAAATTAGTAACGATATAACGCAATAACCCCATGCTTAATCTATCCGACAAAAATCCGATTACCGAAAAAATTGAGCAATACAGTACGGTTAAAAATCTTGCCGACCGTCCCCATTACAAAATACTCAATCGTATTATCCTTTGGGTATCCATTATCATCGTCATCATTTTGTTTTTGCCATGGACGCAAAACATCGGCGGAACAGGTTCAGTGACCACGCTCAAACCCGACCAACGTCCCCAAACCGTGCACAATGCCATCGCGGGACGTATTGAAAAATGGTTTGTCAAAGAGGGCGACTATGTAAAAAAAGGCGATACCATTTTGTTTATTTCTGAGATCAAAGAAGATTACTTTGACCCTGAATTGGTAGACAACACCAAAAGTCAAATGGAAGCCAAAGCTATGGCGGGTGAATCCTACGGCGATAAAGTAGTCACGCTGGGTACCCAAATTCAAGCCATCGAAAGTGAGCGGAATTTGAAATTACAACAAGCCCAAAACAAAATTCGTCAAGCACTGCTTAAAGTTCAAAGTGATAGCATGGACTTGGAAGCGGTTAAAACCCAACTAAAAATTGCCAACACCCAATTCAACCGGGCGGTGACTTTAAATAAAGAAGGGTTAAAACCGTTGACCGATGTGGAAGAGAAACGCTTGAAATTACAGGAAGTAGAAGCTAAAATCATCACCCAAGAAAACAAATTTTTGGCCAGTAAAAACGAGTTAATCAACACCCGCGTCGAAATCAATCGTATCGGAGCCGAATATGCTGAGAAAGCCTCCAAAGCACGAAGCGATCGCTTTACGGCCATGAGCAATCAGTTTGACACCGAAGCCCAAGTCAACAAACTCAAAAATCAATACACCAATTATCGCATTCGTAACGGTCTGTATTACATTACTGCCCCACAAAATGGTTATGTAAACCGCGCCTTAAAATCGGGACTCGGGGAAACCATCAAAGAAGGAACTGAAATCGTAAGTATCATGCCGGCCAAATACGACATTGCCGTAGAAACCTATGTGAGTCCCAACGATATTCCCCTTATTCATAAAGGCGAACGCGTACGTATCTGGTTCGACGGTTGGCCCACTATCATCTTCTCGGGCTGGCCAAACATGTCGTATGGAACCTTTGGAGGCCGCATTGTCGCTGTGGAGAATTTCATCAGCAGTAACGGAAAATTCCGCGTATTGATTGCACCCGACCCCGAAGATCAAGCTTGGCCGAAACAAATCAGCATTGGTTCAGGAGCGCAAACCTTGGCCTTGTTAAACAATGTCCCCGTTTGGTATGAAATCTGGCGAACACTCAACGGATTCCCACCCAACTATTACCAACCCAAAGGCGGTAACAAAGGGGAATCAAAAACAGATGGCAAAGGAAAATAACACGGAACGAATGGCTTGGGCTTCCCGGCCATCGTAGTTCCTGCTTTCTGTTACAATCCGCAGCCGTTTGGCAACGGCCACGGGATTTTCACGGCAATCAGGGTTAAAAAATTCAGGCTTCAGGCCTACTTGAAACATATGAAAAAAATACTTTTCTTCCTCATCACGATACCCGTTTGGGGTCAGAATGTAGAATCAAACATTCTCACCTACAACGAGTATTTGGGATATGTGAAAAAATTTCATCCACGGGTAAAAAGCGCCGATTTAAATATCAGCAATGCCCAAGCCAATTTAATGATGGCACGGGGTGCATTTGACCCCAAAATAGAAGTGGACTTTGATTCGAAACAATTCAAGGGAAAGGAATACTTCTCGCTGTTGAATAGCAGTTTTAAAATTCCAACCTGGTACGGTATCGAAGTCAAAGCTGGTTTTGACAACAGCGAAGGGATTTTTGTCAACCCCGAAAATACATTGCCCAATCAAGGACTGACTTCCTTTGGAGTGACGGTTCCGCTGGGGCAAGGACTTTGGATCAACCAACGAATGGCCGATTTGCGTAAGGCAAAAATTCAAATCAACCTAGGTAACGCCGAGCGTCAATTGGAAGCGGTACAGGTGCTTTATGATGCTTCGGTAGCTTATTTCAATTGGAAACGAACCTATGACGAAGTCCAATTGTATAAGACTTATTTGACCAATGCAGAGATTCGATTCAAAGGGATAAGCGGTTTGATTCGCAACGGAGACAAACCCGCCATCGACAGTGTAGAGGCTGGTATTATCGTGCGCAATCGCAAACTAAGCCTCACCGAATCCCAACTGAAATTGGTCAAAGCCAAACTGGAATTGTCCAACTTCCTCTGGTTGGAAAACAATATTCCGATGGAGTTACAAGACACGATGATTCCCGAACCCGAATTGGAAAAAACCATTCAGGAAACCCTACGCACCAACGCTTTGATGGCGGGTGACGTTAGTTTGAATAACCACCCTAAAATCACCGCTTTAGAAAGCAAAGTCAATCTGCTTGAAATCGACCGAAAGTTAAAGGCCAATATGCTTTTGCCCAAAGCCAATGTGGGGTATCATTACCTTTCGGAGCCTAGTGCTTGGAACAATCGGGATTTTGAGAATTACAAAATAGGCGTCAACTTTTCTTTCCCGCTCTTTTTACGCAAGGAACGCGGTAGTTTGAAATTGGCCAAATTCAAAGTACAAGACGCTCAATTTGACCTCAACTTGGAACGTGTTCAATTGGGCAACAAGGTCAAAGCGCAACAAACCGAATTGAATTCTTTGCTCGAACAAGGATTGTTAACCAATCAGTTGGTCAATGATTATCAAGTCATGTTGCAATCGGAGGAACGTTTATTCTCTTTTGGAGAGAGTTCTATTTTCTTGCTAAATTCACGCGAAAACAATTTGGTCACCGCCCAATTATCAGCGATTGCTTTGAACAACCGCTACCTGATTTCCAATGCCGAACTCTTCCGCATCATGGCGCAACCCGAGTAACGGAAAAAATCAATACCTAAAGTTATAGCATAAAAAAACGCCTTTATTGGCGTTTTTCTTTTTTATCCCTGTTGAACCATTTCATAATAGCCTCGCTCGATGGCCTCTTGATGGGTAGGATGGGCGATCCGAACCAAGGCATCGGCCCGTTGCTTCAATGTTTTACCGTACAAGTCCGCAATGCCATATTCGGTAATAACATAATGGATGTGTGCTCGGGTAGTCACTACGCCGGCGCCTTGTTTGAGGAAAGGTACAATACGACTTTCGCCGCGTTTGGTTATGGAGGGAAGCGCAATAATTGCTTTACCCCCTGGACTCAAGGAAGCCCCTCGGATAAAATCCATTTGACCGCCCACGCCAGAGTACATGCGTGGTCCTATTGAGTCGGCGCAAACTTGTCCCGTTACATCGACTTCAATAGCCGAATTGATGGCAACCATATTGGGATTCTTTCGAATGCGTGCCGTATCATTCACCATCGAAGACTCTTTCATTTCGATAAAAGGGTTGTCGTGTACAAAATCATACAAGCGTTGGGAACCGATTAAAAACGTAGCCAACACCCGTCCGCGAAGGGTTCCTTTGTACTTGCACGTAATCACTTCTTTTTCGATCAAATCAATCACCCCATCGGAAAACATTTCGGTGTGTAAGCCTAAATCTTTGTGATGAATCAACTGTTTTAAAGCTGCGTTGGGGATCGAACCAATTCCCATTTGCAACGTACTGCGATCTTCAATCAAAGAGGCGATGTAGGACCCAATCTTTTCTTCCTCGGGAGAAGGCGATTCAACCGCATGCGCATAAATAGGCGTATCTACTTCGACTAAATAATCAATTTCAGAGACGTGAAGAATACCATCCCCAAAAGTACGGGGCATCTTGGGATTGACTTGCGCAATGACAATTTTGGCATTCTCAATAGCCGCTACTGTAGCTTCAACCGAGACCCCAAGTGAACAATACCCGTGCAAATCGGGTGGTGAAACATGGATGAAAGCGACATCAATCGGAATCACATTTTTTCGAAACAAAAGAGGCAATTCACTTAAAAAAACTGGCGTGTACGAACCGTTACCTGCTTTTAGTGTATGACGCACATTGGCCCCAATAAAGAAAGAATTCACATGAAAACTCTCGGCCAAATCGGGATGCGCATACCGCGCTTCGCCCTCGGTGTGCAAATGACATATCTCAACATTACGCAATTCCGAAGCCCTGTCGCTTAAAGCATTGGTCAATTCGGTTGGAGCTGCTGCGGCCGCCTGCAAATACACGCGATCGCCTGATTTAACTACTTTGACCGCTTCGGCGGCCGTTACATATTTACGCATACCTATTTCAATTATTGCATCAAAGGTAGGGTGCGTTGTGCCAAAAAAATATGATATTTCTCATTCCAACTTCAGAAAAGAGCCCTTGTAACCGAGCGAAGGACGGGGTGAACTGCCGTAATTTTTCCAAAAAAAATACCTACTTTTGCGGTCTCATTTTTTAGTTATGATTCAACCCAAAACCCGTGAAGAAATCGAAATCATGCGCGAAAGTGCATTGCTGGTTTCCAAAACCTTAGGGGAAATAGCCAAAGTCATTCAACCTGGGGTGACCACCTTACAGTTGGACAAACTCGCCGAAGAATTTATCCGTGATCATGGAGCTGAACCCGGATTTTTGGGCATGTATGGTTTTCCAAACACCCTGTGCGTGAGTCCGAATGCCCAAGTGGTTCATGGGATTCCGAGCAACAAACCCTTGGAAGAGGGCGATGTGATTTCGGTAGACTGTGGGGTGCTTAAAAATGGATTTTACGGCGATCATGCCTATAGTTTTGAAATTGGTGAAGTAGCGCCTGAAGTCAAAAAATTGCTGCAAGTAACCAAGGAAAGTTTGTATGTAGGCATTCGTGAATTTCGTGCGGGCAATCGTGTAGAAGATGTAGGAAATGCCATTCAGAAATACTGTGAAAGTCACGGGTATGGTGTGGTTCGTGAGTTGGTGGGCCATGGTTTGGGACGAAAAATGCACGAAGAACCCGAAATGCCAAATTACGGTAAACGCGGTCGCGGAAAATTGTTTGTGGAAGGCATGGTGGTGGCTATTGAGCCGATGATCAATATGGGGACAAAAAACATCAAGCAATTGAAAGACGGTTGGACGATTTTGACCGCCGACGGAAAACCGAGTGCGCATTTTGAACATAATGTCGCCTTAATTGATGGAAAACCCGAATTGCTTTCTACCTTTCAATACGTCTATCAAGCCTTGGGCATTGAAAGTAATGAGGAGGATGAATTCCGTAAAACCCGTTTGGTAGTATGATCAAAAAAACATTCAAGTTTATACTCAACACCATACCTCGCCCCTTGTTAATTCGGTTGAGTATCGTGGTGCGCCCGATTTTGGCCTTCGTATTGAGCGGAAATCGTTTTACCGACCCCATTGATGGCAAGAGCTTTCGCCTATTTTTACCCTACGGCTATGGGTCACAACGCAACAATGTCCTTTCGCCGAGCACCTTATCGCTGGAGCGTCATCGTTTGTTGTGGTTGTATTTGCAACGGGAAACCGATTTTTTTACCGCAACAGAAAAAAAGCGCGTATTGCATTTTGCGCCCGAACAAGAGTTTTACAAGCGTTTTAAAAAACAAGCCAATATTGATTATACCACCACCGACTTACTGTCGCCACTCGCCGACATCAAAGCGGATATTTGCAACTTACCTTTTGACGATAATACGTACGATATCATCTTTTGTAACCATGTGTTGGAACATATTCCGGATGATACCAAAGCCATGCAAGAATTGTATCGCGTGTTAAAACCGGGCGGGATGGGGATTTTTCAAATTCCGCAGGACCTCAATAGGGCCACTACCTTTTCGGATGACAGCATTACAGACCCTAAAGAACGGGCAAAAATATTTGGTCAATACGACCATGTGCGCGTGTATGGCCGGGATTATTTTGACCAACTTCGCCGCATTGGATTTACTGTAGTTGAAGAGCGTTATACCGAAAAACTAACGCCCGAAGAAGTAGAACGCTATTGTTTAGCACCGGGAGAGATCATTCCGGTTTGTTTTAAATAATTTGGCATTGTTTTCGCGAGTTTAGTATCTTTACGAAACTAAACCAAGAAATATGCGCAATCTATTTTGGCTGTTCGGATTACACCTTTGTTTTTGTTGGGGCTGGACGCAAGAGAAAGAAGTACTTCCACCCTATTACATCAAAACGGTTTCTTTTATCCAAAATGGGCTGAATAAAGTCCCCGTCTTTCAGTTGGGCGACGAATTTCAATTGCAATTCGACGATTTACACGGCTCGGAAGACAACTACTATTATCGCATCACGCATTGTGATTACGATTGGAAACCTTCACAACTCACCATCAACGAATATCTGAATGGTTTCAACGACCAACGCATTATCGAGTACACCAACTCGCTCAATTGTTTGCAAATCTATTCGCACTACCGCATCGGATTTCCCAACAAGTTTACCCAAATTAAGGTAAGCGGCAACTACATGATTAGTATTTTGAACGAAGACCGTGAAGTGGTTTTTTCGCGCAAATTTGTATTGTATGAAAATCTAGTTTCGGTACCCGTTCAAGTAAAACGCGCCCGCCGTAATGAAGATGCTCCGCACAAACACAACCTTGATTTTGCCGTTCGTTCGGGTTCGATTACCTTCCAGAGTCCGTTGCAAAATGTCAAAGTAATGCTGCTTCAAAACGGCAAATTCAATAATGCAAAAACGAATATCCGTCCCATGTTTACAGTGGGGAATGATTTGATTTACAAGTACGATGCGGAGACTCAATTTTGGGGAGGCAACGAATATTTGTTTTTAGAAAACAAAATTATTCAAGCGGCCAATAACTCTATCGCTCGAATTGATACCAACGGCGGTTTATACAATTGCTATTTATACACCAATGAAGCGCGAGGCAACAAACCCTACACTTTTTGGCCTGACAAAAACGGAAACTTCATGGTCAACAATGTTAATGCAGCCAATTCAGAGATAGAAGCGGATTATGCTTGGGTGTATTTTTCGTTGTCGGCGCCTGCCTTCTTTGCCAATAAGAACATTTACATTACGGGAATGTTCAACAATTTTGCCCTCAACGACGAGTACAAAATGGAGTACAATGAAAAGAAAAAAATATACGAGAAGGCCGTGATGATCAAGCAAGGTTTTACCAACTATAGCTACACTATTGCAGACAGTCGTGGTATTATCGATGAAGAAAATGCGCTCGATGGGAATTTCTTTGAAACCGAAAATGACTACATGGTTTTGGTCTATTACCGGGAAAACAACCAACGCTATGATCGGGTCATTGGAAAAGGAATTGCCTCTTCGGTCGACATTATCAATTAATGATACTTTAACAGGTAATTCGTTGACTATTACATATTTTTTTTAACTTTACGTCACTAAAACGAGGTTATGGTTACCCAAATCACCAAAGGCATAAAGATTTCAGTCAGCACAAATTTTGAAGGTACGTACTTCAAAAATTACAAGCTGCACTATGCCTTTTCGTATGAAATTACCATTGAAAATCACAGTAAAGACTCGGTACAATTGTTGTCCCGTCATTGGGAAATTTTTGATTCCCTCAACGACTTAGAAACGGTCGATGGCGAGGGCGTTATTGGTAAAAAACCCGTATTAAAACCGGGGGAAACCCACACCTATTCTTCGGGATGCTTACTTTCCTCGCCCCACGGAGCCATGCGGGGTTGGTTTACCATGGTCAATTTTACGACCACTAAGAACTTTCGAGTTATTGTTCCAGGGTTCCGCTTAAACGCCCCTTATGCTTTGAATTAAACCCGTCTTAAGTTTATTTCCCGATTCCTTAATTATCACCAAAACCTTTGTATTTTTGCGAAAGGGTAACGCATTCGTAAAAAGTACCCCTATTTTTTTTCTATTGTTCAATTTTTAAACACAACACCATGCCTAAAGGATTTTTTAATGTCCCCAAAGCGGTTAACGAACCCGTAAAAGCATACACTCCCAATTCCCCTGAAAAAGCAGCTGTGCTTGCCGCATACCAAAAAATGTGGAATGAAACGATTGATGTGCCTATGCACATTGGCAGTCAAGAAGTTCGCACCGGAAATACCCGCACCATGAGCGCTCCACATGACCACAAACATATTGTAGGTACCTACCATTTGGGTGAAGCTACCCATGTTACACAAGCGATAGATGCCGCTTTGGAAGCGCGAAAAAAATGGGCCAACATGCCTTGGGAGCACCGCGCGGCCATCTTTTTAAAAGCTGCCGAATTGATTGCAGGTCCCTACCGTGCACGCATCAATGCAGCGACGATGATTGCACAATCCAAAACGATTTTTCAAGCCGAAATTGATGCAGCCTGTGAGTTAATTGACTTTTTGCGCTATAATGTAGCCTTTATGACGCAAATCTATAGCGACCAACCTGCCTCGGTATCCGACATTTGGAACCGTGTAGAATACCGACCACTAGAGGGATTTGTGTACGCGATTACACCGTTTAATTTTACAGCCATCGCCGCCAATCTTCCTGCGAGTGCCGCCTTAATGGGGAATACCGTAGTTTGGAAACCCAGCGACAGTCAAGTGTTTTCGGCCAAAGTAATCATTGATGTTTTCCAAGAAGCAGGAGTCCCCGATGGGGTAATCAACGTGATTTTTGGCGACCCCGTGATGATCACCGATATTGTTTTGAAACACCCTGATTTTGCTGGCGTACACTACACGGGCTCAACCTTTGTCTTCAAAGAAATTTGGAAAAAAATTGGTGAAAATATCCACACCTACAAAACCTACCCTCGTATTGTGGGAGAAACAGGTGGTAAGGACTTTGTTTTGGCCCATCCTTCAGCCGATGTAAAACAAGTGGTGGCCAATACCATTCGTGGTGCTTTTGAATTTCAGGGACAAAAATGTAGTGCGGCTTCCCGTGCATATTTCCCAAAATCCTTATGGCCCGCAATTAAAGATGAAATGGGCAAAGAATTGGCTTCCATAAAAATGGGGTCACCTGAAGATTTCTCCAACTTTGTCACTGCCGTCATTCACGAAGGGTCGTTTGACAAACTCGTTTCTTACATCGAGCAAGCCAAACAAGATGCGGATGCCGAAATTTTATTTGGTGGAAATTATGACAAATCGGTGGGGTACTTTATCCAGCCCACGGTGATTTTGACAACCAATCCCAAGTATAAAACGATGGAAACGGAGTTGTTCGGTCCCGTATTAACGGTGTATGTATATGAAGATGCCGATTGGAAAGATACCTTAACGCTAATCGATCAAACATCGGAATATGCCTTAACGGGTGCTGTTTTTAGCCAAGATCGTTACGCCATTGTAGAAGCCACTCAAGCGTTAGAAAATAGTGCAGGGAACTTCTACATCAACGACAAACCCACAGGAGCAGTTGTGGGCATGCAACCGTTTGGTGGAGCACGAGCTTCTGGAACCAATGATAAAGCGGGATCGATGCAAAATTTATTGCGTTGGGTTTCGCCGCGCACCATTAAAGAAACCTTTGTTACACCAGCAAACTATCGTTATCCGTTTTTGGGCGAATAGGTTTTTAACGCTTATCGAATACAAATCCGGTTCTACCTAAGAATCGGATTTTTTTATTCGCTTGATTCTGAATTTTTTGTACATTCGAAAATCAAAATCCTAACACATGAATCAAACAATACGCGTATTCGTTTTGGGCTTATGGGGGATAACCCTACAGGCGCAAGATGCTACTTATGATCTTTTGAAATCGGATACCCAAACCCATATCCTCATCGACCGGGTATGGTGCCATTCAAACATCAAAGAACAAGCACCCAGCACCCTCAACACCTCACTTTTTAAACAAATCTACAGCGAACTCCAACGGGCAGATTTTGACCATCGCTTACCCGATCTTTCAGTGTGGGAAACCCAAAGAGCGCTCGGAATTGCTCAGCAAGAAATTCCTCTTGCCCTTTTGGATACCGATTTTGAATCTATCCCACAAAGCCAATATGCCAACTTGCAAAAAAACAGCCAAGGGCTATGGTTGGCCAAAGGAAATGCCCACTATTTGCAACAACACCATTTTACTGGGGTAGCGCCAATTATGGCTTCTTCGCGCACTAATGCCGTAACCTTCACCCTCCCCGAACAATTGGTGTTTAGCACTTCCAAAACGCTTTCCTCGCTCGTACTTACGTTGGAAAACGGCAGTACGTATTCCCTTCAAAAAGGACAAAAACTACCGATTGCCTTTCCCCAAAGCGGGCAACATACGGTAGCAGTCGCCCTTCAATTTACCGATGGAAGTCAGTCCCAGAGCCGTTTTAACTTTACTACAGAAGGACAAGTATACGGGAAAAGCAATGGTTTTACGGTTGTTCCCAACGTGGTTAATACGATAAATTCGACCCTTACGTACCAAGGATTTGGCGAAACTGCTCCTTTTGCAGGTCGTGGGGAATACGAACTTTTCTTGGACACCACCAATGGTATTTTGGACAAACCCATTATTCTTGTGGATGGTTTTGACCCCGGCGACACCCGAAATACAACCGCTATTTACAATCAATTGACGTATGGTGTGGGACAAAATATGGCCGATGATTTACGCGCCTTAGGGTTTGATGTCATTGTGCTCAACTTCCCCAATTATGTCCGTCCAAATAGCACAACAACGGTTGATGGCGGTGTGGACTTTATCCAGCGCAATGCCTTTGTATTGGTCGAACTCTTGCAGCAAATCAATGCGCAGAAAGTTGGAAACGAGCAAAATGTAGTGATCGGACCCAGTATGGGAGGACTGATTTCACGTTACGCGCTGCGGTATATGGAAATGAATAGCTTAAGTCACGACACCCGTTTGTACATTTCGTTTGACTCGCCCCATTTAGGCGCCAATGTCCCAATTGGCTTTCAACATTTGTTCAACTATATGGCGTTTGGTCCTTTGGGCGACACCTCCATGCAGGCTATTGTCAATGGGATGTTGAAGAGTCCCGCTGCACGTCAGATGTTGATTGACCATTTGGAGGGTCACTTGCAAGCAGGAAGTGCTTTTGAGTTTATGACCGCAACCAATGCTTTATTGCCAACGGGAGCGCCCAACTTTCGGGATGCCTTTCAAAACGAACTCAACACGATGGGATTCCCCACTACGGTGCGCAACGTAGCCATCGCCAACGGGGCAGGTAATGGAACGATGACAGGTACCCCCGATATGGTCGTTATGGATCATACGTTTAACCAAAGTAGCTCCCAACGGGCCATTATCAACCTACGCTTTACGCCGGCTGCGGGACAAACCAACCAAGTGAGCCGTTTCCGTGGACAGACCTTTATCTTGTTTGGATGGGTCACCCTGTTGGAAAGCTTGGCCAACTGCCGTTATCCTGCTACCACGGCTGGATTGGATTCGGCGCCTGGGGGTCGTTTTGACATGTCGGGATTGGCTACGGGAGCGCCAGGCAACACCTTAATTACGGAGTTTATGGATAATTTGGAGATTCAATTTTTTGATTTTATTCCCACCTTAAGCGCCTTGGCCGTGTCGAATCCCAATTGGTATAGTCCGATAACAACCAACACGGTCACCCCTTTTGTCAACTACCATGTGCCCAATGTGAATGAAAACCACGTCACCTTAACACCGACTAATCAACTTTTTGCGTACAACGAAATTGTACAAGGACAATTGGGATTAAACTCCGTTGCGATTGCACAACTTCAGGTAAAAAATCCGATGGGGAGTGCCTTGGAACTCTATGCTCCCGCAGAAGTTGTGGCCTCGACCTTGCAGCTTACCGATATGACCGGGAAAACCATTTGGAAAGCTACGTTGGCCCCTTTTTCGGGGTTGATACGTATTCCGATAGATCTTTCTACTGGCGCCTATCTGCTGAAGTTGTCGAATGAATCGGGGAAAAAAACCTTTAAACTGATGAAATCATAACCAAAAAAGTCCCTTTTACAGAGGGACTTTTTTTAGGTTTTATACTTCAACGGAAGGTATACTACTTTTTTGGTTTCAAAAAACGGGTCTTCAAAATAGTCTGCTAAATCATACAGTACGGTGCGTTGAAATACCGCCAATTCCTCGGTTAAATCCCCGCCTTTTAAATAAAGGATTCCATTGTCGAGCGGGTGTTTGGATTGCTTTTTTACTTTGCCGCGTACCCATTTTACAAAATCGGGCATGTTGGTAACGGCACGGCTCACAATGAAATCAAATTCTTCTTGCACATTCTCCGCGCGCATTTGGGCGGCTTTCACATTGGTCAACCCCAAGGCGGCAGCTACTTCTTGCACCACTTTTATTTTTTTACCAATCACATCAATCAAGTAAAATTGCGTATCGGGAAAAAGAATGGCCAACGGAATTCCCGGAAACCCACCTCCTGTCCCTACATCCATGACCGAAGCGCCCGGTTGAAATTCCATCACCTTGGCAATTCCCAGCGAATGCAAGACATGTCGGGTGTACAACTCGTCAATATCTTTTCGTGAAATTACGTTGATTTTAGCATTCCACTCCGTGTAAAGGGCCTGCAATTGTGTGAATTGATTGCGTTGATTTTCAGTAAGGTTAGGAAATTGCTTCCAAATTTCTTCCATGCATTGAATTTTGGACAAAGTTACGTTAAATCGTGAATAAAATATGAGCAATGTCAGGTTTGAAAAAATTATATTACTTAAATTTGAGGCAATATTTAAAATTTAGAATACATGGAAGCAGGAAGTCCTATCTTCTCCAAAAATGATCAATTAAAATTCTTCAGAACGCTCAACAAGCGCGTAAACGATTACTTCAAAGACAACAACCTCAGCCGCACTGGAAACTGGAAATTGCACCTGAAAACGATTGTAATGTTTTCAATCTTTCTCGTGCCTTACTTTTTTGTATTGGCCATGGATATGCCTTTTTGGATGTATCTTTTGCTCAACATCATCACCGGTATCGGGATGGCTGGTGTGGGCATGAACGTCATGCACGACGGGAATCACGGCTCGTATTCGACCAAATCTTGGGTGAACAAAATTATGGGCGGCAGTATTTATATTTTGGCAGGGAATGTGTACAATTGGCAAGTGCAACACAATGTTTTACACCATACGTATACCAATATTTTAGGCCATGATGAGGACCTAGAAGCGGGACGTATTTTGCGCTTTACACGCGAAGCCAAATGGTACAAACACCACAAGTTTCAACATGTGTATTCCATCTTTTTATATGGATTACTCACGTTCAACTGGGCCATTACCACCGACTTTTTGCAAATGAAACGCTACTTAGCCCGTAAACTGTCGTATGGCGATTTTAAAAGTCCTACCTTCCAATGGACTACCCTTATCATTACCAAAGTGATTTATTTCTCTATCTGGTTAGTAACCCCTATGGTGATGGGAATTACTTGGTGGAAAGTAATCTTAGGGTTCGCCGTAATGCATTATACCGCAGGTCTTATTTTGAGTATTGTATTCCAATTGGCGCACGTGGTACATGAAACCCACAACCCCGTTCCCAATGAAAATGGAGAAATCGAAAATACTTGGGCCATTCACCAATTGTATACTACGGCTAATTTCGCCCCCAAAAACTGGTTGGTGAATTATTACACAGGCGGTTTAAATCACCAAATTGAGCATCACATTTTTCCTAATATTAGTCACATTCATTACGACAAAATTGCAGAAATCGTAAAACAAACGGCCAAAGAATGCAATCTCCCTTATTATGAGTTCAAAACCATGCGGGAGGCCGTGATTTCGCATTTTAGTCACTTGAAGGAATTGGGTAAAAAACCCCAATTGGCATAAATTTTAGGACTATCTTTGCCCGAAATCTCAAAACACAACACCCCTATGAATCCGTTATCCGACCGTATCAACAGTCTGACTACATCCCAAACCCTAGCGATGGCCGCCTTGGCACGCGAATTGAAAGCCCAAGGAAAAGACATCATCAGTTTAAGTTTGGGCGAACCCGATTTTAATACGCCCGATTTTATCAAAGCGGCTGCCAAAAAAGCCATTGATGAAAATTACAGCACCTACTCGCCTGTCGATGGGTATCTCGAACTCAAAGAAGCCATTTGCCGTAAGTTCAAGCGTGACAATAACCTCACCTATACTCCAGCGCAAATTGTGGTTTCTACAGGGGCCAAGCAGTCGTTGTACAACATTGCCCAGGTGATGATCAATCCGGGTGACGAAGTTATTCTTCCAGCGCCGTATTGGGTTTCCTATGCTGAAATCATTAAAATAGCAGGCGGTATTCCTGTGGAAGTTCCAACCAGCGTAGAAAGCGATTTCAAAATTACACCCGAGCAATTGGCACACGCCATCACGCCCAAAACCAAAATGATTTGGTACAGTTCGCCCTGCAACCCCAGCGGTTCAGTGTATAGCCGTGAAGAATTGACCGCGCTATCGGAAATCATTCTTCAACACGACAACCTTTACGTCGTTTCGGATGAAATCTATGAACATATCAACTTTTCGGGAACTTTCTGCAGTATTGCATCGATTCCGGGGATGTTTGACCGCACGATAACCGTCAATGGAGTGGCCAAAGCTTTTGCGATGACCGGCTGGCGTATTGGCTATATCGGTGCCCCCGAAGTCATTGCCAAAGCGTGTACCAAAATGCAAGGGCAGGTGACCAGTGGTGCCAACTCTATCGCGCAACGGGCTACCATAACTGCCGTCGATGCCGATCCGAGTGTGTTAAATGACATGGTGGCCGCATTCCAACGCCGTCGTGATTTGGTAGTCGGATTGATTCAAGATATCCCAGGCATGAAAATCAACGTTCCCGAAGGCGCTTTCTATGTGTTCCCCGATGTGTCGTCGTTTTTTGGAAAAACCTTACGCGGAAAATTGATTCAAAACGCCGATGATTTCTCGATGTATTTGCTTTCCGAAGCCAATGTAGCCACGGTAACCGGCGACGCTTTTGGCAACCCCAACTGCATCCGTTTCTCCTACGCCACCAGCGAAGAGGTACTTACCGAAGCCTTACGCCGCATCAAAGAAGCCCTAGCATAAACCCATCGCCTCAAGGAAACTTGGGGCTTTTTTTATTTTATTTTTTGGGCGTTCCCTTTCAGGTCGGGTGTTCCCTTGCAAGTCCGTTGCCTCCGTAAACTCCAGCATCCGGGCTTTCCAGTACACCCCCTAACGCAACCTGAAAGGCATGTTTCGCCTACCGTAACAACATCTACTGCATGAAAAAAAAGATTTTACTTTTAGGTTCCGGTGAACTCGGAAAAGAATTTGTCATCGCCGCCCAACGTATCGGACAAACCGTGATTGCGGTCGATAGCTACGAAAATGCACCCGCAATGCAAGTCGCCCACGGTTTTGAAGTCATCAACATGCTCGACGGCGCCGCCCTTGACGCAATCGTTGCCAAACACCAGCCTGATTTAATCGTTCCCGAAATCGAAGCCATTCGCACCGAGCGGTTTTACGATTATGAAGCGCAAGGCATAACGGTAGTTCCCTCGGCCAAAGCGGCCAACTTTACTATGAACCGTAAAGCCATTCGCGACTTGGCGGCTAAAGACCTAGGACTACGAACGGCTCACTACCGCTATGCGACCTCCGCTGCCGAATTGGAACAAGCCGTTGCCGAAGTAGGTATTCCGTCTGTGGTGAAACCTTTAATGAGTTCGTCGGGCAAAGGCCAATCTACGATAAAATCATCCGAGGATATTACCAAAGCCTGGGCCTACGCTGTAGAAGGTTCGCGTGGCGATGTAGTCGAAGTGATTGTCGAAGCCTTTGTGAACTTCCATTCGGAGATTACCTTACTCACTGTTACACAGCATAACAATCCCACATTATTCTGTGCGCCTATTGGTCACCGTCAAGAACGCGGCGACTATCAAGAGAGTTGGCAACCGGCCCGCGTTTCCGACCGCGACTTGGCCGAAGCCCAAGATATGGCGCGAAAAGTTACCGAAGCCTTGGGTGGGGCAGGATTGTTTGGCGTTGAATTCTTCTTGACCGATGAAGGCGTCTATTTCTCTGAACTTTCCCCGCGCCCGCATGATACGGGCATGGTGACGTTGGCGGGCACACAAAATTTCAACGAATTTGAATTGCATTTACGGGCGGTGTTGGGTTTGCCTATTTTTGAAATCACCCAAGAAAGAGCTGGGGCTAGTGCGGTAGTTTTAGCGACAGCCAACTCTGAAAATCCTACCTACTCTGGTATTGCAACCGTGGCGGGTTTGCCTAAAACTGATTTTCGTATTTTTGGAAAACCTACTTCGCGACCCTACCGCAGAATGGGCGTAGTGTTGACCCACGATGTTTTAGCAACACCGATTGAGCAACTTGTTGAACGCGCGCAAGAAACGGCGCAAATGATTACTGTAAACCCGTAAGTTATGAAAACTATCCTATTTACTTTTTGCTTGTTTATTATATCCTTCGCGGCACAAGCGCAAGAACCCAAAGCGCAACCCAAAACACAGCGGGTCGAAGTCTCCTGTGGGCAATGCCAATTTGGAATGAAAGATAAAAAAGGCTGTGATTTGGCAGTGCGGATTGATGGCCAATCCTATTTTGTAGAGGGAACCAAACTTGACGATCATGGTGATGCCCATGCGGAGGACGGATTTTGTTCGGCCATCCGTCAAGCGGAAGTCATTGGTGAAATCAAAGGCAACAGGTTTGTGGTGACCTATTTTAAATTACTTCCGTTGAAAAAATAAAGGTGTACTTACTTACCGAACATATCGCACAACATGTTCGCCTCTCTCCCGAAGAGGCGGCGTTGTTTTTGGCCCATACTGAAACCCGACGGTACAAAGCCAAATCGGTGCTGCAGCATGCGGGGAGGGTGTGTACAGAAACCTATTTCATCACGTCGGGTTTGGTGCGGAGTTTTTACATCAACGACAATATTGTGGAGCACATTCTCCATTTTGCGTGTGAGGGTTGGTGGATTAGCGACATGTACAGTTTGTTTTCGGGGAAGCCAGGCGATTTGTTTATCGAAACGCTAGAAGACACCGAGGTCATTGTATTACCCAAGGCGCAGCAAGAACTTCTTTATCAACAACTGCCCCAACTGGAACGGTATTTTCGCCTACTGGCTGAAAATTCGTTGGTCGCCCATCAAGAGCGTTTACGGGACAACATGAGCCGCAGTGCCGAAGAGCGTTTTGAAAAATTTTGCAAACGCTACCCTTCCTTGATTCAGCGTGTGCCTCAAAAGCAAATTGCTTCGTACATTGGGGTTACCCCCGAATTTTTTAGTAAGATGAAGGGGAAGATGTTGCGGAAGTGATATAATAAAAAAACACTCGGGATGTGCAGCGAGGGATATTTAGAGAAATTTTAATAGATGGATGAATTGCTAAATAAAAAATGAAGATTATTAATATACTAAGTTTTATTTGGATATCCTTAATGTCCTTAAACAGTTGCCAAAAAGAAATAATAATTAAACAAGAACAAAATTACTGTTTAATATCAAGTGTTTATGTAGAAAATAACAAGCATTATATAGAAGCTGACTATGTACAATACTTAACTGGTGAAAAAGCAATTGAAGCTGCAAAAAAGAATGGAGATGCAGATGTGTTTATGATAAATGGTAGAAAAGAATACGATATACCAGGTGATTTTTATATTGTAAATGAAAATACTAAAATTAGAAAGTTGGAAGTATCTAACAAAGTGAAAATCGAGTTGGTTGGTTTGAATGAATCTATAAATGAAAATCAAATAAAAACATTTGATAATTTAAAAAATGATTTTAAAAACAGGTTGTTTTTGTTAACTATCGAAAACGATAAAATCATTGAGATTAAAGAGATATTTACGCCATAAGATATTGTTTCAATTTCAATGTAAACACCCTGTTAGCGCGGATTTTCAATCCGTGCTCACAAAGTAACAAGCAAAAATCTACATCCAAACAGATGTAGTTTTACCTATTTTTGAAGAGTACTGTAAAAGCCAACTTTAATGAATTGGGATGGATTGAAAATCCGCGCTAGCGGGAGGAAAAGAAATAAAACCAAAATCATAAATAAAATTATAATACGATGTTACATTTTGCAAATGAAGAGAAAAAAAGAGTTTATTTTTTTCCTGAATGCATTAAGGAATTACAAGATTATTTTAAATCAAATGTTGAAGCAACATTAATAATAAATTTTAGTAATTATATAAATTATGACAATAAAAAAGATTTTTTTGAAAATATTGAGGATATATGTTTTAAAAAAGTTTTGTTAAATGGAAATGGAAGCCATAGATTCAATATAGAAAATCTAAAATCTAATGAGAATCTAATTGAACTAGATGATCAATATTCTGAAATTCCATACGATTTTGCTAGGTTTCCTAATCTAGAAATTTTGAGATATGAGCATGTTAAAAATTGTTCTAATTATTCTTCATTGATTAAACTAAAAGAATTAAGTCTTTGGGCATATCCTAACAAAAATATTGATGAGTTTTTAGGGTTATATAATCTGGAAGACTTACGATTTGTTCAATCAAAAATTATAAGCCTCAACGGTATAAATCTGTTCAAAAAGTTAACTAATGTCTTTTTAATTGCTAACAAAGACTTAATATTTGATATAAATGTTAAGGTAAATGACAGCGTGAGAGAATTGTATATTGAGAGTTGTAAAAAAATTGATATAAATTTAATTCCAAAGCTGTTTCCCAATTTAGAAAAATTAACTTTAATGAAGAATGGAGAAATTAAAGAATTAAAACCCTTGCTTGAAAATCTTAATAGATTACAGGAGTTGAATTTAATGGGGACAAAAATTCTTGAAAATGATAACAGATATTGGAAAGACTACAATAATATAAAAAAGATAAGTTTTTTAGATCAAAAAAACCTATTATTAAAAGCAAATGAATTTAAAAAATAAGTTTTCTAAAATACCCGATAGCGCGAATTTACAATCCGTGCTCACAAAGTAACAAGCAAAAAATATATTCTATTCGATGTAGTTTTATATTTTTATAATGAATTCATCGATCAATTTCAGAGTATTGGCACGGATTATAGATCCGCACTAGCGGTAAAAAGAAACCAGAGGCCAACATTAAAGCAACATGAAATCCACATTTATAAATTGAGTTGCCATTTATAAATACGATAATTAAATAAACCCCTAAATAAGTTAAATCGGCTTATGATACTCTTAGAAAACAAATGGATTAAACTTTTTTTCTTCATTTTATTCATTCCTAACTTTATTTTTTCACAAAAAGAAAGTGATCTTTATTACAAAGAGGCAATCCAATTAATTGAAAAAGGGAGTAATTTGGAAGAAGCTAATACATTATTAGATCGTGCCATACAGAGCGATAGTTTGAACAGAAACTACTTAATTTTAAAATCTAAGGTGTTGTATTTAAAATCGGATTGTTCAAATTCCTTCCGATACTTAAATAAGGTGATTTTAATGGATAAAAAGTTTACCGATTCAACGGCAATTTTTTTCTCTGATCTTTCAGACTGTTTAAAGGATAAAGCCACGGCCATTGAGGTATTGAAAGATCATTTGGACAAAACGAAATCAGCACTTGTCAAGGTGCGATTGGCTCAAAAATACTTTTTGAACAACCAGCATGAAGAAGCCATACGCTTGTATCAGGAATATGTGAGAGATCATCCAAAAGACATAGAAGCTACTATTGATTTGGCGCGCATTTTTTTTACTATAAAGAATGAAGACCGCGCCATAACCGCCTTGCAAAATAGCCTTAAAATCCAACCGGATAACGTGATGCTATTGTCCTATTTATTCAGCCTTTATGCACATCTTAAACGCTATGAAGAGGCTATTGTCATTGTAAACAACATCATAAAAAATGAATATAAACTTGAACACATTATCAACCGATCCATTCTTTTTGAATTAGTCGACAAGACACATGAAGCTTACGAGGACTTCAAGAGAATCGTCAAACTAGACCCCTGTAACAGTGAATACTACATTAAAATTTTGCAATATGAGTTTGATCACAAACTGTATGACCAAGTCATTCAAAGTAGCAATAAATTTATGGCATGCGACAGTAAAAATGAAGCAATTGTGCTTGATGGATTATATACCTCATTATTTTTTTGCAATGATTATAAAAAGGGATTGTTTTACCTAGACAAGCGAATGGAACAAAATCCCAACACTTTCAACCCAAATTATATCAAAATACTTACGTTATTGAAGTCTAAAAATTATGCTCCCCTAATCGATTACGCAAAAAAGGCCTATAATGCCACAGATGCCACAGCGGAGAATAAGTTGAAAGTCAACTTTTTGTTATTGGGGTATTATTTACTTGTAGAAGACTACTCGGGATTTGCAAAAAATTGGAAGTCTGGAGATAATAAAGGAATAGATGAATTTTGGAATTTAAAAGTTGTTGAAAATGCTAACCTAACGCAAGTAGAAGTTACCATCGATTTTGATAAAACCGCAGGCATTATTAACACGACGTTGAGCATTCCTTTAAAAATTGTTCAGCTTTTGAAGGATAACTATGGCGTTAATTTGATTGACATAAAATAAATCCCAACAACTTGGATTTAGAGCATATTGGACAAAGGCCTCGAGTGCAATCCGTGATCACCAAATAAGAAGCAAAAAAACACATTTAAACAGATGCCGTTTTACCTATTTTTGAGGCGTACTGTAAAAGCCAATTCTAATGTATGGGCACGGATTGAAAATCCGCACTAGTGGGGTTGGTCGAATTCGTAGCGATATAGTTAAGCCAGAAGATTTTGATTATGCTTATGATCTTTTAAAGAAAAATATAGAATTGTTTAATAAGGTAACAAAAAGTAAACTAAAACTTAGTTCGAAAGAAAGTTATTTAAAAACTAGAAAATATAATGATGAAAACTAAAGGAATCTTTATTGTTTTTTTTACATGCCTTGCATTAAATGGATGTGAAATTAATAACAATATATTTAAAGTTAAGAAAATATCCATCGAATATAATACTTGTGAAAAAAATTGTATTTGTTTAAGTAGCTTTAAGATTAATTATTTTTTTGAGTCAAATTTTTTATTAAAAAAGAATGATTTAAAACTAAAATTGATCAATTTTAATACATTTAAACTCATAAAAATGTCCTCAGAAACTAAAGATGGATTGTATTTATATCAATTTGTTTTTGACAATTTTGATATGTCAAAATACAGAACTTTAAATCAAATAAAAAAAGACTATAAATCAGTAATATACTTCAATAAATTAGAAACCCTAGATTCAGATTTACTGATTGAATCAAATCAAGAAACAATAATTCAGTATATGCTAAATGGACAAGTCGTACATGAAAACGATACAACTAAAATGAATTTCCCTCCGATTGAAAGAGTAATTTTTAATAAACCTGGTTCTCAAAAGTTCTAAATAAAGAATAAACCTGCTTTACAATTTTCTAGGCTACTAGACTCAACGAGTTTCCTTTAGCGTATTAAGCAAAATAAAGTAACCTTCTGGTTTGACGAATGGCTAATCGCTGAAAGCTAATCGCTAATTCCTATCTTTACGAAACAATGGAAAAGTGATTCTAAGTTGGGCAATACTTTGTAGCGGTGTAAAAGTGGAACGGGCAACTATAAAAATAGAACAAGGGAAATTAATTAATGAAATTGCCAAATGAAAATATTAAAAACGATTATACCATTTTACTTTGCATTTACTTTAATCAATATTTATATAAATAATGAAAAAACTTGCATTAAGTTAAATAAACTAGAAGTTTCAAAAGATAAAAGTTTTAAGGTTGTAAAAAAAATTAACTCTTGTAATACAAATTTTTATTTTGTGTCATTTTATAGTAATGATAATTTTAATGCAAATGTTGAAGACTTGAGAACTCCCCCTAGATTGAAACAATTACTGTACATTATAAAAAAAAATAAAAAAAAGATAATTAAAATACCGAAAACAAATCGTTACCAAATAACAAGTAGTGGTAAAAAAATTAAAATTGTAGATATAAGAATTGACAAAATAGATTTTTATAGTTTTAAAGGGGATACATGTTTTAGAGTATCAGGCTATGGAGGTTGTAATTCTTGTAACGAGTTTGAAGGTTATTATAATTTAGAAGGAAAAATAATTTACTACAGCTATAGAAATAAAGTGAAAGATATTGAAACTGTAGACAATTTAAAAAAACCTTGGGACTCACTTCTTTTTGAGAGGAGTTATATCAAAAAACCTTTTTTAAATATTTATTTGGATTCAGTTAATAACAATTAACTTCTTAATATTTACCCTCGCTTCCACGCGAAATGAAATTCGACGAACCCTGATAGCCTGGATTTTCAATCCGCGCTAGCGGGTATATATATTGAATGGACACAGATTGTGCTTGAGGCATTTACTGAACAAACGAAGTACATCCGTGCTAGCGGGACTTGAAGTAAATACTACAAGTGAGGGCAAAATTAAAAATGTGATTCAAGAAAATAAAAGATTTAGAAATTTTGCAGAAAAGAAACGAGAAGGAAATGTGTCGGCAAATTTAGAACTGAAAACAGACAAAATTAAATGGAATGATGTTGATAATAATAGAGATACATATGAAGTTAGAGATAATTATGGAAACACTGGTTTAGATTTGCCTACAAATTAATTATATATGAATTTATATTATAATGTTTTAAGTTCCTCAGAAAATTATACTATCGAAGAGGGGAATATTCATTTTTGGTTGCATTTTGATGATTTAAAAGAATCTAGTTTTGATACTTCAATAATTGAAGAAAGCTATAAAGTATTCAAGTTTTTAAACGCTTCAAAAGTAAATATTATGTACATTTTTTCGGAAGAGTTTAAAAAAAGGAAAAGTTTTGGATGGCAAAAAAGTACAGTTTTTTATTTGAGAGAAGAAGAAATTGTTTCTTGGGTCGAACGATTAAAGGAATATGTTGCCTCAATTCAACTCACATCGAATAACGATTTGGAGCTACTAGCAAAGCTAAAAGTGATGTGTGCTATATACATTGAAGCCTGTAAAACTGGGTATGAATCGTACACGTTGGATGCAGAATACGGGCTTTTATTTGAGTCAAATTCTAATCCGTTAAATATAGAATATCAATTAGTTAATTTTGAGTATGAAGTAAATACAGGGCCGTTTATTAAATTATATGCGAATTGTCAATTTAAGGTCAAAAAAGATTTTACCCCTGATGAAGTAATTCCTTTTAAAGTTTTGATCGCCTCTCCCGAACAATTGCTTCATGAGTATAAGGTCGATAAGAAAAACTATCTTACAATGATTTTAAGTACCCACATAGACGAATCATCGTTTGAAGCCTATTTAAAGCATACATTTTCATCATTCAAAGCAGGAAGTTTAGAAGAATTATATTTAAAAATCGCAACTTTTGCGCATGAGTTTACAATACCAAACAACAACAAAAAAATTACAGAAAATAATCAAGTTATTACACTTAAGTTATTGCCATTAATTGAGAGCAATTATTAGCCCCAACCCGAAGGCGCGGATTTACAATCCGTGCCCACCCAGTAAAAAGTAAAAAACTACAATTAAATACATGCCGTTTTACCTATTTTTGAAGAGTACTATAAAAGCCAATTCTAATGTATGGGCACGGATTGTAAATCTGCGCTAGCGAGGTGAGTCAATTTCAAATAATCCAGCAGAGCTAAAGAAAGTTACAGATTTTTTAAATTACAATTATCCAAATACAATCAACATTGAAATACAAACATCTGGCCCCGGAATTACAATTGAAGCAAATGAAAAAAGTCCAGAGGAATATTTAAAAGAATTAGAAAGCAAATGAGACTAATTATTTTTTATTTTATTGGTAGTACTATTTTATTTGGTCAAAATAAAGAAATCACTCAAACTTCTTTCTATGAAGATGGCCAAATAAAAAGTTACATATTAAAAAGCAACTATACTCATAATGAAAATATGTATGTATTGTTTGACTCAATATGCGATAAAAAAAAGCAAAAGCAAAGAATTGTAAGGCAATGTACCTTTGACTCGAATAATTGGAATAATGACATGTATTATTACAAAGATTCTTTAATGGTTTATTACAGATATGGATTTAAAAGAAAACCTTCAATTGGTTTAACCGAATACAACATATTATTTCTTTCAAAAGAAAAGAAAAGCATAGGCATTGATATAGAGTTCAATAAAGATTCATTGATTTCAAGAGTTTTAATTTATAAACCAAAACACAAAAAATTAGAAATTGATAAAATATATTCAGACTTTCATACGGATCCAATAGCTATGAAAGGAAGCTATTTATTGATTATTGATGATGAAACAAGTATTGAAATCAATTTTTTGAAAAAGAACATAATTAAAAATATTTCCTACTACAGTGATCTTACGTCTGATGACAATGATTTTTTAAGAACCTATGTATTATTTCATGAAAACAATAAACCCAAAGAATATGGTGATTTTAGATATAAAGTGGGGCGTGTTGGAAAATGGTATACCTACTATGTAAATGGTCAACTTGAATCAGAAGGGGAATATTGCGGGAGTGAGATAGACTACAATGGCAATGAATTTAATTTAAAAAAAGATGGAAAATGGACGTACTATACCCAACAGGGTTGTATTGATAAAGAGGAAAATTGGGACAAAGGCAAATTGATAAATCGTTAATGAGTTAATATTATAAAATGTTAGTATTATTTCCCTGTTAGTTCTAATAAAATCATTTCCCAGCTCCCGCGCGAAATGAAATTCGACGAAGCCAATCTCATTTCGAAGAAAAATAAAAAGCTAATACTTCATAAAACTACAACGTTTTGAGTTGAAGTATTTAGTAAGTTTACTCTACGTTCTTAAACAAAATTAATAGTATAAGTTCAGCATATAGAACCTGTTTTCTCGTGCTACTTTCGGAAGTCTTGTACCCAATCGACATAAAAGTACCGATGATTATCGATACGGCTTCCAAGGGCAAGAGAGAGATTAAGAAATAAAGGTGAATGGAGTTCATTGAATTCAATTAAGCTGTCCAAAGTCTCCCGACTTTGACTAACACAAAATGCTAACTTCAGGATTGGCTAATTGCTAATCGCTAATTCCTATCTTTACGAAACAATGAAAAAGTGGCTCTAAGTTGGGCAACATTTTGCAGTGGAGTAAAAGTGAAACGGGGCTCAAAGTCAGGAGACTTTGCGCAGCAGGATGTGGTGGGAGCAAGATCCTTGCAACAACAGCAATGGAATAATGTTCTTCAAGCAGTACATTTTGCATGAGGAAGTCCAGAAGTTAAATCAGCAAATGCAATAGTTAAAGAATATGATTACAATGACTATACAAACACTATTGAAGCGGAAGAAAAAGATGAAAGTTTTTCAGAAGATTTAATGTATTTATTTCCAAAAAACAGAAATGATTAATAAAAAAATAAAACTCTCAATAAACATAATAATCATTACTCTAGTAGTCATTTTTTTATGTTGGATTTTGACGAAAATTATTCATCATTATAAAATTTATAATGATTTGGGTATTTTGGTCTATTCAATTTGTTTTTATTTAGTAATACTCTCCTTGTTTATATTAATAGTAATGTTGTTTAGGTTATTATTCCTTTTTATAAAAAGAAAACAATGCAGGTAATTTAGAAGATAAATATGATTTCGTTGGAAATGTACTGAGTGCTGCTGATAGATGGCTTTGGGCATGAAACTCATGGGATATGAAGGAGTTACTCCGGAAATGATGCCAAAGCCTAAAGGTTATTACATGAAAGTTAAAATAAAATTAAAAAATGAAACACCTTAATATTAAAACTTTGACTATTTACATATTATCCTTTGCACTTACCTTTTGTGCAATATATTTTCATACAGGTTTTTTTTATTTTGTAAATGAAGTGATATATTCTGACAACAAAATCCCATTTGAACATAAAAATGATTTATATTATTTTATGGAAGATAAACTATTATTTAAAAATATTTCAGCTACATTGTTATTAATATTATCAATTTTATTTTTTTTATTTAATTATAGAAACAATAATAAATTCACTAAAGGAATCTTGACTATCCAATTAGTAATTGTTTTTTTTCAGTTTTGAGATGGTTTCTATTTCCAGGATTTATTTTAGGCTAAATGGATAATTTAACCCGATGGCCTGGATTTACTTCGTCTGTTCGGCTAAAACCTCGAATGCAATCCGAGCTCACCATATAAGAAGCAAAAAAACACATTTAAACAAATGCAGATTTACCTATTTTTGAGGCGTACTATAAAAGCCAATTCTAATGTATGGGCACGGATTGAAAATCCGCGCTAGCGGGAAAATATCCGCTTCTAAAGTTAAAAGTGTTTTTGATTTAGCTAAAAATTATTATAAAATAATCATGAAAAATAGAAAATTGTTGATATTAATATATATATTCTCTTTTCCAAATGTATTTGCCCAAATTGATTCAAATAAGTATTTTGAAAATTCAAAACAGTTTCTTAAAAATGAGAATTATGAAAAAGCATTAATTGAAATAGATAAAGCTTTAGATTCTGACAGCTTAAATAGAGATTACTTATTACAAAAAATTAAAATACAATATTTTAATTCTGATTGTAATAGCGCTTTTGAAACATTAGAAAAGCTAATTAAAAGAGATAATAGATTATGTGATGAAACAGTATCGTATTTTTGTGACTTATCAGATTGTATAAAAGAACCTAAAATGGGTACTGAAATATTAACAAAATATGTTGATGCTAAAAAATTTGAATCAAATGAAATGTTAATACGATTAGGGCAAAGATATTTTATAACAAAAGAGTATGATAAATCAATATTTTACTATCGCGAATCAATTAAATTGAATCCAAAAGATGTAAACGCTATAATTGATTTAGCAAGAATTTTATATGTTTTTAAAAATAATAGTGAAGAAGCTAAAGAGGAGCTATTAAAAGGGCTAGAAAACAATAAAAACAATATCTTGTTATTAACATATTTAGCAAGTTGCTATCACAATGATAATGATATTAACTCTGCAATAAATATTATAAATCAAATAATTATACTTGATTATAATTCAGAACATATTGCTAGCAGGGCAATGTTGTATGAATTAAAAGGTGAAAAATCAAAAGCATATAATGATTACAAGAAAATTATTGAATTAAACAAATGTAATTTAGAGTATTATCTAAAGATTTTGCAATACGAATTTGAAAATAGATTATATAATGAGGTTATTCAAAACAGTTTTAAGCTTATAGAATGTGATAAGAAAAATGAAGAAATTTTACTTGACGTATTATACAGTTCATTATTTTTTTGTGGAGATATAGACAAAGGAATAGTGTATTTAGATAAAAAATTAAGATTAAAACCAAATACTTTTAATCCTTATTATTTCAAAGCAAATGTGTTATTGAGAAATGGACAATATGAGGAAGTATTAAAATATTTGAATCTAGCATTAAATACTGAAGATATTGATAAAGAAAATGTTGTACAAATTAATCATTTAAAATTTGGATATTATTTATTAAAAGAGGATTATAATGGATTTGAAAGTTATTTGAAATCAAATAATGTAAAATCTTTAGATAATAATTTAAATTTCACATTTATTGAAAATCATAAGGTAAAAAAAACTGAAATAAGAATTGATTTTAACAAAGAGAATGGTACTATTAATTCTACTGTAATAATTCCAACAAAAGTATTCAAGTTGTTAAAAAATAAATATGGCTTAGAAATTAAATAGCGAGCAAGGTGTTTAATGATTAATACCAGATCCCCCGCTACCGCGCGAAATGAAATTCGACGCAGTCAATCCTTTCGCGTGGTAAAAAATAAAAACCCGAAGGCGCGGATTTACAATCCTTGCCCACCCAGTATAAAGTAAAAAACTACAATTAAATACATGCCGTTTTACCTATTTTTGAAGAGTACTATAAAAGCCAATTAATGTATTGGTACGGATTGTAAATCCGCGCTAGTGGGGTATTTAATGGTAGAAAGGCAATGAGTGAAGAAGAACTTTTTGTGATAGACAAAATAATGTTTCAAATCAACAAAGTGTTTGGAGCTCCAAATCCTTACGACCATGTTGGTGTCGATGTTGAAACTAAGGGCTCAACAGATTTAGAGCCTATTGAAAATCCAGATGTATATAAAGGTGGTTAATGAATAATTGTATGTATACTTATAAATCTTTTAGGGGCATTAAATTATGTGTTTTATTAATTTTGTTAATAATTCTCGGGTCTAGTTGTTCTAGTAAAAATTATTTAAAAATGATTTATATTCCGGGAGGAACACCTACAGATGTTGAATACGAACCCTGTATGTGTAAGATGAGTATTTGGGATACTTTAAATGGTCCTTTTTTAGATACAATTATAACATTTGACAAAAGGAAGATTAATATTTTTATTAAAAGCTTAAAAAAAGTAAAGATTAATGAATCCTATACTTTTCCTAATTTTACTAATGCTTTTATATATAAAAAAGGTAGAGTAATAGATACTATTTATGCTAATTCTCATTTTACAATTTTTGCAAAAAAAAAGGAATTAGTTGAAGAAAATATTATAATAATCTTAAAAGGTTTTGAGATAACTGTTGATAGAAAAGAATTTATACCAAAAGAGTTTTTAGAGGAATATCAATTGAAAACAAGGACAATATTTTGAAAAAATTGTCATAAAAATCCCATGCTCCCGCGCGAATCTCTTCGCGTGGAAAAATTAAAAGGTAAAACTACATAAAATCACAATCCAAAAAGTTGTAATTTTTTTTATATTTTCACTACGTTCTTTTAAATATTTATGTAGTAAAAGTTCGGCTTGTAGAACCTGTTTTCTCGTGCTACTTTCGGAAGTCTTGTGCCCAACCGACATAAAAGTACCGATGATTATCGATATGGCCTCCAAGGGCAAGAGAAAGATTAAGAGATTAAAGGTGAATGGAGTTCATTGAATTCAATTAAGTTGTCCAAAGTCTCCCGACTTAGACTAACACAAAAATGCTAACATTAGTTTCACTAATGGCTAATCGCCGAAAGCCAATCGCTAATTCCTATCTTTACGAAACACTGGATATGTGGCGCTATGTTGGGCAACATTTTGCAGTGGAGTAAAAGTGAAATGGGACTCAAAGTCAGGAGACGTTGCGCAGCAGAGATGAGAACAGTCCTAATATAATGATGTCAGGAAATCATAGAAGTTCTTACCTTAGACATAATCCAGATAAAGGTGTTACTGATATTAGGGATAATGATTTAGAATTAATTTTTTTTGGATTTGTTGATAGGATGAAAAGTAATTTTGGAAATAAAAAATCAAAAAATAATTATGTCAACAATAGATTTAATATTGAAGCAAATAATGAAGGTAAAATTGGTCCTCTTAAACCTGATGGTACTTTTTAGTTTCTTAATAATGACTTCTTGCAATAAAAATAAATTTATAAATGATCAAAGTCTTATGATAATTAAGGAAACTGTTGAAAATCAAAATACTTTTATTTTTAATAAATGTTTCGAGGAAAAAATTCTCACAAAAAAATTTATTGAACATAAAAACCTAATACATAAAATTGAAAATGAAAAGTTTGATCATATTATAAATGACATATCTATTGACTACAGAAATAGGAGAAAAATCTTATTCAACATTAACCTTTTAAAAAATAATATAAATGATAATAAAAGTTATGAGTTCAAAATTTTAAAAATTCAAACTTTATATTTCATAAATCAGGATTTTATTAGACAAAACTTAAATTTCGTCTATTAATTAAAATTAATATATCAAAATACGTTGACTAATCGGCTTAACTTAATTGATACGTTATTAATATTACAAAACGTTCTTTTTAATATTTTGAAGAATAAATTCAAATTTTACAACCTATTTTCTTGTAATTTTTTCGGAAGTCTAGTACCCAACCGCCATAAAAGCTCCGATGATTATCGTTACGGATTCCAAGGGCAAGAGAAAGATAACGAGATTAAAGGTGTATGGAGTTCATTGAATTCAATTAAGTTGTCCAAAGTCTCCTGACCTTAAGTAATACAAAAAACGACTGTTTTGGCTAATGGCTAATCGCTGAAAGCTAATCGCTAATTCCTATCTTTACGAAACAACGGATATTGGTGGCATCGTCCGGTTCTGCTAGCAATCGGGAAGTGAACGGAGTCAAATCCAAAAAGAGTAGCCTAATTATGAAATATATACTTTTTTTACTTTTGTTTATATTGTATTCCTGCACTTCGGATGAGGAAAAAAATTTTAAACGAATTGAAGGCATTTGGTTGATTGAAAAAATAGTTTACAAAAATCAAGACATTACTAAAGAATTTTATGTAAACACATTAACTTTTGAAAAAGGTAATAATTCCCATTTTTTGGTTATACCGAGAACTGAAACTCATGAGGCAGAAAATGCATTGATCAAAATTTCACCCAAAAATGATTCAACCATTATCCAAATTGAATCTGTAAATAAAAAAATCAGAGGGTCATTTATTATGAACGTTAAAACAGATTTAGACAATTTTACAATTCTTGAGCTTCGTTCACGAAATGGATATTTTAAACTAAAAAAAATGCCAACCGTAGCCGAAAGATTACTGTAGTTTTTTTTGAGTTTTTACATTTTTAAATTCTTTTACAATTCACAAACCCGTAAATAGGAGAAGCTAAAGTTGCTTACAATGAAAATAAATTATTTACATATTGCTTCAATAATTGTATCAATAATTGGAATTCTGGGCATAGTATCTAGTATTGAGGAAAAAAATGAATTTGAAAAGGGTAGAAAAGTTGTTATGAATGTTATTGAGAAGCCGTTTGATTGTAATTCAATAAATACTAGAAATACTTTTATAAAGTTGGAGTTTAAGGGAAGGGTTTATATAAATAAAGTAGGGCCAAATTTTTGTGATTATTTAGAAAAAGATGCTATTGAAGTTATTTTAAGCCCTGATGAACAAACGATATATTTTGAAAGTGAATATAAGAATTTTTTTAGCGATACAATTTCGGGAGTGATGATTTTGTTTATAGGGATACTCTGTTTTTTAAAATCTAGAAAAAAATGATTTATAATTTTTTTCAGTTTATTTTTTTTGAGCTATACAATAAGTTTTGAAGACAGCTGCTTTAAATAGTTCAATTGCCCGGATTTCCTTTCTCTGCTCAGCTAGAGCCTCAGGTATAATCGATGCTCACAAAGTAAAAAGTAAAATCTACTTCAAATTGAATATGGTTTTCTTTACTTTTAAGAATTATTGTAAAGGCAATTTCAGTGTATTGGCATGTGTTATAAATGTGTGTAATCAGTAATAACATAAAAAAATTGTATGCATAACCATATCAAATCAAAAGAATTATTAGAAATTTTATCTAATAGATTAAAGGTAAAATCTAGCTTAGAGAGATATGAATTTTCTAAAAATTATAAAACATTAAAACAGCGCGTAAATGATGGTTATTATAAAATAGAGCTAAATACCTATTTGAGCTTTGATTTAGACAGGAAAGAGGTTTCAAATGAAATAATTCCCTATTACTATAGAAAATTTGATGTTCTCCATAATTGGTTTAAAAGATATACAGCATTAAGTAATGCCGATTTTAACTCTAGAGCTTCAATTTTTGAAGGCGGTGGAAAGTTGGGATTTACAAATCAATTTCACTTTTTAGTAAATTGTCATGAATTTGAGGTTGATTATCTTTTTTTTGAAAGTGAATTAATTAAAACAGAAAATGTATTTTTCAATAAATTTCTGACTTTAGAAAGTCTATATCAGCATGAAGCTTTGCCTATAATTTCTAACAAAGATCATAAGTTTCATTTTCATGAAAGTGAAGATTTGTTTGTTTTACTTCGATTAGTTTACATTGTAGCACCTGAACATTTTGAAGATTTAAACAATAGAGTTTACATTCATTATGAAAATTTAGTCGTTGAGGAACATCCACATGCAATTTTACAGTTTCCTATGTACAATGATATAATAAAAGATTTAAAAGATGTTAAGATTGGGGGTTAAAAGAGTTAAATACTAGTTTTTATTCCATTTATTTTACGATTTTTCTTTTATTTTCAAACATCTATAGCGGCATCAGTAGATAAATTGTTTGTTTTAAAGGAGAGCTTACCATGATTGACCCCGATAGCCCGGATTTCCTTTCTCTGTTCAGCTAGAGCCTCAGGTATAATCGATGCTCACAAAGTAAAAAGTAAAATCTACTTCAAATTAGACGTCGTTTTCCTTATTTTTGAGAACTACTATATAGGTATGTATATTGATAGGACACCGATGTTGCTCGAAGCATTTGCCGAACCGACGAAGTAAATCTATGCTGGAGTGGTGCCATAGATGCTGTTTAAAGGAAAAACAAAATACATGAGAATGGAATATATTGAAGCGACCAATGAAGTACAAGTATAAACCATAACTGAAGCACGGCACAAAAATTAACCAAATAAGAAATGATAAATAAAAAAATATGTTTAGATAAATTTATTGTTTTAAAAAATGATTTTACAGATTTAAATTTAACTTTAGAAAATCAATTTAAAAATAGCCTGTTGTATGAAGATATGTTTTTAGCAAAATATATTTTCGAAGATGTCTATATTGATATAGGTTGGATTTCTCATGATAATAGTTTTGAAAATGGTTTTTTTAAGATTATAGTGTTCAAAGATGATTTTTATAATAAACCCATTTTTATATTAAAAACAAAAAATTATGTTGGTTTGATAAAGGGTATGAAAAAAGCAATTAAACTTATAGAATTTAATTTTCTTTAAATAATTAGATGACAAACTTGTTTTTATTCTCGTAAGTTCCCCAAAAAAATTAAACTTCCCCCAAAGACACGGATTTTCAAACCGTGCTCAGAGAACAAATATTTTCAAATTACCTAAAGGTTAATGCAACCTTTGAACCTGTTAAATAACTTGAAGTTAATTAAAAAAATGGAAAATATAGAAGAAATCATATTCACAATACGAAAGAGAATTTATACATTCAGGATTGAGAATAATTTTGAGTCCACTGCTTTTATATTTGATATAAATGCAATTGAAATAGCTGTTTCTCTTATAGAGTTGGGATTAAAAAATGAAAGAAAAATAAAGAAAGAGGAAAAAGTTTGGTTTGAAAGAGAAAGATTTATAGAAGATTCTATAGGCAGTACAAAAAAATGGAAAGATATTTTTTTATTGTATTCTGACCTTATAAGAATTGTAAAAAAATATGATTTTTGGATTAATTAGTTTAAACTTAAAATGCGAATTCCCCACTCCGATGGCCCGGATTATAAATTCGCGCTAGCGGGGTTATAAACAAGAGTCACCATATATCAACAAAAGTAATCCATAAATAACATGATGAAAAGTTTATTGACCTTAGGCATTTTTTTTATTTTTTCTATTTCAAAAGCTCAATCAGACCCATTAAATATTCTTGAGCAAAAAATAGAAAATGAATGCTTTAATTGCAATCAAAGTGATTTAAACAACTATCTTAACGCAATTTGTAACAAAAGAGAATATTCTTTGGATAGTATTTGCAAAGAATTTGATAAAAAAGTGTCTACTATCAAAAATGATTCGGCATATAAAATGAAATTAGTAAAATTAAAAAATGAAACTTTAAATGATTTGAAAAATATTAGAAAAAAAAATATTTTAAACTTTTTAAATCTAAAAGAAACATCTTCTGAAAATGACTATAACGGATATTTCTTATACATATATTGGATGGATAGAGGAATTGAATTAATAAAATATTACATTAGATCTATTGATTTTATTTAATTTTACATTTTTGAAACCTCTCCAATTTTTTATGCTCTTTTTCAATCTCACCCGCTCCCGTCCGAATCCTTTCGGGTCCAAAAAAAGAGCTAAAACTACATAAAATCACAATCCGAAAAATTGAAGTTTTTATTATCTTTTTACTACGTTCTTTTATATTTTTTTTTAAAATAAATTCAACTTTTACAACCTATTTCCTTGTAATTTTTTCGGAAGTCTAGTACCCAACCGCCACGGCAGCACCGATGAGTATCGATATGGCTTCCAAAGGCAAGAGAAAGACGATGAAATAAAAGGTGAATGGAGTTCATTGAATTCAATTAAGTTGTCCAAAGTCTCCTGACTTAGACTAATACAAAAATGCTAACTTCAGGATTGGCAAATTGCTGATTGCTGAAAGCTAACGGCTAATTCCTATCTTTACGAAACAATGGAAAAGTAGCGCTAAGTTGGCCACTTTGCACAACAGGTCTTGAAAGAGAGGAAGGAGCAAATAAAGAAATGGTACCAAAGGAATAGTAAAATGAGAATCTTATTTTTTATATTTTTTACTAATTTATGTTTTAGTCAATTAATTAATGACAAAGGCTATTTTTTACAGATTATAACAACCCAAAAAATTAATGATACTACACTTACACAACAAAATAGTAACATAATTTTTATACCATTTAAAACAATCAATCAAAAATTAAACGGATATACAAAAGAAAAGGTATTGAAGGGCTACAAGAAATGGGGAATTGGTATCATTATGTACCTAGATTAAATCAAAAGCATTTATTATTAAAAGTTTTTGATAGTACAATTGTAAATGAAATTCATCAAATGAGTGGATGTGAGAATCGAACATTCTCAACAACATCAAAGGACAGAATACTTGTTGAACCCATAACTTTTAAAGGTTTCATTTGGCAGAGTTCAGTCAAAGATTTTGTATCCTATTTTTATATGTTTACAAATACTTTTTTAACAGAACAAATTAACACAGTATATAAAAAAACTGGTGATGTTAAACAGATAAATAAGAAATTTTATGTGGATTTGTATTGTGATTTGTACAAGGATTTAAATCAAAAGGCAACCTTTATTTTTATATTAAATTGTAGTATTAGTAATACCTATTTCATTGAATAAATTCATTGTTATGGCAAGAAATTGTACTAATTTTCGCAATACAAAACAAAATATTCAAATTTATGTTTTGGCTAATTGCTGAAAGCTAATTCCTATCTTTATGAAACAATGGAAAAGTGACTCTAAGTCTAGTGACTTTGGACTATAGAGTAGCTTTTATTAAAAATAATCAAATATGACCTTTTATAAGAACAGCCCATTCAATTTTGCAGAGGCTATATTGGAACAAGTAGTATTGCGAAATAATCAACTCTTTGTGTATGTGTACAATATTCAGACTATTGAAGAGATACAAGTAAATGTTCTTTCAATACCAAAATGTAGTTTTTTAAGCCATTGTTTACTGATTTATTCGTTACAATCATTAACGTATTCTTATGATGAAAGTAGAAAAATACCCAAAGAAAATAGAGAATGTATAGGGGATACATTTAAAGAAAATAGGGGTAAAGGTCAAGAGTTTTGGTTAGCATTTGAAAAAATTGAGATTGTTTTAGAAATGAACACCAACGTTAGTAGTAAATCGTTCAGTGATGCCGAAATAAATTCTTTTTCATTTGAAAATCTTTAAAAGTAAACTTCGTTAGGAATTTATGATTTGTCGTTTACAAAATTTTAAAATAACGGATAACTCTTTTGTTTTAAAATTTCTATTTGAATTCCTGTAAAACTATTTACAATTTTTATCTTTAAAATTTAATAGTTTACCCTCTGGAAAAATTAGCGATTGTAATTAGTAAAATGAGGCTGTAGTAAAAATGAAAATTAAACTTCCTATCTATTTTGGACTTTGTTTATTCCTTATTTCTTGTAGGGTATAACCCGTAGTGACTTATGATAAAAAGGTTAGAAAATACCCTACACTCCGATGGCCCGGATTATAAATTCGCGCTAGCGAGGTAGCAGGGTAATACAAAAATAAACGACTGTTTTGACTAATGGCTAATCGCTAATTCCTATCTTTATGTAACACTGGAAAAGTAGTGCAAAGTCTGTTCCCGATTGCTATGGGGATGCGCAACAGAGATACAACTCCCGATGAAAAATAACACTATAACAAAGACAATGATTATGTGCCAAAGGATTAAAATTTTAGGCTTTATTTTTTTATTTAATTACTCCTTTTCCCAAATTAAATTAATAAATAAGGATACCTTAAAAACGGAATACTTTAATTGTAATCCAAAAATTATTAAAAGTTTTGTTTATAAAAAACAATACATGACTATGCCATATCATGGGCAAGAGTTATTTGTTGAATATGATAGTGTTTGTAGTACAAAGCAAAAGCAAAAATTAATTTATGCCGAAACTTATAGTGATAAGTTTCGATTTTTTAAAGATTCTTTAATTATAAGAAATTGGAACATGAATAATTCTGAAATTTATTTTAGAATGCATATCTATTTGAAGTCAAAAAAATACGATAATTTATTAATCTCGACAATATATAATAGAGAAAATTTGCTTTGTAAAGTATTAACCGTGGCAAAACCAGATTCAATAAGTTTTGATTATAGTAAAATTTATGTTCATAATGAGTTTAAAGAAACTAAATTAACGGGTAGTCAAACCTATAACTTAGGAAACGATAGATATGTAGATTTAGAATTTAACGAAAAGAATTATATAGAAAAGCTTCGCTATTTTATTACTAAAAATGAAGAGTTAGTGGTCACATTTTCAAATTTTTATATTCCCAAAGAGTACGGTTTTTTCCGTTATTTAAACAATATAAAACAAAGTCGATTCGGCACATGGTATACTTATTTTGAAAACGGCAAACTATCCTCGGAAGGCGAATATAGCAGCAGTAAATTTGAACCAAACGGTAAAGAATACGATATAAGAAAAACTGGAAAATGGATTTATTACACCGAAAATGGCTGTATAGACAGGGAAGAAATTTGGGATGATGGTGTGTTAATCAATCCTATAAATTCAACAAACAAAAAAGCAACAAAAAAAGAAAAAAAGAAAAAATAAAGTTGTTTTAAGTGGGCTCCTCAGCTGTTTATCTCGATTGCTATCGGGATGTGTAGCGTGGTAAATTGGATGTAGTAGTAATTTTATGAAACGATTATCAAATAAAATAGTGCTAATTTTATTTATGGGAATTCTTGCTATTTCTTGCGGAAAGGCGATGGATGCAAATCATTCAGATGTAAATCAATCAGATGCAAATCAACATAATTCTATTGATAAGGTCATCGTTTATCAAGATGACGTTTATGACAGTATTCCCAAAGGCAAAATTGTTTACCATACAGCATGGGGTAATTCGGTTGATCGTTTAAAACCAAAATTCAATATTCAATTTTGTAAGGACAATTTTCAATTTCCTTATTACTTCCCTGCAACAGAGCAACTGAAAGGTATACCGAAACAATCAAAAAAAATAATCATAAATAAACATTTACAACCAGCATTGCAGACAGCTTATTCAATGAACTACGACAATGGCGGTAGAATTTCTCATTTTTCCATTACTGGACCTTCAACAATTTATTCTTGTAATTTTGTATATGATAAGCAAAATAGAATTCATCAAATTCTAGACGATACTAAAAGGATTGTTATTTTTTACACTAGTTTAGATAACATAGAAAGTATATCTGAAATTAGTGCATCAGGAAGGACAACTAAATCTTTAAAATTCGAATACACATATGTTGCCTTTCCGAGACATTGATTGTTGAAAAGCTTGTGCAGAGAGTTCTAACAAAAAAATGTTTTCAATTTGTGCAATAGAAAACAAGACTTTTCCTGTAAAGTATAAACTTATGGCTAATCGCTAACTCCAATCTTTACGAAACAATGAAAAAAAACCGCTTCTAAGTTGAAGTTGACCCTAATGACCCAGAGAATCTTCATTATCATAACTCAAATCCATCGCTTTAAATGATGAAAAATAGTTTTTTAATTATAGTATTTGTGAATTTATTTCTTTTTCAATGTGATGTAAATAAAGAAAAAAGAAAACAGTTAAAGAGAACAGATAAAAATGGTGAAATTGAAAAGTTTGAATATTTTATAAGTAATAATGACACAATAATAGATGGTATTTATGAAAAGAAATATGGTAATGGTAACCTAAAAGTTAAGGGTGGGTTTAAATTCAATGAACTTCATGGGTATTTAACTTTTTTTAAGAAAAATGGCCACAAAGAAAAAACTTCATTAATGGATTCGGGATATAAATTAGAAACTTCTTTGTTTGACAAAAAGGGCAAATTAAATAAATATTTGCTTTATGATTATGAAGAAAATCTTCGTTTTATCATTTCATATTCTAATAAAACTGTTGTTAAATATGACGGCCTTCCCATTTTTAGAGCTCTAAAGGATAAAGGGGATATAAATTATTTTAATTCTGAAATTAAGGTAGATGATGTTTTGATCTACAAAATAGTAGTTGCAAACATTCCCTACGCCAAGCGAAGTATTAAATTTATAAGCAATCATAGGAATAATGAGATTTATTTGGTGTATCAAAATGACTCTACTTTAATAACCGTTGAAGATACTAACCATGAAAAAGGGATGTATTCAATTAAATATGCCGTAGAATACAAATTTAACGATCATGTTACCCCTATTTTAAGAGATACTTTAGCAGTAAAATATATTGTAAAGTAAAATAAACTGAGTACTGTAAAAACATACGTTTTATATTTTCATACGTTTCTAATTTAATCAATTAGATGCTTTTGGGATCAAAGTCACCGGCTCGACCACTTTCCATTCCTCCATAAATTGCATGACGTAAAAGGATTATACGGTTTTCTTCTTCTAATAGTCGAAGACCAGCACGAACTACTTCACTTGCGTTACTGAAACGACCTTTGGAACCCGATAGCGCGGATTTACAATCCGTGCCCACAAAGTAAAAAGCAAAAATCTACATCTAAATAGATGCCGTTTTACCTATTTTTGAAGAGTATTGTAAAAGCCAATTCTAATGTATGGGCACGGATTATAAATCCGCGCTAGCGAGGTTGAGGCTTCTATTTCATCCGAATTAAATAAATACATAAAAAGATGAAAGAAATTAACAAATGTTGTGATTCAATTATCAGTAAAATTAATAATCCAGAAAAAGGTTTTGAAATTTTATATGAAGAGCCTAATTTCAAATTAATTTTTAATTCAATAGAAAAGAATAAAGAATACTTATTTATAAATAAATTTAAAGACAAAAATAATTTAATAGACCTACCAAATTTTTCAATTAGAGGAAGTGTTGCAATAAAATATTGTCCTTTTTGTGGATCAAAGTTAGAAATAAATAAAATTAACATTTGATATCAATATTTAATTATTTAAACTGGCGTAACTAAAGTGAAGAGCATTTAAGTCTAAAATGACAAGGATAGATTTGTTCAACTTAGAGTTTAATCGTTTTTAAAAAATGTTTAGACTTGACCAAAGATTAATCCAAAGGCGCGGATTTACAATCCATGCCCACCCAGTAAAAAGTAAAAAACTACAATTAAATACATGCCGTTTTACCTATTTTTGAAGAGTACTATAAAAGCCAATTCTAACGTATTGGCACGGATTGAAAATCCGCGCTAGCGGGTTTTAGAGTGTACAGTATACAGTGTACAGTATACAGTGTACAGTGTACATTATGTACTTCCCTAATTAGAGTTGACCGTTTTTAAACATTAATTTCATTGTTAAAAATAGTAATAGATTTTTGCTCAAAAGTACTTTTGAGCAAAAA
>NZ_FQVQ01000008.1 GCF_900129405.1 Flavobacterium fontis | reverse complement strand
TGATTTTAACACAAGGAACTAACGTGAAAACCCTTCGTGTGGTGAAACGTTAATTCTAGAGATTACATTCATAAATTAGGCCGCTCATTGAGCGGCCTTTTTTATTGTTTTTTATTTTGTGATTTAAGAATAGGGTATGTCGGTAAAAAGCAAAAAAAAAGGAGTTGTTTACAAAAACAACTCCTTTTTAATCTAATAGTATTCTTTATGCTTTTTGTTTATTTCCTTTTAAGAGATAGTATCCGTATACTAAAGCGATAAAAGTTAAAACATATAATTTTGTATCTATAGGTGCTGGAGCAGGGTCTCCACCCTCTAAACCTCCACCGTCTCCTTCATCCCCAGGGCCTTGGGCAAAAATGGTCATAGTGTTGAATAAGACTATGCCTAAAACGGTTAAATAAACTAACTTATTTTTCATCTTTACAGATTTTAATGGCACAAAGATAGAATCATTTTTTAATAAAAACTTATAATCATTAAAATAATCGTTTAAAAAGGGCTATGAAACGATTAAAGTAGTCCTTTACTTATTCAGATTCTGATGTAAAAAACAATTTCACACTCGGATATTTACTTTGTGTCATTTGTATGGTAAAATCAGAATCGGCTAAAAACACCAACTGTCCGTATTTGTCATGGGCTAGAAACTTTTGTTTGATACGTTTGAACTCGGCAAATTCCTCATTTTTTGCGTCGTCAGGTTTTACCCAACACGCTTTATGGACCGGAAAGTTCTCGTAAGAACATTTGGCTCCGTATTCATGTTCTAAACGGTATTGAATCACTTCATACTGTAAAGCTCCAACCGTTCCAATGACTTTACGGTTGTTCATTTCCAAGGTAAACAACTGCGCTACCCCTTCGTCCATCAATTGATCAATCCCTTTCTCCAACTGTTTCGCTTTCATAGGATCGGCGTTATTGATGTATCGGAAATGTTCTGGTGAAAAACTTGGAATTCCCTTAAAATTCATCATTTCACCTTCAGTCAGGGTATCGCCAATTTTAAAATTTCCGGTATCATGTAAACCCACAATGTCCCCAGGGTACGAAATGTCTACAATTTCTTTGCGTTCGGCAAAAAAAGCATTGGGACTCGAAAATTTCAGGGTTTTTTGTAAGCGAACATGGGTATACGGTTTGTTTCGTTCAAAGGTGCCCGATACAATTTTCACAAAGGCCAAACGGTCGCGATGTTTTGGGTCCATATTCGCATGGATTTTAAATACAAACCCCGATAATTTTTCTTCATCGGGCTTCACCAAACGAGTGTCCGAATCTTTGGGTCGAGGGCTCGGTGCGATTTCAATAAAACAGTCCAACAATTCGCGCACGCCAAAGTTATTCAACGCCGATCCGAAGAAGACGGGTTGTAAATTCCCTTCTAAATAAGCATCGCGATCAAATTCGGGGTAGACTTCCTGTATCAATTCCAATTCATCGCGTAATTTGGCAGCTGCTTTTTCCCCAACTACTTGATCGAGTTCGTTGCTTTTTATGTCCTTTATTTCGATAACATCTTCAATATTTTTGCGACTATCACCACTGAAAAGATTGATATTCTTTTCCCATAAATTGTAGATCCCTTGAAAATCATACCCCATACCTATGGGAAAACTCATTGGAGTCACCTGAAGACCGAGTTTTTTCTCTACTTCATCCATCAAATCAAAAGCATCTTTACCTTCGCGATCTAATTTATTGATGAAGACCAAAATGGGGATTTTTCGCATGCGACAAACCGAAACCAACTTTTCTGTTTGTTCCTCAACTCCTTTTGCCACATCAATTACTACAATAACACTGTCAACAGCAGTCAACGTTCGATAGGTATCCTCAGCAAAATCTTTGTGTCCAGGGGTGTCAAGAATGTTTATTTTTTTGTCTTTATAGTTAAAAGCCAAAACCGAAGTCGCCACCGAAATTCCTCTTTGGCGCTCAATTTCCATAAAGTCACTGGTAGCCCCTTTTTTTATTTTATTGCTTTTGACCGCCCCCGCCTCTTGAATGGCTCCTCCAAAAAGTAAAAGTTTTTCAGTCAGGGTTGTTTTCCCAGCATCAGGGTGAGAAATAATCCCAAACGTTCGTCTCCGTGCAATTTCCTGTGTAAAATTCATAACTTCAAAATTGGCAGCAAAAATAGTGTTTCTTTGCCAAAACCTTATGCAATCCAAGCGGAAAAACACCCGTGCAATAGTGTTAATAAATTTTTGTTAATAGTCGGGTACAACCTTGTGTAATAGTGCTGTTTTGTTACTTTTGTTGATTCATATTTACGCTCTTAAGCGCTTACGAAAAAATAATAATTTCTATGATGCGAATGAAAATAAGCTCTTTACTATTGGTGTTTTTTACCGCATTGTCGGTACATTCTCAGCAACAAAATACAACCAAAGAAGTTCTTTTTACCATTAATGATCAGCCGTATTACACCGATGAATTTATACGTGTATACCGTAAGAATTTGGATTTGGTGAAAGATGAGTCCCAAAAAGATTTGAATCAATACTTGGACTTGTACATTGGCTATAAGTTAAAAGTAAACAAGGCATTTAAATTGGGCTTGCAACAAGGAAGTGCTTATCAAAACGAATTAAAATCCTACCGAACGCAGCTTTCTAAGACGTATTTGATGGATTCAAAAGTTACCCAAGCCTTGATGGATGAAGGGTATGATCGCTTGCAAAAAGAAATAAATGCCTCTCACATTTTATTGATGGTGGATGAAAATGCATCCCCAGCCGATACTTTGGCAGCGTATCAAAAAGCAATGGCAATTCGCGACCGTATTGTAAAAGGAGGGGAAGATTTCGGAGCGGTTGCTGAAGAAACTTCTCAAGACCCTTCTGCTAAAGAAAACAAAGGAAATCTAGGGTATTTCACCGCTTTTCGTATGGTTTATGCCTTTGAAAACGGAGCTTACAAAACACCCGTAGGTAAGGTCTCCATGCCCGTGCGCTCTCGTTTTGGGTATCATTTAATCAAGGTTAACGATATTCGAAATAATCGCGGCGAGATTTCGGTTTCCCATATCATGGTGCTCAAGCCGAAAGAAGGCGAAGATCCGTTAAAAGCCAAAACCAAGATTGAAGAGATCTACCAAAAAATACAGCAAGGTGAAAGTTTTGAGGAATTGGCCAAGCAATTATCCGAAGACAAATCATCTTCTACCAAAGGCGGTTTGTTGAATAAATTTGCTTCAGGTCAGTTGAGTTCTGAAGTTTTTGAAAATGAAGCCTTTGCCCTAAGTAAGGAACAGCCATTATCCAAGCCATTTGAAACAGCATACGGTTGGCATATCGTTAAATTTAATGAAAAGTATCCCTTGCGCAGTAAGGATGAAATGAAGTCTGAGTTGGAAACGAAAATTGCTCGCGATGATCGTTCCCGTAAAATTAGCGACGCTTTGGCAGTAAAATTGCGTCAAAAGTATCCGATGAAGCGCGACAATAAGTTGTATAAAGAATTGGTCAAAACGCTGGATGATACTTTTTATAAAGGGGAGTGGAAAATGCCTTCGGATTTGACCAAATACCAAGGGACGCTTTTCACCGTAGGATCAAAGGCGGTTACCGGTGGCAATTTCTTGGATTACCTCTACACGCAACAAAAAAATGCCGCTGGATTGAAACCTGTAGCGAAGTTGGCTGACTTTTATTTCGATCGTTTTGCCGATGAACAACGGGCTACTTACAACAATGAGAATTTAGAGAACGACCATCCCGAATTTGCAGCGATTATGAACGAATACCGTGATGGATTGCTTTTATTTGATTTGATGGAAAAAGAAATTTGGCAACGTTCAAAAACAGATACGGTGGGACTAACCGCTTTTTACGAAAATAGCAAGCAGAAATACGTTTGGAAAACACGTTACGACGCAGAAATATTTTCTTCCACACAACCCGATTTAATGAAAAAAGTCATGGGTATGTTGAAAAAAGGAGCCACCGCACAAGCGATTAAAGATAAATTTAATACGGCCGACAAATTAAATGTCATGATGTATGATGGGATTTATGAAGAAGGTGTAGATGCACTTCCAAAAAATGTGAGTCCCGATGTAAAAGTAACCGATGTCTCTCAAAAAGGGGAGTATTATTATGTGACACGCATACGAAAAGTCATCCCTGCGGGAATAAAGACATTGGAAGAATGCAAAGGCCGTGTAACCAACGAATACCAACAATACCTCGAACAAAATTGGATCAACGAACTGAAGAAAGAGTTTACCATTAAAGTAAATAATGACGTTTTTGAACGGGTAAAACAACAAATTAAGAAATAAACATCCATGAATAATCTTTTTTCCTTCTTTCGAATCCTCAGTGTTTTCCTTTTTTCCATAGTGGCTGTATCGGCGCAGGAAATTATCCCTGAAAAGCAGCCTGAGAAACCCGTTGAAAATCAGTTTCGCAAAAAACGCATCGATGGTATTGTAGCCACGGTAGGTGATTACAATATATTGGATTCTGAAATTGATAAAACATACCTCGAAATTGAAAGTCAAGGGCAATCCACCAAAGACATTACCCGTTGTCAGATTCTTGGGAAATTGATGGAGGAAAAATTGTACGCCCATCAAGCCATTCAAGATTCTATTCAGGTCAAAGATGAAGATGTCAAAGAGCGTATGAACCAACAAATTGACTACATGGTCGAGCAGTTGAAATCCATGGATGCTGTTGTCAAATATTTTAAGAAAGACAATGAAGACGAGTTTCGTACCGAACTGTTTGACATTCTTAAGCAGCAACAGTTGGCCTCTGAAATGACCAAAAAAATTGTTGGTGCAGTTGAAATTACTCCCGAAGAAACCCGCACTTTTTTCAAAAGTCTTTCCAAAGATGATCTTCCGCTCATTGGCGCTGAAGTTGAAGTCGCTCGAATTGTGATCAATCCCAAAGTGAGTGATGACGAAAAGAAAGTGGTTATTGATCGCTTGAAGGAAATAAAAAATGAAGTCCTCAACGGAGCAAGTTTTACCACCAAAGCGGTGTTGTATACCGAAGACCCGGGTTCACGTTCGACAGGAGGTTATTACAAAATGAATAAGAAAACACCTTTTGTTAAAGAGTTTAAAGATATTGCCTTTTCACTTCAAGAAGGTGAAATTTCGGAGCCTTTCGAAACCGAATTTGGATACCATATCATTTACTTGGAAAAAATTCGCGGTCAAGATTTAGAGATTCGTCATATTTTATTAAAACCCAAAGTAACGAGTGCTTCACTTAAAGAAGCGCGTGAAAAAGCGGAGTTGGTGCGCAAGCGTATCGCCGATAAAGAACTGACTTTTGAGGAAGCGGCTCGTAAGTTTTCGGATGAAAAAGAAACGCGTGCCAACGGAGGTGTTTTGATCAACCCGAAAACCCAGGATACCCATTTTGAATTGACCAAAATGGATCCCGAAATGTACGGTCAAGTATCCAATTTGAAAGGAGGCGAAATGACACAGGTGCTTTTTGACGATGACGGTCGTAACGGAAAACGGTACATCATCATGTCAGTTACTTCCAAAATGGAAGAGCATTTGGCAGATTTTAGTAAGGATTACACAAAAATTCGTGAGCTTGCCCTAAAAGAAAAGCAGTTAAAAGCCATCGCCAAGTGGTTTGACGAAAAAATCAAAGAAACGTATATCAAAATCAATGCGGAATACCGCGATTGTAAATTCACCAACAACTGGTTAAAACAATAATTTAAACGCATTCCTATGTCAGACGTAACGGCTATTCAAAATCTTGTCGAAAAACGGAATCAATTAAAAACCGAAATTGGAAAAGCGATTGTCGGCCAAGAGGCTGTGGTGGATCAAATTTTACTCAGTATTTTTTCGGGAGGGCATGCTTTGCTCGTGGGGGTTCCTGGTTTGGCCAAAACCTTAATGGTAAATACGATTGCTCAAGCATTAGGCTTGCACTTCAAGCGGATACAGTTTACCCCCGATTTGATGCCTTCTGATATTTTGGGTAGTGAAATTTTGGATGAAAACCGCCAGTTTAAATTTATCAAAGGGCCTGTTTTTTCGAATATTATTTTGGCGGATGAGATTAACCGAACACCCCCCAAAACGCAAGCGGCACTTTTAGAAGCGATGCAAGAACGCGCCGTAACGATTGCGGGACATAATTATAAATTGGATTTGCCTTATTTTGTTTTGGCTACCCAAAACCCTATTGAACAAGAAGGGACCTATCCTTTGCCAGAGGCGCAATTGGACCGATTTATGTTTGCCATCAAACTTGAATATCCCACTTTTGAAGAAGAGGTTCAAGTTGTAAAATCTACCACCAACGACCAAAAACCCGAAATTAATGCCTTGTTCACGGCTCAGGAGATTATAGATTTTCAACAACTCATTCGCCGAATTCCTGTGGCCGATAATGTGATTGAATATGCTGTGAGTTTGGTTAATAAAACCCGTCCCGGTGGCGCAATGGCCGATGCCTATGTGAAGAATTATTTGGATTGGGGCGCAGGGCCTCGGGCGTCACAAAATTTAATCTTAGCAGCCAAAGCACATGCCGCGTTTCAAGGAAAATTTTCGCCCGATCGTGAAAATGTTCAAGCGGTTGCAGAGGGTATTTTACGTCACCGTATCATCAAGAATTACAAAGCTGATGCGGAGGGAATTACTGAAGAAATGATTATCCAAAAGCTGTTGTAATGGGACGTAAGTTCGTTGCTTGGCTTCCAGAATTTCTCCTTTTTGGTGTGGCTCTTTTTTGGTTTCTCGAGCATTACTTGGGCTCTGGAACCGTTCATTACCCGGCTTTGTTTTTCGGACTTATTATAGGTGTTAGTTTTTTTTGGAAACAACGTATACTTCAATTGCTTCTAGCGGGTAGCGCTTTTATTTTCTCGGGGTATTATGCATATGTTTTCTTTCAAATTTGGACCCAACGTTCCGAGGGACAAGGCATGAATGCCATGCTTTATTTTATACTTATTCTTGTATTAACCACCTTATTTTCGGGTCTTTTCCTAGTGTTTAAAGCCCTAAAAAAGTAAATGGATTTCTAGGGTTTCTTCTATAGTTTGTTATTTTTAGTTAAAAAAATCAACTTATTTTAATTTTTCTTTCAATTTTTCCCTTTTTAATAAAAATCATATAGCAATACTATGGTTTTTGCAAATTATTTCTTCTGATAAAGATATTTGATTAAAAATTTTTTAAAGAATATCGATTTCGTAAATTTGCGTTGCAAACAAATAAACCTTTATATATGGCTTTTGATATTGAAACGATCAGAAAGGTGTACGCCAACATGCCACAACGTGTGGATAAAGCACGTGAATTGGTGGGTCGTCCGCTTACACTTTCAGAAAAGATTTTATATGCTCACTTATGGGAAGGCACACCCTCACAATCTTTTTCAAGAGGAAAAGATTATGTTGATTTTGCTCCAGACCGTGTTGCCTGTCAAGATGCAACGGCACAAATGGCCTTGTTGCAATTCATGCACGCAGGGAAATCAAAAGTAGCCGTTCCTACAACCGTTCACTGTGACCACTTGATTCAAGCCAAAGTGGGGGCAAAAACCGATTTAGCGGTGGCCAATTCACAGTCGAAAGAAGTTTTTGACTTTTTATCCTCCGTTTCAAATAAATACGGTATCGGATTCTGGAAGCCCGGGTCGGGAATTATCCACCAAATCGTTTTAGAAAATTATGCTTTTCCAGGCGGTATGATGATAGGTACGGATTCGCATACGGTAAATGCAGGAGGTTTAGGTATGCTCGCGATAGGTGTTGGCGGTGCAGATGCCGTTGACGTAATGTCTGGGATGTCTTGGGAATTGAAGTTCCCTAAACTGATTGGGGTTAAACTAACCGGTAAATTGAACGGTTGGACTGCTCCCAAAGATGTAATTTTAAAGGTAGCCGATATTCTAACGGTAAAAGGAGGAACGGGAGCTATCGTAGAATACTTTGGGGAAGGTGCGATAGCCATGTCATGTACTGGTAAAGGAACCATTTGTAATATGGGTGCCGAAATTGGAGCGACAACTTCAACATTTGGGTATGATGATTCTATGCGTCGTTACTTAATTGCTACAGGGCGTCAAGATGTGGTTGATGCAGCCGATCAAGTGGCTTCGTATTTGACTGCCGATCCAGAAGTCTATGCAAATCCTGAAACCTATTTCGACCAATTGATTGAAATCAATCTTTCAGAATTGGAGCCTCATATCAACGGACCCTTTACACCCGATCGCGGAACACCTGTTTCTAAGATGAAAGATGAAGCGGCTAAAAATGGTTGGCCGTTGAAAGTAGAGTGGGGGTTGATTGGTTCTTGTACTAACTCTTCCTATGAAGATATGTCGCGGGCAGTTTCTATTGTGGAACAAGCTGTAGCGAATAATATTACTCCTAAAGCGGAATTTGGTATTAATCCAGGTTCAGAGCAAATTCGTTATACCATCGAGCGTGATGGTATTTTGGCTGCTTTTGAAAAAATGGGAACCAAAGTATTCACCAATGCCTGCGGACCTTGTATTGGTCAGTGGGATCGTGAAGGTGCTGATAAAGGCGAGAAAAATACTATTGTGCATTCGTTCAATCGAAACTTTTCGAAACGAGCCGATGGAAATCCAAATACCCATGCTTTCGTAACCTCTCCTGAGATGGTGGCGGCTTTGGCGATTTCAGGGCGTTTGGACTTTAATCCGATAACTGATACGCTTTTGAATGATAACGGTGAAGCCATTAAATTAAATCCTCCTGTAGGTGATGAATTACCCAACCGAGGTTTTGATGTAGAGGATGCAGGATATCAAGCTCCTGCTGCTGACGGAAGTGCTGTTGAAGTGGTGGTTTCCCCTACATCAGAGCGTTTACAATTATTAGATCCATTTACTCCTTGGAACGGACAAAACATTACAGGCGCTAAATTGTTGATCAAAGCCTTTGGAAAATGTACCACTGACCACATTTCGATGGCAGGTCCATGGTTGCGTTTCCGTGGTCACTTGGATAATATTTCCAAAAATATGTTGATTGGTGCTGAAAATGCTTTCAATGGTAAAGCAAATTCAGTGAAAAATCAGTTGACAGGCACCTACGATGAAGTGCCGAAAGTTCAACGAGCGTATAAAGCGGCGGGTGTACCATCTATTGTAGTAGGAGACCAAAACTATGGAGAAGGATCGTCGCGTGAACATGCGGCTATGGAACCAAGACACTTAGGTGTTTCTGCTGTTTTGGTAAAATCATTTGCGCGTATTCACGAAACCAATCTTAAAAAGCAAGGGATGTTGGCATTAACGTTTGCTAATGAAGCCGATTACGATAAAATCCAAGAAGACGATACATTCAACTTTGTGGACTTGACAGCATTCGCGCCAGGAAAACCCTTAACGATTGAAGTGATTCACGCCGATGGCTCAAAAGAGACGATTTTGGCAAATCACAGTTACAATGAGGGTCAAATCGAATGGTTTAAAGCGGGTTCTGCCTTGAATCTTATTGCTGCCGCTGGGAAAGCCTAAACGGTTAGTAATACATTTGCAATAAAAAAACGCCCCTTGCACAAGGGGCGTTTTTCGTAATAACCTAAAACAAAATATAATATGAGCATTATTCTTCAATGGCAATAGCACTTTGCGCAGTGCTTGTGGGGACGTCGGGACGAACGGGTCTGTAAATCTCAGTTATTCCATTACTCCGCACTACGGTATCATAATAAAATTCTACTGAGGTCAACCGATCGACTTCTTTGATGATACAACTCCCCGATACTTTAGCACCCTCAACTTCAAGCGTAATCCATGCGCCAGAAATGGGTTTGTTTTGGGTAAAGTATTGAAACATCGCTTTGGAAATGGATTCTACCAAGTCTGCTCGAGCATGAAACGTACTCACAATAACCGTGTGACCACTTTGGTACCGAACGATATATTCCATACCATTTTTGCCATAAGCATAAGGCTTGATTGTGTTACCTTGTGCAAAACTTTGTCCCATACTTATCATCCCCAGAATAAGAATGATAATGTATCGCATAGATTCGTAGGTTAAGTTACAATTCGATTTGGGGCTGAATTGTTTGAACTTGTTTACTTTCTTGAATCAAGTGTACGAACAATATCGATAAAATACAAATAAAATCGATAAAAAGCAATTTTGTTATTTGTAAGTAATAAAATTCTTACTTATATAAAAATAGGCAAATAAAAAACTCCCCCGGTGTGGAGGAGTTTTAATACGATTTAGAACAGGGATTACCCTTGATGCATTCGGTACAATTCGGTGATACCATTCGGCCATTCGATTTTTTCAAAGTGAAACTCAACCGCTGTTAGTTTTCCTTTTTTAGTTACTATACATTTGCCTGTAACTTTTGCAAAATCTCCATCGATAGTCACCGTTACGGGACCCGAATCATTATTTCGTAATTCATCCCAATAGTATTGGTATACTTTATTGGCGATGTCTTCTTTAATACTTAATTTGGAATTGTACGTACTTACAATTATGGTCTCTTTGGGAGAGGTGGCGATGAGTTCCATGCCATTGTAACCGTAGCGATACGTTTTGACACATTGTTCCTTACAAGTGCTTTGTGCTGATGCAAAGGTAGCCAACAACAGCAGCATTAGAGTGATGCATTGTTTCATAGTTAAGTAGTTTGGGATCTAACTTGGGGCGAATGTAAAAAAATAATTTAAATAAAATACAATAACTCGGTGAATATTAGCATTTTTCGGATAATTTTATGAAAAAAGTCCGATACTTCTTAAGCACCGGACTTTTTTTCTTGAATTAATAACTATTAATAGTACGTGTAGCGACGTACTTTTGAAATGTATTTCGCTAGGCGTATTACCTGATGACTGTACCCATACTCGTTGTCATACCAAACGTATAACACAATATTTTTTCCATCGCCCGAAACAATCGTCGCATTACTGTCATAAATGGATGGCGCAGATGTGCCTACAATATCGGAAGAAACCAACTCGTTGTTGAGTGAGTATTTGATTTGCTCCACCAGTTCACCCTCTAAGGCATATTTTCGCATAATGTTATTGACTTCCTCAACCGTAGTAGTTTTTCCTACTTCCAAATTCAAAACAACCAACGAACCGTTGGGCACAGGAACACGAATTGCATTTGAAGTTAGTTTTCCAGCCAAACTGGGTAAGGCTTTAGCGACAGCACTACCAGCTCCTGTTTCGGTAATTACCATATTGAGCGCCGCTGCTCTACCACGACGGTATTTTTTGTGCATGTTATCAACCAAATTTTGGTCGTTGGTGTAAGCGTGAATCGTTTCCAAATGTCCTTTTACAACACCTAGGGTATCTTCAATAGCTTTTAAAACGGGTGTAATCGCATTGGTCGTGCAGGAGGCAGCGGAGTAAATTTTAACCTCATCCGGATTATAATCGTTGTGATTAACACCGTGAACAATATTGGGAACCCCTTTCCCAGGCGCTGTAAGCAATACTTTTTCAACCCCTTTGGACGTCAAATGTCTTTTTAACGCTTCCTCCGTGGTAAACGCCCCAGTATTATCAATGACTAACGCCTCTTCAATGCCGTATTGGGTATAGTCAATTTCTTCAGGGCCGGCAGCGGTAATGATATGTACCGTTGTTCCATTGATGATCAACGCATTATTGTCAACATCGGCCGAAACAGAGCCTTCAAAATCGCCATGTACGGAGTCATAACGCAACAAGGAAGCTCTTTTTTCCAAGGATTGTGCATCGTTGCGATCACGGGTTACAATAGCGCGTAAACGCAATTGCTCGCCTTTTCCAATTTTACTCATCATTTCACGAGCGAGCAAACGACCAATTCGTCCAAAACCGTATAACACCACATCTTTGGGTTTGATTTCTTGCGATTTTTTGGAATCTTTCAATCGATCAATCACAAAAGCACGCGGATCGTGTACCGCATTGGTATCCATGTGGAATTCGTAAGTCAGTTTTCCTATATCAATACGTGAGGGCGGTAAATCAAGATTTGACAAGGCTTTGGCTATTTCAACAGTATCAAAAACATTAATTGGCTTTTGAATGAATTCCCCCGCATACTCATGCAAGTTCATTACATCGCTAACATTTCGATTCAACAATGGATTGCGGAAAAAGATTAACTCTATGGATTTGTCATACCATAAATCACTTACAATTTTGATGATGTCGATGGCTGCTTTTCTTCGGTCAACTTGAAAAGCAAGTTCCTTTTCGTACTGTTGGTTTGTTGTCATGATTAAATCTTAAGGTGGAGTTGTGTTTATAAATTTGGTGCAAAAGTAATCAACTATAACGTTTTCGTAAAATTATTTGAAACATTTTTTTCAAAAAAAATAGCCACCCGTATAGTCGAGTGGCTAGTATTGATTTGTATATTTTTTGTTAGATAATGAAACGCAAAATCTGACCGTTTTTGGTAAGTAGACGAACACTTGCACCCTCGCGGTCATCTTTGTTTCCGAGCATTTTGGAAACCGCTTCCACATCCGCCGCATTGGTGTTGTCAATGCTTAGTATGATGCTCCCCACCAATTCCTCTTTGTAGGGGAGTAATCGCTCATTAGTCACATTTTTAATCCGTACTCCCGATTCAATATTGTATCGTTTTTTGTCGGCTGCCGAAAGATTTTCCAATTCTAAGCCTCTAAATTCTGTATTAATCACATCGTTCTTGACCAAGGTTACGGGTATTACTTTCGTTTGCCCATCACGGATTACTGTCACATTAATTCGGTCGTTGGGACGTTTGGTGTTTAAATACCCCGTCAATTCAGGATAGGTAGTTATCTTTTGGTTGTCCAATTTTACAATGACATCTCCTTTTTTGATGCCTGCTTTGGCCGCTCCCGAATTTTCAATCACATTCGTAATGTAATACCCCTCCGTTTGCTTGATGCCCAGTTCTTTCGCACGAACCCCGTTCAATTCATTTCCAACAGCGCCCAAAACACCCCGTTGTACATTCCCAAATTCCATGATATCTTCAATGATTTTTCGGGTAATGTTGGAAGGCACGGCAAAAGAATAGCCTGCATAACTACCCGTAGGTGACGAAATCATGGTGTTAATTCCGATCAACTCGCCACGCGTATTGACCAAGGCACCACCGCTATTTCCTGGATTGACCGCTGCATCCGTTTGGATGAACGATTGAATCCCATTGGTGTCCAAATTACGCGCCTTTGCCGATACTATACCCGCAGTTACTGTTGAGGTTAGATTGTACGGATTACCTACCGCCAATACCCATTCTCCAACGCGAACTTGATCAGAGTCGGCAAAGGTCGCATAGGGGAGTTTTTCATCGGCGTCAATTTTTAATAAAGCAATATCCATTTTCGAATCAGTTCCAATCAACTTTGCCTTATACACTTTTTTGTTGTTTAAGGTAACTTCAAGTTGGTTGGCATCTTTTATTACGTGGTTATTGGTCACAATATAGCCGTCTTGCGAAATAATCACGCCCGAACCAGTTCCGATTTGCTCTTGCTGAATTCCACCACGGGCGCCATAGAAAAATTCACGAATCGGGTCGTAAACCGTACGAACCGAAACATTTTTCACGTGAACTACAGTGTGTACGGCTTGATCGGCAGCCGCAGTGAAATCAATATTTTCTGCACCCAAGGCCACATTGCGTGCGTTATACTGGGGTGCCATGGTCACAATTGAATTTCCATTGCGATGGGATTCAAAAAACAGTTTATACCCTACCAACGTGGTTGCTCCACTGAAAAAGGCTATAAATAATAATGCACTATATCGTTTCATATTGCTAATTTTTATCTACTATTCAACCTCAAAATTATAAAATTATTACCCGGTCATTTTTCCTTTAACGCTCGTTTAACATTGTTTGGCGTGCCCGTAATATTTGTAACTTTGTACTTTAGGTTTGTATTACAATGACTATACCCTTTTACAAATACCACGGTACAGGAAACGACTTTGTGATGGTCGATAATCGTCATCTCATTTTTCCCAAAAATGATACCAAAACCATTCAGTTTTTATGCGACCGACGCTTTGGCATTGGTGCTGATGGATTGATATTGTTGGAAAATGACAATTTGACCGACTTGTCTGCCGGAAAGATCGATTTTAAAATGGTGTATTACAATGCCGACGGTCAAGAAAGCAGCATGTGTGGAAACGGAGGACGTTGTTTAACTGCTTTTGCCAAAAAGTTGGGCATCATCCATGAAAAAGCCACTTTTATGGCAGTTGATGGCTTGCATCATGCTACAATTTCCGATACGGATTTGGTTTCCCTACAAATGATAGATGTACACGAAATTTCTTTTCAACCGGATTATGTTTTCCTCAATACGGGTTCGCCGCATCATGTAACTATGGTCGACGATTTGAATCAGTTCGATGTGAAAAAAGAAGGGGCAGCCATTCGGTATTCAAATTTGTACGGACAGGCAGGCAGTAATGTCAATTTTGTGCAACCTTTGGGGGGTAATCATTTTCGATTGCGAACCTATGAACGGGGCGTAGAAGATGAAACGCTGTCGTGCGGAACGGGTGCTACAGCCGTTGCCATTGCCATGCAGGCGCTAGGGAAAACCGATGCAACTAGGATTGATTTAGAGGTAGAAGGAGGGAAGCTACAGGTTTCCTTTTCAGTGGTGAATGGAAAATATACCCAGGTGCATTTAATCGGACCCGCAACATTTGTATTTGAAGGGAAAATAGAACTATGAGGCAAACATTACGCGGTCATTCGGTTTATCTTCGTGCCTTAGAACCTGAGGATTTGGAATTTTTATATGCTATAGAAAATGACGAATCCATTTGGGAAGTAAGTCATACCCTCACGCCCTACAGTCGGTTTTTGATACGGCAATACCTCGAAAACGCGCACCAAGATATTTTTGAAGCCAAGCAATTGCGCTTAGCCATTTGTTTACAAGAATCCACCACGGCGATTGGTTTGATTGATCTTTTCGATTTTGACCCAGTTCACCGACGCGCAGGAGTCGGCATCCTTATCCAAAATGAAGATGATCGCGGAAAGGGCTTAGGGAAAGAAGCCTTGGAGTTACTGATTAAGTATGCTTTTCATCACTTACAATTGCATCAAGTCTATGCAAATATTGGTGCTGAAAATTCCGCGAGCATAGCTCTTTTTACTACATTTGGCTTTCAAAAAATTGGCCTAAAAAAAGATTGGATTTATCGAAACGGGCAATATTTTGACGAAGCACTTTATCAATTGATTCAAAACAAAAACAACGAACATGTTCGCGAATAAGAAAAAACTACTTTATATCCTTGGGGGGTTGGCTTTGCTTGTCGGAATTGCGGGTTACCTGCGTTTTTTTGCATCCAACACTACCTTTAATGAAAATGAAAAATGGGTTACTATTCCCACAGGGTCAACCTTTGAAGACGTTAAAAAAATAATGGCGCCCTACATCAACGGTATGGGCGGTTTTGAAAATATGGCGGCGCTACGTCGTTACGATAAAAATGTGAAACCCGGTCGTTTTTTATTGGAAAAAGGAATGGGGAACTTTGGTTTGGTAGCCGCCTTACGTCACAACCGTCCCGTTAAGCTAACCTTCAACAACCAAGAGCGTTTAGAAGATTTGTGTGTGCGGTTTAGTCAACAGATTGAACCCGATACGACCCAACTCATGAACGTGTTTCGGGATAGTGTATTTTTAAAAGAAAATGGTTTTTCCAAAGAAAATGTGATTGCGATGTTTATTCCCAATTCGTATGAATTTTATTGGAATGTTTCAGCGGAGAAATTTCGCGATAAAATGCTCCAAGAATACAAGCGTTTTTGGAATGCTGATCGGTTGGCTAAGGCTGAAAAATTAGGAATGTCCCCTGTTGAAGTGATTACATTAGCCTCCATTGTGCATAAAGAAACCGTGAAGAAAGACGAACGCCCTCGGGTGGCCGGCGCTTATTTAAACCGTTTAGCTCAAGGAATCTCTCTTCAGGCGGATCCCACGGTGATTTATGCCTTAAAGCTACAATCGAACGATTTTAAACAAGTAATCAAAAGGGTATTGTATGCCGATTTATCCATAAACTCTCCCTACAACACTTATGTCTATGCAGGCTTGCCTCCAGGCCCTATTGCCATGCCCGATATTTCTGCCATAGATGCCGTTTTAAATCCAGAAAAGCACAATTTTATTTTTTTCTGTGCAAGCGTTGATCGGTTTGGGTACCATGAGTTTGCGTCCTCTTATGCCGAACATCAAGTCAATGCAAAACGCTACGCCGATTGGATTAATTCAACGGGTACAACGCGATAACCATGTTTCGGGGGTTGCTTTTATTTGTCATACTCTTTGCGGAGAGTTTGCAGGCACAACAGGAACCGTATTCGTTTTTAAAACCATCCGATACCTTACATCTTCCCCGAAGAAATGCCGTGGTATACTCCACTGCTGGATTGGCATCGTCGGCATTGGTCGGTCTTCATCAATTATGGTATAAAGACTATCCCCAATCGTCATTTCATTTTATAAATGACAATAACGAATGGTTCCAAATGGACAAAGCGGGACATGTATTTTCCTGTTACCATTTAAGCCGGTTGGGAGCCGAATCGTTTCGCTGGGCAGGGATGTCGACCAAAAGTCAGTTGCTCTATGGATCGGCCTCTGCTTTAGCTTTTATGACTGCCGTTGAAGTTTTTGATGGATTTTCAGCCGAATGGGGTGCCTCTTGGGGTGATATTATTGCCAATACTTCCGGGACAGCTTTGTATGTGGGACAAGAATTGCTGTGGAAGGAGCAACGAATTGTACCCAAATTTTCTTTTCAACAAACCCGTTTTGCGCCGCAACGTCCCAATGTTTTGGGCGCAAGTTTTCAGGAACAACTGCTTAAAGATTACAATGGACAAACGTATTGGTTGTCGTTTACCTTGGCCGATTTTTTTAAATCTTCCAAAATTCCACCTTGGTTAAGTGTTGCTTTTGGGTATGGTGCCGATGGTATGCTCGCCGGACGAAGTGAGTCAGCGGCACTTTTAGAAGCGAACAAGTACACACGCCAGCGACAGTTTTATCTTAGCTTGGATATAAATCTAACGAAAATACGTACAAATAATAGGCTTTTAAAAACCCTTTTTTCTGTTTTTAATGTGGTGAAAATTCCGGCGCCAACCCTTGAATATCAAGCCTCCGGAAAGTGGATTGGACATTGGATTTACTTTTAAGAATTAATTAACTGCCTGATATTCAAGTTTTATATCAAAAAAGGTCGTATATTTGCCCCCGCTAATCAAGTAGTGACAGGACTTGGAAAACACACTTTATGATCAGAAAATGGACGTATTACCTTACCATTTTACTTGTTATCGGATTTATTAGTTCCGCATTCAAACCACTCGATGTCGAAGAACACGATTGGTTTCACATTAGTGAAGATGAGGAGTTGTTGTATCAATATCCTTCTTTAAACCCCTCAGATTACACCCACAATGCCATTCCTTTTACCGGAAAATATTTTATCGGTTTCCGTGAAGCACTTGCTTTTAAGGAATCGCAAGGCAATTACCGTAAAGTGAACACCAAAGGATTTATGGGGAAGTACCAATTTGGCACACAAACCTTAGCTTCTGTAGGCGTTCATAATCCTTCTGCTTTTATGCGTAGTCCTGAAATGCAGGAAAAAGCTTTTATGGCTTTGTTGAAAAAACACAAATGGATATTACAGGACGAAATTAAGCGTTACCGTGGGAAAACCATTGATGGCGTGTATGTTACCGAGTCGGGTATTTTAGCAGCAGCTCATTTGGGTGGACCAGGATCGGTGCGCCGTTTCTTAGAGTCGCAAGGAAAACGCAAATGCCATGATGGCTATGGTACTTCGGTGAAGACCTACATGAAAAGGTTTGGGGGCTACGAAACCCACCAGATTAAAGCCGAGAAAAATCCGAAAGTAAACTAAAAAAATTAACCTCCTAAATGGGAGGTTTTTTTATGCGTTTTTATGAAGGATAAACAAGGTAGGGCGCTTGTCTAAATCTACTTTATTTCGTTTCCAGTCGGCAATGCGTAAGGTTTTGATGTATTCGGTGGGAAGCGTAATATCGGCCGCCACACAGAGTAAGGTGTTGGGATGCAAGGTTTGCATCAAATCGTCCATGAGTTTGTTGTTTCGATACGGCGTTTCGATAAATAACTGCGACTGATTGCGTTCAAGCGAAAGACGTTCCCAATATTTTAGGGTAGCTTTTTTTTCACTTTTATCAATCGGTAAATATCCGTTGAAGGCAAAACTTTGGCCATTCATCCCGCTAGCCATTAACGCCAATAAAATTGAAGAGGGTCCTACCAAAGGAATCACTTGAATGCCCAGTTCGTGGGCTAATTTCACAATAACTGCTCCCGGATCGGCAACGCCAGGACAGCCGGCTTCACTCATCAAGCCTACTGATATTCCTTCCAAGCAAGGTTGAATCATACTGCGGTGTTCCTGCAATTCGGTATGTTTGTTTAACGTGCGAAGGTGTAAAGAGGGTTGCGGTTTTTCGGGAGCAATTTTTTTGATAAATCGACGGGCAGTTTTCTCATTTTCAACCACATAATGATCCAAGGATTCAATAGCCCGTTGCACCGTGAAGGGTAAAACTTCCATGGGGTCGTTATCACCCAGTGGAATAGGGATGAGGTAAAGCTTGCCTTTGGGATTTGATGCCATCAACTCGATTTTTCCAGTAAACGTTGTGCAATAATATCGGTGGCTTCGTCGAGCATTTCATACACCATATCGAATCCATTTTGCAAACCGTAGTAGGGGTCGGGAACATCAACATTGTCGCCGGGGAATAAGGCGTTAAGAATTAAATCGACTTTTTGTTTGTGGGATTCGTTTTTTGCCAAAGCAATTACATCGTCATAATTGGAATTGTCCATGACGTAGATATAATCAAAGGCGTCGAAATCACGAGGGGTAAATTGTCGGGCGCGTTGTTGCGCAATGGAAAGGCCGTTTTTCTCTGCTGTTGCAATAGAACGCGCATCCGGTTGACGGCCCACATGGTAATTTCCAGTACCGGCCGAGTCTACGAGAAATTTGTCTTGCGGTAATTTAGATGCTAAAAGACCCTCTGCCAATGGAGAACGACAGATGTTTCCTAAGCAAACCATCAAAATTTTTACGGGCATGATACTAGGCTAAAAAATTCGCACAAAAGTACGAAACCCAACTACAACGACAACTTTTTGTTGATATCTTCCACAAACTTTTTAAACTGTTTGTCGGTAGCTACAAGGTTGTCGACTGTTTTACACGCATGTAAAACCGTAGCGTGATCGCGATCTCCAATTTGAGCTCCAATATTAGCCAAAGAAGCCTTGGTGAATTTTTTGGCAAAAAACATGGCCAATTGACGCGCTTGTACCACATGACGTTTACGCGTTTTAGATTGTAAAGTGTCTATGTCTAGTTGGAAATAATCGGAAACCACTTTTTGGATGTAGTCGATAGAAATCTCGCGTTTTACATTTTTCACAAACTTTTCTACAATGCTCTTTGCCAAATCGAGGGTAACCTCTTTTTTGTTGAAAGACGATTGTGCAATTAGTGAAATGATGGCACCTTCCAATTCACGTACGTTGGATTTAATGTTTTGAGCAACATATTCCACGATCTCATTGGGCATTTCTACGCCGTCACGGTACAAAATGTTGCGTAAAATCGAAACGCGTGTTTCATAATCGGGTTGGTGAAGCTCTGCTGAGAGTCCCCATTTAAAGCGCGACAACAAACGTTGTTCAATGTCCTGCATGTCTACAGGCGCTTTGTCGGAGGTTAAAATCACTTGCTTGCCATTTTGGTGCAAGTAGTTGAAAATATGGAAGAACACATCTTGCGTTCCAGATTTCCCCGATAAAAATTGAACATCATCAATGATCAAAACATCAATCAATTGATAAAAATGAATAAAATCATTGCGGTTGTTCTTTTTTACCGAATCAATATATTGTTGGGTGAACACTTCAGCTGAAATGTACAACACCGTTTTTTCAGGATATTTATCTTTAATTTCTACCCCAATCGCATGCGCTAAGTGCGTTTTTCCCAATCCAACACCCCCAAAAATTAATAAGGGATTAAATGAGGTTCCCCCCGGTTTGTTGGCTACTGCCAAACCTGCCGAGCGCGCCAAACGATTGGAATCACCCTCCAAAAAGTTGTCAAAACTGTAATTCGGATTTAACTGCGACTCGATTTTAACGTTGCGAATGCCAGGAATTACAAACGGATTTTTGAGTTCAGGATTCAAGTTCTTGTAAGGAGCATCCACATTCTGTGATTTGATCGGACTGCGGTGAGCGCTTGGCAACTGTTCCGTAAACGGCTGTTTGTTGCCGTACGTGTTTTCCATCTTAATTTTATACAGTAACTTTGCATTTTTCCCAAGCTCGCGGGTAAGGGCAACTTTTAACAGTTTTACATAGTGTTCTTCAAGCCATTCGTAAAAGAATTTACTAGGCACTTGAATGTACAACGCATTATCAGTAAGTTCAACGGATTTGATTGGTTCAAACCAAGTTTTGTAAGCTTGCTCTTGAATATTGTCCTTGATAAAAGACAGACAATTTTCCCATACTGATTGCGCAGTTTTACTCATAAATCTGTTAAAATTAATACTTTAGTTAAAGGTTCTGTTGCTGAGGAAAAGTGGGAAAAAAATCCCTGATTTTGGGTTAACAAATATGTGAACAATTTTGGTTAAAAAAAAATTAAACCCTATTGATTTTTTGAAAATATTGTTGTAAAGAAAATTGAAATCATAGATTAACAGCATAAAAATATAGATGAAATTAAACGAAGTACAAATTCGCGTTCGCTACAGCGAAACCGATCAAATGGGAGTCGTATATCACGGGAGTTATGTCCCTTATTTTGAAATCGGACGCGTGGAATGGCTTAGAAATCAAGGGATTTCTTATAAGGCGCTGGAAGAGAGCGGTGTGGCGTTGCCCATTGTTTCCATGCATATCAATTACAAAAAACCCGCCCGCTACGACGATCTTCTCACGGTCACAACGCGATTACAACAATATAAAGGCGTTAAGATTGAATTTGATTGCGAAATCCGCAGTGAATCCGATGAGTTATTAACAACTGCGCATTTTATCCTTGTTTTTGTCGATGTAAAAACAGGGCGACCCATCGTTCCACCTGCCGAAGTTTTAGCCATTATTGACTCCGTTTCTTAATCCATCAATTCCCATGTAATTTCGTGCCAAGTCGCAAGTACTCCTTGTAGCTTTTCAGCATTTTTTTTGCGAGTAGCTACCAGCATCTCACAGCGCAAAGCATGCGATTGATGCATAATGGTGAGTTGGTGTTCTTTTACCAAACGCATTACTTTATTGAGCATAGGGTAGTCGAAGCCTATTTTAAACGCAACGTCAATCGTTCGTTCTTCAATGTGTGCCGATTCTAAGGTGAGTTGCGCAGTGGTTCGATACGCTGCTATGAGTCCCCCAACGCCCAATTTAATCCCGCCGTAGTACCGCACCACCACCACGACTACATTGGTGAGATCAAACGACAACAATTGTCCATAAATAGGCATACCAGCGGAGTTTGAAGGTTCTCCATCGTCGTTGGCCCGATACTGCTTTTTCTCGGCGCCCAATTGATAGGCATAACAAAAATGAACCGCACCCACATGCTCCTTTCGCAGCTGTTCCAAATGTGTTTTAACATCCGCCTCCAAAGCTACAGGAAAGGCATAGCCTAAAAACTTACTTTGTTTTTCTTTAAAAAGAACCGGTGCCGTCGGTGCAGCAATTGTACGATACGTATCCTTCAAGGCACAATAAGTTAAGACCACAAAAATAAAAAGTTTATTTCGAATTCGGGCGTTACCTTCGGCCCGGGCTTTCGGGAGTCGCTGCCCTCGTGCCTCGGGCGAGCTCCAACAATCCCTCAATCCCTAACGCGGCAATGAGACAATGAGGCAATGAGTCAATGTGGCGATGTGTCGATGTGTCGAAGTGTAAAAGTGTAAAAGTGTAAAAATAGAGATAGCGGAATGCGTGTAAATAGTTCAGAAGAAGCAGGATTTCAAATCCCAAAATCCCAAAATCCAGCAACCAACAACCAACAACCAACTTCTACAACGGAAACTCCTTATGCTGAAACAACTCAGTTACGTCTTCTTGGCCTACTTGTAAGTTCCAGACATACAATCCCAAGGCTTCAGCGGCGTCGGTGTTGACTTTTTTGTCGTCAATAAATAAGGTGCGTTTGGGCGACAGGTCGTATTTGTTTAGGATATGCGTAAATATTTCGGGTTCGGGTTTGCGCATTCGCATTTCGTAGGAGTAGAACACCTTTTCAAAACAATTATAAAAATCGGTGTAAAACGACATGCCCACTTTATGCTCAAACCGACTGATGTGAATTTCATCGGTATTGGTCAACAAAAACAGACGGTACTTTTTTGAAATCATCTGTAAAAATTCCAAACGCTCCAGAGGAAACTCCCCAATAATGGTATTCCAAGCCTCTCGAATTTCCAACAAAGTGGCTTTAGGGATATAGCGCTGAAAGGATTCCAAAAACTGCTGTTCGGTAATTTTCCCTTTTTCAAACAAATCATTTTGTGCTATTAAGTCGTCGTTAGGACCGTCTAATCCCAATTTTTTAAAAGCTTCAATCTGTGCTTCTTTCTCCAAATTGATGAAGATATCGCCAAAGTCAAAAATGATTGCGTTAATCATAGTGGTAATACCAAGTTAGGTTGTTGTTTTCAATTTTTTCACTCCGAACACAAAGGGCTTCAAGCCGTGGGGCATGAATTCCTTGTCCCCATTGTTCCGCACTTTCAAAAACCCGAGCTTCATCCCATAACCCCGCATCAATAAACAGTTGCAAGGTTTTTGCCCCACCTTCGATAATCACCGATTGTAGTCCTTTTTGGTGTAAAATTCGCGCAATTTGTTGCGGGAGTGAACTATCAAATATACAATTTTGATACACAACTCGTTCGTCAGATCCCTTTTTTTTAGCCTCCGTAATCACCAGGGTAGGTTGTGTGCCATCCAAAACGCGATAAGTGTGGTCGATTTTTCCCTCGCGATCCAAAACGATGCGAACGGGAGCATTTCCATACCAATCACGGGTGTTCAACTGCGGATTATCGTCCAATACCGTTTTGGTTCCTACCAAAATTGCCTGCTCTTCACTACGCCATTGATGCACTTTTTGACGGGCATAAGTATTGGAAATCCAAACGGGTTTTTGGGTCTCTTTTTTCAAAGGGGCGATAAACCCATCGGCCGTTTGAGCCCACTTAAGTATAATATAAGGACGCTGCTTGTTGTGAAACGTAAAAAAACGTCGATTCAGTTCTTGGCACTCGCGTTCCAGCACCCCCACCACCACAGTTCGTCCTGCTTCACGGAGTTTTTGAATGCCCTTTCCCGCCACCGCCGCAAAAGGATCAACGGTTCCTACCACGATATTCGGAATCCCTTTTTCCAAAATTAAATCACTACAAGGAGGCGTTTTTCCAAAGTGACTGCACGGTTCCAAACTCACATACAGGGTAGCCTCTTTCAGGAGTTCAGGATTCGTAACCGACCGCACAGCCCTAACTTCGGCATGGGGTTCCCCCGCTTTGCGATGCCAACCTTCGCCAATAATCCTGTAGTTGTGCACAATCACGCTGCCCACCATCGGATTAGGATAGGTTGTCCCGAAGCCATTTTCTGCCAATTGCAAGCACCGTTGCATGTATTTTTCATGTATCTTCACCCCACAAAAATACGATTACCCCGCCAATGAAATCCATTTCGATACGTAAAATTCAACCCGGTGATAATGCGGCCATTGCTCAAGTGATTCGAACCGTTTTTGAACAGGAAGGTTACCCACGCACCGGAACCGCCTACGCCGATCCACAGTTGGATTCCCTTTACGAAACCTACCAAGCCCCCAAGTCGCTGTACTTCGTTGTTGAAATGGAAGGTCGTATCCTGGGCGGTGGTGGCATAGCGCCCCTCGATAAAGGGGATACGGCAACCTGCGAATTGCAAAAAATGTATTTTCTGCCCGATGTGCGCGGTAAAGGCGTGGGCCAACAATTGATTCAACAATGTCTTACAGCGGCAGTGCAATTCGGCTACCACCACTGTTATTTGGAAACGCTGCCCCAAATGAAAGCCGCCCAACATGTGTACCACAAAATGGGATTTACCTATTTGGATGCTCCTATGGGAAGTACCGGTCATACCAGTTGCCCCGTATGGATGATAAAATCACTTTAATTATGGAACTACGACAACTGAAAGCGCATTTTGAACAGCAACTGAGTCCCTTGTATGATTCCGAGGAAGCGCGTCGTTTTTTTGAATTGCTACTCGACGCTTTTGAGCACAAAAAGCGTATCGATTTGGTGCTTACCCCCGATATAACGACCCCGCAACCCGAACGTTGGCACGCGGCACTCGAAGCCCTACAACGGTTTGTACCCATACAATATATTATCGGAAGTACCTATTTTTATGACTTACCCTTCGAAGTGACCCCCGCCACCTTAATTCCACGCCCGGAAACAGAAGAGTTAGTGGCTTGGATACTCCACGATTTTCCCAATACCAACGGGACCCTACTCGATATCGGGACTGGGAGTGGCTGTATTCCCATTGCGATTGCCAAAAATTGCCCCCAAGCTTCGGTCACAGCGATCGATGTTGCGGCTGATGCCTTAGCCGTGGCCCAACGCAATGCTCAACGCAATGGAGTGCAGGTAAAATTTATACAAGAAAATGCTTTGGATGCGCCCGCGATGGAGGTTCGTTTCACCCAACAATTTTTTGACTGTATCGTCTCCAATCCTCCCTATGTGCGAAAATTGGAGAAACACGAAATTCAACCCAATGTTTTGGAACACGAACCCCATTTGGCCTTGTTTGTCGATGATGAAGATGCGCTGTTATTTTACCGTCATATTGGACAGTTTGCGCTTAACCATTTGAAAAAAGGAGGGAAGTTGTACTTTGAAATCAATCAATACTTGGGCGCCGAAACCCAGCAATTGATGGAGCAACTCGGATTTTCAACGGTGATTTTGCGCAAAGATTTGTTTGGAAACGATCGGATGCTGCGGTGTGAACGCTAACTATTCGTAACGTAGTGCCTCCACCGGGTCCAGTTTGGACGCTTTCAAAGCGGGGTACAATCCCGAAACAATTGCGACAATAAAACTGGTGATAAAGGCGGCAATCATAGCCATCCATGGAATCGTAAAGGCAAACTCAAAGAAGGAAGCAAAAAGATACCCAATTCCTATCCCCAAAAGCATCCCGACTAATCCACCCAACTGCCCAATGACAAGGGTTTCCATAAAAAATTGCCACGCAATGGTACTTCGTTTGGCTCCCAACGATTTCCGAACGCCAATTTCACGCGTACGCTCTGTGACCGAAACAATCATAATATTCATTAAGGCGATTGACGACCCCAAAATGGTCACCAAACCAATCACAAACGCTGAAATATTCAGAGTTCCTGTGGTCTCTGCAATCCGTTGCACCAAATCATCACTGCGCGAAATACCAAAATTATTGTCCTCTACCGGATTCAAATGACGCACCCGACGCATCGTTAAACGCGCATGATCTATGGCTGCATCCAATATTTCTTGGCGCATCACCATCGTACTAAGGGTATAATTGATATTGGGCGCCGAAAACAACGATCGCGCAATCTGTATCGGGATCATTACCCGTTGGTCTTGATTGTTGCCAAACGTCGATCCTTTTTCTTTGAGTATTCCAATAACGCGGAACTTAGCCCCACGAATCGTTATGATTTTATCAATCGGATTGGTCACGTCTTTCAGCAACCCTTCTTTTATAAAATCATTACCCAACAAACAAACATACGCATTGTTGGAAATGTCAAAAACATTGAAATTCCGACCCTGAATCACTTCCGACCCCGTGTTGGGAACGTAAAACTCATCCACACCCAAGACCGAAATAGCAGGCTCGGTTTTTTCGTTTTCATATTTCACCTCCGCCTTGGCAGTCGCCGTAAAATAAATCGCGGTTTGGGTAGCAGGATAATCATATTTCTCTTTAAATGCTTTGGCATCGGGATAGGAGATGATCGGATTTATTTTCTCGATTTCACCGCCGCCCCGTCGTCGCGAGGTAAATTCGTATTGGTTGATGTTGAACGTATTCGATCCCATGGCGGCAAATTTCGAATTCAACGTATTGTCCAAAGCGGCCACCACCGTCAAAATGCCCACCAAAGCCATAATTCCCAAGGCAATGATCAAAATTGTCAGTACGGTGCGCAACAATTGCGAGCGAATAGCCCCCAATGCAATTTTTATATTTTCGCGAAAAACTCCATTCATGGTATTGCATAAGTAGACCCGACCGCTATTTTGTTACAACTTGGACGTAGATTTTTTGGGCGTTGGCCGGGCTTTTGGCAGTCGCTGCCCTCGTCACCTCGGGCGAGCTCCAACATTGCCGCAATCCCTAACGCATCGGTGCTCCGTTACAACGCCCCAAAAATGTTGAAACAGTCCTTGGTTTACGTTTGTGAAATGTCCGATATTTGCAACGGTTTCAATGAAAACACACCACCCTTATGGCACAAAAACCTGGACTTCCCACGGGAACACGCGATCTTTCATCCCATGAAGTGACCAAACGCAATTACATTATGAATGTCATGCGACGTCATTTTGAATGTTTTGGATACCAACCAATTGAAACACCTTCATTTGAAAATGCATCTACCCTCATGGGTAAATACGGTGATGAAGGCGATCGCTTGATTTTTAAAATCCTAAATAGTGGGAATTATTTCTACGATAAAAATCGAATTCAACTTCCCGACTCGTTAGAAGCATTGCTTACCCACTCGGCCGAGACCATTTCGCTCGAACAACGGGTAGAACTCAATCGGTTTACCGCCAAAATTTCGGATAAAGCCTTGCGTTACGACTTAACGGTGCCTTTTGCGCGCTATGTGGTTATGCACCAAAATGAGTTGGCATTACCCTTCAAACGCTACCAAATGCAACCGGTATGGCGTGCCGATAAACCGCAAAAAGGACGTTTTCGCGAGTTTTACCAATGCGATGCCGATGTAGTAGGATCGACCTCTTTGTGGCAAGAAGTAGAGTTGTTGCAACTGTATGATGCAGTGTTTCACGATTTGGGCTTGCATGGCGTAACCTTAAAACTCAACAACCGTAAAGTATTGTCGGGTATTGCCGAAGTAATCGGTGCTTCCGATAAATTAATTGATTTTACAGTAGCTTTAGATAAACTTGATAAAATAGGAGAGGCGGGAGTGAAAGACGAGATGTTGGCCAAAGGGATTCCTGCTGCTGCGCTCGAAAAAGTGCAACCGCTGTTCTCATTCTCGGGTTCGTTTTCACAGAAATTGACCCAATTGGAAACGCTATTACACACTTCAGAAATAGGGTTAAAAGGAGTAGAGGAGTTGCGATTTATTGGCGCACAAGTGGAAAAGTTAGGATTACAGCAAGCCACGTTGGAGTTGGACGTAACCTTGGCGCGCGGCTTGAACTACTATACGGGTGCTATTGTCGAGGTGGCCGCTCCCAAAGGAGTTCAAATGGGATCCATCGGCGGTGGTGGGCGTTATGATGATTTGACTGGAATTTTCGGATTGAAAAATGTAAGTGGCGTTGGAATTTCATTCGGGTTAGACCGCATTTATTTGGTTTTAGAGGAACTCAATCTTTTTCCTGAAACGTTGCGAACCGCTCCCCAATTTTTGTTTTTAAATCTTGGATACAACGAGGCCGAAGTGGCGATGCAGGCGATTACGGCTTTACGTCGACAAGGAATTAGCGCTGAGCTTTATCCCGATGCAGCGAATTGGGATAAGCAATTTAAATATGCCGAAAAGCGCGGAGTTCCTTTTGTCATCCGATCGATTGAACAGGAAGTATATTCGGTTAAAAATTTGGCCACTGGAGAAGTCTTAGCCTGTTCATGGGAGCAACTTATGGCATTATAATCTTTGTACGAGTAAATTAAAAATCACGTTGGTATCACGTGATTTTTTTATGGAATAAAAATGGAAAAGCCACACTGATCAGGTGTGGCTTTTCGCGTCGTCAAATCAAAAATTGTTTAAACCCTAATTAAAAACAATCTTTTTCGAGGTGGTTCCTTGGTCTGAGATCGCTTTGGCAATGTACGTTCCCGCGCTTATTCCGCGAACAGGAATTTGGATTTGGGTTTGATCTTGCCCCGTCACCTTGTACGTCATTACTTCTTGTCCCAGCATATTGTAAAGGACCACTGTATTTATCGTAGCGTCTGCTACATAATTTTTTATTGTTAACTGTGTATTGGATTGAGTGTACACCATTTGCACTCCATTTTGAAGGGCGTGATCATCGGTATTTAAAGCCGTCGTGTTTTTGAAGGCTAGTACAAAGCGATTATCGGTATTTCCTTGGGGCACCTCTACAACAAAAGGTTGGTCGGTGATGTCATGGAAAATCCCATCTTGTTGGTCTAAAATGTAATACCGTTGTGTTGAGGGTAGGTTTTCCACTTCATCCATAGTGAATTTGATTTCACCCGTTACATAAGCCTTTACGCCAATCGGATACATCGTATTGATGTCAAAATAATCGACGCCTTGAATCACCATTCGTTTGTTATTGGCTACAAAGTATACATCGTTGTTTTGGTTGTCAATGGTTTCGGCATCATATCCATAATCGTAGTCATGAGAAGCCAAATCTTCCATAAATCCTAATAAGATGTTGCGGTGGTAATTGTCTTTGGACGTCATTCCCAAACGCAAGCGTGCATATTGATCGGTGACTACGGGGTCTTCTTCATTATTTCCAACATAGTTTTGTGTAGTATTTCCAAGACGGAATAGCGTATTGGAGCCTGCATTATCCTCTCTTACGAAGGTACGGTGACTATTTTGGAAAGTAATATTTCCACCGGTTGTTGACCCAACCACGAAGAAACCTTGTCCCACAGGAATGTATCGTCCTGGAATTTTGGTACTCGTTCCTACACCATTAATTCCGGCTGGGGCAGTTGGACCCACACCTCCCGTCAAATTACGTGCGGAATATCCTCCTTGATACCCCGTTAAATTATGGGTATTGTTGCTGCTAGCATGTTCCCAGAAGTAAAGTGTTCCTGTCGTACTGCCGCTGTTGAGACTGATGAATAAGTTGGCATCTATAGCCGAAGGATACGGATTTCCGGTTAGATTTAAATTATTCGCAGCGATAGGAATGGTAATCGTTCCATTATTGGGTTTACCCACAAAGGTTAGGTTTTGATTGGCCGTTGCGGCACCACTTCCTTTTAACGTGAATCCTTCTCCAGTATTCAACGATCCGTTGGCACCTACCGATTGCCAGTTGGCATAACTATTGGTTAAATTTTGAAATTTGAAAATCCAGTAGTTGCTTAGTGTAATTGGTGCCGTTGGCGAACCATTCAAGCCGTTGGTCCACGTAATATTTTGTGGCGTAGCGGTGGTTCCGTCTTTTAAAACACTGTTTACCGTAAACGTTCCATTGTTGATGGTAGTATTGATAGCACTCACGGGAGAGCTCCAATAGTTGTAATTAAATCGATTGCTTGTCCCTTGTTGATCGCGTTCGATAGCTCCAGCACTGGTTACATCAAGTTCACTAGCATTGGTTTGAATGAGTTGCGAGCGCCCTTGTAAATCCAAAACACCATCAATTTTTAAATACCAGCCATTTTGCATACGTGTATCGTTGTTCATCGTTACTCGTACTCCAGGATTGATAACCATTCCAAGGTCGGTGCTGTTGGTAGTTTCAGTAATATTATGACGTACATCGATGATATTCCAATCAAAATTGAGTACATCATTACCATGAATATCGCGAGAGGGGTCGTCAACAGCAGTTGCCAAGCTTCCTGCTCGTACGGTGACGAAGGGCATTGGAGCTTCTTGAGGGGCAATAGCTTTTACATTGAACAATCGCAAGCCTGATCCAGTATCGATGGTTGGTGTGGTGAAATTGTCGGCAATGTCTCCACGGTAGGCATCCATTCGATAGTAACGCAACAAAGTAGCATAGTTGAGTGAACCCACATTTAGAGGGACAAAAGTACCGCGGACTTGTGCGCTATTGTTGAAAATTTCTTGGTTGATGATGCGTTGAAATTGGGCGGGCGAAAGGTTGGTATTAAACACCCGAACTTCATCCATTTTTCCGAAAAAGAACATATTGTTTCCGCCAGGATTTCGGCCCAAGGTTAAATTGCTGGCGTCGGCATTGATTGCACCCGAAACACTGAAGGTTTGAGGGTCGCCATTCACAAAAATAGTCAATGTTCCTGCCCCCAATGTAATCCCTACATGGTACCAACGACTCCTTTCTAATGCAGTAATGTTGGTGTAGGCATAGGCATTGCCATTGATGATTACTTGTAATTGTCGGGTACCACTCACTCGAATGTAACAGTTGTTTTGACCCACAACTACCCCTGTTCCTGTGAACGCAGGATTTAAAGATATCCATGCCATTAAGGTTAGGGTAGATAGCCCCCCTAAAATGGGCGTGTCTTGTGCAAAATCATTTCTACCATCAAAAGAAAGGTAAAGCTTTTGATCTAAATTTCGGGGTGAACCCCAAAGACTGGTATTACTGTCAAAGCTATCCAATAAGCCATCAGTATCTGCATCAGCCGATCCATCTATTCGTCCATCATTGTTAGCGTCTAACGTAGCATAAAGTCCGCTTCTAATATCAAAGGTTCCGTCTGCATTGGCATCCAATTGTAAATAGTCGCCAACACCGTTAGTATCTGTGTCTTGGGCATAGGCTTTGGCAGTGACGCCAAATCCAGTAAGATTATCATGAATGTTCATGATTCCATCCCCGTCAGTATCAGCATAATCTCCAGTTCCGTTTCCGTCAATGTCTCCATCTCCAAAAAGAATGCCTGCTTCATCGGTGTCAAATAATGAATCGTTATCACTATCAAGGTCAATGTAATTTGGAACAGCATCTCCATCGGTATTAAGTATGACATACGTTCCGCCTGAAATCATCGCTTCAATGTAATCATTGTATCCGTTGTTATTGGTATCAGCCCATAATGCTGAATTGGTTTTGTCAAATGTACCGGTTTGGTTACTTAAATTACGGAATCCATTTTCTTCAATATCGGGAATTCCATCATTATCAGAATCAAGGTCATTCACATCGGCAACCCCATCTCCGTCGCTATCAATACAACTTTGGTTGATGGTGATTTGAATGTCATCAATAAAGTTTCCTACGGATTGATCTCCAGAAGCGGTAGGTCCGGCTTGAAATGTAAGTACAATTTGACGCATACCCGTTGGAATAGTATATGTACCCGAGTATGATGCCCAAGACGTATTACCTGAAACCATTGTGACAATTGGAGTTGAGGCTAACGCATTGGCCAATGAAGAGCCAAATTTCACGAAAGCGGTATCAGTTCCGCTACGACCACGGTGACGAATTGACCAGTTAATGGTTCCTCCTGCACCATTCAAACAAAAAGTTTGGTATAGTACACCTGGGACATTCGCATTTAATTCGGCAAATTGATTTCCAGCTGCAGCGGTAACTCCATTGAATCCACTATTCCATATTTCAATAACATTTTCTGCACTGGTTTGCCATCCTGTTACACTTGCTGTGGGTAGAAATGCCATCGTTCCTGTAGGAATTGATGGTGATTCAAAACTCCCATTTTGGAAAGGGTCGAAGGTACAGGTTCTGCACTCATCATTGTCACGGATGCCATCATTATCGTTATCCAAATCAACATTTGCATCAACCAAATCACCATCAACATCGTCTATACCTGTGCCGCTGATAGCAAAGGTGTATGGGTTTTCATTTTGGTCGTTGTTTGGGATATTTATGGTGGCGTTTCGTGTTCCTAAGCCACTTGGATTAAACACAATCGTAAACGTCGATGTACCATTGGTAGCAATTGTTGACGGTGGCGGTGTTCCGATAGAAAAATCGGAAGCATTAGCCCCTGTAAATGTGATTCCACCAATGTTTAATACCCCTGTAGAAGCCAAGTTTCGGATTTGGAAAGTACGCGTAATGCTGCCATAAGTCACATCAGTTGTTCCCAAAATTGTAAAGTCAGTTGTGGAAGGTGTTGTGTCACCACTTGAAATCAAGAAACCGTTTCCACGAATTTCAATTTCAGGGTAAACAATCGTCGCGGTGACTTGTGTTCGGGTACTCGAAATGCAAGAGCCGTTGACTGCTTCAGCAAAATAATTAGTTGTTGTACTGATGGAGGGTGTATTAAATGTATTTCCTGTACCAAGAATAGAACCACCACTGGAAGTAGCATACCAATTCACGATACCTGAACTTGCAGTTGCCCCCAAAACAACACTTCCAGCGCCAGATAAAGTTCCTGGTGAAGTACTCGTAATTGTGGGACGTATATCAATAAAGTTAGTTAAGGGACTTGATGTATTATAAACGCGACAGTTGCCCGATAGGTTGTATGATAAAATGCGATAATGAATGAAGTTACATAATGAACTCACATTATCGGAAAAGGTGGTGTTGTTTTGTCCGTTATTAAAAGCCACAATTTCCCATAAACCAAGTGTTTGTCCCACGGTTAGATTTCTATAATTTGTTGGATTTGTAGTAGCAGGAGGAGTGTTTATAGTATTTGTAGCACGAAGAATGATATAGCCGCCAACCGATGAAGAAGCTTGATTAAATGTACCGTTAACAGATGTTCCATTGAAGGTCAAGTTCAAACTAGTAGGTTGTGATGAGGGTGTTGAAATAGCAGTAGAAGCAGGTGAAGAAATAGTACCCGAACCACTTAAAGTAGCCCCTATTATTAAAGCATTCCCTGTTCCACCAATAGATCCGTTATTGGTAAAAGTCCCCGAGGTTGTTAAATAATTACAAGACGTTGAACTACCTCCTGTAATGGAAGCGCCACTATTATTCGTAATTGACGATGCTGAAATGAAACCGTGTACAGTTAAATTCCCATTATTATTTAAAGCACCTGAAATAGTAGTTGTTCCCCCCAATTGAACAGAACCACCACCATTAATGGTCAGGCTATTGAGTTGCATTGTGCCAAAGTTATTGAATGTAGTCCCCGAATTAATTGATACGGAATTGGTCAAGTTGATACTTCCCGTTGGACCGTTAGTAAAAGAGGTGCCAGAATTAAAATTGAGATTTCCCGTATTCGAAAAGGTTCCATTGTTTATAATAGTCCAATTGCCATTATAGTTAGGGGGTGATGAGGGATTGTAGTTTACACCAGATCCAATGCATAATGTATTGCCGCTAAAGCTGTTAAGTGTACCGGTAAAGTTACCCGTGCCAACAATACAAACAGTTTGTCCCGGCGTTAAGTTGAACGAACTGCTAGTAGGAACTGTAATAGTTAAGTTGCATCCTGTACATTGTGCATTTAATACTTGCGTAAAGAGTGTTATCAATACTATGAATTGTAGCTTTAGGGTTATAGCTTTCATAACATTTAGTTTTTGTTTTTTTGTTTTCATTTGATTTGACACCACAAATATAGAAACGGACTTTAAAAATAATCGACAAAAAGCATAAATAATCGATGAAATGCATTTATTGCAAATATATAGAAAATAATTCTTACAAAACAAGTCCTTGTTGTTAATTAACTTTTTGTGTAAAAAGGTGAATAAGAATGTGAAGATTACCTGAATAAGAGGCAAAAAAAAACAGCCCGATGAAAATCAGACTGTTTTTTACTAAGTAGCGAGGACGGGAGTTGAACCCGTGACCTCAGGGTTATGAATTTCAAATTTTATCGAAAATAAGCCCTTTATATTATTGATAAGTAAAAAATCGTGTACCGTTTCGTGTACTCAAATTGAAACGCAATATAATCATTTTTTTAAATGATTCTAGTTCTATTTCCTTTTCTTCAATATGGTCAAAAGTTTCAATAATTGAAATTATATTACCTGCTCATCTTTATTATAAATATTGTGAGTTGCATTTAAGTTTAATGAGAACAAGGATAAACAAAAGAATATAAAAATGGTTTACATGAATAGGAAGTGGAATTAAATTGAATTTGATATTTTATTAAAATTCAACATTCATTCAAAATTGATTAGTTTCTTTGTATTATGAAAATTTTAATAATAGAAGACGAAATTGAAATTGCTACAAGTATCAAAAATTATTTGAGTAGTAACGATTTTGTTTGTGAATTGGCAAGTACACTAAAACTAGCAATAGAAAAAATAGATTTATACTCCTATGATTGCATTCTTTTAGATTTAATGTTGACAGATGGTGATGGATTTAAAATATTAGAAATACTTAAAAGTCAAAATAAAACCGATGGCGTAATTATAATATCCGCCAAAGACACTCTAGAAACTAAGATTGAAGGGCTAACACTTGGTGCCGATGATTACCTCACAAAACCATTTCATTTATCAGAATTATTAGTTCGCATTCAAGCATTAGTTAGACGAAAACAATTCAATGGAAACAATGTAATTACTTTTAATGAAATAGAAATAGACACGATAAGCAAGTCGGTAAAAATCAAAGGAAATAAAATCGAGTTTACCAAGAAAGAAATGGATTTATTGTTGTTTTTGATTGGTAATAAGAATAAAGTATTGTCCAAAAGTGCTATTGCCGAGCATTTATCGGGTGATATGGCAGATATGTTAGACAATCATGATTTTGTATATGCACATATAAAAAACATGAAAAAAAAGCTCAAAGAAATGGGCGCAGCAGATTATTTAAAATCAGTTTATGGCACTGGATATAAATGGGAAGATGAATAAAAAATTACTTCAAAAAACACTTAGATATTATATTATATTCTCACTTGTAGTAATGCTACTAGGTGTTCCGTTATTCTTCTTTATTAATCAGTGGCTCTATTTACATGAGGCTGACGAAGCTTTACAAGTAAAAAAAGAAGAGTTTGTGAAATTTTTTGTTCCTCAAATAAAAGAGAATGAAATTGCAATATTTAATAAACTAAACAGTGATTTACATATAGAAAAGAATAATGAAGGTATTGTGAAAGACACTATTTTCGAAAGAAATTTCTATAATCACATGGACAAGGAAAATGAACCTTTCCGGATATTGAGATCACCTGTTACTATCAACAATAAGTCATATATCTTTTCAGTTAGAGCCAATCTTGTTGATGATTATGAATTAGCTCTTATTACTTTAGCTGTTTTTACAGTAATTATTCTTATACTACTAATAGGACTATTTATCATAACGCGAAGATTATCAATTACATTATGGAAGCCGTTTTACGAAACTTTAAAACAAATTGAACAATTTGAAATTGATAAAACTTCTAATCCAAAATTAATAGCAAACGACATTGAAGAGTTCAACCGATTAAATAATACCATCAACAATTTAATCCAAAAGAATAGTAGTATCTATCAAAGTCAAAAAGAATTTATAGAAAATGCAGCACACGAATTGCAAACACCCATAGCTATTTTTAAAGGAAAATTAGAAAATATTTTACAACGAAAAGACTTAAACTCTGAGCAGTTCAAATTAATTGATGACCTAAACAATACTACTACAAGATTGGTCAAGCTTAATAAAAATTTATTAGTATTATCAAAAATTGATAGCAATTCATACTATGAGATTGAAAAAATAAATCTTCACGAAATCATCAATAATCAACTAACCTTTTTTAGTGAACAGTCACTTTCAAAAAAAATAAGTATTACTACCGAAATAGAGGAAAATGTTGTAGTCAGTTCAAATCATTTTCTTGCAGAAATGCTAATCAGTAACTTATTTTTAAATACTATAAATCACAATGTTCTCGATGGTCAGATTACTATAAAACTGACTAATGATAAGTTGTTATTCTCAAATACTGGTTCACTTTTACCTTTACAAACTGAAAAAATGTTTGAGCGTTTTTCTAAGTCCAATCCATCCTCTCAAGGTAATGGTTTAGGATTATCAATCATTAAAAAAATTGTTGACACGAACCACTGGACTATAAATTATAATTTCACAAACAGAATGCACACTTTTGAAATAGTTTTCTAAAATTCAATATTTCTTCAAATTCCAGTTAGAACTTTGTCCAAAAATTAAAAGGAAAAAGTATCATGCGAATTAAAAGCTTTCTATTATTAATAATGCTACTAGTATCAGTTGCAAATCTAAGAGGCCAAAATAAATCAGTAACAGTATCGGGTATAACAAAAGATAAAGCGACTAAACTCGCATTACCATTTGTAAATGTTTCTTTAAAATCTTCAGCTGATGCTACTTTAATAACTGTAACAATTACGAATGAAGAAGGAAGATTTTCATTATCCACTAACAAATCAGGGAACTATATTTTGGAATTCTCATACATTGGTTACAAAACTAAAACCCAATCAGTTTATGTTGGTTCACTTTCTGAATTTTTAGATCAAGGAACTATTGAACTGGAAGAGGATGCTACGACATTACAAGAAGTGGTAGTAGTATCTAAAACAAATACCGTCAGCGATAAAATGGATAAAAAAACGTTTTCTATGGCTGACAATATCAGTCAAAGCGGTGGTTCGGTTTTACAATCTATGCAAAACTTACCTGGTGTTACAGTCCAAGACGGTAAAGTCCAAATTAGAGGTAATGATAAAGTGACCGTATTAATTGATGGTAAGCAAACCGCTTTAACAGGCTTCGGAAATCAATCAGGTTTAGATAATATTCCGGCTTCAGCAATAGAAAAAATCGAAATCATTAATAATCCATCTGCAAAATACGATGCCAATGGTAATGCTGGAATTATAAATATTATCTACAAGAAAAATAAAAAAGAAGGATTTAATGGGAAAGTGGGCATTACGTCGGGTTTAGGTGCTTTGTGGGAACGAAAAGAAAATCTGCCTACAATACGACCACAATACACACTAACACCAAAAATAAATCCTACGCTATCACTCAATTACCGTAAAAATAAAATTAATGCTTTTTTTCAGGGCGATTATCTATATACAGAAACCTTAAATAAGAATGAATTTGTAACACGAACATACAATGACGGAACCATAATTAACCAACAATTAAAAAGAAACCGTAACACTCATTTCACCACAATCAAATCAGGGATAGATTGGACTATTGATGACTATAATACGCTAACTGTTTCGGGGTTATTTGGCTCAGAAAAAATTATCGATAACGGAGACCAACCTTTTTTTAATTCTGATTATTCAGAGCGATTGCGACTTTGGCAATTTTTAGAAGATGAATTAAAAACAACAGTAATGGGAACTGCAATCTATCAGCATAAATTTAAGCAAGCCGGACATTTGTTTAATGTGGGGTTCAATTATACGTTTCACAGAGAAGACGAAAAATATTTCTTCGATAACATTTTGCCAAGCTCTTCGAGTAAAGATTCTTTCAAATTATTATCAGATGAAAGTGTAGTAGATATAAATATCGATTACATAAAGCCATTAAAATATGGTCGCATTGAAACAGGACTCAAATTCCGTAACCGAATTATTCCAACCAATATGCAATTTTTTCCAGGTAACAATTCACCCATAGACGCAAGCGCAGGTGGTAAAGCAACCTATGAAGAAATTATTCCAGCAGTTTATGGAAACTACATATACGAGACTAATAAAATCGAAGCAGAAATTGGTTTACGATTAGAATACTTAGATTTAGAATACGAAGTGAATCCAAACCATCCAACCTATAGAACTGATGGATATTCGTATTTCGAACCATTTCCAAACTTCCGTTTTTCCTATAAAATCAATAATGATAACAAAATATCATTATTTTACAATCGCAGAATAGACCGACCAAACGAAGTAGATATTAGAATATTTCCAAAGTACGACGATGCCGAAATTATTAAAGTTGGTAATCCCGCACTAAGACCACAGTTCACCAATTTAGTGGAATTAGGTTTCAAAAGAAATTTGAAAAAAGGCTATTTATATTCCGCTATCTACCATCGTTTTGCCAATGCTACAATAACAAGAATAGCTTCAACAGTTCCGAGTAGTAATCTAATTTATGCCATTTTTCAAAACGTAAATAAAAGTTCAAATACAGGTGTTGAAATGGTCATTTCACAGGATATAGCAAATTGGTATTCATCCAATCTGAATCTTAATGCCTATTACAATCAAATCGGTGCGTTTACAGTTCAAAATTTATATCCCGAGCCCAATACGTTTTCAGCAGCAAAACAAGATGTTTTATCTGGAAATATCAAGTGGAACAACACATTGCACTTAACTAAAAAAGTGGATGCGCAACTAACGGCTATTTATTTAGCACCAGATATTATTCCGCAAGGCAAAATTAAATCTAGATTTTCTATTGATTTAGGATTGAAAAAATCAGTTCAAAATGGTAAAGGAGAATTTTTTATAAATGCAACTGACCTACTAAATACATTAGTAATCAAAAAAGAAATTCAAGGACAAGATTTTAGTTACACTAGTAACGATTATTACGAAACACAAGTAATTAGAGCAGGTTACAATTATAAATTCTAAAAAACATTTTTTACAAAGTAACCTACTAATTCAAAATTTCTACAAAATTGGTTTTCACTTTTGACTATAATTTAAAAAATAGTCGTGATGACAAAATCAATATTAATAATAAAATCAACAAAACTCAATTAAAATTTTCATGTTTTGAGCATTTGCACTTTGGTGTGGATGCTCTTTTGTTTTAACCAACTTAACCAATACATTATGTTCAAAAAAATCAATATTTCTAACCGCTACAGCTTGCTTTTGGCATTCATATCATGGTTTCTAACATTCTCATTCATGTTACGTGTAATCTTTATCATTTGGCAGTATGATGAAGTTTCATTCAATCTATTTACAATCCTTGGAACATTGCTTACAGGACTATTTTATGACATAGGCACAATAAGTTTTATTGCAATTCCTTCAGCACTATATTACTTTGTTTTTCCCAATAAATGGATTGGCTCATGGCTCGATAAAACCTTGGTTTGGTTTTTCACATCGTTAACCATTTTCATATTAGTTTTTACATTTTTTGCAGAAATTACATTTTGGGACGAGTTCAAAACAAGGTTTAACTTTATCGCAGTAGATTATTTAATATATACGCATGAGGTAATATCCAATATTCAAGAGTCATATCCATTGCCGGTTCTTATTTTTGGAGTTTTAGCCATAACCGCAATGATACTTTTTGTTTTCTATAAGCTTAAAATTATTAAAAACACCTTCCATTTTAAAGCAACTATAAAAGGCAGGACAATTGTGTTAGTAACTACTATTATAATTGCATTATTTTTTAGTTTTTTCATCACAAACAATCAAGCAGAATGGTCTAAAAATAGATACAATGCCGAAATATCAAAATCGGGTATTTATTCTTTTTTTGCAGCGTTCAGAAACAATCAAATGGCTTATAATGAGTTTTATACATCTATTAATAATAAAGTAGCTTTTGATATTATCAGAAATAAATTAAGTGATAAAAACAGTAAATACAAATCCGAAGGGTTCTCCATTCACAGAACAATTACAGACACCTCAAAACAAGAACCGAGTAAGAAAAATGTAGTCTTCATTTTGGTTGAAAGTTTAAGTGGTAGCTTTATGAAAGAGTTTGGTAATAAAGAAAACATAACACCATTTTTAGACAGTTTAGCTCAAAAAAGTATCTTCTTTGATAACTTATACGCAACAGGCACAAGAACTGTTCGAGGTATGGAGGCAATGACACTTTGCATTCCACCAACACCAGGGCAAAGTATCGTGAAACGTCCCGAAAATCAAAACCTATACACCGTTTCCAATGTTTTCAAAAGCAAAGGATATAACTCTAATTTCTTTTATGGTGGCGATGGTTATTTTGATAATATGAACGCCTATTTCGGTGGAAACGGATTTACAATTTATGATCGTGGTCGCGGTAGTGTCTTGAGTGATAAAATTAAGACAACAAGGAGCAATATAAATGATGATGAAGTAACCTTCGAAAATGCTTGGGGTATTTGTGATGAAGACATTTACACTAAAATGCTAAAAGTGGCTGATGAACACTATAAAAACAATAAACCATTTTTCAATTTTGTAATGACAACTTCCAACCACCGTCCTTATACTTATCCTGACAATGCAATAGATATTCCATCAGGAACTGGTCGTGAAGGTGCAGTAAAATACACTGATTATGCTTTGAAAAGAATGTTTGAAAAAGCAAAAAATAAACCTTGGTACCAAAATACGGTATTTATTATTATTGCCGACCATTGCGCCAGTAGTGCTGGTAAAGATGAAATAGATGTTGCCAATTATCACATCCCGGCATTTATAGTAAATTTTCCCGAACATAGTAACCAAAAAGTAAATAAACTATGTTCTCAAATAGACCTTTTCCCAACATTTTTCTCATTAATGAATTGGAGTTATCAAAGTGACTTCTTTGGAAAAGATGTATTACAATCAAATTTCGAAGAACGAGCTTTGTTAGGAACCTATAGAAAATTAGTCCTAATGAAAAAAGACCAGGTAATGATTCTATCCGACCAGAAAAAACAAGCATTTTATAAATGGAATAAAGTAGACAATAGTTTAAAACCATTACCAATGAACAAGAAATTTCTTGACGAAACAATTTCTTGGTATCAAACAGCCGATTATTTATTCACCAATAAATTACTCAAATAAAATTTAATCAAGGTTTGAAGACAAGATAATAAATGATTAAAGGACTGAAATTTTGATTTCTATGTTTTAAAATGACCGTAAATGAAACAGTACCAGATTTTTGCCATAATTGCAATGGTATTCGCTGGATTAACTTCAGTAGTTGCCAAAGCAGGATTAAAAAATGTTGCTTCCGACACAGGTTTAGCAATTAGAACCTCATTCGTATTTGTATTTATTTGGTTTAACATCATTGTTTTTAACAATTATAAAGATTTCTCTAATCTTACCCAGAAAGATATTTTGTTGTTGGGTGTTTCTGCGCTAACAACTACCATTTCTTGGGTCTTTTATTATAGAGCAATAAAAATAGGAACAGTCTCTGAAGTGGCATTAATCGATAAAGGAAGTATAATTATCACACTAGTACTTTCTTTTATATTTCTAAATGAGCAATTTACTTGGCGTATCGCTGTAGGTGGCTTGATGATTATTGGCGGAATACTAATCTTAACAATGAAATCATAATGGTATAAAACTACGTGTAACCCTTTAAATTATTTACCATGTTTAAAACCATTTTATTTTCATTATTAAGCATAGCTACATTACATGCACAGAACCAGATTGAAAGTGCGCAAGAGAAGAAAATTGATACAGATACTATTCCGAAAATAGACAGCACGCATAAATTCAAATTCAAACAACTTATCATTCCATCCGTTTTGATAGGATATGGAGTAATTGGTATTGAAAGTGATCAATTAAAACTTTTCAATACTGAAATAAAAGAAGAAGTTAATGAAAACATTGATGAAAAAATAACCATTGACGATTTCTCGCAATATGCACCAGCTTTATCAGTTTATGGTCTTAATGCTTTTGGAATAAAAGGTAAACATAACCTTAAAGACAGAACTATCATTTTGGGAACTTCATATTTACTAATGTCAGCTTCTGTACTAAGTTTGAAATCCATTACAAAAGTAGAACGCCCTGACGGTTCCGCTTTCAACTCTTTCCCATCCGGACATACAGCTACAGCATTTGCAGGAGCTGAATTCCTTTGGCAAGAATACAAAGATGTTTCCATTTGGTATGGTATTTCGGGATACATTGTAGCTACTGGTACAGGAGCATTCAGAATTTACAACGACAAACATTGGTTAACTGATGTAGTAGCTGGAGCTGGAATTGGAATTTTAAGCACAAAAGTTGCCTATTGGATAAATCCATGGGTACAAGAAAAAATATTCAAAACCAAAGAAAAAAATAGTGTGTCAGCTATTGCGCCTTTTTATAATGGTAAGCAATTGGGAATTGGCTTTATGAAAACATTTTAAAAATAAACTGCCTAAAATGATTAAGTTAAAAAATCAACGGACAATAACACACTTCGCTTTACTATTGAGTTTGCTTAATGTTTTATTGTTTCACTATCCTTTTTACGCTTTTGTTTTTACTAATCTCGATTATAAAAGTTGGAACGGCATTATTATTATTGTCAGTTTAATGATTCTAATGCTGCTTTTAAATGCATTTGTCTTTTACTTGATTTTTTTTCTATCGCGTGTTGTTGGGAAATTTCTATTAGTCTTATTCTTTATTATCAACGCAATTGCAGTTTACTTTATTAATACCTACGGGGTAATAATAGACGAAAGTATGATAGGAAATATACTCAATACCAACTATCATGAGTCCAGTAGCTTTTTTTCTATTAAATTAATCTTATACATAATTCTTTTGGGTGTCATTCCTGGCGTTTATATCATTAAGGTCAAAATTATAAATGTAACTCTAAGGAGATTTTTAATCACTTCTTCGCTTGCCCTTTTATTTATTCTAACCTTAGTTTTTGCTAATGGAAGCAATTGGTTATGGATTGATAAAAATTCAAAAAAATTAGGTGGGCTTGCAATGCCTTGGTCTTATACGGTAAACATTTCTCTTTTTTATATTCATAAACATAAAGCAAATGAAAAAGAAATTTTATTACCAAATGCTACGATAAAAGATAACAAGAAATCGGTTGTAGTATTAGTAATCGGAGAGTCAGCAAGGAGCGAAAATTTTTCTTTATATGGATATAATAAAAACACAAATCCACTGCTTTCCAAAACATCTAACTTATTTCATTTCAACGCTACATCCTGTGCTACTTATACCACCGCAGGGGTAAAATGTATTTTAGAACACACTGATTCTAATAAATTATATGAGATTTTACCGAATTACTTATACAGAAATAATGTAGCCGTTATTTGGCGAACCACCAATTGGGGAGAACCGCCAGTCCATATAAAAAATTATCAAAACAGGGATGCTTTAAAACCAAACTGTAAAGGAGAAGGTTGTAACTATGATGAAATTCTTCTGACAGGACTAAAAGAACAAATACTTGCAAGTACAAAAAATAAAATATTGATAGTATTGCATACAAGTACAAGTCATGGACCTACATACAGCAAGAAATATCCACCTCAATTTGAGTCTTTTAAACCCGTTTGCAATAGTGTTGAATTAGGAAATTGTTCGCAAACGGAATTAATCAATGCTTATGACAATACTATTGTCTACACCGATTATATTTTATCCGAATTAATTAAAAATTTAAAGCAACTACCTGATTATAATAGCGCTATGATTTTTGTTTCAGACCATGGGGAATCTTTAGGTGAAAATAATCTATACATGCATGGTTTACCCATAAGTATTGCACCTAAGGAACAATATGATATTCCTTTTATTGTTTGGGTATCTGACGGTTCTAAGCAACTGAAACCTAATAAAACAGTGTCGCAGAATTATGTTTTTCACAGTGTTTTAAATTTCTTAAATATACAAAGTCCAATTTACAATGAGGAAATGAACATTTTTAGATAGTTAATACTTATTGGGCGGATTGCAATATTATTTTTGGTTAATCAACGCTATTTGCAAAATGGACAAGTGTCTCATCAACGCTAAATCTCAACCGCAGAAGCCTTGCTACGCCTCTCAAAGCAACCTGAATAGGCGTTAGAATCCTCAGGAATATCAACGAATGTTTATTAATACTCCATAATCCTGCAAAATATCCCATTTCCTTTTTCATCAATTAGGTCAAAAGTTTCAATGAGTGAAATTATAGAGGGATTTATTTTTGACAGTCTTTGGATTTTCTTTTCAGTATCTGATGATACGATTGCAATGTTATTTTTGGGTGTATTCTTTTTCATTGCAAAATAAATATCCGCTAAATCTGTTCCTGTTTCAAAATCTGAATTTTCAACTACGGAACTACATTTGATTTTAAAACCTTGTCTTTGCAATTCGGTTACTTTTATATTCCAGTCGTTAAATTCTCCTTTATCTGGATAAACCACAATATTTTCGTTTTTGATTGGTTCTAACAATTGCAATTTTAAATTTTGTTTGCTTCCTGTTGCCATCCATAAATATTCGGGAATAAATAGGCTCATTATGATTGCAGTTTTTTCAGATTCCACAATTGCAATTGTATTGCAATGATATTGCAACGTTGTTGCAACCCTAGTTTTATTGAGATGCAACCCAAATAGACATTGTTTGAGGTTGAATTTATCCTTTTTGATTTTCTTATGAACCCAATTAATATGTGGGAAAGGATTTTTAACTCTTTTACCTGTATCTTCATCAAATAAAATTATTTTTCCGGTGTGAACTTTTTGAGTTTGATTGATTTGCCAAAATACGGTTGCACCCTCCCAATGTTTTGAAGTTCCTATGTTATATTTTGCGATGCAATTTTCAACTTCATCTTTTGCAAAATTCTTGTGAAGGAATTTTGCAAAATTGTTATTGCCATATTTTTTTAAAGATTGCTTTACTAGTAGAGGGTCAATAAAATCAGGAATTAAATTTATTCTCTCAATATTTACTATTGCAATACACTCATTTTGTTTTGGATTATTATGATAGCCACAACTTGTTTCTCTGTCGCATCTTCCGAAAGTTTCTTCGAGATACTCGTTTGAAATTTGATTTAGATACCTAACAAATCTTCTCTTACCACATTTAGGGCAAACAAACTTTTTACTCGACTTATCTAATGAATATTTATACTCATTCATATCTATTCGTAATATTCGTAATCCTCGTAGTAGTCGAAGTATTTACGACCATTACGAGAATTACGAGGTTAGTTTTTGGGTTTGAAAACGGTTGCTAGTAAATATTCAATAGCATCCTCTTTAGTAAATTTGACTTTTTTTCTTCTTTTCTTCCTAAAGTCGTATTTGGGTTTTTCTTCTTGTCCTTTGACCAATACAATAAATTTCTCCCTCTCCTCTGGGGAAAGTGCTAGAAAAACTTCATATACTGTATTGGCAGTCATTTTAAAGATTATTTTTCTTTAAAATGATTCTTACTGTACCTTCTGAAATGCCTAATTGTCTTCCAATTTCAGATTTTGAAATACCATTTTCAAACAGTTCCAGTATTTTTGAATTACGCTCATTTGCATCCCCAACATTTAATTTTTTTAAATGCTCATTTTCTGAATCATAACCGTTGAAACTGAATTGTAAAAAGCTATTAACTTTTTCAATTCTGCAAACGATAATATTTTCAGAATCGTAAATCTGTTCACAGTTACGTTGCTTGATTTGCTTAATATATCTTAATCCAATTTCTTGATGACTTTCTCCAATTGCAAAACTGCTATCGCAAAAGTTCATTAACATTTTGCTTCCTGATAAATGGTTTTTGGTTATAGGTTTGCAAGTGTCAATTTTTGGCGTGTGCGCTAGAACTAAAATCGATAGTCCATATTTGTTTTTTAAGTCCTTTAAAAATTTCATCAAAGGCAAAGCATCTTTTGCTTTTTCATTATCACTCTTCAAATACGTGATATTGTCAACAATTAAAACCTTGACACCAAAATCAATGATAGATTTTTCAAGTGAATAGAATAGAAACTCTTCAAAGGTTTTAAATCGTTTATCTTCAAAATAATCGGGATTAATTTCGGCTCTCAAAAAGTTTGGACTAAATGAAAAATGATTTGTGAAGTTTTCAGAATATCTGTTTTCAAACTGTTTGTCTGAAAGTTCAAAATCAAAGTAGATAATTGGAGTAGGTGGGCATTCTAATTTTAAACCACAAGTGGAAATTCCAGTACTGATACTGTTAGCAATCTGAACCGCCAAAATGGACTTGCCTAAATTAGTGTCGGCAAATAAAATACATATTTCTCCCTCAAACCAAAATTCGCCAAATAACATTTTGGGGATTGGTCTGTTTTTAGCAATTTCAATAAATTGATTTGCAGATTTTATTTCAAAAATAGAGTTGGAATCAGAAGCTAATTCTTTCTTTATTTCTTCTTTAAAATTATCGAGATTATCATTCATAACACATAGATTTTTTTGCAAATCTATTGTGGTATGTGAGTAGGAATTTAATCTTAACGCTTGAAAGTAATGGAATTACAACACTTTACAAAAGTTTAAAGAAGTTTACAGAACTTAAAAGTATTTATTGAGTATTGTTTCTAATTCATTCGTTATTCTCGAATAATCAGAATCTTTATTTTCATTTATTTTATAGCCAAAAATAGAGGGGTAAGTACCGATATTGCAATTAAATGTTCTTTTTAAAGCATCATATAATTCAGTTTGCGTACCGTAAGTAATAGTTAGCAATTTCTTTTCAATTAGAAATTCTATGATATACCTCAATTTTTTACCCTTAAAAGTTGGGTACTTCTTTAAAATGGCTATTTCAATTTCTGTGTTTTTTTCGTGAGAAATAAAATCCCTAAAATGTTTTTCCTTTTGAGGGATACTAACTGAAAACTTTTTAAATACAGGTGTTTCCTTTACTTCTTGAATGAAAATTTGTTGATTGAAAGTTTGAGCTTTGAGACCAGTTATTTTTTCAAATTCAGCTAGATGATTATTAAAGTTTAGATTTTGACAATTAAACAACGCTTTGGTGCTAGAATCTTTAACTGGGGAGTTTTTATCAAAGTAAAACGATAATTGATTTGAAAGGAAAGTATAAGTTTCTAATTGTTTTAGGTAGTTTTCAGATAAGAAATTGAAGCTACTTTCACTTAGTTCCTCTTTATACTCAAGTAGCTTAAAACAATTGGTTCTTAACTTGCCGGACTTTATTAGTAATGTTGGTAAATCAAGACTGTTTTCATAAATGAAATTCATATCATCATCAATGTATGTTATCCTATTAAAAACTGATTGGCTCTCCTCTGGAAGTGTTTTAAACGCTTCCATATCAAGAATTGATAGGGGTAGGTAGAATATAAAATTTCTAAATATCTCATTAATCAATTCATTATATTTTGAGTTCAGTTCAGACATTTTCAACTATAAAATAGGGTTTCCCATTAGAAAATTTATACTTTCCAATTGTAACTTGTTTTTCCACAACCACATCTAATTGTTTTTAAAACGGGGTCATAATTTTTTAATGAAACTTTAGGCTTTTTGCATTCTGTTTCTTGACAATAGAATATTTTTTCAAACTCTAAAATATCTGACCATATAGCTTTTAAATCTCCAATTTTTGAATCAAGTGGATTATCATGTGATAATGTATTACCGATTTGAGCAGAATTTTCTATTCTATCGATTACTGGATAAGTAACTAATAAATCCTTATTAGTAATTTTTATTGTAGATTTCAAGCTAGTAATTAATTCATAACACATTCTATGCTCATTAATTTCATTGAATCTAAAAACCATTTTAGTATCTGTATTTGATGCAATATCTTTTAGTTTTTGCTCCATATACCTTCTAATAGGATTACCCATTCCATTAGATATTCCTTGAGATAAATTATGCTCAATGAAATCTTTTAATTCACTTGGTGTTTCGTCAAAATGAGTTCCTTTATCCTCAGACCATTTTATTTCATTGATATACCAACCTTTCTTTTTTGCCAATGGTTTAATCATATTTTCAAACCATTCTCTTTCATGCGTTAATACAATAAATTGGTAATCATTAAATTTTTCGATAATCAAATCAGCAAACTTTTTTCTGTGAGTTGAATCAAAACTTGAAATAACATCATCGAGAACTACAAACTTGCTTTCTTTGTTAAATGCAATTACTGAAGCTAAAAAGAATGACAAACCAAAACAATTGAGGTGTGATTCGCTAAAATATTTTTGAGGTGGAGATACCCAGTTCCCTTCATACTTGTATTCAATGGTCAAACCATTTAATTCATCGTCTTCGCCAATTGTAACAATTTTTATCTCTTGAAAAGGTTCGTTGGGATTCATAAATTGATAAAATTCATTTATTTTTCCCGAAAATGTAGTTATAAAATTTTCAAGTCCTTCCTTTTGCTTTTTTATAAATTCATCATAAATAATTTTCAATGAATTTTGCTGATTTTCAAGGATGCTTTTTTGCTTTTCAATTAAACGAATATTCAAAAATGCTTCTTTTGAAGATGAAATTTCATTATAGAGAATAGTTGAATTGTTTTTTAATGCTTCTTTTAATTTGATTATCCTTTCCGAAATTTTTGCTTGAAAATCAAAATCGCTTTCGACTAGGTTAATTTTTTCAGGTTCAGATATTTTTTCTCCAGAAGTTACTTTAATTGTACTGGCAATTTGGAAAGCACCTATTTTGTCTTTGATTTTCTGAACTTCAATTTTTAATACTTCATTTTCTTTATTGTTTATATCGGGATTTAGTAATAGAACATCTATTCTTTTGGCTCTTTCCAATGCAATTTCAGAAACTAAAGTTTTAGATTTATTAAAATCATTTAACTTCTTTGAAGATTCCTCAATTTCTTCTAACCTTTTACTTAATTCAGATTGTAACTCTTCAATATTTTTAGGTTGCAAACATAATGGACAACTATCTTCTTTGTGATATTTAGCAATGACATTTTTACCAGAATTGAGTAACTCTTTAAAAAATGTTTGCATGATGCTCTGCACATCTAATGCAATTTTTTCAAACTCTAAATAATACTTGCCATATTCGGAATTAATAAATCCAATTTCAGACTTTAAGAGGGTCAAACTATTTTGAATGCTCTCTAAAAAAGCTAATTCTAAATTGAGTTTATTGTTTTCAGGACTAGTAAGATGAGTTAATACTTTGTCAATATCCTCTAAAGTTTTTATTTCAAAACCAACATTTAGGGGCTTTATTTTTTCATTAAGTTTATCAATAAAGTTTTGTTCCTGACTTATTGACGCACCAATTTTTTCAATCAAAACTCTCTGCAAATTACTTTTTTGACCCTCAAAGTTTTGCTTTGTTATTTCTGATTTTACTGCGTTGTAACACTTTTGTAAAACTTCTTTCTTTTTAGACACTTCCGAAAATCCTATAATTTCAGAAAGATATTTTAGTTTTTCAGTCTTTGTGTTGTCAACAAAATTGGTTAGTTTTTTGAACCTCAAAATAAGGTTCTCATTTTTCGTGTTTGTATAGAATTTATTAAAATCTTCGGATGTATTATTAAATTCAGAAACTAGTTTGGTTTTTTTATAATAAATGCTTTTTGTAGCATCAACTTTGTTTTTTGTGAAAGATAATTTTACTTCGGATGTTTCCGAAGCATCAATCTTCGCATTTCTCAAAGCTTCTTTTAAGTCAATCTCAAGACTGTTTAAATGATCAACTTTATCTGTAAAAAACCATTCCAACGAATCTGAAATACTACTTTTTCCAGTTCCGTTATCTCCATATAATAGGGCAGACTTTCCATTTAGAGGAAGTTTCAATGTGTCTTTTGCACCTCGAATCCCCTTTAAACTAATTTCATTAATCTTTGTTGCCATCTTGCTCTCTTAATTTTTGAAGTTCGTTTTTTACATTTACATCAGTCAATTTTCCATCTTTATAAAGTGTTGCCAACATCTTTGCAATATTTACATCAACACCCTTAATCTCTTCAATTGAACTAAAAAAATCATTAACAATCTCTTCCCCTGATTTTACATTCTCTTCCATACTTTTTTATTTAAAATATTTCCAATCTATTTTTAAATTACCTGACTGCTTTTTGTCTAAAACTGTAAGTCCAGTTTTGTTATTGCAAATAGGGTAAACACCATAATTTTCAACAAAATTTGATATGAAGTGGCTTTCCAAATCTTCAATTCTGAATTTCCATACATTTTGCAATATTTCAAAATTTATGTATGTAAAATATAATGGTTCAATTTTTCTATAATTTATTAATCCAACATTCTTTGATTTGCCTTCAAAATGACTAAGTAACCTACTCCCGATGCTGTTTGTTTTTTTTTCGCTCATTCCGATATATAGTAATTTGGATTTTGCAAAAGGGTATTGAATATCAATTGACTTACTAAAAATAAAATACAATCCAGCTAAACCATTTAAAGGTCTAATGTTTGAAGCTTCAAATTTTTTTGGTTCATCGAAATAAATTGTAATTTCATTTTCCACACTTAAAACGCATTAAATTTATCTCCTAAATAATGTTTCAAGTTGTATTTTTTGGTGGTATCTAACGCACGTTCCAAACAAATGAATTTCTTATCAGTATTGGTTTTGAAATAGTCAACTGTTTCAGGATTAATAACCACGTCAAGGCAAATCAAAGTTTCTTTTTCGTTATCGCTTGCAAGTTGTACCTCATTGCTTGCAAACTGGGTTTGCAAAACCAGTTTGTGATTAAGATTATAACCGTTTTTCAGTAATATCTCGGTTAAAAGTTCTGGTTTGTTGAACGCATTGACTAATTGCAATTCCTTATTTGCAATGTAGGTTTTGAGTAATTCAATATTTTCTTCTTCTGTCTTTTCAGGGTCAGGTGCAAAATCTACTCTAGGGAAATTTGACTTTTGCAATTTGAACACTTTAAAACCTAATCCTTGCAAGGCATCTTCTTTTTTGTCGCCTGTAAATAAATCAGGTTGTTTGCTTTCTTTTTCTTTAATGATGTTTTGAATAACTCTTTTGTTCCGTTCTATAGTTATATCGCTAATTTTCTTGTAACCTGCTTTATATGCCTCGCTTTTTTCGGAGGTTGCTTCAGGCATTTGGATTAGTATAAATTTTCTATTAGAGTTCTCTTCAGAATTTAATTTAAAAATTGCATGACCTGTAGTTCCTGAACCTCCAAAATAATCAAGAAAAATATCGTTGTCATCAGATTTAATAGAGCCAATTAATAACTGTATTAAAGAACTAGGCTTAGGGTAGGAAAAATAGCTTTTCCCATCGAATATTTTTTCTAGTTCAATGCCTCCATCGCTTTTCATTGAAATAATTGACCTCAATAAAAAACTCTCTACTTCATCAAAATATGTTATTGAACTTGGTTGAGTATTTTCGTCTTTACTAAACCAAATTTTACCACACATGTAACTACCATCATGTAATTCAATTACATTTTGATATTTTCCATCTTTAAAATTTGCTGCTTCATCAAATGTTTCCTTTTTCCATCTCCAACCTCTATCAGGCACTTTTACAATCATTCCTGTTTTTGGATGTATAACATCATATCTAGGGCCAAAAGTATCAGCGTTTGGCCAACTCATATTTATTTTACCCCACAATCTATAATTATCATCAAGAGAATTATATAAAGTTATCCCTCTATCAAAATCATTTTTTTTATATAGCTTCTTAATTTGACTTTCTGCTTCAGGAATTGCAATCTTTTGTTTTTTCAATTTTGAAATAAGATTTGTAACATCGTCTAAACCTCCTTTTCGCATTGTAAATTCATGCTTTATCAAAGCATCTTTAACATAGATTAAGATATATTCGTGTATATTACCAATACCTTTATCGTTTTTTGGAACTCTTTTATTCCAAGTTATGCATTCTATGAAATTCTCTTCTCCAAAAACTTCATCACATAATTTTCTCAAGTGATGTATCTCACTATTGTCTAATGAAATAAATATTACACCATCATTTTTTAATAGTTGCCGACTAATTAGTAAACGACTATACATCATGTTCAGCCAATTACTATGAAATCTGCCATCTGTTTCAGAATTTGTATCAATTATTACCCCGTTTTCCATATACTGGGAATCTTCCCAATAGCTCTTTTTATCTTGAGAGAACACATCAGAATATACAAAATCCTTATCTTTATTGTATGGTGGGTCAATGTAAATACACTTTATTTTTTCACGATAGCTTTGACTTAATAGCTTTAAAACTTCAAGATTTTCGCCTTCAATAATTAGGTTTTCACTATTATCTGGGTTGATACTTCGGTCTTCATCAAACACTAACGTTGCATTACTAGGCGTGAAAGCATTGCGTTTGGCTTGGCTTTTACCAAACCAACGAAATTCATAGCGTTCAGTTTCATTAATCAAACTTGGATTGACTGCTTTTTTAATTTCATCAATATTCAAATTGCCCTCATTAGTAAACCAATCAGGGTATAGGTGTTTTAGGGTTTGCAAACGTTCGCTATTCCAATCGTTGCTATTTGGCATGAAGTCGTTTATGCTTTCCATTTATTTTTTTGGTTTCTTTGAATCTTTCAATATCTTTTTGTCATCGCCATCTAACTTGCGTTGAATCTTTTTAACATCTTCGGCAGGTGGCAAATTCTCTGGAACAATTCCTCTTTGTGTCAGCATTTTTCTAACCGCCTTGTTATTTTCGACGTGTTCGTTTTCTATTTTCGTTATCCCTTTCAAGTCCTTGCTTTGCACATTTAATCCAGTCATTTCAGCCGCTAGGTCTTTCGCTTTTATGCTAATAGTAGGAAGAAAGTCTGCAACAGGTCTATTGTCAGGAACTCCCATTTTCTTTTTCAATTGAATGGTTGACAATTTGAATAATGCTTGGTCTCCTTTGGAACGAATTAATCCAAAACCTTTGCTGTCAACTCCACGTTCAAATAAAATTCCTGAAAGTTGTTTTTCGGTTTGAGTTAGTTTTTCTCTCGCTTTAACTCTTTCAAATTCAAGTAAACGTTGCTCGATAATTTCTGCTCTACGAGTTTGAACCGCAAAATAGTTTTGAGCAAAAGCAATTTCTTCTTTTCTACTATCTCCATTTTGAGCAATTAAATAACAAGCATAACGAGTTAAAGCAATATCGTCAATGGCTCTTTCGGTTTCAGAACCAATAGAAACCATTTTCTTGATGTCGGGAAAATGGTTGTTTATATCTTCGCCTGCATTATTGCAAGCATCTTTTGCTTTTTGGATAACGTTTTCAAAGTTTTCCCATTTACTATATCCTAAAAGCTTTTGCAATTCTCTTGCACTCCAACATTCGATACCCTCCAATTCAGATGCAACTGCTTCAAATTGTTGGAACAACGCCATAATTTCTTCACTTTTCATAATTACAAAAGTTTTAGTTAAAATATATTTTTATCATTTTCCTGATGTCGGGAAAATGGTGTTTTTATATAATAGAATTTATTGTTTTATCTGCTTCTGTTTTGAAGTAACTATACTCTTTTACTGGAGCTTTGTATTGTACCTCTAATCCCAATTTTTCAAAATGCTTTATAGCACATCTTATTTTGTAAATCTCGCTTTCTTTTAAAGCTTTTTTGTCATTGATGTCATTCGTTCCTTTGGTTTCAATCACAAAATAAAACTCATTTTCATTGCCGTCTTTAAGGTTTTTACGCTTCATTACTAAACCAAAATCAGGCTCATAATCTCCAATCGGTGTTTTTATTTTATACCAACTTGGAAGTTTCAGAAAACAAACTACTTCCACATCTTTATCAGCATCCAATGAAAACTTTTTTTCTACATCACTATCAATTAGCATTTTGTCGAATACTCCTTTGTTAGGGGTTGCAACATACCCTTTGTCTGATATGTTTTTTACAAAGTCATTAAATTCAAATGGGAAACTATCTCCTGTTAATTCATAGTTTAATCCTCTAATCATTTCATCTAATTCAGCATTGCGAATGATTGCGGAAGCTTCGTGAATAAATCTAGGTGGATTTTTAACCACTTCTTTAAGATTGGTCAATTGTTCAAATATTTTGAACATTGAAGCATAACTCAATCCTGTATTTTCACTTAACTCTTCAATTAAATCTAGTGGAGTGAAATTTGTTTTTTGTTTTACATTTTCTGAACCTTGAAATGTGTCTTGTTTGCCCTCTTCATTGATAGAATCAATTAAAAAGCTAGATGCTTCAATGACAAAATCAGGGATTGTAATTTTATTTATCTCTTCAACAGCGGTATTAATCAAACGCTCTTCATCAAAATTGACTGTGTATTCTGTTTTTTTAGCTAAAGCAGTCCAATATTTTTTGAAAGCTTTGTCAATAGTCTCATTTGTATTTCGTTTGAATTTTACTTCATCGGTTTGAGTTCCTTTATGGTTGTGTGTCATTCCTGCACCTGCATTCGTAGTGCCATAAACCGATTTAATTTCTTCTTGATATTGTGTTACAAATGTCTCATAGGTTTCATTTGGAATAACCGTAAGTTGGTTTATACGCTCACTATCTTCAACATCAATCGCATCATATACCCGTTGCCCTTTTTGATTTACACAAATACGCAATCCTCTACCAATTTCCTGACGTTTTTTAGTTTCTGAATAGGAATTATTAAGCGTTGCAATGTTGAAAACATTTGGATTATCCCAACCAACTCCCAAAGCCGAGTGAGAAAACACAAATTGAACAGGATTTGATAAAGTAAGAAGTTCTTCTTTACCTCTTAATATCAATTCATAAATTTTGGCTTGTTCTTTTACTCCGCCCTCATTGTCTGCAAATTCGCCACTTGATTTTTGCGCAAAATAATAGCCTTGAACGCTTTGTATATGTTCATCAGTTGGAGTGTTTCCATTGTGATATTCGGGATAAACCGCTTTATATTTTTCAATAAAAAGATTTTTGATTACTGGTTTCTCTCCAATGTAGTTTGCAACCCTATCAATGAATATTAAGGATAGGCATTTAATTTCTTTTGGAGCTAATTTTTGTGATTTTGCAAAATGTCTGTGAATTAACCACTCTATTTGCAAAGCCCAAATATTCTCTAAAGTGCCTGAAATTTGTTTTTCTAAAATTTCTGCACCATTAGAAAAGGTAACAGTCCATTTTCCAGTTTTTAAACTTTTGTTGATGTTAGAAATTGAATAATTCAGATAACTAGGATTATTTGTTTTTTCTCCCAAATTATCTCCATTGCAAAGCCAACCACTAACTTTAAATTCAATTTTGTTTGATGTTTTGCTCAAATGCCAAGCTTTCAGTTTTACTTTTGGGTCTCCCTTTCCAAATTGTATGTCTACCAACTCTATTTTTAAAGTTGCTTCATCGTTTTTTTCGGTTACTGTCAAAACTTCAATTTTCTTAACTAAACCCTCTTTGTAACTATCATAAGGGGTTAGTCTATAAATTAAATTCTTAACAACTTTGTGAGTAGCCGAATAACGAATTTTATACAATGGATTAAGTTTTGCAATTTGAGTTATGGAATTATCAGTATCCATTCCCTCTTGAGGTTCATCCATTATAATTATAGGATTGGTTTTTCCAATGGCTTCAATAAAAGGAATATTATTGAATAAATCCTCTCTTTGTGCTTGGTTCAAAATTTTATCCTCTGAATTGAATGAAGCCAAAGTCATTATCATTACTTGAGGATATTGTTCCTCGATGAACTGACTAACTTTTTGAAGTTTTTTGCTGTCATATTCAAAGGCATCGGGTTTAAAACCGTAAATGCTTTCTAGTTGTTTTTCAAACGCTTTGAACGTTCCAATAATATTTTGACGAATGGCAACAGATGGAACTAAGATTATAAACTTTGTAAAACCGTATTCTTTAAAGAGTTCAAAAATAGTTTTGATGTAAACAAGTGTTTTACCTGTTCCTGTTTCCATTTCAACACAAATATCTCGTTCATTTGAAAGCTTTGCAATTTCCTCTGAAATACCGTTTTCTAGTAATACACTTTTAATGTTATTTTCAATATCAACAGTTGTAAGTTTTGTTGTGTTTGAACGAATGCCCTCAATACAAGAATTATCAAAATTATTTTTATCAGTACCATCAAAAATTTTGACTACTGATTGTATTGCGATGTCTTGATAATTAAGGTTTTCTAACTTAAATTCCATTAAAGGCTCTTATTTAATATTGAACTGTAAATATAATAGAAAAATACTATGATTTTAGTAAGAATTTAGCAAATTACTTATCGAAGTAAGTTTGAATAATCCTCTGGTAATTCTGCATCAATATCTCTTAAATATTTTTCAAGAGCGGTCATTGTAGAATGCCCAGTAACTAACATTAATTTGCTTTTAGTTTCAAATTGAGAGCTAGTTTTTCGCATTTCTCTATACAGTTTAGTGATGAAAGTGTGCCTAAAACTGTACATTCCGTAATCTTTATTCAGGTTAAAGTGTGTTTTTACAACTTCTTTAAATCGTTTTGAGAAATAGTCTCTTTTATTGTTTGGTTCTGTAACCCAATCTTGGCCAAAGCCAGTAGGAGTGAAGAGAAAACTTTCAGGGACAAAATTTGATAAATCGGGTAAATCATTCAGCAAAATTTCTGGTATAATTTTGATTTTTACTGCTTTGTTTTTGGTTCTCAAATAAAGTCTTTTACCTATCAAATCAATGTCCTTAATTTTCAATTCACAAACTTCAATAGGTCTTAAAAAGTTATATGACACAAATTTTATAAATAGTAAAAGTAACTTATCATTTTCTTCAAGAAAAGAATAAATGTCTTTCTGCATTTCAGAGGTGTAAGTCTTATTTCTTTCAGGATTTGACTTTAACACATTTATTTTTTTGACTACGTTATCGGCAATTATTTCATTGTCCTCTAAAACTTGAAACAACGAACTTAAATCTGCTCTTGTATTGTTTCTGTTTCTTGCACTTGAATTTACCAATACGTCATTCAGGTAATCATTAATAACTTTTTTGGTTATGAAAGTTATCGGTTTATTTTCATCCAAAGACTTTCTGAATTTTCTAACTCTTAATTCAAAGTTTTTATATGAAGTATCTCTAATTGTGTTCTTCTTTAAGTTTAATGCAAATTCAAAAGCTTCTTTAATTGTTAGAGTTTCGGGAATTGCAATATTTTCTTGAGGTATTGCAATGGTTTTATTTGTTATTGCAATGTTTTCAGCAGGTATTGCAATGGTTTTGCTGGGAATTGCAATGTTTTCTTTGGGAATTGCAATGCTAGTATTGTTTCCTTTTGAAGCTTCGGACTGCTTTTTATTAAGTAGCTCTTCAATATTATTGTTTGTGTTAGGATTGAAACCTTTTTCAAGTAAAAATTCTAGTGCAACACTCATTGCATTCAAGTATTCAACTCTTTCTTTTTTAGTTTTTAGCTTATTTACATTGCCTTTGATGTTTGGCATTCTTTTTAGTTTGCCAGTTTCTGCATCTCTGAAACTATAATATATGTACCAACTTTTTGACAAAGCTTTTGCTTTTTCTGACTCACTAAGTTGATTCCATAACAGAATATTTACACCGCCTGTAAAGATTTTTGGAGCAGTAAAGTCTTTTTGTTTCAACAAGTTTTTCGATTGATTAATTGGGGAATAGTGTTCTAAATCGTGTACTAAATCGTGTACTTTTTGTAAATGTAAAAATATTTTAGACATAAAAAAAACGGTTTAGAGTACCTAAACCGTTGATTTCATTACTTTCATTTTTGTAGCGAGAGGGAGATTTGAACTCCCGACCTCAGGGTTATGAATCCTGCGCTCTAACCGACTGAGCTACCTCGCCAGGACGTGCATTAACCCGTTTGTCAATGCGGGTGCAAATATATAATTAATATGAATGTCTGCAAATTATTCCTTTCAAAAAAAAATATTTTTTTTAAAGTGAAATTTCTCAAATTAATTATATATTTCGAAAAAAAAAAAATAGATTATGGCACAAAAAGTACGCTACGAGATTGAGTTCCCCATAAATTCCTCACCTCAGTTACTTTATCAGTATATTTCAACCCCTTCTGGATTACAGGAATGGTTTGCCGATACCGTGAATTCGCGGGGTGAATTTTTTACGTTTCACTGGGAAGATACCGAAGAACATGCCCGATTGGCTTCCAAAAAAACGGGAGAGAAGGTTCGCTTTAAATGGGTAGATGAACAAAAGAAAGATACCGAGTATTTTTTTGAGTTACGTATCTTGGAAGATGAAATCACCAAAGACGTTTCCCTGATGGTAGTCGACTTTGCCGAAGAAGATGAGGTCGATGAGTCCAAACAATTGTGGGAAAATCAAGTTTCCGATTTGAAGCATGTAATTGGTTCGGTGTAATTGTCTTTTACTTCCTATATTTGTCCCTCCAAAAAAGAGGGATTTTTTATGCTTAATTTCAACGGAACTTTAGTCGATCATACCACCGTTTTTTCATCTTCTAATCGTGCATTTTTATACGGTGATGCTTTGTTTGAAACCCTTCGGGTCGTTGACGGAATTCCTTGTTTTTGGGAAGATCATTACTTTCGTTTGATGGCTTCTATGCGTATTTTACGAATGCGCATTCCCAGCACCTTTACCATGGAATATCTTGAATCGCAGTTGAAAAGTGTCGTTGCTCCAGAAGGTGCTTTTCGGGTGCGCCTGACGGTGTATCGTAATGAAGGCGGTTATTACACTCCTACAACCAATGCGGTTTCGTTTTGGATTGAAGCCACGCCTTTAGCTACCGCTCATTTTATTCATGAGGAAACGCCCTGTACCGCCGATTTGTTTAAAGATTTTCATGTTCCCAACCACTTATTGTCCACACTAAAAACAACCAACCGGTTATTAAATATTGTTGGAGCCGTTTATGCACAAGAGAACGAGTTAGATACATGTATAGTACTCAACGAGCAAAAGCGGGTGGCTGAAGTGTTGAATGGAAATCTTTTCATGCTCCAAGGGAAAAAATTAATTACCCCGCCGCTCAGTGAAGGCTGTTTAAATGGTATTCTACGAAAACAAGTGCTAAAAATGGTAAAGGCCCAACCCGAATGGGAAGTGGAAGAAGCTCCGATATCCCCTTTTGAATTACAAAATGCCGACGAATTGTTCTACACCAATGCCATTCAAGGTATTCGATCTATAACCCATTACCGTAAAAAAGAGTTTGTGACCACGCAAGCACAAGCATGGACGTTACAACTAAATCAGTTAGTTTAGAATAGGATTTTCAGGCGCATTGGACCATAATACGTAGTCTCCTCCGAGTTCCAAAATTTTTTCTTTCCAAAAATCACGGGAGGACTTACTTAAAATAGTTTGCTTGTAACTATTAGCACAAACTATCCAGGACTGCGATTCGAGTTCCTGCTCCAATTGTTGTGCCCCCCAGCCGGTGTACCCCAAGAAAAAGCGAATGTTGTCTTTTTGGATGGTACCATCATTAAGCAAGGCTTTGGTACGTTCAAAGTCACCTCCCCAATAAATCCCCTCAGAAATTTCAATACTATTGGGTAACAAATCGGGTATGTTGTGAATAAAATAAAGATTGTCTTGCTCTACTGGCCCACCATTATATATCGTGAACGAAGCCGAAATGTCAGGGATTAAATCGTGTAAAGCGTACGTCAGGGGTTTGTTAAGAATAAAACCCACCGATCCCTCAGGATTATGATCTGCCAACAGAATAACCGACCGATTGAAGGAAAGATCCCCAATGATGGAAGGCTCTGCAATTAATAACTGTCCTTTTTGTAGGCTTTCGGTTGACATTATTAAGCAATTTTAACTAAAAGTACAAAAATATTTGGCATGTCAATGGTTATTCAAAAAAAAATCACGGTCGAAACCGTGATTTTTGATGATATCGGGTAACAGAAATTAGTTTACAGAACCTTCTAATTCAGCACCTGCTTTAAACTTCACTACATTTTTAGCAGCAATTTTGATTGTTTTACCGGTTTGAGGGTTTCTTCCTTCACGAGCTGCTCTTTTAGATACAGACCAAGAACCGAAACCTACCAATGAAACTCTTCCACCTTTTTTCAAAGTAGCCCCTACATTTCCTAAAAATGACTCTAAAGCTAATTTAGCAGCTGCTTTGGAAATTCCAGCATCAGCAGCAATTGCATCGATTAATTCTGACTTGTTCATAATAATAGTTATTAATTGTTGGTTAAACTTAATTGTTAATCATAACAAATTTAGTAGAAAATCCACAGCATGCAACTGATTACACGTATTTTCGATTAATTTGTTGATAACTCAATTTATTTGTTGATAAACAGCCGCCAAAAGCATCCGAATCTAGTGTTTATAGGGTCTCCCAATTACTCCACACGGCATTCCGAACTAAATTGCATGCCATTCAATACCTCTTGGGCGGTCATTTTTTTCTTGCCTGGAAATTGCAGGACTTTTATTTTTAAGTACCCATCAGTTACCACAATTTCAATTTCCTTTTTGCTTGTTTTCCACTGTCCAATCCTTTCATTGTGTGGGGTTTCAACAAAAACCGCTTCATATAGTTTAACGGCCCAACGCATTTCCCCATCAATCACATGACACCAAGCAGTAGGGAAGGGCGATAACCCTCGGATTTGGTTGTACAACTCTTTTCCTTTTTTATGAAAATCCAAGAGACAGTTTTCTTTATTCAACTTGTAAGCAGTCTTTAGATCACCCGTTTCCTTCTGGGGAACTGTGGCCACATCGCCTTGTGCAATGCGCTCCAAGGTTTCTAGCACCGCCTCTTTTCCCAATACCATCAAGCGGTCGTGTAAACTTCCTGTGTTCTCCTCGGGACCAATCGCTGTTTTTTTCGACAGTATCATGGCTCCCGTATCTATTTTATCATCGATAAAAAAGGTCGTCACTCCCGTTTCGGTCTCCCCATTGATAATAGCCCAATGGATCGGCGCCGCTCCCCGGTATTGTGGTAATAACGAGGCATGCAAATTAAAGGTGCCCCATTTCGGCAAACGCCATACAACCTCAGGCAACATACGAAACGCCACCACGATTTGCACATTTGCCTCCCAAGCCTCCAACGCCGCAATAAAATCGGGGTCTTTTAAGTTGGTAGGTTGCAACAAAGGCAGCCCTTGCGCCAGGGCATAGGTTTTGACTGCCGAAAATTTAAGCTGTTGTCCACGACCTGCAGGTTTGTCGGCAGCAGTAACCACCCCCACGACCTGCAATCCGTGTTCAACGATAGCCTCCAAGATCCCGACGGCAAATTCGGGCGTTCCCATAAATACGATTCGTAATGATTCCATTAGTTGCGCAATGAATAAGTGTTGTCGGGAAGTAAACGGATGCGCTCGGCTTCCAACAACGATTGAAGTGCAAAGATAAGCGCCTCTTCGGGTTGTGAAAGTATTTCTTGTAATTCTCTTGAACTAAACGGGCGTTGTTGCAACAATCGCAATAAGGCCTCAGGGAGATCGCCCAATTCCAGGGTCTTTTTTCGGGGCGCAATGCAGGTCGAACAGTGTCCGCAATCGGCCGCTTCTTTTTCACCAAAGTAGTCCAATAATAAGCGTTGATTGCATTGGCTCGTGTTTTCTGCATAGGCCAACACCGATTTTAACTGGGATGCCTTTAATTCGTTTTGCGCAATTAAATATTTACTCACGCGATTTATCGTATGCGCATCCTCTCGAATGGTCGTAAAGGTAAGTTGGGCATCATTGGTTTTCGAATGTACCGTCGCCAATCCTTGCAACTGAAGCTGATGCAATACCGCCAATACGTTGGTTTCTGTAACGCCCGATTTTCGCGCCACCACCGATAAATTGATGGCAGTCATTTGATCATACACCCCGGGATGCGTGCGCAAAAGAGTGACGATAATCGTCTCTTGTTCAGGATGCAAACTACTATAGCGTATCACCTCTTTGGAAGGAACGATAAATTGTAGGGTTAGCTTCTCTGAAAATTCCTGGGAAAGATTCAAAATGCCCTGCCGATCCAAAAATTGTAGTGCTTGATACGTGCGCGCTACGGGTAAATTGTATTTGACACAAAAACGGTGTAAATTAAAACCAAACGTTTCGTCTAAGCCTTCTCCGTAAGCAATTTGCAAGTCGGCACATAACTTTTGGTAGACTTGCGATAAAAACGGTTTGTCGGGTAAGACACCCAAAAATTGTTGCGTTGCCTGCAATCGATCGGAGGCATTAGCCAACAAAATGGCATAGGCTTTCGAACCATTGCGCCCTGCACGCCCCGCTTCTTGGTAATAATTCTCTAAATTGGGCGGTAGGTTAAAATGAAAAACAGTACGAACATTTGCCTTATCAATGCCCATTCCAAAGGCATTTGTGGCCACCATGACCTGTTTTTTTTCTTCCATCCACCAACCCATTTGCCGTTCTTTTTCGGCCGGCGATAATCCCCCGTGGTAAAACGTCGCCGAGATGCCCATAGCTTCCAACTGCTGCGCCGTGTGCAAACACGATTTTCGGTTGGAAACATACACCAAGGAAGGCCCAGGATATTTTAACAATACGTTTTTGGCAAACTGCAATTTGTCCTCTGGTGCATAGACCATGTAGGCCAAATTCTCTCGGGCAAAGGACTTTGAAAAGACATTCGGTTGCTCCAAAGCCAATTGCGTTATGATATCGGCTTGTACCCGCGCCGTTGCGGTTGCCGTTAGCGCCAAAAATGGAACTTTGGGAAAATGAATTCGCAAGTCCGCAATCTTTAAATAGGCAGGACGAAAATCATGACCCCATTGCGATACACAATGCGCCTCGTCAATGGCAATCAGGTGAATAGGTAAAGTTTTTAGCCGCGAAAGGACGATTTCATTTTGCAGCCGCTCGGGCGATAAATACACAAGTTTGTATCCTCCAAATTGTGCATTGTCCAGCACATCAATAAGTTCTTCTGTGGGAATGCCCCCCGTTAACGCCATCGCTTTGATGTTGCGCATTTGTAACTGCTGCACTTGGTCTTTCATCAATGCAACCAAAGGCGAAATCACCAAGACAATCCCCTCACGGACCAACGCAGGCAGTTGGTAACACAACGATTTTCCTCCGCCCGTCGGCAATAACGCAAACGTATCTCGACCCGCCAAAACCGATTCAATAATCGCCTCCTGCGGTTCGCGAAACGCCTCGTAATTCCAATAGTGTTTTAGAATATCATGTAGGTTACTCATGGATCATTTTGCAAACGAGCAACACAAAGATACAGGAATATTACAATGCATTCAGGATAAATGCCACCCGGTCGGCTACAGGACCCACGGGAACTTCAATCGGACTGTATCCAAAATGGCGGTAGGTTTCTTCTAAATGACGGTAAATCAACTGCGCCTGTTCAAAATTTTCGTAGCGCGCTTCATCACTTACATAAATGGCTTCCCACGGCGGTAAAATAAACACTTTATCATACCGGTGTCCCGCACAAGCCTCCTCAAAAAAAGCCGGGTAACTGTCCCCAATATAATGCATGTACGCCAAAATATCAGGAATCCCACGGTCGAGGAAAATAGGGGTTTGCGTTTCCTCCTGAGCCGAAACGTATTGTTTTTTTCTACCCTCAAGCAACAATTCGCTAAACAACAAAGGCTGCTCCAAAAACAGTTGCTCAATCCCTTGTTCACGCGCCTCCAACGTAATTTGACGCGATATTTCAGGGTAACAACAATGCCCATCGGCGACCATGTGCTCAATAATGGTTGTTTTTCCAGTGCCCGGCCCACCCGTGATGACAATAAGTTGAGGTTTCATTTTTTTACACAAAATAAGCCGCAAATGTATCGAATTGTCCTCGCATTTGCATACGAAAAACATCAAATTTTCGTTGTAGATAAGGTTGTTTTGGGCGTGTCCCGAAGGAACGATTCGTGCGATTTTTCGGGATACCTACCGTCGGGACCGGGCTGTCGGGAGTCGCTGCCCTCGTTCCTCGGGCGAGCTTCAACAATCCCTCCATCCCTCACGCAGCGAGAACAAAGGGATAAAAAAAGATTTTTTTGGCCTTATATAAAGAGGTGTAATTCCCTCGAAAAGCATTGAAAAACTAACCTCAAATAGCGTATATTTGCCCTTATTTAATGATGATGGATAAAAAAACGGAAGCTTTTTACATTCGCCTCAAAGAGGAATTGCAAACCACTTCTACTTGGCCGAGTGTGTATTTATACAAATTTATTGTCCCTACCGATACCCAAAAAATTCAGGCGGTAGAGAACGCCTTCGACAACCTCGGAGCCGTCATTAAAACCCAACAGTCTAAAAACGGTAATTTCACCAGTATTTCGGTCAATGTCGTCATGGAATCTCCCGACGCTGTGATTGCGAAATACTTAGAAGTTTCTACCGTTGAAGGCATTATATCCCTTTAGTATGGTACCAAAATACATCAAGGAAAATGCACACGATACCGTGCAACACCTCGAATACAACGCCGAACGATCGCCTTTATTCATTCCCGAATACGGCCGTCATTTGCAAAAATTAATCGATCACGTAGTCGCTATTCAAGACCGTGACGAACGAAACCGCGCCGCACGGTATGTGATCAACGTGATGGGGACCTTAAACCCGCATTTGCGCGATGTGCCCGATTTTCAACACAAATTGTGGGATCAAATTTTTATCATGTCCGATTTTCAATTGGATGTCGATTCGCCTTATCCTATCCCCACGCGCGAAGTCATTAACCTCAAGCCCGATCCGCTGCCGTATCCCCAGAAGAATCCTAAGTACCGCTTTTATGGCAATAACATCACCTCAATGATCGATGTAGCCAATTCGTGGGAAGAGGGTGAACTCAAAAGTGCTTTGATCATGGTTATCGCCAACCATATGAAAAAATCGTATTTGAGTTGGAACAAAGATACCGTCACCGATCAAGTGATTTTTGAGCATTTGTATGAGCTCTCTGGCGGACGCATCAATTTGTCGCAAAGTGCCGAAGAGTTGTCAACCACCACCGATTTGATTCGCACCAACAAAAAAATGTCCAATAAGGCGCAACCTCCGATGCAAAAACACAAAGGCGGGTTCAAAAAGAATTTGAACAACGGAAAAAAATTCATCAAAAAAAACAATAACAAAAACTAATAGAAAACGGCCAACAGGCTTTTTACTTCACCATGGGAACATTCAAAATTGAAGGCGGTATCCGCTTGAAAGGAGACGTTACGCCACAAGGCGCAAAAAACGAAGCACTACAAATTTTATGTGCCGTGCTACTCACCCCCGAAAAAGTAACCATCAATAACATCCCCGATATTATTGACGTCAATAAATTAATCACCCTGCTAGGAAATTTAGGGGTGAAAATCCAAAAAAACGGCCCCGGTTCAATTACCTTTCAAGCCGATGAGGTCAATGTGGGCTACCTCGAAACCGAAGCGTTTAAAAAAGAAGGTGGGTCGTTGCGCGGTTCCATTATGATTGTCGGCCCCTTATTGGCGCGTTTTGGAAAAGGCTATATTCCTAAACCAGGAGGCGATAAAATCGGACGCCGCCGCTTAGATACGCACTTTGAAGGTTTTATCAACTTGGGCGCTAAGTTCCGTTACGAGCGTGAAGACCATTTCTATGGAGTTGAAACACAAGAGCGTTTGAAAGGAACCTATATGTTGCTAGATGAGGCTTCGGTTACTGGAACGGCCAATATCGTGATGGCAGCAGTACTAGCTGAAGGTGTAACCACGATTTACAATGCAGCCTGTGAACCCTATTTGCAACAATTGTGTAAAATGTTGAATTCTATGGGCGCCAAAATTACAGGTGTTGGTTCCAATCTATTAACAATTGAAGGCGTAGAAAGTTTAGGCGGATGCGAACACCGTATTCTTCCCGATATGATTGAAATTGGAAGTTGGATCGGCCTTGCTGCGATGACCCGTAGTGAAATCACAATCAAAAACGTAAGCTGGGATAATTTAGGTGTTATTCCCAACGTGTTCCGCAAATTGGGGATTACCTTAGAGCGACGTGGCGATGATATTTACATTCCTACCCATGAAAATGGCTATGAAATCAAAACCGATATCGACGGTTCTATCCTTACCATTGCCGATGCGCCTTGGCCTGGATTTACTCCCGATTTGCTAAGTATTGTTTTGGTTGTGGCGACCCAAGCCAATGGCGATGTGCTTATTCACCAAAAAATGTTTGAAAGCCGCTTGTTCTTTGTCGATAAATTAATTGACATGGGCGCCAAAATCATGTTATGCGATCCCCACCGCGCTGTGGTTATGGGACATAACTTCAAATCGCAACTGAAAGCAACCACCATGTCATCGCCCGATATTCGTGCGGGGATTTCCTTATTGATTGCAGCTTTATCAGCCAAAGGAACGTCAACTATTCAAAATATTGAGCAAATTGACCGCGGATACGAACGTATTGACGAACGTTTACGCGCGTTAGGAGCCAATATTGTACGTGTATAAATTCATAAATTCCAATCTTTGAAATTCCAAATTCCAAAATGTAACTAGTTGTTTTGGAGTTTGGAATTTCTTTTTTGGATTTTTTTGTTAATGGAAACCTATATAATCATAATTCTTTGCATAGCAGCGTTCGCAGCGGGTTTTGTCGATGCGGTGGTGGGCGGCGGCGGGTTAATTCAAACCCCCGTAGGTTTAATTTTGTTACCCCTGGAATCGGTAGCTACCGTGGTGGGAACACTCAAAGTCCCCGCATTTAGTGGCACCTTCATGGCCGCTCGCCAATACATGCAACAAGTTACGTTACGGTTGAAGTTGCTTATTCCCATGGCTATCGTAGCCTTTTCGGCTTCTTGCCTCGGGTCCTGGTTGTTGACGCGCGTGCACAATGCCTTTATGAAACCCGTCTTGCTTTTTGTGCTTATCGGGATTGCTGGATATACGTGGGTGAAAAAAGATTTTGGGCAGCGCAGCACACCGTCCCTTTCACCGTTTAAACTAAAAATCATCGGACTCGTATTGGCGGTGGTCGTGGGGTTTTACGACGGATTTATCGGTCCCGGTACAGGTAGTTTTTTGGTGCTGGGTTGCATCGTTTTACTTGGTTTCGATTTTTTACACGCTTCCGCCCATGCCAAAGTCATTAACTTGGCGACCAATTTGGGGTCGATTCTCCTTTTTATCGCCAAAGGGAAAATTATCTGGAGTATCGCCATTCCCATGGCCTTTGCCAATGCACTAGGCGGATGGATCGGTGCCAAAACCGCCGTGGCTCGCGGAAATCAATTCATTCGTCGCGTGTTTATGCTTGTGGTAGCGGCTACCTTATTGCGTTTTGCGTGGGATGTTTTTTAGTTATTCTACGATATTCAAGAACTTCAATCCGAAAATTACGGCGTCACTCACAAAGCCGCTTTGGTAGGAACGAACATAGTCAATGCGTAGGATTTTGAACTTTTTGAATCCTAAATTATCCAAACCGATGGTGAATTCGTGATACGGTGCGCGATTGGGGACCGATAAATTATGATAGCCCAATACCAATTGCGTGTTTAGCTTTTGGAGTAATGGAATTTTATTCATCAAATAGCCTTGGTCGTTGTGCTCCATATGCAACTCAATAAATGCATCGTTGGTACTGGCACTGTAATAGGGTAAGTTATTGAAAACATTGGTGTAGCGTCCGCCACCGGCCACGTGCGTTTGATTCCCATTGAAATGCTTGAAGTCGGGAAACGCTATGTTTTCGGCATTGAAAAATTTACCCGATTTAAGGTTGTATACAAATTCCCCTTTATTACCCAAACTTAACTCTTGGTAAATTCGTGCCGATACAAAGTCAAATTCGTATTGCTTTTCACTCGCTGCAAATCCTTTTTCATACGTTACAAAAAGCGTAGGATAGTCGTCGTTCCCCATATTGAATTTTCCATCGGGTCGCGTCCAATATTTTTGTCCAAAATTGAAACGCCCTGTAAACGATGCTTTCATCAATTGATGACGGGTAAACGCTGGTGTTAATTCATCAAAAGGTAATAAAGGATTGTTGGACGTGTACAGGTCGTCTGATTTCACAGTAGCTTGAAACGTGGTATTGAATAGCGGCTTTCGATCGGCGTATTCCACATTGGCATTCAATCGGAACCCATTCACAATTTCACCACTATAGCCCACCGACAGCGCATTTTTTTCATAAAGTTTCATGAAATTGTTTTTGAAAAACGAAGAACTGATCGAGTTGATATTGTCGGTAATCGGATTGGCGGGGTTGAATTGATTGACGGTTGAGCCCCCGCTTATAAATAAAAAGGAGTTTCGAATGTTGTCAAGCTTTTGGGTGTACGAAGCCGAAAAACGCAAACGATCTTCTGAAAATCCATAATCCAAACGGGTGCCTATACTATAAAAGGTACGTTTATCTTCATTCCGTTGTGTAAAGTTGAAACCAATTTGGGTTTTCCATCCCTGAACCGTATTGAAGGCGGTATTGAAGACCGGACCTTCGTATGAAAACGAGCGGTTTTTGAATGAATTCGAATAGGTGTATCCCATCAACACATCCATCCATTTGAATTTATTTCGTTTTCGATCAATGGAATCCAAATAGGGTTGCGACTTGCGTTTGGTTTGCAGTATTTCTTTCTTAACATAGTCGGTGCTTTCCTCCGACGTTAAAGGAACTGGGCGAATGGTATTCCAAAATGCATCGTCTTTTTTGTTGGCATTCTCTTCAAACTTGAGTACTTCGGCAGTAAAAGTGCGTCGTTCGAATTGTTTGGGAAAATCAAAATTAGAATACACATAGGTAAAGCGGCCGTTGAAATTAAACCCAAACATGCCCGCATCAAAATCCAAGGTTTGCGTGTTTTTGGTCCATACCTTGGTTTTGTTGTTGTAGCTAAAACTTTGTTTAAAATGCAGGGTATTTAGTGCTGGATTTTGGGATTGACTTCCTTTAATGCTGAGGTCAATCGCATAGATGGCATAGTCCTGGTCTTCAATATAAATGTACCCTTCAAAAGCAGGTTCACTCATCCGTTTTGGGGTCACTTTAATCTTATTAATCAGGTGATTGTTTTCATCGGCAAACGATCCTTCGAAGGTATAACGGTAATAGTTGAAGGCATTGTCGGCAATAGGGGAGATGGCTTTGGCATTGATTTCAATATAGTTTTCATAAAAATCAAAGTTGGCTTGCGCCGCATTGTTAAAACTGAAGCCATTATCTTGACCACTTACTTTAGAGGCCACGATGACTTCTTTCAGTTTGTCGGGTTTTTGAAATGTGAGTTTCGACACGGTTTCCGAAAGGTATAAAATACCACTACGGGTGGAGTCGATGACTTCATCCAAGAAATCAATTTTTTGTCCCATAAACGTTTTGGGGAGATTTTTCACTCGAAAAATACCTCTAGAATAAAAATCGCAGGTATATTGACCCGTTTTGGCCCCATTGGCTTTGCGGTTGGCGATGGCTTGTTTGATAATGGCGATGGCGGGATTTACTTTTGCATCGATAACTACTTCGTTCAACTGAATGTCTTCCGTTTGCAAAACCACATCTAAGGTTTCGCTTTTTCCCGTATATTCCACAACACGCTTTTCGGTTTTGTATCCTAAAAATTGAAATAGAATGACATACGTCCCATTTTGCTTGGGATAAATTTCATAGTGGCCGTTGTCGTTGGAAGTAGTACCTATATAGGTGTCTTGTACATAGATATTGGCAAAAGCAATGGGTTGTCCTTTTTGGTCGGAAACTTTTCCTTTGATTTGGCTAAAGGTGAATGTACTCCAAAGTACAGCGAGTGTAAAAATGATGTTTTTCATAGGGTTAGTGCAATAAACTTTGAACAGCTAGGGTGTAACTTTTTAATCCAAAACCCACGATAACTCCTGCGGCATGTGGCGCAATGTAGGATTGATGCCGGAAGCTTTCGCGCGCATAGGTATTGGATATATGTACTTCAATGACTGGAGTTGTTACACCTTTAACAGCATCTCCTATACCGATAGAAGTATGCGTGTAGGCTCCTGCATTCAAAATAATAGCGTCAAAGGTAAAGCCACACGCATGGATACAATCAATGAGTTCTCCTTCGATATTGCTTTGGAAATAGTGAAAGTCCACTCCTGGGAATTGTGTTTTCAGCGCGTGTAAAAACGATTCAAAATCTTGATTTCCATACACCTCAGGTTCGCGTTTACCCAACAAGTTGAGGTTGGGTCCGTTGATAATCATTACTTGCAAAGGCTTGTTCATAGTTGTAAAAGGGTAAATTAACATCAATTTTACCTAATAAAAGTACGCTAAATCCCCATTTTGAGAAGCATTTTTCGATTTTTTCTATTTTTTCGAATTCGTTAAAAAATGCTAAAATGCGTTTAACGAATTGTTTTTGAATGGATTAATCGGATGTTGATGTTAACAACTATGTTAATAACTCCATTTTTGAGTTAAAAACTTTCCCCTAAGAATCGTTTTAACTTTGTCTCAATAATTTTAAACAAAATAGAACATGAAAAAAATTATTCTTTCTCTAGCTGCAGTACTTGCATTTTCTGCTGCTAATGCTCAAGACAAAAAAGAATCAAAAGGTTTTGGTTTTTCTGAAGGAAACGTTATCGTTGAAGGTAACTTAAGCTTCGGATCTTCTACAACTGACAACGGTGGAGCTGAAGTTAAAGAAAACAGCTTAAACTTTTCTCCTAAAGTAGGTTACTTCTTATCTGACAAATTGGCTCTTGGAGTTGAGTTGGGTGTAGGTTCTGCTAAAGAAGAAACTGGTGCTAACGAAACTACTAGCAACACTTTCAATGCTGGTGTTTTTGCACGTTATTATTTCTTAGACTTAGGTCAGCGTTTCAAAACGTATACTGAAGCTGGTTTAGGTTTTGGTTCTGGTAAAAATGAAGTTAACGGAAACGAAACTTCTTCTAACTCAAGCTTGAACTTCGGTATTGATTTAGGAATTAACTATTTCGTAACTGAAAACTTTGCAATCAACTTCGGTTTGAACAATGTATTGGGTTACAGCAACACTACTACTGAGTTCCCAGGTGGTGGAGAGACTAAAGTTAGTTCTTTCAACGGAAACTTGAATGTATTCAACAACTTCTTTGACACTCCATCTTTCGGTTTGACTTGGAAATTCTAATTGAAATACAACTATTACAGAAAGCCATCCTTCGGGGTGGCTTTTTTGTTTTGTATCTTTAACCCATGCAATGGAAAGCCTACCTTAAGTCCTATCACGATTACCTGCGTTTGGAGCGTGGGATGTCGCCCAATACGTTGGCAAGTTATCGTTTTGATTTGGAACGGCTCTGTGCTTTTTTGGCAGCACACCACCCTGAAGTTTCTCCTTTAACCATAACTTCCCAACATATTCAGGCCTTTGTCTATGCCGTTTCCAAAGAATTGAATGCGCGCTCACAGGCTCGATTGATCAGCGGACTCAAGTCGTTTTTTAATTATCTACTCGTCGAAAATCTCCGCGGTGACAGTCCGATGGAATTGATTGAAGCGCCTCGTTTGGGACGAAAACTTCCCGATACCTTGAGTACGGTTGAAATTGATCGTTTGATCGCGGCTATCGATTTGTCCAAACCCGAAGGCGAACGCAACCGGACCATGCTGGAAGTTCTCTACGGCTGTGGATTACGCGTGTCTGAACTGGTCACGTTAAAAATTTCGGACATCTTTGCGGACGAAGGGTTTTTAAAAGTAACGGGAAAAGGGAATAAACAACGTTTTGTGCCGTTGGCAACCTTCACCTTACAATGCATCGAACGGTATCGGCGAGAGGTTCGCGTTCATGTTCCTATTCAGAAAGGATTTGAAGATACCTTGTTTTTGAATCGTCGAGGGAAAGCCCTAACTCGTGCTATGATTTTTACTATTATTAAAGACTTAGCGTTGGCCATACATTTACAAAAAAAGATTAGTCCACACACCTTTCGGCACTCTTTTGCCACACATTTACTCGAAAATGGCGCCGATTTACGGGCTATACAAATGATGTTGGGACACGAATCGATCACCACTACCGAAGTATATGTTCACCTGGATCGTAGGCATTTAACCCAAATTATGCATCAATTTCACCCACGCAAGAGATTAAAGTAAATTAATTCTTACAAAACAAGTTGTTTTTCGATAGTTATATGCATTTTATCGATAAAAATGTACTTTATATCGAATCTTTTGTTAAATTTGATTTCACTTTTTTACCCCTCAAGTAGAAAAATGAACCCAAACGCCTCAAAACCTACAACTATGACCACAAACTTAGCCGCCAACCCACGGTTTAGTGCTATACAGTACAATTATCATAAGCGGATATTAAATCTGATACCCGATTTGATATTTCAAATATCGGTAACTGCTCAGCACGAGTTTTTCTTTACCTATCTCAACAAAAGCATCATTTCTTTTTTTGAAGTCAATCGCTTTGAAATTGCAGGGAATCCTTTTGAAGTCATAAAAAATCGCGTGCATCCCGAAGATTGGGATCATTTTTTGCAATCCATAATCAAAGCCAAAGACAGCAGCGATCATTGGAATCATGAGTTTCGTGTGGTACTTCAAACCCGAGGTATTTTATGGTTTAAAGCAAAAGCAACCATTGATATTGATGAAAACGGCGACGCCATATTTATTGGGAGTTTAACCGATATTACCGATATAAAGCAACGTGAGTTTCGTATCATCGAATCGGAAGCACGCTATCAATTTGCTTTAGAAGCTTCCAACAATGGCGTTTGGGATTACAATGTAGCTACTGATCGGGTTTATTTTTCCAAAGAATCGTTGGCCATTTTGGATTTTGATGTAAGCGATAATTTGGTCACCAATTCCAAGTGGGATGAGCGCATTCACCCCGACGATTATCCGCAATACAAACAAGAAATTGCAAACCATAGCAATGGGCAAACTTCCTATTTTGAGAATACCAAACGGGTACTCACCAAAAATGGGGTGTATCGATGGATTCGAAGCAAAGGAAAAGTAATCGAACGCGATGCACAAGGGAATCCGTTGCGCATTATAGGTGTGCATACCGATGTTACCTCAGAAAAAGAGGAAGAACAAGCTTTGCAAGCCCATATGGAGATTATCTCCAAGCAGAACAATCGATTGCTCAATTTTGCGCATATCGTTTCACACAACCTTCGCTCGCATACGGGCAACTTTAAGATGTTGATTAACATTATTGATGAAACGGATGATCCGCAGCAAAAAGAAGAGTGCTTTGGGTTTTTGAAAACCACTTCAAAGGCTTTGTCCGAAACCATTGATCACTTAAAAGAACTGGTAGACATTCAGAGTACGATTATTCATAAAAAAGAGAATTTGAATTTAAATGCTTTTTTAAATCATACCCTCGAACTTTTAAGTAAAGAAATTAAGGACCATAACGTAAATATCGTAAATTTGGTAGATGCTAACGAAACGGTACAATTTAATCCCGCGTATTTGGAAAGTATCTTTTTAAATTTCACCACCAATGCGATTAAGTATGCGCATCCCGAACGACAGCCTGAAATTCGGTATTCGCTTCAAAAGGAGCAGGGGAAATTGGTGTTACTCATCCAAGATAACGGCGTGGGGATCAATTTGGAAAAATACGGAGAGAAATTGTTTGGAATGTATAAAACGTTTCATCAGCATCCCAATGCGCGTGGTATCGGTTTGTTTATTACCAAAAACCAAATCGAATCTATGGGCGGTAGTATCGAAGTAGAGAGTCAAGTTAATGTAGGAACCACTTTCAAAATCAACTTTTCGAATGAAATTCAATAACATTTTTGTCGTTGATGACGATTTAGTTTACCACTTTGTCATTAAAAAATTATTTAACAAATGCAATATCGAAGCGGAGGCTCAATTCTTTTTTAACGGATTGGAAGCGATTGACGGGTTGAAAAATGTATTGAAAACCGAAAAAGAACCCGATTTAATTCTCTTAGACATCAACATGCCTGTTTACGACGGATGGCAGTTTTTGGATGAGTTTCGAAAACTGAAAAACAATATGTCGAAAGATATCACAGTGTATTTAGTCAGTTCTTCCAACGACTCCACCGACATCGACCGTTCAAAGCAATACAAAGAGGAAGTGAAGGATTATTATTTCAAACCCATCACAACCAAAGAATTTGAAGAAATGCTAACCAGCGCCAGTTAGTTTACATAAAAAAAGGGAACGCCAATCAAGGGTTCCCTTTCTTATTTTATTCTAGTTTTTCTTATTTGGCAATATTAACGGCACGAGTTTCTCGAATTACCGTAATCTTCACTTGACCGGGGTAGGTCATTTCTGTTTGAATTTTCTGTGAGATTTCAAACGAAAGTTTAGCGGCCATATCGTCGGTAACTTTTTCACTTTCTACAATCACACGTAATTCACGGCCCGCTTGAATGGCATACGCATTTTTCACCCCGTGGAATCCAAAAGCAATCGCTTCGAGATCTTTCAAACGCTGGATATAAGAATCCAATACTTGACGACGGGCACCTGGACGCGCTCCAGAAATCGCATCACAAACTTGGATAATCGGAGAAATCAAATACTTCATTTCGATTTCATCGTGGTGTGCTCCAATAGCATTGCAAACTTCTTCTTTCTCCCCATACTTTTCAGCCCATTGCATACCTAACAAAGCGTGTGGTAAATCACTTTCGGCATCCGGTACTTTTCCAATATCGTGGAGTAAACCTGCACGCTTGGCTAGTTTTACGTTCAGTCCCAATTCAGCAGCCATAATCCCACACAACTTCGCTACTTCGCGCGAGTGTTGTAATAAGTTTTGACCGTAAGAAGAGCGGTATTTCATGCGCCCTACAATTTTAATCAACTCTGGATGCAATCCATGAATTCCTAAATCAATCACCGTGCGTTTTCCTACCTCGATGATTTCGTCTTCAATTTGTTTGGTTGTTTTCGCCACAACTTCTTCAATACGAGCAGGGTGAATACGACCGTCGGTGACCAGTTTATGTAAGGATAAACGAGCAATTTCACGGCGCACAGGGTCAAAACACGATAGGATGATGGCCTCAGGGGTATCGTCTACAATGATTTCTACACCGGTTGCGGCTTCCAACGCACGAATGTTCCGTCCTTCACGACCAATGATGCGTCCTTTCACGTCATCGGATTCGATGTTGAAGACCGATACGCAGTTTTCAACCGCTTCTTCTGTACCCACACGCTGAATCGTGCTGATGATTACCTTTTTCGCTTCTTGTTGTGCCGTTAATTTGGCCTCTTCGATGGTTTCTTGAATGTGAGCCATGGCTTTGGTTTTGGCCTCTGCTTTCAAACTTTCCACCAATTGCTCTTTGGCTTCTTCTGCCGACAATCCCGAAATAACTTCCAACTGTTCCACTTGACTTTTGTGCATCTTTTCGACTTCTTGATGCTTTTTGTCTAAGATTTCAATCTTGGTTTCGTATTCTTTAGCCTTCGCCTCAAAATCGTCGTTGAGCTTTTTGGTTTTGGCCAATTCGCTAGATACTTGCGACTCTTTATCCCGAATGCGTTTTTCAACTTCAGCCATTTTTTTGTCTTTGGCTAAAATCTCTTTTTCATGCTCGGCTTTCAATTCCAAAAACTTCTCTTTCGCCTGCAGTAATTTGTCTTTTTTAAGGTTTTCAGCTTCCAAACTGGCATCTTTTAAAATCGATGCAGCTTCTTTTTTGGCATTCTTAATCAAAGCGGAGACATTGCTGCGCTCCAGCATTTTGGCGACACCAAAGCCGCCGGCTAATCCGACCACTAGGCCGATTATTACTTCTACTATACTCATGGTTTTGTAAGGTTATATATAAAAAAAGCCCACATTAGTTGCTTGTATAAACTCGTAAAGACAAGTTTTGAGCTAGCTCGCTGTTCTGGCTTCCCGTCAGGCGGGCATGCTATAGTAGCGACGATTTGCTCATTTGAATTTGTTAGTGTTGAGTTTACCAAAAATGAACTAATGTAGGCAGTATTTTAATCTAAAAGAACGTTGTTTCTAGCGGTTGAGATAGGTTTCCAAAGCATTATTCAAACGGGCTAATCGGTCGATAGACTCTGTATCAACTACCGTATCGACTGATTTCTGCTGTTCCAATTGCGAGGCAAACTGTAAGGCACACATGGCCAAAACGTCTTGTTTGTCTCGAACGGCATAGTTTTCCTCAAACTGTTTAATCATCGCATCGATTTTTTTGGCTGCACTGCGCAATCCTTCCTCTTGACTCATGTCAACAGTAAGCGGATAGACACGGTCGGCTATCGATAACTTGATTTTCAGTTTATCGTTCATATTTAATCAGCCAATTGGGCAATGCAATAGTCGATTTCTCGAATAAGCGCATTGATTTTTAGCTTGGTATCTCGTTTATATTCTTCACTGCCTAATAACGAATTGGTCATTTTGAGCGCTTCAAAATCTTTGACAAGCTGGGCATGGGTGGCTTGTTGTTGGGCTAAACTTTGTGTTGAACCCTGCAACTGCTGCTGTAATGCGCGGTTTTTTTGTTCTAAATCGTCCACCTTGGCACACAATCGCAGCACTTTTTTTTCCAGTGCATCAATGATTTCTTTGATTTCACTCATGGGTGACGCCTTTCGTTACTTAATCCCACAAATTTATAACTCTCGGGGTATTTAACCAATAAAAACGACAAAAAATACAATTTATTTTGAAGCGCTTGGCTAAACTTTTGCGATTCAGTATTTTGTAAATTCTTAACAGCAAATGTTTTCATCTCCCAATCCCTTTTGCTATTTTAGCCCAAAGACCTTTTTTTATGCGCAGTTTGCTATTTTTTTGGTGTTCAATTACTTACTTAATCGCTCAGCCGTATCCGCAAGATTATTTTCAATCTCCCCTCGCGATACCCTTACAGCTTTCTGGTAATTTTGGAGAATTGCGTCCGCATCACTTTCATGCTGGTTTTGATTTCAAAACACAACAACGTGAAGGGCTACCGGTATATGCTGCTGCCGAGGGTTATATCTCACGCATTAAAATTGCCACCAATGGCTATGGGAAAGCATTATACATCACGCATCCTAACGGGTATACAACCGTGTACGGACATTTGCAGAAAGCCGTTGGTGTTTTTGAGGCCAAAATCCAAGCCTTGCAATACGAAGCGAAATCTTTTGCTATAGAAGCCTACTTTAAGCCAGGGGAGTTACCTGTCAAAAAAGGGGAACTCATCGCATTGTCGGGCAATACTGGCGGTTCCGACGGGCCCCATTTGCATTTTGAAATACGCGACTCCAAAACGGAGCAAATTATTAATCCCTTGTTTTTTGGATTTGACCTCAAAGATACCAAAGCACCCACTGTAGCCAATGTCATGGTTTATCCTGTGGGTCCCGATGCTGTGGTGAATGAATCCAAACGCCCCGTTCTGTTGAGCCTTTCTCTTCAAGCTGATGGCACGTATATTGCTCAAAAAGTTCAAGCTTCAGGAACCCTTGGTTTTGCCATCAATGCCTATGATCGCGATGATGTATCCTTCAACAACAATGGTACTTACCAAACCCAGTTGTACCACAACGGTCAGCCTAATTTTGAAGTCCTTTTTGATCAAATGGCTTTTGATGAAGCTCGCTATATCAATGCCTACATCGATTATGAACGCTACAAAAAAACCAAACAGCGTTTTCAAAAATTGTTTTACAACTATCCCTATGCTTGGTCCAATTTGCGGAATGTAAAGGCGGGAGGACTCCTTACGGTGACGCCCAATTTGGCCACCACAGCCCGTATTGAAGTGGCTGACTATAACGGAAATAAAACCGTGATTGCCCTGCCCATTTCGTATGCTAACGCTCCCGCAAAAATAGCCGATCCAACTCCTAAAACGCCGTATTTCATCAAGTGTCAAACCGATGCTTTGTTTGAAAAAGACAATGTTTCGGTGTATTTTCCTGCGAAGACCTTTTACGATGATTTTTATTTTCAATTTGACGTAAAAAACAACCAGGTTCAGTTGCATGAGGATATCGTTCCATTGCACCAAAGTTTTACACTGACATGGAAAAATGAATCAATCCCCGCTGCATTGCGCGCCAAAACTTACATCGCAACGGTTCAGGGGACTCGCTTCGGGTACAATCCTACACAAGTCGAGGGGGCTACTTTCACGATGCGCAGCAAAACCCTGGGGAAATTTCAATTGGTTCACGATGTAATACCGCCCAAAATCGCATGGTTTAAACCGCCCAAAAATAAAGATTGGTCGGGCCTAAATGCTTTGCAACTCACCATTTCTGATGAACAATCGGGGGTGGCCAAAGTCAATGGATTTGTCAATGGCGAATGGGTTTTGTTTGAGTACGATCCGAAGTTAAAACGGATTACGCATGTTTTTGAAGAGCGGTTTTTGAAAGCGGGAGACAATAATTTGAAAGTCGAAGTCGTTGACCATGTTGGAAATTCAACTATATTTGAATCCACGTTTAACCGAAATCCAAAAAAATAACTCATTTTGTCGTTATCCAACTATTTTATTGGTCTATTGTTTTTGGCAGTGACCACAGTTTCCATGGCACAAACCGGAAAGATTACGGGTGTGGTTTTGGATGAAAACAACAAACCCATTGAAGGGGCCAACATATCCTACGATATGATTTCTGTCACTTCGGATGCCAACGGATTTTATGTGCTTGAAATTCCAGCCGACCGTAAGATTACCGTTCGGTTCAAACACGTCGCTTTTAAGTCCATTACCGCCAATTTTCAGGTAAAACCCCAAGAGATTCTCGAGTTTAACCCCGTCATGGATAGTGAGCAAGAACAACTCGAAGGGGTGGTCATCACGGGTGTACGTCCCCGAGCACGCGGAATTATTAGCGTAGACCCGCAGGTGGTCCGGCGTATTCCGGGTTTGAATGCGGGTGTCGAAAATGTATTGAAAATTTTAGGAGCGAGTTCCAACAGCGACATGAGTTCGCAATACAGCGTTCGCGGGGGAAACTACGATGAAAATTTGGTGTATGTCAATGAGATAGAGGTCTATCGTCCGTTTTTAATTCGCTCGGGTCAACAAGAAGGTTTGAGTTTTGTGAACAGTGATTTGACCCAAAAAATTGATTTTTTTGCTGGGGGATTTGAAGCGAAATACGGTGATAAAATGTCCTCGGTTCTTGACATTACCTACCGCAATCCAGAAAAGTTTGGCGCCTCTATGGAAGCGAGTTTTTTGGGTGGGGCTGTGTCGGCAGAGGGAGTTTCTAAAGATAAAAAATGGAGTGCCATAGGTGGATTACGGTATCGTGACAATTCTTTGCTCGTCAACAGCCAGGAAACGCAAACCAATTTCCGTCCGCGTTTTATGGATGCTCAAGTGAATATCAATTTCATGCCGGGAGGCAAATGGAACCACAACTTCCTTGGAAATGCTTCGTATAATCGCTACAATTATCAGCCTCTAACTCGCCAAACGAATTTTGGTACCTTGGACGAGCCCATAGCGTTGCAGATTTTTTATGAAGGGCAAGAAGACGACCGTTACCAAACCTTATTTGGCGCCTTTAAGTCGGTCTATCAAGCCAATGAAAATACTACGTATAAAATTATCGCTTCGGCTTTTCATACCCAAGAACAGGAATATTTTGATATTGATGCCTCATATTTTTTGGGGGAAGTGGATGCCAATATTGGATCGGAAACTTTTGGTAATGTTACCTTTAACCGCGCTATTGGGTCGCAGTTGAATCATGCGCGTAACAACCTCGATGCTTTGATTATGAACTTTGAAATCAAGGGATCGCACAATGAAAATCGCAAGCATCGCTTTGATTGGGGAGCTAAGTTTACTCACGAGAATTTTAGAGATCGTTTGGTAGAATGGGAAGTTATTGACTCGGCCGGTTTCTCGATTAATCCGCCGGTGGTTGATATTCCCAATGATCAGCCGTACAATCCTTATGTGGGCCCCTTGGTTCCTTTCCAAAATGTGCGTGCCACCAATTTTGTGGATATCAACCGTCTTTCGGCGTTTGCGCAATGGAACACTCGAACACGCGTTCGACGGGGCATGTTGTATGCTACAGCAGGCGTTCGTGCGCACAATTGGACCGTTTCGGGGCGTGGCTTAGAAACCGTAACGCAAACCGTATTTAGTCCCCGTGTGCAACTCGCCTACAAGCTCGACAGCAAAGACATGTTGTTCCGATTTTCGACAGGATTTTATTACCAACCGCCGTTTTACAGGGAGTTACGCGATATGAGTGGGGTAGTGCAACCGCGGGTGAAAGCCCAACAATCCTTGCATTTTGTGTTGGCCAATGATTACGGGTTTACGATGTGGAATCGTCCCTTTAAATTGGTTTCGGAATTGTATTACAAGGCCATGGATGATGTCAATACCTATACGTTGGAGAATGTACGTATTCGTTACCGCGCCAATAACGATGCAGTAGCGTATGCCTACGGATTGGATGTTCGTTTGAATGGTGAGTTTGTCAAAGGCACCGAATCGTGGTTCACCTTTGGGTATATGAAAACCGAGGAGAATCAAAACAACCGAGGCTACATAGCGCGTCCGACCGATCAACGGTTGAAGTTTGGAATTTTGTTCCAAGACTATATGCCCAATATTCCGAATGTTAAAATCTACATGAATATTGTGTACAACACTGGTTTGCCTGGAGGTTCCCCTTCGTATGCTGATGCCTATGTTTATCAAACGCGTTTACGCGATTATCGTCGGGCGGATGTGGGCTTCTTTTATGTGTTTACCGAGCGCAACGCCCAACGTCCTGCTAGCCATTGGTTGCGCAAGTTCCAGGACTTGTCGTTAGGATTTGAGGTATTTAATATGTTTAACAACCAGAATGCTATTACCAATACATGGGTGCGCGATGCTTACACCAAAAATCAATATGGAATTCCTAATTTTATGACGACGCGTGTGTTCAATCTCCGATTGACGGCTCGACTCTAAACTGAAGTGCTTATGAAACGATTGACTTTTGCCTTGTCACTAGTACTTTTGGTGGGTTGTAAAGAAACCCCACCGCAACCAAAAGTAATTTATTCCAAAAGTTCGACTCCCAAAACGGAGGCGAAAAAAGACGGTACGTTACTAACGTTGTGTGATTTGCCGGTCCAATTTCCAGGGACTTCGGTGTTGTTATTTCCGGTGGGCGAGGTCGCTTTGAACGAGGGGAGTAAAGGTGGAGCGGACTTCAGCAGTAGTCGCTATGATAGCGGAGTAAGTTATCAAGTGTCGAACACCAGCGAGTTTGAAATTGCAGGCAACCTCTCCAATATTAAGTTCCAGGGAAGTCCAAAAGATTCCTTACGCCCTTTGACCGACAAACCGATACGCATTGAGCGTATTACGTATTTGCACGGTTTGGCCGAAAAAGGGAAAGCGAAACTCTTGGTTTATGAAGTACAAGACAACGATACCAATCAGGATGGAATTGTCAATGCCAATGATATTCGCAGTTTGTATGTGAGTACCTTGGACGGGCAACATTTTACCAAACTCACCACGGAGTATCAAGAGTTGATTGATTGGAATTGTTTGGAAGGGTTAGGACGCTTGTATTTTCGCGCTATTGAAGATTTGAATAAAAATGGCGCCTTTGATAAAAAAGATAAAGTGCATTACTACTTTATCGATTTACTTTCACCGACATGGACTCCTCAAGAATACAATCCGCTGCCGTAGCGGATTTTTTTTTGAAACAGGGGGTTGGTTTTCAGCCCCGGGCGCAACGGCATCCTTTGGGGTTTAGCCCAAAGATACAGTGGAGCACGGGTGTGGGCGCGTGCTTGAAAACAGCGGTTCTTGCTGCCTAAAAAACAATACTTAGTCAAAACTCTGTAACGTCACCAATTTGGCGTACGTCCCTTCCAGCGCCATGAGTTCGGCGTGGTTGCCTTGCTCGATGATTTCGCCTTTGTGCAGCACCACAATGGTATCGGCGTTTTGAATGGTCGATAAACGGTGGGCGATGACAATAGACGTGCGGTTTTGCATCATGTTTTCGAGGGCAATCTGCACGGCTTTTTCACTTTCGGTATCGAGGGCTGAGGTGGCCTCATCGAGAATCATGATGGGTGAGTTTTTGAGTACCGCGCGGGCTATGGAAATCCGTTGTTTTTGTCCACCGGAAAGTTTTCCTCCCGCATCTCCGATGTTTGTTTGGAGTCCCATGGGCAATTCCATCACAAAATCATAGGCATTGGCGACCTGCAAGGCATGGATTAATTCGGCTTCAGTAGCTTCGGGTTTTCCGATGCGCAGGTTGTTTTCGATGGTGTCATTGAAAAGAATCGAATCTTGGGTAACCAAGCCCATCAAACGCCGGAGGGCATGAATGTCCATGGTTTTGATGTCAACGCCATCGATGGCAATTTTACCTTCATTGACATCATAAAAACGGGTGAGTAGGTTGGCCAACGTACTTTTTCCGCTGCCCGATTGCCCCACCAAAGCCACTGTTTTTCCTTTGGGAATGGTCAGTGAAAAGTTTTTTAGTACCGGTTCGTCTTGGTAGCCAAAGTTGACCTGTGACAGCGTGATGTTGTCGGTGAAGTCGGATTTTTGAACGGCATTGGGTTCAGACTTCACAGTATTTTCTTCTTCGAGTACTTCAAAAACCCGTTCGGCGGCGGCAATTCCGTTTTTCACGGCATAGGAGGCTTTGGAAATCGCTTTGGCTGGCGTTAGAATGTTGTACGCCAATCCCATAAACGACAAAAATACCGGGCCCGACAAGGATTTGTCTACCAATACTAAGGTTCCGCCATAGACGAGTAAAACGGCTATGGTTATGATGCCCAGTAATTCACTTAAAGGCGAGGCGAGGTTATTTTTCTTCCCGATTTTATTGGAGAGTACTAATAGGCGTTGTACCGATTGTTCGAAGCGGCTTTTAAAGTTTTCTTCGGCCGTATAACTCTTGACGACTTTGAGTCCGGTGAGCGTTTCTTCTAGTAGTGAAATAAGGTATCCTGCTTCGTTTTGGGCGCGAAGGGATTGTGATTTGAGACTTTTTCCAATCAGCGAAATGATAAATCCAGCGATGGGAATGAAAATAAAGACAAACAGGGTGAGTTTCCAACTGATGGTAAACATCATAATGATGGAGAAAATGATGGTAAGCGGTTCTTTGATGATCAGTTCGAGCACCATAAAAAAGGAATTCTGCATTTCTCCTACATCGCCCAGCATTCGCGTCATGACGTCACCTTTCCGTTTTTCGGAAAAAAATGAGATCGGGAGGGCAATGATTTTTTGATACATTTCGTTGCGAATGGTTGCCATAACATTGGTGCGTAAATGCATCATGTGGTAGGAGGCCATGTACCCGGCAATGTTTTTTAGTAAAAACGTTACAATGACAATTGAAACCACCAAGAAAAGGGCATTTTGCGGTGTGCCCGAGTCGGTGAATTGCGTGACTTTATAGTACAAAAGATTCTCGAGGTAGTCCTTTGCTTCTGAAAAATTGGTATAAACAGGTGCTTCGTAGACCTTTTTTGTTTGGTCAAAAAGAACGTTCATCATGGGGATAAGCGTGATAAAGGACAAGGTTCCAAATAACGCATAGAGAATGTTGTAAATAACATTCCCTACCACATGATGTTTGAAGGGGTAGATGTACGGTTTTAGTTTTTGGAGGATTTCTTTCATGCGTCTAAGCCCATATCGGCGATACAATTTTTAATCTTTTCATCCAAAATGGCTTCTACCGCTCCAATTTCTTCTAAGGAAGCGAGAGGCGCATTCACGCTGAAATAAAATTTGATTTTGGGTTCGGTACCACTGGGTCGGGCACAGATTTTACTACCATCTTCCAAATAGTAAATCAATACGTTGGATTTGGGGATGGTGAGTTCAAATTCGCTTCCGTTGAGCACATCGCGTCCTTTGGAGGTTTGATAGTCTTCGATACACACGATGCGTTGGCCGTTGATTTCGGCTACTGGATTTTGGCGCATGTCAATCATCATTTGGTTGATTTCTTGCAGGCCTGAGATTCCTTTTTTGGTGAGCGAAATAAGATGTTCTTTGTAGTATCCGTGATCGAGGTAGAGGTTGAGCAACTCTTGGAAGAGGGAACTGCCCGCGGCTTTGGCTTGAGCGGCAATTTCGCAAACCAAAAGGGTAGCCCCTACGGCATCTTTGTCGCGTACTGCATCACCGACCATGTAGCCAAAACTTTCTTCACCGCCACCGATAAATTGGAGTTCGGGAAAATCTTTGATGAATTTGGCAATCCATTTGAAACCGGTCAATCCCACTTTGCATTCCACCTGATAGGCCGAGGCCAATTCGAGCATCATGGGCGTGGATACGATAGTAGAACCGATGAATTGTTTGCCGTTGATTTTTCCAGCGCGTTTCCATTGTTCCAAGAGGTAGGCGGTCATGATAATCATGGTTTGGTTTCCGTTTAGCAATACCATTTCATTTTGTGTATTGCGCACGGCCACGCCCAGGCGGTCGGAGTCGGGATCGGTTCCAATCACGATATCGGCGCCAATCGCGTCGGCCAATTGCAAGGCCATGGTGAGCGCTTCAGGCTCTTCGGGATTGGGAGACTTTACGGTTGGGAAATCGCCATTGGGTTCGGCTTGTTCTTTTACAATATTTAAATCGGTATACCCTGCAGCGGTTAACACAGCAGGAATCGCTTTGATGGACGTTCCGTGTAGCGAAGTATAGACAATTTTGAGACCTTCTCTGGCTTCTTTTGGCGTGTTGAAACTCGCGTTGGCTAGGGTAGAAGCTACAAATGCCTCATCGATAGCGCTGTCGATGTATTCGATTAAATCGGCATTGGCGGTAAATTGAATCGCATCGTAACGCACATTTTCGATCACCTCAATAATGGCTTCATCTTGGGGCGGTACTAATTGTCCGCCGTCTTGCCAATACACTTTATATCCGTTGTATTCGGGAGGATTGTGCGAGGCTGTCAACACAATACCGGCATGGCATTGTAAATGTTTGAGGGCAAAGGAGAGTTCGGGGGTGGGTCGCAATTCAGAAAACAAGTATACGTGAATTCCGTTGGCCGAAAAGACATCGGCTACAACTTTGGCCAACGTATCACTGTTGTGGCGACAATCGTAGGCGATAACCACTTTGAGTGCTTCACCTGGGAATGCTTGTTTTAAATAATCCGAGAGTCCTTGGGTGTTTTTCCCGAGGGTGTAGCGGTTGATGCGGTTGGTTCCCACACCCATGATGCCGCGCATGCCGCCCGTTCCAAATTCTAAATTTTTATAGAAACTTTCTTCCAATTCTTTCGGATTGGTAGTCATCATTTCTCGAATGGCCGCTTGGGTGGCCTCGTCAAAGGTTGGGGTCAACCATTCGTTTACTTTATTTACTAAGGAGGGTTCCATAGGCATTTTAAACGTATTGTAAGCTTGTGTTAGGTGTTGAATGAATTATCGCTCTTCGGCAATTTTGTAGCGCTCTTCGTTGTTTTTGGTGCGTAGGATAATTTCGCCAAGAAATCCCGCCAAAAAGAGTTGCGTACCAATAATCATCGAAGTAAGGGCAATGTAAAATAAAGGGTTATCGGTGACCAAAATCGTATGGAAACCGGTGTAGAGTTTGATGAGTTTTACCACAATAATGAATCCTGTAGACAGGAATCCGAGGACAAACATCAGGGCTCCGAAGGCACCAAACAAGTGCATGGGTCGTTTGCCATAACGGGAGAGGAACCAAATGGTAATTAAGTCCAAAAACCCGTTGATGAATCGGCTCATTCCAAATTTGGATTCACCGTATTTACGCGCTTGGTGAATGACCACTTTTTCACCAATACGATTGAATCCAGCGTTTTTGGCCAGTACAGGGATATAGCGGTGCATTTCACCTGAGACTTCAACGTTTTTCACCACGAGATTTCGGTAGGCTTTTAGACCACAATTGAAATCGTTAAGGTAAACGCCCGAGGTTTTTCGCGCGGCCCAATTAAAAAGTTTGGAAGGTAAATTCTTGGTGACCACATTGTCGTACCGTTTCTTTTTCCAGCCGGAAACCAAGTCATAATTTTCCTCTGTAATCATTTTATATAAGCCGGGAATTTCATCGGGACTATCCTGTAAATCGGCATCCATAGTAATCACCACATCGCCTTGCGCACGGGCAAAACCGGCATGTAACGCTTGTGATTTGCCATAGTTGCGAAAAAAGCGAATGCCTTTTACACAGGGATTTTCTTGGCACAACGATTCAATAACCGCCCAAGAACGGTCGGTGCTCCCGTCGTCAATAAACAACACTTCATAGGTATACTGGTGTTGGTCCATTACCTTTTTGATCCATTGGTGTAGTTCGGGTAACGATTCTTGTTCGTTGAGTAACGGGATAACGATGGAGATATTCATCTAAAATGTTTGCTCTTTGGATTTAAAAATGGCCGCAAAGATAAGACCTGCAATGGAAACTCCGAGTAAGGCGAAGGCCATACCTTTGATTTGAGTTGCGATTCCAAATTGGTCACTTTCTTTCAGTTCTCGGATGGCCTCTTCCATTTGTTGCTTGGTAGAGCCCATTTTTTGCATTATTTCGACTTGAAATTTTACCGTATGCTCTTTTACAATTTCTTTCGCTTCAACATCGACCACGTTGAATAAAAAGATCATAAAAACAGTGGCTAGGGTTACCCGCAAACCCGCTGCAATAAAATAGGTGGTAAACGCGTCTTTAAAAGTCATTTGTCCGCCCATTTCTTTTTTGGTTTTGTGGAGCATTACGCCGTAGACAATTAAGAAAATCAAAATCTGTCCAAAGCCAATTCCCATATTGACAAACAATTTCAAATCGACGACGTACATAATCGTACTGATTAACATGGTAACAAGTGCTAGCACAATACCATAGTTTACGGCGTTTTTCTTTACAATAGGATTCATATTCCCAATTTTTTTAAGTGAAACAAAGATATAAATTTAACTGAGACATTATGTGTCGCTTGTTTTTCAAAAAAGTTGCAAAATAGATTTGAAAATTGAAAATTAGTTGTATTTTTGCACACTCAAAATTAAAAGGATTACTAAACGTTGCAGCGCGCTGATACCTTTTTGAGAATAAAAGCATCAAGGCTAACTGCTTCATAACTAATAAAAAGATTTACAAGATGAAACAAGGTATTCACCCAGAAAATTACAGATTGGTAGCTTTCAAAGATATGTCAAACGAGGATGTATTTATTACGAAATCTACTGTAGAAACTAAAGAAACTATCGTGGTAGACGGAGTGGAATATCCGGTATTTAAAATGGAGATTTCTCGTACATCTCACCCATTTTATACAGGTAAATCGAAATTGATTGATACGGCAGGACGTATTGATAAATTCAAAACAAAATACGCTAAGCACGGTAAGTAATTCGTATTTATTGTGTGTTCAAATAGAAAAAGCCATCCTTCGGGGTGGTTTTTTTATTGCCTATTTCTTCGTAGTTTTGACCCATTAGCTGAAAAAATCACTCATGAACTATATTCTCTTCGACGGCCCAGTCCGCAATGCCCTTTTACCTTTTACGTTTACTCGACCCGTTTGTGATATTCGCATTGGGATATTGACCATTCGTGAAAAATGGGAAAAATATTTGGGTTCGACCACGACAACACTCACCGAAGAGTACTTGTCGGAAAAGTTTCCTATGGTCGAAATGGAGGCCAATGTCATGCTCAATGGGGCGTATTTACCCAATGCGGTATTGGTAGAAATGGTGCGCAACCTCGAGCCTAATCAAGCGATTATGCGTGGCGAAGACGTGATTGCTTTTTACACCAACGACTCCCAAGAAGAGGTGGATTTTGATACGTATGAAATCCTTGAATTTGAGGATGAGTGTTTAAAAATCGAGCATACCTGGGATATTTTTGCCAAAAATGATGCCGCCCTTCGCGAGGATTTTGAACTGCTCACGGCCGATCGTCATTCACAACCCATACCCAAGTCGGTCAATGTTATCGCTCCCGAACATATTTTTATTGAAGAAGGCGCGCAATTGGAATTTGTTACCTTGAATGCGTCAACGGGACCAATTTATATCGGGAAAAATGCCGAAATCATGGAAGGTTCGGTCATTCGCGGTCCTTTTGCCTTGTGTGAAGAAGCTCAGGTAAAGTTGGCCACCAAGATTTATGGCGCTACTACGGTGGGACCGCATTGTCGCGTGGGCGGTGAGGTCAATAATTCGGTTTTGTTTGCGTATTCCAACAAAGGACACGACGGATTTTTAGGAAATTCGGTGTTGGGCGAATGGTGCAACATTGGCGCTGACAGTAACAATTCTAATTTAAAAAACAACTACGAGGAAGTTCGCTTATGGAGCTACGAAACCGAAAGTTTTGCGCGCACCGGACTTCAATTTTGCGGTTTAATGATGGGTGATCACAGCAAATGCGGTATCAATACCATGTTTAACACCGGAACGGTTGTAGGGGTTTCGTCGAATATCTTTGGGTCGGGATTTCCGCGCAACTTTGTCCCTAGTTTCAGTTGGGGCGGTGCTTCAGGAATGACAACCTATCTCACCAACAAAGCGTTTCAAACGGCCAAAATCGTTATGGCACGCCGTCATGTGGAATTTGATGAAGTCGAGGCGCGTATTTTGGAGCATGTGTTTGAGGAGACGAAGAAGTATCGTTAATGGGTCAATGTGGCGATGTGGCGATGTGTCTATGAGCCGCTGAGTCGCTGAGATTCTGAGCTACTGAGCTAGAGAATGTATTCAAAAAAGGGATGGGTACATTTTCTAATTCGTATAGTGACACATTAGAAAAATCTTTACCTTTGCGGCCGCAATCGCTTGACAACGATTTCAAGGGTTGTGTATACTATGGAACAGCAAAAAAAAGTAGCCTTTTACACCTTAGGCTGTAAGCTCAATTTCTCTGAAACTTCTACAATTGCGAGAAATTTTCAAGACGAAGGATTCGAACGTGTCGATTTTGAAGACGTAGCCGATATTTATGTCATCAACACCTGTTCGGTAACCGACAATGCCGACAAACAATTCAAACAAGTCGTAAAAAAAGCCCTAAAGCGCAATGAAAAAGCGTTCGTGGCCGCTGTAGGTTGTTATGCGCAGTTGAAGCCCGAAGAATTAGCGGCAGTAGATGGCGTCGACTTGGTTTTGGGCGCTACCGAAAAATTTAAAATCACCGATTACATTCACGATTTGTCCAAAAACGACTTGGGCGAGGTGCATTCTTGCGAAATTGAGGAAGCCGATTTCTATGTGGGCAGTTATTCCATTGGCGATCGAACGCGTGCCTTTTTGAAAGTTCAAGACGGCTGTGATTATAAATGTACGTATTGTACCATTCCCTTGGCGCGCGGTATTTCCCGTAGCGATACTATGGAAAATGTGTTGCGCAATGCCGCAGAAATTTCCCAACAAGGGATCAAAGAAATTGTTTTGACGGGGGTCAATATTGGGGATTATGGCAAAGGCGAATTTGGCAACAAAAAACACGAGCATACGTTCTTGGAATTGGTGCAAGCCTTGGATCAAGTAGAGGGTATTGAGCGTTTGCGTATTTCGTCGATCGAACCCAATTTGCTGAAAAACGAAACCATCGAATTTGTTGCGCAGAGTCGCACGTTTGTCCCCCATTTCCATATTCCTTTACAATCGGGGAGTAATGCCATCTTGAAAAAAATGAAGCGCCGTTATTTGCGCGAACTCTACACGGAGCGCGTTGCAAAAATCCGTGAAGTGATGCCCCATGCGTGTATTGGCGTGGATGTGATTGTGGGTTTTCCGGGTGAAACGGATGAACATTTCTTGGAAACCTACCATTTCTTGAACGAACTCGATATTTCCTATTTGCATGTTTTCACCTATTCCGAACGCGATAATACCGAAGCCGCTTTGATGGACGGTGTGGTGCCGCATAATGTTCGCGCCAAACGCAGTAAGATGTTGCGCGGCTTATCGGTCAAAAAACGCCGTGCCTTTTATGAAAGTCAGTTGGGAACCACCCGCACGGTTTTGTTTGAAGGCGAAAACAAAGAAGGCTACATTTATGGGTTTACCGAAAACTATGTGAAAGTAAAAACCCCATGGAATCCCAAATTGGTCAATACCTTACACGAAGTGCAGCTCACCCATATTGACGAACAGGGTAGTGTGCGCATTGCGTTTGTGGAGGTAATACGTTGATGGTTAATCCTCATTCCTTTGTTTGCAATAAGCCTATTTTTTTGGGGATACTACGGGTTTGTTGTAGTCGTTTCCTGTTTTTGGAGTACATGTTCATTTCCCCATTTTTCCATGGCTTCCAGTAAGGGGGCTAAACTTTTTCCCCGTGGCGACAAAGAGTATTCCACTCGAGGCGGAATTTCATTGTATTGAACGCGAATGATCAGTTGGTCTTGCTCCAATTCTTTTAGTTGGTCGGTAAGTACTTTGCGCGAAAGACTTGGGATACGTGCCGCAATTTCACCAAACCGTCGCGTCTCCGTTCGTAAACAATACAAGATGATTGGTTTCCATTTGCCACCGATTAATTCCAATACTGCACTTACGGGACAAAGGTTGGTTTTTTCCTTCGTTGAGGGTATAGTTACTTTCATGTTACCAGTTTAAATTAAGTTACCTTTTGGTAACAAGTTACTTTTTTAAACTATTACTAGTTACTTTGCGTAACAAATATACGAAGTAATGAATTTAAACACAAAAAACATGATTTTAGTTACCGGCGCTTCAGGTCATTTTGGATCTACGGCCATTCACACCCTTTTAGAAAACGGCATTCCCGCTTCACAGATTAAAGCTCTTGTTCGAACCCCTGCTGCGGCTGAACCTTGGCACCCATTGGGGATTGAGGTTGCTTTGGGGGATTATGATGATTATGCGTCATTGATCAAAGCTTTTACAGGCGTTTCAAAAGTTCTTTTTGTTTCCAGCAGCGACCTTGGCCATCGTTTGTCGCAACATCGCAATGTAGTTTTGGCGGCTAAAGAAGTTGGCGTAGCACATTTGATTTACACCAGTTTTCAACGCACAACAGAATCATCGGCTTCTCCTTTATGGGGAGTGGCGGAATCGCATTTGCAAACGGAACGTTGGATTGAAGATAGCGGCATTCCGTATACTTTTTTGCGAAACAATTTGTATTTGGACTTCTTACCGGCCTTTATTGGGGCAGAGGTGTTGCAAACGGGAGTTATTTTTGTACCCGCGGGAACAGGGCGTATTAGTGCTGTACTTCGTTCGGAAATGGCTGAGGCCGCTGCCAAAATCGTGCTCACCCCAGGGCATGAAGGGAAAGTATATTCGTTTTCACATACAGAATCGGTCTCGTATGAAACGATTGCACAGCACTTAGCAGCACTTTCTGGAAAGTCGGTGGTGTATGTATCTCCCGAAGTAGACGTTTATGCAAAAACCCTAGCCGAGTTTGGTGTACCGGCTGAAAGTATCGGTATTTTTTCAAGTTTCGCGTTGGCCCAAGCGAGTGGCGAATTGGATGCTCCGAGTACCGATTTGGCGACTATTTTGGGGCGACCGCTTACGCCGATTTTGGAGTATATTACAAACATATATTTCCCAACCCAAGCATAATTTCAAGTCAGAAGGGATGTAATTCCCCAAAAATTAAACCGGTAGCTGAAGGATCAGTACCGGTTTTTTTATTGGAGCGTATTGTTTTAGTATTTACTTTGAAAATGGAGTCGCGTTATCCGAAAAACATCAAATCCGTATTGCTCGATAAATTCGTATTTATGGCGGCCGGGTTGTTTGAAGTCCATAATTTTTTCGGCGGCAATTTCGTAGTACACGCCGGGGCCTTCGAGCATGAATCGATTGCCGGTAGTACGGTAGGCCGCGCGGATGAGTTGAAACTCTGCGAGGTTCCAGGTGGTGTTGTCAGGATCGAGTTGGCTCGAACCCGTCATGAATCCTTCGGTGATTTCGGTGGTACAGCCGTAGTATTTTTCGATGTGTTCAAAAAAATCGAGAACGGCATCGCGAAGTTGGTCAGCGCTCATGATACTTTGGGGAATAAAAAAGCCGCTTCAGGGGAAACGGCCTATAGGGGTTTGATTAAATCCGAATGCCGGGGGGAAGTAAATCGCGGTAGGTGGGATGTTTCCGCATAAAAGCCGCTACTTTAGGGAAAACGGGAACGACTTTTAATTTACGTTCGTAAGCGATTTCCATAATATTTTTCAATAATTCGGTCACAAAAGCTTCATTTTCTGTACCGTTAATGCGGGTCAGGAAGATTTTTTTCTCCTGAAAGGAATATTCCACAGAAACTAATTCCCCATTGAACGTCGTTTCAAATTGACGGGCAAAGGTGTTATCCTTAATTTCCATTTGTTCCAAAATTAACTCTGAGTTCATCTTGTTTACGTAGTATTCATTAATTTTAGGCAAATTTCGGAATAATTTGGAAAACTCCCATCGTTCTGTACGTTAAATCTTTTAGTATGAAGCCCATCCCTGTTTATTTTATGCCCGGACTTGCAGCGAGCACTTCTATTTTTGCGCGCATTTCCTTACCAAAGGAATCGTTTGAAATTCATTTGTTGGAGTGGTTTTTGCCCGAACCCGAGGAAACATTAGCGTCGTATGCCCAGCGGATGGCGGCTCAGGTTCACGATCCCACAGCGATTTTGGTTGGGGTATCGTTTGGCGGGATTTTGGTACAAGAAATGCAGGCTTATTTGCAACCCCGCAAGGTTGTTATTATTTCCAGTGTCAAATCGAAACACGAATTCCCCCGTCGTTTTAAAGTAGCGCGAACCACCAAAGCCTATAAATTATTGCCTACGGGTTGGCTTCAAGATGTGGAAAAATTGGTCAAGTATGCTTTTGGGGATTCGCTGAAACGCAAATTGCATTTGTATGAACAGTTTTTACACATGCGCGACAAGCGTTACTTGGACTGGGCGATTGAGCAGGTTATTTGTTGGGATCGTACAATTCCCGATCCGTCGGTTATTCATATACACGGTACACACGATGAGGTTTTTCCTCCGAAACATATTACCCACTACATTCCTGTAAAAGACGGTACTCATGCCATGATTTTGAGTAAATACCGCTGGCTCAATTTGCATTTGCCCTCCATTTTGGCCGAAGAATAGGGGGTTTGGACTGATTTTTGTAGTTTTGTAACAATTCTTTGTAGCATGGATACGAAACCGTGCGCTGCTGCGTTGAACTAAAAAACTTTGTCCTATGAAACCGATACGTTGGATGGCTACAGGAGCCTTGGCCGTGGTACTTACCAGTCTTTTTATTTTTGCCCTTTCGGGGGATGCGCGCAAAGCACTACTTCGCGAAGGGACGTCGCAGTATTTTCCGCCGAAGGTTGATTTTGCAGGCGAACCCACGCCCTTGCATTTGGCCGATGTGAAAGAACGATTTGATCGCGAGTTGCTGGTGAATGCCAATTTACATTCGTCGACCTTACTGATTATGAAGCGTGCCAATCGCGCCTTTCCGGTGATGGAACCTATATTGAAGCAGTATGGTGTGCCTGATGATTTCAAATATTTGGCGGTTATTGAGAGTGCCTTGACCAATGCGGTCTCGTCGGCGGGCGCACGCGGGGTTTGGCAGTTTATGCCCGATACGGCCAAAGAAAAAGGTATGGAGGTCACCGAAACGGTAGACGAACGCTATCATTTACAAAAATCGACAGAAGCGGCTTGCAAATATTTGTTGGCGGCCAAAGCAAAATTTGGTTCTTGGACGTTGGCTGCGGCGAGTTACAACGGTGGGATGAGTGGCATTACGCGCAAATTGGAAGAACAAGGGGTGACGGACTATTACGATCTTTTGTTGACCGATGAAACCCACCGGTATGTGTTTCGAATTTTGGCCTTAAAGGCGATTATGCAAAATCCGAAGCTGTATGGTTTTGATTTGAGTCAGCACGAATTGTATGAAAATTTACCCACCAAAATCGTTGAAGTTGACAGTTCGATTACCGATTTGGCGAAGTTTGCCAAAATGCAAGGGGTCAATTACAAAATCTTAAAAATCCACAATCCATGGTTACGCGACAAGAAGTTGGTCAACCCTGGGAAAAAGAAATACCAGATTGAGATTCCTACGGAAGGGTATTAGGAATTATGAGTTATGAGTTATGAATTAAGGTGCTCCTTGGCGCCTTTTTTTATATTTGAGAATTACTACAGGAGCCAATTTCAATCTATCCCTAGGTGTTGCACTCGAGGCTTTAGCCGAACAGACGAAGTAAATCCGCGCTAGCGGTCAGTCTAATACGTAATGAAGATTTAGGTGAGATAGAAGGCGACCTAAAAGTTAAACTAAGAAAACACCCTTTTAATTATGAATCAAATAATTAAATTCAGTTTATGTTTTTATGTTTTTTTATCTTCTCAAAATTATTTGGACAAAATACAAGATAAAGAAATGGATGAAGTATTTAAATCTTGGAATACTTCGACAATCAATTCTATAGAAAAACAGATTAGTCAAGCTAAAAATGAAACATTTAAGTATGTCTGTGAGAATAGAAAAAAATCCTTGAAAGGCTACTGGGAGATTGATGAATTTAATCAGGTCAACATAAATTCAATTAGGTATGAATTTTTGAATAAAATCATACGCTTTAAAAATTCTAATGATTTTTATGTCATTGAAGCTAATAAATCTGGTGAATATGTCACTATCCAAAATTATCTTATTTATAAAAAAAATAAGAAGGTTGAAATATTCAGATTTGAATACATTAAAGGTGAAGGATGGAAATTAATGGAAAAGTTTTCAATTAAAGGAAATGTGGAAATAACTCCTGAAAAATATTATCTTGAATTTGGTTCTGGAGTTAATCATAGCGATGTTATAATCACTCATTTTGCGAACAAATGTGTTGATGAATCATACTATTATGTTTACTCTACAATGGGTAATTTTTCATTGCTATTTAATTTTCTTTAACCTCGATGACGTTAATTTTCAATCCGTGCCCTCTGTAAAAGTAAAAAATTGATCAAATTTCTGATAGTATATTTAATTTTGAGATTTGATTGATATGTCAATGTATAGGATTTTCAAGGATTGTAAATCCGCGCTGTCGGGTTTCCAATACAGGTGCTGAAGTAGTTAAACGTAAAGAGGATAAAACAAATGGTAGTTAAAATAAAAAAATACTGGCTTTGGATATCTTTAGTCGGCTTAATTATATTTCTTATAATCAGAAATAATAGTAATATTAATGATTTGAAAGTAAATGGTAAACAAACAAAAGCTTTTTTTTATGAAGTAAAAAGCATTGGTTCCAAAGGTACTATTCGAGGGTTTTATAGATTTGAAGTTGAAGGAAGTTTTTATAATGGTTTTTATGATAATGATAACTTAAAAAAGTATGATAGTATAGATGTAATATACCTTCCTAATGATCCAAATAAAAATCAAGCAAAACCATTTGTAGATAATTACAATTAATTTCAAAGAAAGTTTAATTAACCCGAAAGCCCGATTTTCAATCTTCGCCCACACGGTAAAAAGCAGAAACTATATCTGATAGCACCGATTGCACACGAGGCTTGCGCTGAATAGATGAAGTAAATCCATGATCGAGGCATAATTATAAAGTGATTATGAAAAATATTGTAGAAAATTTAATCTATGTTATGCGTTCTGAAAATGAAGATAAATCTTTGTCTGCAATTACATCTTTAGGTTTATTAGTTGAAAGGCACATTCAAGATCGGTATAGCGATGTTGATTATCTACATCTATTCCATAATGATATTCAAATTTATAATCTTAAACTTAGTGATAATGAAGTTAATTTGATCCTTGAAAATGTGTTGTTTGAATTATTTCATAACGTTAATAAAAACGCTGTTTCGTTAGCATGGTGCCTCGGTAAATTTCATGATAAGTACATTTTGTCAGATTTTTTAAAGCTTTTTAAAATTTATAAAAATGATGATGATGTTTTTTTACAATTATTGTTTTCATTGATTTCAATATACGATTTAAGAGAAATAGCGAATACTTTAAATTTCGAATTTGAAAAAATTGATTTTAGTAAGTTAATGAAATCACAAGAATACCTTATGGAGTTATCTTCAGTTTTCCAAGAATTAAAACCCCGAAAGCCCGATTTTCAATCTTCGCCCACACGGTAAAAGGCAAAAACGTCATCTAAATGTAGTATATTCAACTTTGAGATTTGATTGATATGTCAATGTATAGGATTCTTACGAATTGCACTCGAGGCTTTAGCCGAACAGACGAAGTAAATCTGCGCTAGTGGGTAGGAGGCACACCACGAATAAATTACAAGCCAAGAGTTGGTTTCTATGATGTAAATAACAATCCGATAATCACTATTCTTTTTTCAGTTTTACATAATGCAATTGACAAAATTAATGCACAATGGGAAAAATATTAACGGCAACAATAATTCTGACCTTGATTAGTTCCTGCGTTTTAAATAGAGACCATGGAAAAGACATTCATACAGAATACATGGACTTTAATTTTAAGGAAAGTCACAATGAATTCATTTATAAATCGAAAATTAATGCTATTGCTGACAACGATATATACTACAAAACAAATTTTAGCATAAAGCTTCCCAAGAATCTCAAGAATTGGCAAATTTCAAGCAATGAATTTTTCTTTGAGTATAGCGGGAAAGAAATAATTTATATCAATTCTGGATATAAAAACAAAGGCCAAGCTGGAAAATGGGTAATTAGAGATACAAATGATGACGAAATTTTTAATACACTAAATTCTTATTGGACTAAAAGGAAATATAGTGAAGGAAATTTAAAAGTTTTCAACTCAAGTCGTGTTTCAAAAGTATATACTGATGGAAAAGCACTGATTTTGCTCTATAATATAAAGAAAGAAAATTTTGAGAAGTACTTTGAGCTTATAAAAAGCTTTGAATATATAGAATAGATAAGCTTTAATATTCTCTGTTCCCCGATAGCGCAGATTTACAATTTTCGCCCACACAGTAAAAGGCAAAAACGTCATCTAAATGTAGTATATTCAACTTTGATATTTGATATATGTGTCAATGTAAAGGATTCTTACGAATTGCACTCGAGGCTTTAGCCGAACAGACGAAGTAAATCCGCGCTAGTGGGTAGTTCCACACATACTAATCCAAATACTCAGCAATATAGGTCATGGTTGCAGCATGCTATTTCAAGGTCTAAAGCAAATAAAAATACAAACAGGATAAAGGGATTTTTGCAAGTTGATAGAAATGTAAAAACTGGGGAAAAATGAAATATAAGTTGTTTTTTTTGTTAATGATTTCTCTTTTTGGGTGTTCGAAAAGAACGGCTGATTGTGAGATAATAATTTCTGATTATGCTGTTTATAGTGGTTATGGAGTAGTCAATTTTAGTTACAGTAGAACTGGAGAAATAAGGTACATCGAATTTTATCCAATCTGTACTAATAATATTGAATGTGTTGAAAGAGAAAATATTACTAATTCAAGTTTTGGAGAGGGAATTGTTATTAGAGAAAATACAAATTCTAAAATATGGAATACTCTTATTAAAGACAAAAGTATAATTAAAAATGACGAGGAATACGGAAAAGCCTTAATTTACATAGAGTTTAAATCAAAGATTGAGAATAATAAAACACCAAAAAAATTTAAAAACTTTATTTCTTTATTTAATAAAAATTTCAATCTCATTATTGTAGATATTGGATTATATAATGTGGATACTCAAAAAATTAAAGTTATCAAAGGGATAAAGTAGTTTGATGATCTTCTAATTTGCAATTTTATATTAGTGTCGTCGTTAATCCCGATAGCGCTAATTTTCAATCTTCGCCCACACGGTAAAAGGCAAACACGTCATCTAAATGTAGTATATTCAACTTTGAGATTTGATATATGTGTCAATGTAAAGGATTCTTACGAATTGTAAAACCGCGCTAGCGAGTAAGAAATCATGCAAGAATTAAAAAATAATACAAATGGAAATTAATAAATATCTTCTATCCTTAATTGCTCTGTTGTTTATATCAAGTTGTAACCAACAAATAAATAAAGATGAAAGTAATAACATTGACGAATTAGAAATAACAAGTGATTCAATTAGCAATGATACTCTTCGAAAAGAAATAAATAATAATTCTTCGAATAGTGTAATTTTAAAAAAAGATACATTAAAAAACGCTACAAAAGTTCAATATGAAATCATAGAAACTAAAGAAAGAGTCTATTATTTTGAATATTCAGAAAATAATCAAAAACTAAAAAAGTTTGTTTTTGACAATAAAGTGAATATAAAAATTGAAAAAGGAGATAAAAGTATTTTTGAAATCAAAATTTCTAAGGATGACTTTAAAAAATATATTCCTAGTGGTTTAGATGATTATCAATTTTCAATATTTAACATTGAAAAACTGACCGATAAAGAGAGTGTTTTTTTTGTAAATATTTGTAAGCCAGAAACAGATAACTGTTACACATTTAATTTTATAGTTAAAAATAATAATGAAATAGAAATAAAGGAAGTTTTTTTTGATGATGAAGAAAATGAAGGATAATTTATAATGAAAATTTATTATTTCCCCCGCTACGCAAAATGTTCCTTTTATGCGCAGCGGGTTTTACACCTGTGATTGATGATGTAATTGGCAATGATGTTTTGAAAAACACAACAAAGCCAAATTAACAGTAATTGAAGGAGCTGTTTCGTCGGATAAGAATAAAAACAAATAAATTATGAATGATTACTTTTTAAAAGGAATATTGTTTTTAATAATGTCGATTATAGGCTGCGTATATCATAGATGGTGGAAAAGTGATAAAAAGAAAAAAGGGTTAAAACTTTTTGGATATGATAAAACGGTTAGAATAGTTGATGACTGGGGTTTTATTATCCTTACAGCATTGGGTGCAATTATTTGTTTTATTGCAGCATTTAAAAATTAATAAAAATGAAAGAAATAATTAGTTTAATAGCACCTTTGATAGGTGTGGTTTTGGGTATTGTTATTAAATTGAGTAAAAATGAAAATCATACTTCTACCCCGCTTCGCAAAGTGTTCCTTTTATGCACAATGCTTAGCATCCCGAAAGCTATCGGGATGCGCAGCGGGGGCAATTGAGAAACGGGCAATCGCCTACAACTATGTTTATACAAATTATGGAAAATGAAAATTAAGTTGTGTTTTTTAATTATGTTTTTTTTTGTATAGGATATTTATTCTCAAACAGAAGATGATATTATTGACAATAAGTATTTAAGTGCTATAATTTACTTAAAAACAAATGACGAAATCGTAAAAAAAGTAAATAATTTTCATGGATATTGGCTTAAAAACAAGAAAATTAAACAAAGTTATGTAATTGATTTTAATATCTCAAAGTACATTAAATTTATGCCAATAAATGATTTTACTGAAGAAGACTCAAATGGAGCTAAGTCATATCGTGAGAAATATTTTTTTAAAAGTGAAGAGAATTTATTACTAGAAAAAATATTACCTAAATCAGATTCTAAACTTTACTTAATTTTTTCAAAACCAATTGATAACTACCTTTGTGCAGAATTCATATTGAATACAGGCTTTGAAATAGATTTAGTGGATAACATAAATGGTCCAGTAATGAGACTTATGTTTATATTTGACAATAATAACGTAATAAAAGAAGTTAAGCAGTACATTAGTTATATAAATTAAATTCCCCGCTACAGCACGAATCTTTCATATAAGTTATAGAATAACCACAAAACCCTATGGCGCGGATTTTCAATCCGTGCCCACAAAGTAAAAACCAAAGACTAGGCTGATGAACTTGAACATGGAAGACAGTTTTTAGATGGTGAGGTTGGTTTTGCGGTTTCATTAAATGGTCAATCCCAATCATTGGGTCTTGATAAAAATGATGAAATAAAGTCACAGCAAGCTTCTATAACTCCGGCTAATGCATTAGGTATTTCTCTTAATCCGTTGCAACAAGAATTTCAAAAAGGCGCGGATAATTTTATTTCCAAATATTATCCAAGTTTAAATACCGATTACAGAAGTCAAAATCTGAATTCAAAACAAAATGCGACTAAAGGACAACTTCAGAATATAGTTAACGATGGTAAAATGGGTAAATTTGTTTACAGAGCGGAAAATAAAAACGTAATTATAAAATAAAATGAAACATCTTATTACAGCTTTGATGATATTGATTTTAAACTTGAAGAGTTTTTCTCAAGAATTAAAATTGGTTGAAAAAAATGTTGGCACACCCGAAGCGGAACTAATTTTAATTTCTTTTATTGATGGAAAGGAAAGCATAATTAAAAGTTTTAAACAGCCCTTAATGTTATATTTCCACTATTCCTACTACATTGATAGTGTCAATAGAACTGTCTATTTTTTATCATCTTCAAATACTGATATTGGAACAAACGGAACGATGGGATTTAGATATGATTTAGAAAAATTTGACGTGAAAACAGAGAAAGTACTTTTTACAACTTATTGTAATGTAACCGAAACATATCAAAATAAAAATATTTATCATATCACATCGGATGGTTTTCTTGAAAGAAATTTTGACGGGATTGAGTCAAAAAAAATATTGTCAAAATTAGAATCAATTGATAATTGGTGTGATTAAGGGGTAATGTCCCACTCCCGATAGCGCGGATTTGCAACCCGATGGCGCGGATTTTCAATCCGTGCCCACAACGTAAAAAGCTAAAACTACATCTTTATGATGTCGTTTTTCTATATTTGATAAAAACTATATATGCCTATTCATTGTATTAGCACGGATTGCAAAATGAATTAGAAGTAATAGTATTGTATTTGTTTTAGCACGGATTGCAAATCCGCGCTATCGGGGTTTTTCCAAGCGCCTTCAGAAAAAATTGGAGCAGGAGTGATGTATAGAAGAACAAATACATATAGTTCCAATTCTAACAATGATTAAATTTATGAATAAGTTTAAATTTATTTGGTTTTTATTTGTAATTGGATTTGTAATATTTTCAATTACAATGATTTTAAAAGGACCCTCAAAAACATTAGTCTTTGAAAATATTGAAAAGCAGGAGTATGATGGGGTTATACAAAAAAAAATAATTGATACAAACGACCACTTTGGAAATAAAATTATATTAAATGGTTACAAGCAATCAATTCATTGGAAACTCGCCACTGTAATAGAGGAAGGAGATTCAGTAATTAAACAAAAAGGAAAAACATATCTGAAAATTTATAAATTAAATGGCGATATTATAATTTTTGATTTAGTTAATAATAAAATACGTTAATTTAGAATTATAATTAATAGTATTAATTAGAATCCCCCGCTTCCGCGCGAATTGAAATTCGACGAAGTCAATCTTTCGCGTGGTTGTAGAAAATTAAACCCCGATGGCGCGGATATGTTCAACGGTTGATAGCGCGGATTTGCAATCCGTGCCTACAAAGAAAAGACACAAAAACTACATCAAAACGATGTAGTTTTTGTTTATATTTGATTCTTAATTTATACGCCAATGTCAACTAAGTACAAAGCCACTACTTCAGAGGAAGCCTATTTTATAACCATTACTACCGTTGGATGGATTGATATTTTCACTCGATTGAACCAAAAAGAAATCATAATAAAGGCTCTCAATTACTGCCAACAAAATAAAGGTTTAGAAGTTTATGCTTACTGTTTGATGAGCAGCCATATTCATTTGTTATGTAAAGCAACTAATGGTTATATCTTATCGGATGTAATTAGAGATTTTAAAAAATTCACATCAAAGAATATTATTAAAGTAATTATTAATGAACCCGAAAGCAGAAGAGAATGGTTGTTGGACTATTTTCAAAAGGCTTGTCAACATTTAAAGAGAGAGCAACAATTCAAGGTTTGGCAAGATGGCTATCATGCAGAAATCGTTGAGACGAATTGGTTTATTAAACAAAAAGTAAATTACATACATAACAATCCCGTTAAAGATAAAATTGTTCAATTTCCAGAAGATTATTACTTTAGTTCTGCACGTAACTATGCTGGTTTGCAAAATGATTTAGAGGTAATTTTATTGGATTTGTTTTAGCACGGATTGCAAATCCGCGCTATCGGGGTGGCACTCAATTTAGTGTTTCATTGAAAGCCTTATTAAATATATTGAATTAAAATTATGGAAATAAAAATCATGTTTTTAATATTAGTTTCCTTATTATTAGAAAGAAATAAGGATGTGAATATTTCTTTTTTTATAAATGGTAAACAACAAACGAATACAAGTTTTTATATTGTTGATAATAAGCGTGAATGTTACTTTATCGGTGAGGGATCTATAATTTCATATCCAGATACATTGACCACGAAAGATATCACGATATACATGAAAAGTAATTCACATATTGTTGTTTTTCCAATCTATGATTGGAAAAACTGTAACTTCATAACAATAGATTTTGATTGCCGCTTATTTAAAAATATTATCAAATCTAAATATGGGATAACTTCGTTTAAAAGAAATAAATACTATATTAAAGAAACTACAGTCGATGATATAATTAGTGTTTCAAAACCAAAACAGAAATATTTTTTACATGATAGCACAATCTATGATAAAAAGCAATAATAACCCCCGATGGCGGATTTGCAACCCCGATAGCGCGGATTTGTAATCCGTGACCACACAGATAAACAAGTAATAACAGCTGTACATAAACCACCTTCGGGTGGTTTTGTGTTATAAAATTCTATATTTCTAATTACATTATAATTGATAAATAGATGAAACCCCCGATGGCGCGGATATGTTCAACGGTTGATAGCGCGGATTTGCAACCCGATGGCGCGGATTTTCAATCCGTGCCCACAACGTAAAAAGCTAAAACTACATCTTTATGATGTCGTTTTTCTATATTTGATAAAAACTATATATACCTATTCATTGTATTAGTACGGATTGCAAAATGAATTAGAAGTAATAGTATTGTATTTGTTTTAGCACGGATTGCAAATCCGCGCTATCGGGGGCTAAGCCAGCCATAATGCCATTAAGACAAGTACAAGAAATCTATGGACAGCAACAAGGAATTTATAACCAAATAAAATAAACTTATGAAAGTAATTAAATCGTTTTTGGTTTTGGTTTTAATTATACTTCAAATATCATGTGGTAAAAAAAACAGTGTAGTGTTATCTGTTGAAACAGAAAATTCGACAGAATCTACCAATTATATTACAGTCTGTGAAACTGAGGGAGGATTTGAAATAGGAATAGATGAGGATTTCAAAAATAAAATTTATAATAAAAAAGCAAAAAGAATTCTTCTGATTGGAAATAATAAAAAAATAGAAATTGGTTTGTTCAATATTCTTTACAGTTCAAAAACTAATGTTGAACACCAATCTCCTTTAACTCCTAAAGGAAAAGTATTTATTTTTAAAGATGGAAAAGATTATTTTATTGATGTAAAATCAAAAAATAAAACTGCCATTAAGAATCTTTTTAAAGATAAAATTGAAGAATGTAAACGGATTGACAGATAATGTATCAAAGTTTGAAATGAATAACCCTAAATCCGATGGCGCGGATTTGTAATCCGTGCCCACAACGTAAAAAGCTAAAACTACATCTTTATGATGTCGTTTTTCTATATTTGATAAAAACTATATATGCCTATTCATTGTATTAGCACGGATTGCAAAATGAATTAGAAGTAATAGTATTGTATTTGTTTTAGCACGGATTGCAAATCCGCGCTATCGGGGTACAACTTCAACTAATAATAATATCGGTTTAGATGCACTAACGGAATCTGTGAAAAAATGAAAAAAATAACAATACTTTTTTTAATTATCTTTATTTTGGGTTGTTCAACTTCAAAATCATTGACTAAGAATAATGAATTTGAAAACAGTCACCCCTATTTACTACATGGAAATATTCAACTAGTCTTGGTTGAAAAATTAAAATCGATAAAAGATTCTGTTTTTTTTCTACTAGACAAAAATGATGAAGGTCATTATGAGATTAGCATTCGAAAATACAATCCAGATGATGTTACTATTAGCCAATGGATTAAAGCTTCCAATAGATATGTTTACTTAAATCATACTTTTTATCCCTTATTTTTTCAATTTGATTACATTTTTTCTACTCCAATGACGATTAAAGTATTTAAAAAAAATATTCAACATGATGGAACTTATATAGTGGAAAAATACTTAGTTATTGATGAATATGCTTACACAATTGTTTTTACAAAAAATGGGGAAATAATAAAGCAAGGGTATTATTAATAGCAATCTGCCCCCGATGGCGAGTGTTATACAGCGGGGGGGCTACAAGTTGGCAAGGGTTATTGAAAGCGATTAAAAAGTTTGTTTAACTAAATAGTATTTAATATTGATAAAAGAAAACCCACTGCTACGCAAAGTGTTCATATGATGCACAATGCTTCGCATCCCGATAGCTATCGGGACCCGACTTTGCGGAATAAATTAAAAACAAAACCACCTTCGGGTGGTTTTGTATTAAAAACCCTATGTTTCTAATTACATTATAATTGATAAATAGCTGAAACCCTAGCCCTGGTGGCAGTGGAAAGCCCGGAAGGGGGATGCGTTGGTTTTTACCGCCGAGCGAGAGCGACCCAAGAAGCTTGAGCACGGCGTAGTAAAAACACGCAGGCCACTGAGGACATGCAACGAACAACAGGAAATAGCTACAAAAAAGAACTTCTGCGGGAGGTTGGTGTCTTTTGTTGGTTATGTCTGCAACTAATTGATTCTTTACTTTTTGTCTTGACGGAGGTTAGTCGTAAGTCGTAAGTGGATTAGTCGTAAGTCATTTTAGCAGTCAGCGATTAGCGATCAGCCATCAGCAATTAGCTTCCTCACCTCCCAAAGCAAGTTTTTGCTCTTGCTTCTTTGCTCTTTTTTCTATTTGCCACGAAGACTCAAAGTCACTAAGATTTAAGACTAGAAAAACTAGTTTTTTGGCCTGCTTAATCGTCTTAATTTATGCGGTATAGTGAGTAGTCTTAATTCCTTAATGTTTTGAAATTTTGGAGTACAAAGTATCACGATGTTTGCACAAAGTTTAAAAGGTTAATTGGTTTATAAGTGTAAGGGGGTTAATAGTGTAGCGTGAACCATGATCATAAAACGCGTCTTCTTTTTTCTTGCTTCTTTTTTCTATTTGCCACGAAGACTCAAAGTCACTAAGATTTAAGACTAGAAAAACTAGTTTTTTAGCTTGCTTAATCGTCTTAATTTATGCGGTATAGTGAGTAGTCTTAATTCCTTAATGTTTTGAAATTTTGGAGCACAAAGTATCATGAAGTTTGCATAAAGTTTAAAAGGTTAATTGGTGTAAAAGTGTAAAGGGGTTAATAGTGTAGCGTGAACCATGATCATAAAACGCGCCTTCTTTTCTCTTGCTTCTTTCCTCTTTCTTCTAAACACTTTTCAAGAGTCCCCTCATTTCTAATTTCTAATTTAAAATTTAGCATAAAAAAAAGACCCCTTTCGGAGTCTTTTCATTAAATGCGTTTCAGCTGTTCTTTCATCATGGTGATTTGCTCTTTCAGCATGCCTTGCTTGTCGAGTTTTTTGACTTCGTTGATCAAGTTCGTCGCTTCCATTTTTCGACGACGGGATAAGGCGATTCCGGCCAAGTTGAGTTTGGCTACGGCCAAGTCCATGTCCATATTCAACCCCAATTCGATGGCTTTTTTGAAAAACTTCTCGGCTTGGTTCAAGTTGGTTTGCGACACCATCAAGCCTTGCAGGTAATTGTAGTAGCCTTGTTGTTTGCGAATCAAAGCGGTTTCTGGGTTTTTGATTTTGGACAACCATTTTTGAGCCCCAGGGAAATTTTGTTTTCGCATTTGTAAAAACGCCAACAAGATGTACTCATTACGGAAGTATAAGGCCAACGGAATCAATGCCACTAATATCAAAAAAATCCCATTGCCAATGTTGTTTTCGGTGAATTGCCAAACCGCTGCTGCAAAAATCAGGACGGTTAAAACGATCTTACTATTTCTGTGAAACATGAGGGTAAAATTTAGGTTGCAAATGTAGTAAAAGGAATTTGAAATATTTTTAAAAAAGCACTTGCATGTAATAAAAAGCTTTGTATATTTGCACTCGGTTTTGAAAAGCCGTAGACAGCGAACAAGTACCAGATTTTAAAGATATCGAACAATGAGTAAAAGAACATTTCAACCCTCGAAAAGAAAAAGAAGAAATAAACACGGGTTTATGGAGAGAATGGCTACTGCAAATGGTAGAAAAGTCCTTGCTCGTCGTCGTGCCAAAGGAAGACATAAGTTGACGGTATCTTCTGAACCAAGACATAAGAAATAATGATGTATTCATCATAGCATAAGGCGTTACTTTTATCGGTAGCGCCTTTTTTTTATCCTGTTTATAACTAATGATAAGTTGGCAACTCCGATTTTTTCATAAGTTTTGGAAACCGACTAATTTTGACACACACAACCTAAACGACTAAACTACTACACCACATGCCGAAAGATTCCGCTATCAAATCCGTTTTGATTATTGGTTCAGGTCCGATCATTATTGGTCAAGCCTGTGAATTTGACTACTCTGGGTCACAATCGGCCCGCTCCCTTCGCGAAGAAGGAATCGAGGTCATCCTTATCAATTCCAACCCCGCGACCATCATGACCGACCCCGCTATGGCCGATCATGTATACCTCAAGCCGCTTACGACCAAATCGATTATTGAAATTCTCAAAGCGCATCCCAACATCGATGCCGTACTCCCAACCATGGGCGGACAAACGGCGTTGAACTTGTGTTTGGAGGCGGAAGAAAAGGGGATTTGGAAAGATTTTAATGTACGCTTAATTGGGGTCGACATCAATGCGATTAACGTTACCGAGGACCGCGACCAATTTAAAACGCTGTTGAGTGAAATCGGAATTCCGTATGCGCCCGCTAAGACGGCCAACTCGTTCTTGAAAGGAAAAGAAATAGCCCAGGAATTTGGGTTTCCGTTAGTTATTCGTCCCTCGTTTACGCTCGGGGGGACAGGCGCCGCTTTTGTGCATCGCAAAGAGGATTTTGATGAGTTGTTGACCCGCGGTTTAGAAGCGTCCCCCATTCACGAAGTATTGATTGACAAGGCTTTGTTGGGGTGGAAAGAATATGAATTGGAATTGTTACGGGATCAAAATGACAATGTTGTCATCATTTGTTCTATCGAAAATATGGATCCTATGGGAATTCACACCGGCGACTCGATTACCGTGGCGCCTGCGATGACCTTGTCAGATCGTACTTTCCAAAAAATGCGCGACATGGCGATTCACATGATGCGCTCGATTGGAAACTTTGCCGGAGGATGTAATGTGCAGTTTGCCGTTTCCCCTGACGAAAAAGAAGATATCGTCGCGATTGAAATCAATCCACGGGTATCGCGCTCTTCGGCTTTGGCGTCAAAAGCAACGGGCTATCCCATCGCGAAGATTGCTACCAAATTGGCATTAGGGTATACGCTCGACGAATTGCAAAATCAAATTACCAAATCGACCTCTGCTTTGTTTGAACCTACGTTGGACTATGTGATTGTGAAAATCCCGCGTTGGAACTTCGATAAGTTTGAAGGCGCCGACCGAACGCTGGGCTTACAAATGAAATCGGTAGGCGAGGTAATGGGTATTGGACGTTCGTTTCAAGAAGCCTTGCACAAAGCAACCCAGTCGTTGGAAATCAAACGCAATGGGTTGGGCGCAGATGGAAAAGGCTATAAAAACTACGAACAAATTATTGAAAAACTCACCTATGCCAGTTGGGATCGTGTATTTGTGATTTACGATGCGATTCAAATGGGGATTCCGCTGAGTCGTATTCATGAGATTACCAAAATCGATATGTGGTTCTTGAAGCAATACGAGGAATTGTATTTGTTGGAAAAAGAAATCTCAAACTACCGTATCGATACGCTTCCGAAAGAGTTGCTCCTGGAAGCCAAGCAAAAAGGCTATGGCGACCGTCAAATTGCACACATGCTGGGCTGTTTGGAGAGTCAGGTGCACCGTTTGCGGGAAGAAATGAATGTGCGACGGGTTTATAAATTGGTCGATACGTGTGCGGCCGAATTTAAAGCGCAAACGCCCTACTATTATTCGACTTTTGAGGCAGAAATTGAGACGCCTACAGGAGAACGATATACGGCCAATGAAAGTGTAGTCACCGACCGTAAGAAGGTTGTGGTGTTGGGGTCAGGGCCTAACCGAATTGGGCAGGGTATTGAATTTGATTATTCCTGTGTGCACGGGGTTTTGGCGGCCAAAGAATGCGGCTATGAAACCATTATGATCAACTGTAATCCAGAAACGGTTTCAACCGATTTTGATACGGCCGATAAGTTGTATTTTGAACCCGTGTTTTGGGAACATATTTACGACATCATCCAGCACGAAAAACCCGATGGTGTAATTGTGCAGTTGGGAGGACAAACGGCCTTGAAGTTGGCTGAAAAATTAAACCGCTACGGGATAAAAATCTTCGGAACCAGTTACGATGCCTTGGATTTAGCCGAAGATCGCGGTCGTTTTTCGGGCTTGTTGAAAGAATTGAATATTCCGTATCCTAAATTTGGGGTAGCCGAAAACGCCGATCAAGCCTTGCAATTGGCAGACGAATTGGAATTCCCCTTGTTAGTTCGTCCCTCTTATGTATTGGGCGGACAAGGCATGAAAATTGTGATTAACAAGCAAGAGTTGGAAGAGCATGTGATCGAGATTTTAAAACATATTCCGAATAATAAATTGCTTTTGGATTACTACTTAGATGGTGCGATTGAAGCCGAAGCTGATGCAATTTGTGATGGTGAAAATGTTTACATCATCGGAATCATGGAGCATATCGAACCTTGTGGAATCCACTCGGGCGACAGTAATGCGACATTGCCTCCGTTTAACTTGGGCGAGTTTGTGATGCAACAAATTAAAGACCATACTAAAAACATCGCATTAGCGCTTCAAACGGTAGGGCTGATCAACATTCAATTTGCGATTAAGGATGATATTGTATACATCATCGAAGCCAATCCCCGGGCTTCACGTACGGTGCCTTTTATTGCCAAAGCGTATGGCGAACCCTATGTGAATTATGCCACCAAGGTGATGTTGGGCGAGAAGAAGGTTAGCGATTTCGATTTTAATCCGAAGTTAAATGGTTTTGCCATCAAGCAACCCGTGTTTTCTTTTAATAAATTCCCCAACGTTAACAAGGCCTTGGGTCCAGAAATGAAATCCACAGGCGAGAGTATCTTGTTTATTGAGGATTTAAAAGACGATCAGTTTTACGATCTCTATTCCCGACGAAAAATGTATTTGTCTAAATAAGTATAGTACCGCTCTTCGGAGCGGTTTTTTTGTGTAAAAAGTGTAGTTTTACCTCAAAATAACCCTTATGGATTTTCGAAAAACCTTCAATGCCCAAGCCAAAACTGAAGCCAATACCGGTTTAGGGACCAATGCTTCCAGTTATGGGGGACGTTTCTTTACCAAATCTGGAAAAGCCAATATTCGACTTACAGGATTTCCATTTTTAGATACCATAAGTTGGTACCATACGATGCTGACCTTACCGCGATGGAAGTTTTTATTGATTATCCTTCTGTTTTATTTTTTGGTGAATGCTTTTTTTGCCACACTTTATGTGCTTATTGGCGTAGACCATCTCAATGGGGTGACTGTCACTTCGCCTTGGGATGCTTTTGGACAAGCGTTCTTTTTTAGTGTACAAACCTTTACCACAGTGGGTTACGGTCATGTGAGTCCGCGTGGTTTTTTGGCCAGTTTTATCGCCGCTGTTGAAGCCTTGTCGGGCTTGTTGAGTTTTGCGATTGCTACGGGTTTGTTTTACGGTCGGTTTAGCCAACCCAAAGCCCATCTTTTGTTTTCCAACCATGCTTTGATTGCTCCTTACAAAGACGGTACCGCCTTGATGTTGCGCTTATGTCCCTTTAAGAATGTCAATTTATCCGATGCAGAGGCGCGGGTTACCTTGGGGATGCATGTGGAGGAAAACGGCCAAAAAGTCAACAAATTTTTCACCTTGGAGTTGGAGTTGGATAAAATCAATGCCTTGAATCTAAATTGGACTTTAGTCCATCCGATCACGCCTCAGAGTCCGTTGTATCAATTTACCGAAAGTGATTTTCAAGATACGGTAGGGGAATTGATTGTGTTTATCAAGGTATTTGATGATATGTTTAGTACTTCGGTGGTAAAACGCGCTTCGTATACTTTTGATGAGGTTGTTTATGGGGCTCGCTTTTTACCCATGTTTTCCCGTGATGGCTACCAAAGAAAAACGCTGCTGCATATTGACAAACTGCATGCCTTTGAAAAAGTTACCCTATAAAAAAAGCTCCGATGTACTCGGAGCTTTTTGTTTTTTCTAATATGGAATGTGTTAGTTTTTCACAATTTTCTGGGTGAATTTGGCACCATTTGCATCCATAACCATCAACAAGTAATTGCCATTTTCTAGAGATTGTAACGAGATTGATTCGTTTTCAATTTTGGAAGACAATACCAAGCGACCGTTTAAGTCGTATACTTCAGCTTGCACTGCGGTGAAGCCCTCTTGCGTTTTAATGGTCAATAGGTTGCGCGTTGGGATAGGGAATACACTTACTGTTGAACTGTCAAAAGAAGGATTATTCAAGCTAGAGCCTTCGGTTACGGTCAACAATTGGTTAATGTTGGGGTTGTTGATGGTATCGACAATCCCTGAAGGCCAACGGATAATTACTTGGGTAATGGCTGTGTTGGTTCCAATACCAAAGTGAGCATTAATTGAACTCATATAACGGAATCCTTCTCCACTGCGTACATCGCGAATTTGTTTTCCGAAGGCACCGTAGATTTCAATGCGCGCCCCAATACCGTTGCTGTTGCTTTGTACACCGTTTAAGCGAACTTTTAACCAGTTGTTCCCGTTGGGTACAGCATAACGAATAGTAGATCCGTTTTGAATATCCAAGAAACCATCGTTGTTTAAGTCGCCCACAGCTCCCACGCCAATACCTGTGTAGGTTACGCCTTGGAACGTATTGTTTCCTTGGTTGAACATGATTTTGTTTCCACCGCCCAATACGTCTACTTTTCCGTCGTTGTCAAAGTCGTAAGCGATGTTGTCAATGTTGGTTGATGTATTGGTATCCCAACCTGAACCTGTAGTGATGTTGGTAAATGCACTTAAGGCACCCGTAGTTTCGAAGTTATTTCTGAAGAAACGGTGTGAACCCGCACTAGCCGTAATGATTACATCCATATCACCATCATTGTCAAAATCGGCAATTCCCGAGGACCACGTTTGAATCGGTGTTACATTTACCCCAGTAGCTGCAGAAACGTTGGTATAGGTAGTACCCCCATCGTAACGAATCAACTGACATGGAGGGCCAGAACATTTTGAAATAAATACATCTGAATCGCCATCGTTATCAAAATCGGTAAACAAGGTTGCATAATTTCCACCGCCATTACTGATGGCCATCGCGCCAGGCGTTACATTCGCTTGGAAGTAGGTAAGATTTCCTGCGCCATCATTCAAATAATAAACGTTTTCATTGATGTCGTGACAGGAGAAGATATCTAAGTTCCCATCTTTATTCAAATCGGCGAAGTTGGTACGCTGACAGAAGATATATTCTCCGGGGGTAATTCCGGTATATTGTGTACCGTTGTTTCCAGAACGCAAGATGGATAATCCTTGACCAGCACCTAACACGATATCATTGTAACCGTCTTTGTTATAATCACCAGCAGCCAAACTCCAAGAAGGGTAGAAATTTACATTGGAAAAAGGATAACTTACAATGTTGAAAGTTCCGGGAGTAGCCGTTTGGTAATGAACTTTCATTGTTCCTGTACTAATCCCTACGATGTCATCCAATCCGTCGTTGTTCATATCAACCACACAAATATTGTATTGGTTATTGATGGTCGAAACCGTTTGTGCGTTGTACGTAATAGGCGCTGTCGGTTGTACCACAACTGCATTTTCGATTAATTGAAAAGTAAACCCATTACTGGTCCAGCGGTTGTCCCAAACGATAGTGTAGGTTGTTCCTGCGGTTACGTTGAAGGTAGCTACCGAAGAATAATTCTGACCGCTATCGTCGTCACCATCAAAACACACCATAGCGCCACATGAACCTGTGTACACGTGAAGACGGGTGTCTACTCGTGGTGTATTGGCTGCAATGTCGGAAGTGATCGTCACTGTGTAGTTTTGCGTGGGGGTATAGGTATACCATTCCGCTTTTCCATTAGCGCCTAAGGATCCGTTATCTGCACAATAGGCAGGGGGTAAGTCGGTACCATTCACCGCAGTAACCACATGGGTTCCCGCCGTAATAGGCAGTGCAGTAGCGCAGGTGTCCTGAGCTTGCGTCAATCCTACAACGAGGAAAGATAGGAGTAAAGTAATTTTTTTCATAAAGTTGTTAAGTGGTTATTAGTTGCAAGGTTGAAGCGATTCGATCCATTGTTTTACGAGTAATACACCCTCCTCATGGATGATGGAACGCCCGTGTAATGGCATCATAAACGATTCATTTTCTGTATTTAAACGGTAATATAACATGGAACGGTTGATGTTGTTTGGCGAAACAATACGAATTAACGCAGGGGGAAAGTCTTGCATATCAGCCGTGGGAACACAGACGCCCATGTTGGTTAAATTGTTATTGGTTTCATCAAAACTCATACGCATCGGGCGGTAATAACAGTGCCCTTTTTCACTATGACAATGCGCACAATTGATGTCAAAATAAGAGCGAACGCGCTGCTCAAGGGGTTTTGATACATCTTTATAATCAACCATAGCGGTCGCAGGGTCGGAAATAGGTGCATTGCTTTCTAAAATACCCCACTCTTTCCATTTGGCCAACTGATTTTTCGTTTCAGCGCCATAGTTATAGTTAAAGTTGATGTTTTGTGGTTTGATTCCAATGGGTGAATTGGAATAAATATTCGTATTAGGATCCCGCAGTTTATGACAAGTTACACACTGTGCTTCATTGGGAATACGGTAATTGGCCGTTTTTTGCACACCGTTTTCTGTAAAAGTGATGGTGCGGTTGCTTCCGTTTAAATCAAAAAATGCTTCTGTTTGTTCGTCATTCCAAACATATTCCGCAAAAATCCATCCGTTGGATTTGCGAATCATAATGCGGGTTTCAATGATTTTACGGGTATTGGTAGGTTGCAATTCGTCGTAATAAAAGTTTTTGATAATGGCAGCTCCTACAGGCAATTCCAAAACCGAACCGTCTCCATTGTACGTTGCTTTTGTTCCCGGAGGCAACCATACAAAACGTTTTTTGTGGGCATAATCCGTAAATAACTGACTAATGGGTTCGTAAATATGGACATCTTTTTCGGGCACCATGGCACTCATGGGCGCTTTAAAAAAGTGGTAATCGGAAAGCTTGGCGTAAGGGACTTGTGTGAGATCAACCGTAACGGGGCTCGGTTCCACATACTCCTCGTTGTCATTGGAAGAACAAGAATAAATAAATAAAGAAAGGATTCCCGTAAAAATCCCCAAAAGGTAATATTTTCTCATGTTAAAAAATTCTTGACCAAAAATAACAAAAAAAATCTATTTGCCTAAAATTCGTGCAGTTATATGAGAATTTTTAAGAAATGAATTAGAATTTGAAAATTTTACCGTTCTTTCATTTCAATTTTTACATTGTAATTTTCTAGGTTTTTCAAGGCAGTTTCCGAAAGGTAATCGAACTCCAATTCGTGGCGATTACGGGTTTTTCGGGCTTCAATTTGTTGGATACAATTGTAAAAACGCCGCACTTCATCGCCGTTGGTTAAAATCAAACCGGGGACTTCTGTATTTTGGCCGTTTTCATCTTTGGCCACCATGGTAAAATAACTCGAATTACAGTGTTTCGATTTGCCCGTTTGAATATGTTCTGATTCCACGCGAATTCCTACCACCATTGAACTGCGCCCCACATAATTTACACAGGCTTTCATGATCACGAGTTCGCCCACTTCAATAGGATGTAAAAAGTCGACGGTATCCACCGAAGCGGTTACACAATAATTGCCCGAATATTTGGAAGCACAGGCAAAAGCAATTTGGTCCATCAACGAAAGAATATACCCTCCATGAATTTTTCCACTAAAGTTGGAATGGGAGGGAAGCATCAATTGTGAAATGGAAATTCTAGAGGATTTTACGGTTTTAAATTGTTTCTTCATGGGTCGTGTCAATATCGTTCGTTTGGCCTACTCCTGCGCGTTGCAACAAGGCATCGGGCATTGCTTTTTTGGCTTTTGCCCCCATTTTTTTCAAGCGTTCCACGCTCGAAATCAGGTTGCCTTTCCCTTCGGTGAGTTTGTTCATAGCTCCTTGGTATTCTACTTTGGCTTCATCCATCTTTTTGCCAATTTTTATCAAATCGGTGACAAACCCTTCAAATTTATCATACAAAGCACCCGCTTGACGGGCAATCTCTAGCGCATTTTCTTGCTGCTTTTGATTGGTCCACATGCTGTTAATGGTTTTCAGCGTGGCCAATAAGGTTGAAGGCGTTACGATGACAATATTTTTTTCAAAGGCTTTGTTGTAGAGTCCGTTATCTTCTTGTAATGCGACCGCAAATGCCGATTCAATTGGGATGAAAAGTAACACAAAATCCGGACTCTCCATTTGGTACAAGTCGTAATAATTTTTACTACTCAATTGCTCCACATGGCGATGAATAGCGATAAGGTGTTCGCGTAAATGCTGTTTTTGTTCCTCCTCCGTTTCGGCGTTGCACAAGCGTTCGTAGGCGGTTAAAGTCACTTTTGAATCGACAATCATTTTTTTGCCATCGGGCAATGCAATGACCACATCGGGTTGAAGACGTTGTCCCTCGGGGGTGGTAAAGCTCTGTTGTACAAAATATTCGCGGTCTTTTTCCAATCCTGATTTTTCCAAAACACGCTCCAGTACCAATTCGCCCCAATTTCCTTGCATTTTATTATCCCCTTTTAAGGCTTTGGTCAGGTTGATGGTTTCTTGCGACATTTTTTCATTCATTTCCCGCAGTCCCAGTATTTGTTGGCGTAATGCGGCATGGTAATCGATGCTTTCTTTGTGGGTGTCTTCTACTTTTTTCTCAAAAAGCTGAATCTTTTCTTGTAAGGGCGAAAGAATTGTCTTTAAGTTTTCTTTGTTTTGTTCGGTAAACTTGGTCGTTTTTTCTTCCAGAATTTTCTGCGCCAAGAGTTCAAACTCTTTGGTAAACTTTTCTTGCAGCTGCTCCACTTCTTGACGGTATTCTTTGTTGCGTTCGACCAAATTGGAAAAATCCACTTCTTTTTTGGTGAGTTGTAACGCCAATGCTTCGCGTTCGGTGCGCAACGTTTCTTTCTCTGCTTGGGCCGTTTGCCATTGCTGTTGCCCCGACGTTACTTGTTGGGTTAATTGACGAATTTGCTCTTCTTTCTGCGCAAGGGTTGCACTGGATTGATTGCTAGAGAGTAATTTTCCGATGAGAAATCCCAATCCCAAAAACATGGCAGATAAAACAATGGTTAGAGTCATACGTTATTTTTTTTAAGGTTTTAAAATTACAAAACTTCAAGGCGATTTGCTACACAATTTTTCTTTGTTAAAATGGATTAAGTTTGTACAAATAAAAAGTCGCCATGCACCGTCACTTTCTTTTGCACAAGCCCCATGGGTATTTAAGTCAGTTTATTTATCAAAAAAAGCGCGCCAAAAAGCTGTTGGGCGAACTGTATGATTTTCCCGAAGGAACGATGGCTATTGGACGTTTGGACGAAGATTCGGAGGGCTTGTTGTTGTTGACTACGGATGGTCAAGAAAGCGAACGAGTGCGCAGTAAAACGGTAGAAAAAGAATATTATGCACAAGTCGACGGTTTGATTGACTCAACCGCAATAGCACAACTCGAGGCGGGGGTTGAAATTGGCTTCAAAGGCATTCGATACACCACCCAACCGTGTCAAGTTCGACTTGTGACGGTTTTGCCGCCCTGTATTGGCGAAGGGCGACGCATACGAGATGCCCGTCATGGCCCCACCTGTTGGATATCCTTAACGCTCACCGAAGGGAAGTTTCGTCAAGTGCGCAAAATGACCGCGGCAGTGGGTTTTCCAACATTGCGTTTGGTACGGGTTCGCGTAGGCGGTATTGCCTTAAACTTGAGCGCAGGCAGCGTGCAAGAAGTTCCCCATTTTGAACAGGTAGGCTTGTAACGATTTTACTAAAAAAATAAATTTGGCTTAATTTTTGAATTTGTATATTAACAGATAACCCGTATTTTTACCAAAAAAAACAATCATCATGAAAAAAATTACTTCTGTATTGTTTGTGCTACTCTCGGCAGTCTCTATGGCTCAAGTAGGACAAATTGGACACTTGACTATTTTCTCTGAAGATGGCGACAAATTTTACCTTATTTTAAATGGGGAAATGCAAAATGATATCCCCCAAACTAACATTCGAGTAGAGGACTTGAATCAGCCGTACTACAACGCGCGTATTCAGTTTGAAGACAAAACGTTGATGGATATTACCACCAACAACATGATGATCGCCGATCCGGACGGTATCATGTCGGATGTGACCTATAAAATTCGTCGCGACCGAAACAAGAAAGGGAAAATGAAATTGAATTTTTTCTCAGCAGTGCCTGTACAACCCAATTTTGTTCCCCCAGCCAATGTGTATGTTATGCATTATGGGCAACCCCGTCCGCGTCCCGTAAACCCAGGGCAAACTGTAGTGGTGCAACAACCTGCTCCTGTTCGTGGCGGTACCGTTACACAAACGACCACAACCACGACGACCAATGGTGGGGACAATATCAACGCCAACATCAATATTGGTGGACTTAATATGGGTGTTTCCATCAATGACAATATGGGCATGGGGGGCACCGTAACGCAAACTACTACCACCACAACTTCTTCCTCTCATGTGGGCGGTCATGTGGCTCCCGTACCTGTGGAAGTGGCGCCTGTAGGATGTCCAAGTCGTAGTTGTATGCGTCCAGCCGATTACAATGCTGCTTTAACGACCTTAAAAAATCAGGCTTTTGAAGATTCTCGTATGAAAACAGCCAAGCAAATTGTAGCGGTAAACTGTTTGAATGTGGATCAAATCATGCAAATTGCGAATTTGTTTAGCTTCGACGATAACAAATTAGAGTTCGCTAAATTCGCTTATGACTACTGCATCGAACCCCGTAATTACTTTAAATTAAACGGAATTTTCAGTTTTAGTTCTAATGCTGATGAATTATCCGATTACGTGCAAAGTCGCCAATAATCGGTTGCAATAATCCCAATCAAAAGCTGTTCTTCGGAGCAGCTTTTTTTATGGTATCCATAAATGGATGTTTGGGTTGTATAAAAATGATAAAGAAAATGCCCTTAGGATATGACAAACCGTCCTTTTTCGGCATCAAAGCGAATGTGTTCGTCGGTAAATAGCGTATTAAATATGCCCGATTCAATATGATTGCACGGTTGGTCTAACACCAATTGTTGGGGCGTCATGATCAACATTTCGTCCGAAAGTTGAATGGCAAGATCAATGTCATGGGTAGAAAAGAGAATGCATTTTCCGGTTTGATGTGCCACCCGTTGTAACAATTGAAACACGCCTACTTTGTGCACTAAATCCAAATGGGTCGTGGGTTCGTCCAATACAATCCAAGGCGTGTCTTGGGCCAAGGCTCGGGCGATCAAAACGCGTTGCAATTGTCCGTCGCTTAATTCATAATGTTTTCGGTCCCGCCAAAGGCTTACCTCTGTTTGCTCCATCGCAGTTTCGATGGCCTTTATGTCGTCGGGGGCGAGTTGCCCAAGCCAGTTGGTGTACGGATGGCGACCGAGCGCAATCAATTCATAAACCGTAAGGTTGCTTTTCGGAATCTTATCGGTCAACACCAAGGCCAATTTTCGGGCGCGTTGTTCGGCAGTCCATTCCTCCAAGGGTTTGTCCTCCCAAAAAATCGATCCCGACAACGCGGGTTGAATCCCACAAAGGGTTCGCAACAAGGTCGATTTTCCTACGCCGTTGGGACCAATGAGACTAACTAACTGTCCCGCTTTGAGTTCAAAATGCAATTGAGTGGCCAAGGGAAGTGCCTGGTTTCCTTTTCCATACCCAATGGTAAGATCGCACACGCGAAGCAGGGAATTTACACTCATAATAAGGCTTTTTTTCGAATGATTAATCCAATGACAACGGGCGCGCCAACGAGCGAGGTAATGGCATTGATGGGTAGTGTAAAATCGAAACCGGGCATTTGTGCCACTGTATCACAGCCGAGCATGATGATGGCTCCAATGAGTAACGTAGCCGCCAATAAAATACCGTGTTTGCTGGTTTGAAATAAGAGTTTGGCCAAATGCGGCACCGCCAAACCAATAAATGCGATCGGTCCCACAAAGGCCGTAATGCTGCCGCAAAGTAAAGCGGTAGCCCAAATGATACGCAAACGTGATTTTCCCAACGCTATGCCTAAACTGGCCGCATAGTTTTCGCCCAACAACAATCCGTCCAAGGCTTTTATACTCTGCAAGGTGAGGAGCAGCCCCACGGCGAAACAAACCGTAAGAATTCCTATTTGTGTGTAGGTCAAATTGCCCAAATTACCCATACTCCAAAACGTAAACCGTTGCAATTGTTCGGCCGAACTAAAGTAGGTAAGTACAGAAACCGCGGCGGCTGTAAAACTGCCAAACATGAGTCCCACAATTAGTAAACCCGAACTGTCTCTGAGTTTTCGCGATAAAACCAACACTATGGCCATAACCCCTAAACTGCCCAAGCACGAAGCGGTCACCAATCCGTAGGGGCCTGTGAGTAGGGTGTATAGTCCGGTGGGTAACAATCCCGCTCCCAAGAGTACCAAGGCTACGCCCAAACTCGACCCCGAGCTGAGTCCGAGCACATACGGTCCCGCCAAAGGATTACGGAAAAGCGTTTGCATCAATAACCCACAAGTCGATAAGCCCATGCCTACTAAAATAGCCGTGAGCGCTTTTGGGATTCGAAATTCAAGGATAATATAGGACCAAGTCGATTGGATAGGCGTTTGTCCAAAAATAGTTTGCAAAACATCACCCAAGGGAATAGCCACTTGCCCCCAAGCGATGTTGCTGAGAAAGGCCAACAGTAGGAGTCCACTTAACAGGGCAAAAAGCCCGCGATGACGAGAGGTTAGGGTCACGGTTGTAACGGCATAAAAAAATAGGGTTGGTATGAAGGTAACAATTCTGGGTGGAGTATTTTCACCAAATCTTTCAGTACTAAATCGGGTCGGTTGGGCGCCAATTCGTAGTAGAGACTGCCGCCGTTTTTTCCCTTTTTTCGGTGAAACGAATACACTTTTTGATTTTTAAACGCTTTGAATTGGCGGTAATGCGGATTCTGGGCTGCCATTTCACTTAGGGTTTGAAACTGACCCGAGGTGATCCACAGGTCGGCGTTGTGTGCTTTTTCAAATACTGTTTCAAAAGAGAGGGCCAGACTTCCCGTGCCTTTTGTAGCGCTCCATAGGTAGTTGCCGTGGGCTTCTTTGAGTAGCAAACTGCCCCAACTATCGCCTTTGGGAAGGTACCATTGTCCTTCAAACACATCGCCGGCCATGACGGTAGGTGCGTTGGGTGCTCGTGCCGCGATGCGCTTGGTTTTGAGGTAGTCTTTTTCAATTTTTGTAAAAATGCGTTCTGCCTCCTCTTGTGCATCGTAAAGCGCTCCAAAGAATTTAATCCACTCCGCCCGACCCAGTGGCGTTTGTTCATTCCAGTCGCCGTTGAGCATCACCTTTAAGCCGCTGCGTTGCAGGTTGTCTAGGGTAGGATTGTGATTGTCGATACCGTATCCAATGACAACCTCGGGTTGCAGCGTGATCAGTCGCTCGATATTTAAGGATTGGTTTTTCCCCAGTTCGGCCACTTTTCCGCGGGCGATGCGCGCTTGTACTTGCGCCGAGGAAATGTATTGCAGTTGTGGAAATCCTATGAGTGTGGGTACCTTTTTCAACATCTCCAAGGAAGGAATATGGGTGGTAGAGGTGACCACTATTTTTTGAATAGGGATGCGAATGGCGGGGAATTGCTGCAGCGAATCGGGTATGCGCGCCCCTTTTTTATACAAAACATAGCGGTACGTTTGTCGGGCTTCGGGCCAAGGATTGCGCACGGTAACCACAGTAAGGTCATTGTAGTTTTGCAACGTAAATCCCTGGGCATACCGCACGATGTTTTGGTTTTGTGCTAGGGACGTTTGGGAACGATCGGACTGGCATCCGAATCCCATAATGACAAGGAGTAGGCCCAGTAGCCTGACGCAACAATTCATATCGGATACTTTGTGCAAAAGTAATGTTTTTTGGGTGATGGACTACTTCATGGCCATGGCTCCGTTTACCGCAAGGACGAAGCTACGAACTTTCGGGTACAAATTAAGGAGCTATTGGTTTTTGTATTTGAGCCAAAGTTTGAAAAATCCCACACCGAGAAAGTAGGTGAGAAGGTAAAACAGAAAACTATCCAAAACTGCAGGCGAATTCAATTCATCCCAATCGGTATCTGTTCCGTATATAAAATCCATAACCCATGCCACTGCATTTACAGCGATAACAGAGGAACACAGCGATACCAAGCTTGCATAAACTATTTTTTCCCCAACGATGAATTGTTTGAGAGGGATTAAAAATAGAAAAAGGGTTGTTAGATTTATGATGAAACAAAAACCCAAAGGCGGATTGTCATAGTATCCGTAATGAAAGGGCGGAGTGCCCCATAGGGAGGACCCTATAATGATGAGGTATACGAGATAGATTCGATATTTAAAGCCTTTTTGAAACATCAATTGCAGTTTACAAGGGAGCGAAACGTTCAGTTTTTAGTCAACTTTTTTGTTCTAAAGTAACTATTTTTGATGAGATTGCGGGATATTCGAGATTTTGGGGCGTATAAAGACAAGATTCTCGAGGCGAAATGGTTTTATAACTTACATAATTCAAGGCCATCAATGGAAATCTTGTAGGCTAAACACGAAACGAAACGATGAAATTAATTCACAAAACATTTTGGGTATTGGGTTTACTCTTGTTTTTTAATGGTTGTAATCAATTTGAGAAAAAACAAGCAGCTATTTTTCTTGAAGTTTATTTTCTAGATCCTGGGTTAAAATTTCCAATGAATATATCCTGCCAAGCGCTTAGAAGTGAAATGTTAAAAGAAAGAGTTAAGTATAAATTAATCGACAATGAAGATACTTTAAAGTTGTTTCAACGCTATTATAATCAGTTAAAAAATGATACGACTCAAATAAATTTTGATGTAAAGATGCAGGTAATATATCATAATCATGCGCAAGTTGACTCCCTTTGTATGGGAAGCAATTTTAACATTACAGTTAATGGGGTAAAGAAAAAAGAGTCGAAAGATTTTCACAATTTCATCCGAAGTAATGTTTATGGTGCTCACTAATTGTTACGTGTAGCGATGACCGTGGCGAGATAAACAGTCATTAGTGTTCAGTGTACAGTCATCAGTGTTCAGTCAACAGTGTTCAGTGTTCAGTCATCAGTGTTCAGTGTTCAGTGTTCAGTGTTCAGTCATCAGCAATTTGCTATCTCACTTCTTTAAGCTCGTCTTTTTTCTTGCTTCTTTCTTCTTTTCTCTAGACCAAAGCTCGTCTTTTTTCTTGCTTCTTTCTTCTTGCTTCTTTCTTCTTTCTTCTTTCTTCTTTTTTCCCCATGCAAGATTTGAGAAAATAGCCAACACCAACAAAGTCACCAAAACAACATAAAAGCCCCACTTCAATTGTTGAAATTCCTCCAACGTATTGTCATAAACCCATAGTCCAACTGCGGTTATGAGTAAGCTAATGGTAACCAACGAAATCCTGAAAACCCCTAAAAACCGTTCCCGAACCGCATAATAACAAAGCAATACGGTACACAACAAAACGCCGGTAAAGCAAAGCAACGGATAGGATTCCCGTTCTTTCAAATCGGCTACAGTATCCAATTCAAAGCTTTTCAGGGCGAGTTCATACGTTGAAAAAGTCACTTTGGCAGCTTGTTCCTCAGGGGTCTTTTCTTCCCCTAGGGGTGCCGGTTTGATGGGCGCTGTTTTCGGGGGGCTTGCAGAGGCCAACGTGGGTGTTTCCTGGTGCTTTCTTTTCAATAACGTTGCATCCGAACACATTTGAAAACAAGGAAAAGTAAAACTAACGAACAACGAAAACGAAAGGAGTTGGATGGCTTTTTTCATGGGTTAGCAGGAATCAGTGTTCAGTGTTCAGTGTTCAGTGTTCAGTGTTCAGTGATCAGTACACAGTTTTCAGTGTGTACGTCCCTGATATAGGTTGACCACATCAAGTCAATTTATATGAAAGCAAACATCAAATTAATCAGTAAGCATCGTAAGTTTTCTGAGGACTT
>NZ_FQVQ01000035.1 GCF_900129405.1 Flavobacterium fontis | reverse complement strand
CGCCACAGTCGGCTAGCGGCATTCCAAGATCAAAAACAAGTTTTTAAGCCGAAAATTTACTTAATTCTACATAGGGCGTTCCGCGGTTAACGGTTGCAAACACGCGGGATACGATTTTATTTCTGATGATGTTTAACACAACCATCTTAGGTTTGCCTTCTTCTACCCGTTTTTGATAATACAATTTAAGTTCTTTATCGTGTTGTATAGCGCTTATTGCTGACATTGATAACAAGCTTTTCATCTTTTTATCACTGATGGAATGAATTTTATTTCGCCCATGAATACTGGTGCCGGATTGATGTGGATAGGGTACTAATCCACAGTAGGCGGAAAATTGTCTTGAGTTCTCAAAACGCGTGTAATTATGGGTGTGCAGCAGCATTTGCATCGCTAGAATCATTCCTACCCCTTTGACCGTTTTGGATAATTTATAGTTGTCTTTAAGAGTTTTATCACTAGTAACGAGTTGGTTCATAGCTTTTTCAATAGCGTGAATTTGAAGCTTTAATTGAACCATATTTTCTTTTAAAATGCCCAGTGAAACATCGTTTATTTCATCATGAACTAAATCGAGCATTCCTTTGTAAAGATTTTTACTTGCGGTGAGTTGCTTAACTAATTGTTCGCGTAAACTCATCATACGTTGTAATTCGATGATGTTCTTTGCCGGTGGTGTGCTGGGGACTAATTCATCGCGTCTTAACCAGGCATAGTGAGCGATTTCCCACGCATCGGCTTTATCGCTTTTACCACGTTTTAAACCCATAGAACGTTTGATTTCGATAGCATTAACACAACAATAAGCGTAATTGTTTTCATAAAGAAAATAGCTTAACAGTAAGCAATACCAACCCGTATGCTCGAAGCAAAATAAGGTTTGTTCAAGATTTACTTTTCGTTTGATAAGCCAATTGATCAGTTGTTTAAATCCTTTTGAATCATTACTGAATTGGTGGTGTACTTTTTCAGTTTTGATGTACACATCCAGAGTTAATTTTGAGACATCAATACCGATGGTTTGATTTACATTTTTCATAAATTTGTTTTTAAGAGATAAAAAATACTTGCATTGCTATCGCCTTTATCGGGTCTAAAAACCCATCATTCCAAGTAGATCAAGCAAGTCCTAATGGGGAAACGGGTCTTATGCCGCGAATAGGTCACAACCCTACGAAACGTTTTAGTTCACCCGTTTCCTTATAGGTTAAAGTAATTAATATTTAATAATGCAAACTAAAGGCGGAACGTTAGC
>NZ_FQVQ01000010.1 GCF_900129405.1 Flavobacterium fontis | reverse complement strand
TCATTAAACAAACGGAAACGGTATTGTGCCGCCGATTGAACAGCATCAGCCGATATACGCTCACTGTAGCTGGTCACCGCATAATCGTTACACTGAGTACCACGAACTTGCGTCGTAGGGTGTTTCGGTGCTTGAATTGTACAGCTTGGACCGTAAGGCAAGAACGAACCGTCGGTGTTACGCACTGCACATGAGACGCTATAATTCGCGTCGTAACGGAAATCAGTTACCGAAGCAAACGTAAAGTTACGGATACCCGAAGTGATTTCCTGAACAGGACCAGCAGGCTGTAACGAGCTGTCTAAACGTTGTACACGATAACGATAACCATTGCTTCGTTGCACAATAGTACTGAAGATTTGCGTATTGATTCCCGTTACTTGAGTACCACAACCAATCATAGAACTAACAGGTGTTGGCGTCAACAAGAAACAGGGGGCGCTGTAGGTCGGTTGCCATACGTTGTTGAAACGAACGGCTACTTCAACTTTAAACTTCGCATTGTACTTGTAGTTCGACAAGTTGTGTAAGTATAAATTACGCAATACCATATCCACAATCACTTGTGTTCCAGGAATTTCAGAATCATCGGCAGGGTTAACCTCTGTCACTCGGAAACGGTAGCCTTGAGCCCCGGTTACCCAGCTGGAATACACGATACCTCCGTAAGCTACTTCAGTACCACAGGTTGCTGTTGGAATTGTACTCACAATGGGGGTACATCCTCCAGGCTGACCGATATTGTCAATCACTCCGTTACAGTCATTATCTAAACCGTCGAAACAAACTTCGGGTGCACCAGGACGAACCGAAGCACGGGTGTCATCACAATCGTTATCATTCATGACAGCACCAATTTGTTGACCGATGACAGGTGAAGCAGGATTTCCAAATCCATCCCCATCCGCATCCATATAGTACGTATCGTTACTGAAGTAAATGTTGTCCAAATAGATTTGTAGGGGTCCGGGTTGGTTTTGCTCAAACTTGAACCCATATACATTGGATAAGTTAGCTCCCGAAAATTCATTCAAATCAATGGTGATTGAATTCCAACCGGGTTGTAAGTCTACGATGTCTCTGCGTTGATCACCATCGGTTAACAACCAGAAGAATAAGTTAGAAAAAGCGGTATTTACATAAACGTCCAAATGCAAGTGTGTCATTCCTACAACACTGAAACGAACAGGTTCTGTACTCGTAACATAGCCCAAAAAGCCTAAGTTATCCACACGTAAGCAAGTATTGCTTCCATTAGGAATTTCGGTCAACGTTGTCGCCGCTGTCCAAGGAGCGCGAATCATGGTGTAACCTACCGGATTTGCATAAGTAGAAGGTGTTCCGGTGTACATCGAAATCACAGTGTCAGGATCACGAGCAGGAGGAATAGGCGATGGACCTGGAGGAGGGAAGTTTACCACAAATAAAGCGGTTGCACTGCTCGGGCCGTAGGTTCCATCTTGCGCTTGAGACGCCGTAATCGTTGTTGTTCCTCCCGATACAATTTGAATTTGATTTCCGTTTACAATCGTAGCTACGTTGGTATTGCTACTGGTGTAGGTGAACGGATTTGTATTATTCGAAGTAGGGGGAGTAATGGTGAAGGTAGCATCCCCCACATTTTTCGCAGGAACGCTGAAAGAACCTACGGTTGGCGGTAATAAAGTTGCTGGACGATAAAAATAAATATTATCGACATAAACCGTTTTTCCAGGGCCATTCAAACTCTCAAATTTTAATTGAATTATGTTGGCTAAGTTCAATCCATTGTTGGCATAGGTAGATAAGGGAATATCAACACTAAACCAAGTATTTAAGGTAGGGAAAAATTGCGCATTACGATCGCCGTTGTTTAATAACCAAATATTAAAGCCTGTACAATCTGTAGTGTAAATGTCCATGTGAAGTGTGGTCATTTGCGACACATTGGTTCCAGCAAAATTGACCAACTCAATCAAGAAGTTACTCATTTTTTTGGTGTCATTACCCGCTAAAACTTCGTCAGAAAGGGCAGATACTCCTTGCCAAGCCACCGAAGGTACATTGCTGTAGGCATTGCTATACAATGAGATAACATCCCAAGGATTGCGCGCTGGAGGGGTCGGTGCAGGTGTGGTTAAAGGGGGTGCAGCTACTACCAAAGGCGCGGTAATAGATCCAGCATCATAGATACCGTTGGCTGCTTGACTTGCTGTAATGGTTGCTGTTCCAATACCCGTGATTGTAATCGTATTTCCAGAAACGGTTGCTACACTCGGATTGTTACTGCTGTAGGTAAACGCTCCAGCACTATTCGAAGTAGGGGGTGTAATGGTAAATGGCGCATCTCCAAATACTTTTTCAGGCAGGGTAAAATCAGTGATTGTAGGTTCGGTACCCGCTACATAGAAGTAAATATTGTCCAAATAGATTTGACGTGTGGGACCTACATTTTGTTCAAATTTGATACCGTAAATATTGGCAAGATTTGCTCCAGGGTAAGCAGACAAGTTAATGTCTAATGAATTCCAACCAGCGACAAGAGGTCCTGTGTTATACATTTGATCTCCAGGTGCTAAAAGCACAACAAACATGTTTGATATGGGGGTGTTCAAATAAATGTCAACATGTAATTTGGTCATCCCTACAACACTAAAATTCGCCCCAGGGGTAATGTAACCTAAGTATCCAAAGTTTTCGAGGCGAAGACAAGTGTTTGATCCATTTGGTATTTCAGTCATGGTCGTACCAGCTGTCCATGGTGCTCGAATGGCGTTAACTACATTGGCATAGGTAGTGGGTGTACCCGTAAACATGGATACTACATTGCTTGCACTTCGGGGTGGTGGTGTTGGCGACGGACCCGGTGCAGGGAAGCTCACGGTCAAGGTTGCCGGTGTGCTACTAGGACCATAGATGCCGTCCGATACTTGAAGTGCGGTAATGGTTGAGGTTCCAGCTCCAACTACTGTAAGGGTGTTTCCCGAAATGGTAGCTACTGCCGTATTGCTACTGGTGTAAGTAAACGGACTGGTATTGTTGGAAGTGGGAGGCGTTAAGGTGAATGGCGCGGCTCCAACGGATTGTGCAGGTACAGTAAATGTCCCAACTGTAGGAGGCTGTAACGTTGCCGGTCTCCAAAAGAATAAATTATCGACAATTAAATTTTGAATATTCCCAGCACCAGCAGGTTGGTCGTATTTTATTTGTCGGAAATTGGGACGAATTGCTGCAAATGCTGGCCCCGAAATATCGATATCAAACACATTCCATTGCCCAGGAATCAGTGGCAAAGTGGTTGGGATTTCAACAGTTCCCGCAGTGATTTTGATCAAAGATAAACGAATCGATGTCAATGTTGAGGAATAAATTTCAATGTGAAATCGCGTCATTGCCGATACATTTACATCACTTTGGGTCTCAGTGCCCTGATAACTACCCGTATTTTGGTATTGCCTTACTTCATCACCACCATACGAAGGCGTTGTCATGTTGTTAGGGTGATTGTTTGTTTGTCCCCAAAATGGGTTAAAATTGGTACCGGGAAGATTGGTGTAAGCTCCTGAAAATAGGGAAATCACATCCCAGGAGTTTCTTCCGGGATCACCGGGTGCTGCCCCTTGTGATCGTCCTAATGCAAATGACAATAGGAAAATTAATAATAAAAATTTTTTCATGATTTATTGTTTGATTTTGTTGATTCTCAAATTTATAAGGCTTGTAAACACAAAAAGTTTTCCTGTAGTGTATAAAAACTATACAAGGTTGGTTTTCTTTATTTATCCCTTGTAATTCCTTTAACCTTCGCGCGTATTGAAGTTGAATCGACCTGACTTTACTGCTGTTTTCTGTGTGGGATTTAGCGTACAAAAAACACCAATGTTGTAATGATGTATAGGTAAAAAGAGAGTTTTTACCTTTAAATAGGGGTAATGATTGTGGAAGTGTAAATATTTTTAATGATTTTTTTTGACGTATTTAAATTTTTAAGTAAAAAATTAGTAAATACAAAATTTTTAATATCGCAATTCTAGAGGCCAAGAACAGCAATTTGGCAATCTTTGCTTTTATACTTCAATTTTGTTCCTTTTTTAAGGGTAAATGCGAAACTAGTGGCGCTGAAGACTTTTGGTTTATTTACCTTTGTGCCATGCTTAACGTTTCTGCTGTTTCTTTTTCCTATCAAAATAAACCTACGCTGAAGGCGATTGATTTTTCAGTTCCGCAAGGGTGTTGCCATGCTATAATTGGCGAAAGCGGTTGTGGGAAAAGTACTCTTTTAAAAGCGATTTACGGACTGTTTGATCTTGATGAAGGTCAAATTTTTTGGAATGATATTGAAATTCTCGGACCCAAGTACCATTTGATTCCAGGGATGGAGTTTATGAAATATTTGGCCCAAGATTTTGATTTGATGCCTTACATTACCGTAGCTGAGAATGTAGGGAAACATTTGTCCAATTTTTATCCTGACCAGAAAAAAGCGCGCATATTCGAACTTTTAGACATTGTCGAAATGACCGATTATGCGCATGTTAAGGCCAAATATTTGAGCGGTGGACAAATGCAACGGGTCGCTTTGGCACGTGTTTTGGCCAAAGAACCTGAGGTGTTATTACTGGACGAACCCTTTAGTCATATTGATAATTTTCGCAAAAACAGTCTTCGTCGGAAATTATTTCATTACTTAAAAAAACAAGGCATCACGACCCTCATCGCTACACACGATACCACCGATGTATTGTCGTATGCCGATTCGGTTTTGGTAATGAAAGACGGAAACGCCATCGCCCAAGGAACCCCCAAGGAATTGTACCATACCTCCGATTTGTATGTAGCCTCTCTTTTTGAGGAAGTATCGATTTTGGATCGTGAAGGGCAAATCCATCACGTTTACCCGCATCACGTCCAAATTTCCTCAAAAGGCATCCCCGCTCAGGTTGAACAAAGCTATTTTAAGGGAAGTCATTATTTATTGGCGTTACGCATGGGTACGGCATTGGTTTATGGTATTCATTTTGAACCCATTGCTGAAGGTTCCCATGTCTTTGTTCAAATAACGTCCCGATAACCGCAATTTATTCTGCTTTTTTATCAGGAGCATATTCCAAAATATCACCCGGCTGGCAGTCCAATACCTTACAAATGGCCTCCAAAGTTGAGAAACGAATAGCTTTGGCTTTTCCAGTTTTTAATATCGATACATTGGAAAGCGTCAAATCGACCCGCTCAGAAAGTTCGTTCAACGACATTTTTCGTTTCGCCATCATGACGTCTAAGTTTACAATAATTGCCATCGTTATATCGTAAGTTCGTTTTCTTGTTGCATTTCAATGCCGCGTTTTACGACAAGGGATAAAACCAAAAGTATAATGCCCAATAACAGCCAAACGTCGGCGCCACCCATGAACAAGGTTTCATTGTTGGGAAGTTCAATTTTCATAGCTGTGAGCTGTTTCAAATAACGCGTTCCCCAAGCAGCAAAAAGACTAATCCCAAGGGCAATATAGGCCATATTGGATAAAAGTTTTTGTAAATGTATCGTAAAAGGCTTCTCAAGATCAAAGCGTTTTTCGGTAAATAACTTTAAAACAATATAAAACAAAAGTGCCTTGAGCACGGCCACAATAAGCATGTGAATCATCAAAACGACAAAGTTACTGGGAGCTACTTCGACCAATTTGTCAAGAAAAAAATACTGAGCCGCATTGGGTTGATAACTCACCGCGTAAAGTACATTAAATAATACTGTCCCCGCTTGAATGCATAAACCGATAAATACAATCCACGTGAGACCTTTAAAAATTTGTAAAAGGGTTTGTGTTGAAATTTTTATTTCCATGGGTTAGGGTTTTTAATTCGGGGTAAAAATAATAAAAATTTATTGAAAAACAATAAATAAATAGTTTTTAACATAAAAAAAGCCCGAAAGATTAACTTCGGGCTTGTCGCTTTTATGTGGGTTGATTTAGTTCTTCAAGTGCTTTTCCAAGAATTGATCTTGCTCCCAAAGTAAATGCAAAATATTTTCCTTGGCAGCATATCCGTGGGATTCTTTGGGGAGTAAAACCAATCGTGCAGGTGCTCCCAAGCCTTTCAACGCCTGGAAATACCGTTCCGATTGCAAGGTAAATGTCCCCGGATTGTTATCGGCATCGCCATGTACCAATAACAAAGGGGTCTTCATTTTTTCGGCATTCATAAAGGGCGACATGGTGTTGTATACGCCCGGAACATCCCAATAATTGCGTTGCTCACTTTGAAATCCAAAAGGGGTCAGCGTTCGGTTGTAGGCTCCGCTTCGCGCAATACCACAGGCAAATAAATTGGAATGTGTTAGCAAATTCGCAGTCATAAATGCCCCGTACGAATGGCCTCCCACACCCACTTTTTTCGGATTAATATACCCCAAATCGTTAACGGCATTAATTGCAGCTTCGGCATTGGCCACCAATTGCGGAATGAAAGTGTCGTTGGGTTCGGTCGTTCCTTCCCCAATAATCGGGAACGATGCATCATCAAGCACCGCATAGCCTCGGGTTACCCAATACACAAATGAACCATAGTTGGGAAACGTAAATTCGTTGGGATTCTTGTCACTCTGCCCAGCAGAATTTTTGTCTTTAAACTCGGCAGGATACGCCCAAATCAACAACGGTAGTTTTTCTTTTTTAGCCACTCGGTCATAATTGGCCGGCAAGTACAACGTGCCAGAAAGTTCTACGCCATCATTGCGTTTGTATTTGATCACCTCTTTGTACACATTTTTAATGCTTTCAAAAGGATTCTTAAATTGGGTAATTGGGGTTAACTTCCCCGATTTTAGATTGCGGAAAAAATAATTGGGGAATTCGTTTTTGGATTGAATCATGACGAGCAGTTCGCCTTTTTTGAAATCTTCTATCGAAAGTAAATCTTCTTTTTTATCTTTCAATTTGGATTGATACAAACGCTTGGTTTTTAGAGTTTTCAGGCTAAATTCATCCACAAATGGAAACTGTCCTTCTTTGGTGAATCCATCGCCCAAAAGGTATAAATTATCGTTTTCAATGGCCAAAACATTTCGATTGTACGCATTGCGTTTGGTTTCAAAATTACCCGGATCGGCGTAAATGTCTTGTGAGTTTACATCCCATACAATTTTGGGATTTGTATTGTTGATCGAAGGATTGACAAGGTAGGTTTTTTGATTTCGCGTGTCATACCAATCATCATACACAAAGGCCACGGTTTCATTCCCCCAAGCAATTCCGGCAAAACGTTGTTGGGTTCGCATAAACTCACGCGGTGCCGCTGTAAATGGTGCTTCCCATACCCATAGTGCATCGCGGTGTGTTACCGTTTTCCCCGCATCACCCTCATCCAACGCTTCCACATAAAACAAAGTCGCCGGTTGATCGGGTCGCCAAGTCATGTTACGTTTTCCCTTGCGAACCGAAGAAAAACCTTTGGGCATGATTTCTGTTAAGGGGACTTCATTCACTTGTTGCACCAAAGTGCCATCCGTGCGATACACCAAAGAGCGTTGTGGAAAACGACTCATCGGCACGATATACGAGTAAGGACGCTCAATTTGCGTGAGCATCAAATAATTCCCATCAGGGGAAAAGCTCATGCCTGCATAAATAGCAGCCGGTTTATACAAGGTTTTTTTACCATCAAGTCCAACCCAATACAACTCCGATTGCACCAATGCCTCAAAATTGGCTTCGTCGGTTTTGTTTTTTAAAAGGTCCTGGTAGGTGCGGTTTTGCGACTTTTTACCCTCACTCACCGAAACCGTAGGGCCGGTAGGTAAGTCCTTTTTTTGATCAACCAAGGCCGCACGTTGGGCTGGTAATTGCAAGACCAATATTTGGGAATTGTCATTTTTCCAGAGGAAAGGCGAACCCAAATTGGCATTTAAAACGGCCTCCGTAAGGCGCTTGGCCGTAGCGGTTGCCACATCAATCACCCACAATTCAACACCCGTAGCTGTCGTATGGGTGAAGGCTATTTTTTGCTCATCGGGCGACCAGGTGATAAAGGCAATCTTCGGATTTTCAGGCAATCCCTTCACTTGCATTTCTTGTGTATCTTTTACTTTACGCAACTTTAAATTGTTGACATAGTTGGTCGTACTCGCAATATTGGTAATGGGATTGATCCGTAAACCAGCCAATCGCATTTCCTCTTGATTCAAGTCGTCAAGAGATTTGTAAGTATTTCGATACGAAAGCAACATATAGTTTTTCTTGCTATCCATCGATACCGAAGGAGCACGTTGGTAATCGGCCAAGGCCATAATTTCAGCAGGTGGTTTTTGGTACGTAACATTTTCCTGAGCCCAAGTGGTGGCCGTAATCAGGAATAAAAAGAAAGCTTTAAATTTCATGGTTTTAGGTTTGTTAATCGTTTCTATTAACGAAATCTGTTTACGGAGTTAAAACTCATATTTTTATTTGAATCGAACGACTAATAAAACGTTAATTTTTTTACTTTTGGTCAAATTCCAACCCGATGAAAACAATACGATTACTCCTTTTATGTTGCTATTTTCCACTGTATGCACAGTTAACTTGGGCACCGCTTCCCAACATTACTGTGAATACCAACGGACAGCGTTTTGATGATGTGTTTTTTTTAAATGAAACTACCGGTTGGGCTGCCAATGGGTATTATGCCGCGGTGTATAAAACTACCGATGGCGGTCAAAATTGGGTGTTGCAAACCAACAATGCTCTTTTGGGAAGTGATCACTATTTTCGAAATATCGAATTTATCGATGAAAATGTTGGATTTTTAGGTACTTTGAATGGTAAGTTTTACCGCACAACGGATGGCGGTGTTACCTGGAATTTAGTTTCTATCTCGCCCAATCCACAAGCGATTTGCGGCCTTGATGCTGTGGGAGCAACGGTGTACGGTTGCGGAGCTTATTTTTCTCCTGCCTATATGATCAAGTCTACCGATAGCGGCCAAACTTGGCAATATACCGATATGGCAGCCTATGCCAATGCGTTGGTTGAAGTTCTTTTCTTGGATGCGCAAACAGGTTACGCCTGCGGAAATAATGCCGCAGGAGCATTAATCCTAAAAACCACCGATGGCGGACAATCCTGGTCGGTAGTCTACAACGGTTCGATTCCGGGTGAGTACGTTTGGAAGTTACAAGTTTTACCCAATAATCCCAATCAGATCTTTGGTGCAGTGCAATCGTTTGGCCCTCAAACGGGAAAATTAATTACCTCTAGTGATGGGGGACAAACGTGGACAACCAAAACAGCTCCTGAAACGGGTATTCAAGCCGTGGGTTTTCTCGATGCCAATCACGGTTGGATGGGCGGCTACTCGGCAGGAATATATGAAACCACCGACGGAGGGGATACTTGGGTGAATACCAATGTGGGGGGGAATTTGAACCGCATTTTTATGGTGAATTCGACCTTAGCTTTTGCCTGCGGTACGACTATTTATAAGTTGTCGGGGAATTTAAGTACCCCTACTTTTGACGAACAAGGACGGATGCCGTTGCAGGTTACCGTTGCTCCCAATCCCATTCGCGATAAATTGCAACTGACGATTGAATATTTGGGGAATGATCATTTGAACTTAGGATTGTACGATGCCCAAGGCAAATGGTTGAAAACCTTGATAGTTGATGAGATTCAACACCAAGGACCCAAAACATATCAATTTGATTTTCCGTATCCTTCGGGCGTGTATTATATAAATCTGCATACCAATACGGGCCGGCAATCGGTTAAAATTGTAAAATAGACCTAGATTTTTGGGCCTTCTATTTTGTCAAAAGCAATGTTTTTTGGGTGATATTCGGGTCAGTTTTTAACAATTCACTAAATTTGTGGACTTAATTTTGTAAAAAACGAAGTCTATGTATCGTTCTAAAATAAAAGGCCTAGGCTTTTATGTCCCCGATAATGTTGTCACCAACGATGATTTGTCCCAACGCATGGATACCAACGACGCTTGGATTCAGGAGCGTACGGGGATTCAAGAGCGTCGTCATGTGATTCGTGGCGAAGATACGACCACTTCAATGGGGGTCAAAGCTGCCAAAATAGCCATTGAACGCGCTCAAATTTCAAAAGACGATATCGATTTTATCATTTTTGCGACCCTTAGTCCCGATTATTATTTTCCTGGACCGGGCGTATTGGTGCAGCGAGATTTGGGACTCAAAACGGTGGGCGCACTGGATATCCGCAACCAATGTTCTGGATTCGTTTATGCCCTCTCCATTGCCGATCAGTACATCAAAACAGGGATGTACCAGAACATCTTGATTATCGGTTCCGAATTGCACTCCCATGGGTTGGACATGACCACACGCGGACGCGGGGTTTCTGTCATTTTTGGCGATGGGGCAGGAGCAGCGATCATCAGTCGTGAAACCGATATGCAAAAGGGAATTCTTTCGACCCATTTACATGCTGAAGGACAACATGCCGAAGAATTGGCCTTGATTGCACCTGGAATGGGGCAACGTTGGGTGACCGATATCATTCGCGATAATGATCCTAATGACGAATCGTATTTTCCGTATATGAACGGTCAATTTGTCTTTAAAAATGCAGTAGTTCGTTTTACAGAAGTGATCAATGAAGGTTTGGAGGCCAATAATTTGCAGGTTTCCGACATTAATATGTTGATTCCACATCAAGCTAATTTGCGTATTGCGCAATTCATTCAACAAAAGTTCCGCTTGGAAGACGATCAAGTCTACAATAATATCATGAAGTATGGCAATACCACGGCAGCTTCTATTCCAATTGCTTTGACCGAAGCATGGGAACAAGGAAAAATCAAAGAAGGTGATCTAGTCGTTTTGGCCGCCTTTGGAAGTGGTTTTACTTGGGGAAGTGCTATTATTCGATGGTAAAACCGTTTTTTATTCAATACAAAAAAAAAGCCCGACATTACATCGGGCTTTTTCATGTACAAACAGAATTACTTTCCTTTTTATTTGGGGCAAAAAGGAGTTATCGTTTCAACGCAAAATGCGCTCTAAATTCTTTTTCTTGGCCATCTTTCTGGTAGGTGATGGAGAACCAATAATCATCAGATGGCATAAGGGCATTGTTATAAGTACCATCCCATCCGGATCCCGAAGGTTTGATTTTTGTAAGTACTTTTCCGTAACGGTCATAAATGTAGATATAAGCTACTTCTTGATCGCGTAGGTCACGAATATTCCACGTTTCATTGGCACCATCACCGTTAGGCGTAAAGAAATGAGGGTAGTTTACCACAACAATTTGCGATACGGTCAAACCACAACCGTTTTTGTCGCGAACAGTCAAGGTGTGGAAACCACTCATTACATTGTAAAATATTGGGCTGTCTTGAAACTCACCGTTGTTCAATTGGTATTCATATTCACCACTGCCTTGTGCATTGACCGTTAAGGTTTGCGAATCTGCAAAATCTTCACTCACAGTGTAGGTTACAATGGCCGGTTCTGAAGGTGTTACCGTAACCATAACTTCCTCTGAAGCACATCCTGTAGCATTGTTTGTGGCAATAACACTATACACACCTGGAGCAAGAACGGTATACATGGCACCTGTTCCCACTTGATCGCCTGCTTCATTGTACCAACGAATGGTGTGTGTTGAAGCTGATAATCCACTGTTCAATGTGTACGATTGGATTAGCTGATTGGTCGAGGTGTTGTAGCAAATGATACCATCTTGTGGGGTTGGTTCGGGTAACTTGTTGATGATGAATTGAAGCGCTCGAACGGCAAAACAATCGGGTGCTAAAGTGTTGCTTACGCGAACATAAACGATTGCAGCAGAACTTTGTGTCAATGGTGCAGTATTGCTTTGTGCATCGGTCAAAGTAGCGTGATAGGTAACTACAAATTCAGGTCCGCTTTGGTTCCCCAATACGGTAGTGTTGAATTGCGTTAAATCAAGGCTAAGTACACCATCGTTTGTTCCATCAGTATCACAAAAAGTTCGTTGTGCTACTGGAACCGCTTGCGCAGTTGGAGCTGGAACGACAGTTACCGTAAACGATGTTTCATCGGTACAGTTGGGCGTGTATCCCGATTGACCAAAGACATAAATTGTTTGACTTTGCGTAACTACACTGCCCACAGCAATTTGTCCACCCGTACCGTTGGGTCCATTGAAATAGTTCCCCGTAGTTAAAGCGGGTAAAACATAGCTTGAACATGATACTACATTGTTCAATTGAGGCACATTATAAATCGTGATAGAAAAACTAGTTTCAGCAAAACAATTGGGTGTTGTCCCAGTTTCAGCATACACATACAAGGTTTGATTTGTAGTGATTACGGTTCCCGCAGCAACTAAATCTCCACCTTTGTTGGGTTGTGTATAATAGTTTCCAACCGTAAGCGTCGGTAACGTATAGGATTCACAAACAAAAACCGATGGTATGGCAGGGATGACGGGGGTTTGATTTACCGTAACCACAAAACTACTTTCATTGGAACAATTGATGCGTTCTCCCGATTCTACATAGATGTAAATCGTTTGAGAAGTAGTGATTGCTGTTCCGGGAGCCAATTCTTGTCCTGAGCCGTGTTGTCCTCCTGTTTGGGTAAAATATTTGTTGTTTCCGGGCAACGCAGGAAGTACATAGGCATCACAAACGGTAACATCGTTTAACTCATGGGCATCAATGGTGAAGATGTTGATGGTGAAACTTGTTTGACTTGTACATCCGTTGCTTTCAGCGTAAATGTATAAGGTTTGTGTGGTTTGAATCACATCGCCCCCTTGCAATTGCGTACCCGTTCCATTGGGACCCGTGAAATAATTTCCATGTTCCAAATTGGTCAACACATAAGCATGACAAGCATCAATATCCGAACGCGAATCAACTTCTGGGAATGGATTAATCGTCACGGGGAAACTAACATCATTGATACATCCTCCTTCACCATCAAGATAGATATACATAGTGCGGCTCGTAGTGACTAAATCTCCTGCAAACATAATGTCTCCAGTTCCGCCGGGTCCCGTAAAGTAGTTCCCATAAGGAAGTTGAGGCAATTCATAGCTTCCACATCCTACCGCATTTTGGGGTGGATTCAAAGGAGGAAGGCTAATACTAACTGTGAAATTGTAATTGTCTGTACAGTTCGGTTGATTTTGGGTCACCGCATATACATAAATGGTTTGGGTAGTATTAATGACAGTTCCGGCTGGGATTTGTGTTCCCGTTCCCATCGGACCAGTGTAATAATTTCCGGCCTCTAAAGCAGGTAATGTAAACGAAACACATTCATTAACCGAAGTAGGGAAGTTCATCCCAATCACTACTTGGAAAGAGGATTGACTGGTACAAGTTCCATTGGTTGCATAAATGAAAACGGTTTGCGTACTCGTTAGAACAGTACCGGGGGCTAATAATGTTCCTTGACCACCGGGTTCAGTGTAATAAGCTCCAAAAGATAGGGGAGGCAAAGTATACGAAGTACAATCATACACATTTTCCATCGTTGGGACATCCCCAAAAGGAATAATGGTTACATTGAAAGGCATATCGATTTGACAAAACGGCGGTTCTGTCATCATATAATAGTAATAAATAGTCTGCGAGGTAGTAATGATAGATCCTCCAGGCAATAAGGTTCCCCCACCATTGGGCGCAGTATGATAGTTTCCACGTACCAATGCCGGTAAGGTGTAACTGTTACAATGCTCCTCATCGGGAATAGATTCATCGGGACGTAAGATAGTAATCGTAAAAAACGTTTGATTCGGACACAAAGGGGGTGTTGGATTACTGTTGAAAATGTAAATAGTGGCGTTTTGATCAATCACATCACCTGGGAATAATTGTGTTCCTTGTCCATTGGCTTCCGTAAAATATTGTCCATTGGTTAACGCAGGAAGGGTATAATCATCACAGGTAATCACATCTTCAAAATCATCAACAGGAGGAATTGGTAATACCACCATGTTAACAGGGACAATGGCATAACACGTAGGGTCGGTAAACACAAATACACGAACATAGCAAGTGCCTCCAAGCGAACCGATGACTCCATTGGCTACAATATTAGTATTATTGGTAGCATCAGTTAAGGTACGATAGACTGCAACACCGTAGATATTTGGATTCTGACCTCCTAAAACTTGGCTAGATACGGCTTGACGAATATTAAAATTCACGGGATTCCCATCAGGGCGCGCACATAGTTGAACATCATTGGGGGTGTTGGCAACCGGTGGCGCTGTTAAAAGCAATTGGAATGATTTCACCATACCACAACCAGTAACCGGACTCGTTACACGAACAAAGACCGTTTCATTACCAGCGCTGACATAACTGGGGCCAATAGGATTAACGTTGTTTTGTGCATCGGCTTGTGTCGCAAAATAGGCTACCGTATGACCTGGAGCTATACCGTTGGTAACTTGACCCGTATTGTAATTTAAATTATACGTATAAGGACTATTTCCTGTATTGCATTTGTATAAATTCACGGGATTAGGGAACACAAAGTTGGCATGAAACTCTACCGTAATCTCATCCGTAACTTCTTGGCAAGGGAAAGCAATATTAGTATACGTAAGCGCATAGGTACCGGGTTGTGTCACCGTAAGTGAAGGACCCGTTTGCCCAGGGATTACCACGCCATTACGACGCCATTGGAACGTATACTGAGCAGGACTGAGCCCAGAAGTAAGCACAGTTGACCCTCCTTGACAAACCGCAGTGCCACTGGCAACGGTTCGATTTGGACCCAATACATCTTGTCCGATGTTGAAACTATTGGAGGCAATAAAAATTGCCGAATCCGAATTGAAGTCACCACGGTCTGCAATGACCAATTTAATTCTATAATTGCGTCCCGGAACTAATGTCGCTGCTGCATTCAATACGGTTGTCTGACCATTATAGTTGATCGGTGCTGAAGCTGCATTGTTGCCGCCATTAAAACGACCAAAATATTGAGCATTGACCGAAGGACAGCCTGAGTTGTATAGAAAATCACGAATAGTGACAACCGAAATAGGCGTATTGGTGTTAGGGACCACCGCCAAATTTTGTGTGGTTCCTGTGGTTAAATCAGTCAACAAGAAAGCGAAGGCATCAGAGAATTGACACTGGAAATTACCATATTCCTCAGAAGCAAATAAGAAATCAAAATCGAAATAGGGGGATAAAGCTGAGAACTCGAATTCTAACACTGTAGCATTGGTCGAATTCATCGTGATCCCAGAGGCAGCCAATATCGCTTCCAAGTCGGAGTCACCTGTCCACGCCACATTTCCTGAGTTTAAAAAAACAGTATTAGGTCCCGCAGCCTCAACAGCACTCCCCGTGGACAAAACAATACCACTTTGCATGGGGAAGTTTGGATTGGTGTTCACAAAATATCCAATACCATTAACAGATCCAAAATTGGAACCTGTACGCCAAGAGATATTTTGTGTCGAAATACAGGGAGAATTGATCAAGATGTTGTTGACCAATTGGGGTACCGTGTAGGTATTGGCATCAACAGTGATGGGCTGTGATAAGCCTGCGACACTGATGCACAGTAGCAAAAGGGTTAGTAGTTTTTTCATAGGGGCTTGATTTTGACAAGACAAATATGTAATATAAAATCGATTAAAAACAAATAAAATCGATAAAGTGATAAAAAAAGTATTAAATGTAAGAAAAATATTATATAAAATCATTTTTACGTAAACTTTAAATTCGTAAGTATTGGATTACAATTACTATTCTTTTTATGTGGTATATTTGCCATCAAAAAAATTACCAATGACGATTCAACAGCTTTTAACCGCTCCCATACAACAAGCCTTAGCGCTACATTTTGACGTTCAACTTGAAAAAATTGAATTTCAAGAAACGCGCAAAGAGTTTGAAGGAGACATTACCGTTGTTATTTTTCCTTTTTTAAAACACATCAAGGGAAATCCCGTTCAAATCGGTACGCTCTTGGGTGAGTATTTGGTAGCTCATACGCCTGAGGTAACCGCTTTTAATGTGGTTTCTGGTTTTTTGAATTTGTCGATTGCCGATACGTTTTATACCCAATCCTTTCAAGAAATACGGGAAGTCGCCACTTTTGGATTTTCTACCTCCAACGATGCTGAGGCCGTAATGGTCGAATATTCTTCTCCCAACACCAATAAACCCCTGCATCTCGGTCATATTCGCAATAATTTATTAGGTTATGCCGTGGCCGAAATTTTAAAGGCAGCGGGAAAAAAAGTATACAAAACCCAAATCATCAACGATCGCGGAATTCATATTTGTAAGTCCATGGTGGCTTGGAAAAAATTTGGAAACGGCGAGACACCCGAAACAACTGGTATCAAAGGCGACAAACTCGTTGGCAACTACTATGTTGCTTTCGACAAAGCCTATAAATCTGAAATTGAAAAGGCAGTAGCCCAAGGTGTTGCCGAAGAGGAGGCCAAAAAAACAGCGCCAATCTTACGTGAGGCCCAAGAAATGCTGCGCCAGTGGGAAGCCGGCGATCCCGAAGTTGTGGCACTTTGGAACACCATGAATCAGTGGGTGTATGATGGTTTTAATACGACATATACCAATTTGGGCGTTGATTTTGACAGTTATTACTACGAAAGCAATACCTATTTACTCGGGAAAGAAGTAGTGCAATTAGGTTTGGACAAAGGCATCTTCGAACGCGATCCCGATGGCTCTGTTTGGATTGATTTGACCGCCGATGGCCTCGATCGTAAGATTGTTTTGCGCTCCGATGGTACTGCCGTTTATATGACACAAGATATTGGTACAGCCATTCAACGCGTCAAGGATTATCCCGATGTAAAAGGAATGGTCTATACCGTTGGAAATGAACAGGATTATCATTTCAAAGTGTTGTTTTTAATCCTCAAAAAACTAGGCTTCGCTTGGGCCGAACACTTGTATCATTTGTCGTATGGAATGGTGGAATTGCCTTCGGGTAAAATGAAGTCCCGCGAAGGAACTGTAGTTGATGCCGATGATTTGATGCACGATATGACTCAAACTGCGGGTAAAATTGCTGCTGAATTGGGGAAACTTGACGGATATTCTGAAGCCGAAAAGCAAGAGTTGTACCGTGTCATCGGACTAGGGGCTTTGAAGTATTATATTCTAAAAGTGGATCCCAAAAAGCAAATTCTATTCAATCCTGAAGAATCAGTTGATTTCAACGGCAATACGGGCCCGTTCATTCAGTACACCTACGCGCGAATTCAGTCGATTTTACGAAAAGCCGATTTCGACTATAATTATCCTGTTCTCGTTGCCTTGCATCCCAAAGAAAAAGCATTGTTAAAGCAGCTTTTCCAATTCCCCACTGTCATTCAAGATGCGGCCCGTAACCATAGTCCAGCGTTGGTGGCCAATTATACTTACGAGTTGGTTAAAGAATATAATTCGTTCTATCAATCCGTGTCTATTTTGGGAGAAGAGGCGGAAGACAAAAAAGTGTTTCGCGTACAACTCTCTGCCAAAGTTGCCGAAACAATTCAAATCGCCTTTAAATTACTCGGAATTCAGGTTCCTGAACGTATGTAAAAATAGAAATCCGATTTATATCGATTTTTTTATAGCGAATAGCGCACAAAAACATTTACCGTTCGAGCCAAGGAAAAGGTATCAATTTGCTCCAAGGTTTGCGCATTGGTATTGATCCTGAAAAATTGGTTGATACGATTTTGAGTATTGGTCAAGTTAATCACCGAAGCGCCCAGCGTTAGGGTATGTTTTTGAAAAGTAAAAGCATAACTACCCGACGCATTCAACTGGAAAAACTCAGGCAAGCGATCACTATTGGGCGATTGATAATTGATAAAACTATTTCCTGCTTGTGGGTCAAATAGTATGGCAGGCTCGCTCGGTAAAGTAGTCGGACGACCGCTAAACCATTTTCCTCCTAAGGTAATTTTGAGCGCCTTGTTGACATACCCAATACCCGAGGCGATATGGTGGCGTATTTCATTGTTGTTGGGGAACTCACTTTCTGGACGTAATCCTTTGAAAGTATAAGTGTTATAATTGTAGCTATACGTAATCCAACTCACCCAATTTTCCCATTTTTTTTGTAAAAGGATTTCCGCTCCATACACTAAAAAATCGCCATTGAAGTCCAAATTTTCATATTGATTTTGAAAATCTTGACTGCGGCCTGTAATGCCCGTTACTTTTTTGGCAAAAAGCTCAGTACCCCAAAGCCATCCGTTGTTTTTAAACGTAATTCCCGTTGACAGTTGTCGGCTTTGTAAAATAGGTCGGTCTTCGTTATTACTAAATATCCAACGCCGGCGCTCAATACCCAAAAAGTCTTGCTGTCGGTCGACAATCTTACTCACGGTTTGACTCTTCAGTTCTCCTGCCCATTCCCATTCCCACGCGGGATGAAATTGCCAAGTCGCGGTAAAACGGGGCTCAGTCAACCAAACACCCCAACGTTCATAATAGTTTTGTCGCAGGCCACCACTGCATTTAAAAGCCTTTCGTTGCCAAGTAAGGTTTGCAATCAAGGCGTGATTTTGCAACACATTGACTTCATTGCGATCTACAAACGGACTGTTTACGCGGCTGATGTTTTGATTACTGATAGCGTCAAATTGATAGCCAGCGTCCAAAGTAATTTCGGGTGTCCAGGTATACGTTTGTCGCCATTCAAGTCCCAAATGGTTAATATCGTTTCGTATAAATGTGGTTTGATTTGAAAAAAGAGCTTCGTTGGAGGCATAGAGTTCGTGTCGGGTAAAAAAGGCTTTAACGGCGCTGTTGGTTTTGGCATTCCAAGCAATTATACCATTGATCACGCCCCCAAAGGTTTCTTGATCCAAACCGTTATCCTTTTCTATACGAAGGGAATTTTCTTGACGCGATTGTTTGAAATTAAGTTGATTGGAAATGGTGATAAAATCAAAAGTCAACGTCGTTTTAGCCCCGATTTTTTGCGCATATTGCCCCGTATAATCAAAGAAATAAAAGTTGGATTCGGTAGCGTAATTCGTCGTGGCTGCTTGCCCCAAATCGGTCACTACCGTATTTTGAAATACCCGATCAAAGTAGTTCTGGTAGGTTGGTGTATTGAATACATCGGTGATGGCGCGACGGGCACTCAAGGCCAAACGGGCGTTTTTTGAGAATCGATGGCGAAATGTAGCATCGACATTGATGAGGTTGGCGCCCAATTCCAACGGCGGGGATTTCTCGGTGTCGTCCAAAGTGGAAAGGCTAACTACGCCTGAAACGCTTTCTCCCAAAAAAGGAGAGGTTCCATTTTTAACAATATTGATTTTGTGGGTTAGATTGGGATTAATCGCAGAAAGTAATCCAAAAAAATGACTGACTTGATACAGCCGCATCCCATTCCATTGAAACAGGATTTGATCTTGAGTGCCCCCGCGAATGGTCAAGTTGGATAGTGTTTCATCGGCGCTAATCACACCCGGAATTTGTTTCACCGATTCAAACACATCAGCCTCGGTAAGTCCGGGCAAGAGTCCAAACTGTTTGGGCTTTATCTCATAGCCGGTGTCCCATTTTTTGGTTACCCCTTTGGTAAAATAAAATTGGGTGGCCACCTCTTGCAATTGAGTGGGTTTAACGTTGAGGTAGACAACGGTTCCATGAAGTGGGTTCACATCGGTTAATCGGACCGTGGCATGATTCAAATGTTCAATCGTAATCGCGGTAATTTGTTTGTCTGTCGAATAGACATAGCCTAACTCATCAGAGTAGACCACAGTTTCGCTTGGAAAAATCGTAATGCGCGCATTTTCAACAGGTTTCTTCCATTCGTTATCTTTTAAAAACAATTGAAATCTAACTTTTTTCTGGGGGTTGTCCGATACCGAAATGTACCGGTTATTGACCTTTGTAAAGGCCAAAAGGGTTTGCCGTGTGATGGCAACAAGTTTGGCGTCAAGCGAAAAGGAAGTTGGTGGGGGTACTACTTTTAGAAAGTTGATATCACTTTCGATGTAGCTGAATTCAACACGGTGTTGTTTTTCGATATCTTTTAATACAGTTGCCAATAAAGCCGGATCTCCTGACTGAGCAAATGTGCCCAAACAGGAGATATAGCAGAGTAACAAACATGAAAAGTATCGTAATCGCATCAAGGAGTAGCGTCTAAGGAATAGGTGCGGTCATTGATTTTGACCACTTTGAAATGATAAGAATGGGCCAACAATTGTAGGGCAGCTTCCGAATTATCACCGGGTAATTTTCCAGTAAACAATTCGTTTTTCGGAAACGCTTCGGCTTTGATCGTGAGGTCAAAGTGGCGCTCTAGTTCTGCCAGAACATCTTGTGGTTTTTCTTTTTCAAAGGCTAATTCCTTAGCAATCCAAGCGGGTTGCAGTGCATTTGTTGTATGGAAAAACAGACGCTTTTGTTGGTCATAAGCCAATGTTTTTCCGGGAGTAAGTATAATTTTTTCGGAGGGGGTAGCTACTTGAACTCTTCCTTCAAAGCAAGTCACTTCCAAACGATTTCCTCTCACTTTTACGTTGAATTGCGTCCCTAAAACCGAAACAGTTCCTTGTGCTGTTTTTACGTCAAATCGTTTTCCTTTGGCCACTTTAAAGTACGCTTCACCATCGAGTGAAACTAGGCGGTTGGAATCCCAGTTCCAAGATTTATATGCAAGTTCAGAACCGGCATGCAATTGCACCTCAGAGGCATCGGGGAGTTGAAAAGTGATCCGTTCACCCGATCCTGTCATTTCATGTTCCGTACGCGTCATCATGTACCCTAGTCCTAAACCAAGGAATACAAGTAGTAAAGCAGCCCATTGCAGGGTTTGTTTGACGAACAAACGACGGACTTTGCCAATTTGACGTTGCTGGTTTTGAATACGAAGTAAAAGCGCATCTTCCTCAAATTCAGGGGTGCGCAAGGCGGCGGTGTAGGATTTGATTTTTTCCATCACAGCATAATCCGGATCCTGACGCAATTGCTCCAGATCCGCATCAGAAACTTGGTCGTCCAACCAAGCTGCCCATTGATATTTTTCTTCTTCTTTCATAATGATTCAAGGATAAAACCGTTATCGTTGTAAAAACCCTACCTAAAATTTGAAAATTTTTTTCGTAACTCTTCCAAGGCCAAATGAATTCGCTTTTCGACGGCCTTTACACTGATGTTTAATTCTTCTGCAATTTCGTGGTATTTTTTTCCATCAATGCGATGCATTAAAAAAGCGACCCGTTGGGTTTCGTTTAAATTTTCGATGGCGGATAAAAGTCGGGTTTTAAATTCTTCTTCCTCCATTATATAGTGTGGAGATTCAGAAGTCGCCGAGGAGACATTTGCTTTTTGTGCGTAAGTTAGTACAACTTTCTGATGGGCAATTTGATTCAAATTCAAATTATTGGCCACCGTGTACAAAAAAGATTTAGCTTTTTCAGGAGTAACTTGCCCACAGTTTTGCCATAATTTGATAAAAGCTTCTTGGGTGCAATCTTCCGCTTGTTCGGTATTTCCAAATTTATACAGCAAAAAATTGCGCAAGGCCTTGACATGGGCACGGTAAAAACGCTCAAAAAGCGACTCGTTACATAGGTTGGCATCCTCCATGAGAAAAAAACTATTTGCGGTTAAAAGTAAAAAAATAAATTTTAGGTAGGGAAAATGCGTTTATATTTGTTATACCCTAAATTAATTTCATGTTTAAAAAATTACTTTTTTTCGGAATTCTACTCACGATGATGAGTTGTGAAAAGGAATCGTTGACTGAAACGACCTCCAATTCCAACTTAACCCAATCGTCTTTATTGACGGGGTTGTTAAAAAGAATTGCTCAAAATCCTACAGCGTTTGATAATGTATTGGACGGTTGTAGTGGTTTTAGTGTAGTTTTGCCGGTGACCGTAACGGTTAATGGTTCAACAATTACCGTGGCTTCAGAAAGTGATTTTCAAACGGTGCAAAACATCAAAAATGCCTATTCCAACGATACGGATGAGGTGTTTTTTACCTATCCTATTCAACTTCGGTTAAAAAACCACCAACTGGTAACCGTGACCAGTTACAATCAGTTTGAAGACTTGTATGAAGATTACAGCTCTGATGATTTAACCGAAATTCGTTGTGTGAACATACAGTTTCCCATAACCATCAATACCTATAATACGTCGAGCCAACAAACCCAAGCCTATACCTTGACCAATGATGTTTCTTTGTATCAGTTCCTGGCAAGTTTGACACCCAATCTTCAATATAGCCTAAGTTATCCCCTTACAGTTACCGATGCCAATAACAACCCCCAAACGATAACATCTAATGTTGGGTTTGAATCGGTAATTGATGCCAACCTCTCGCTATGCGATGTTCCCGTAGGCAATACGCCGCTATCGTTTACTACCCTACTAACAGATAATATTTGGTATGTATCGAGTTATATCGACGATGATGGCAGTGACGATACGGATGATTATGAAGATTATACCTTTGATTTTCTCAGTAATTTTGATATCCAAGTTTTTGAAGGTAGTTTGTTTGCCAATGGTTCTTGGAATTATTATACAACAGGGAATACCCAAAAGTTAAACCTCAATTTTAGCAATGCCGATTTACTGGATTTAGATCAAGATTGGACCATTGTAGAATATACCATTGGTGTTATACGGCTTCGTTATATTGATAGCGATAATGACGTAGAATATCTTGTTTTGCGCAAGCTGTAGCTCTTCAAAAAATACCCTAGAAAGCCTGAAATTGTTCAGGCTTTTTTTTTGGTAAATAGGCTAAATCTCTTGCGTTATAGGCGGCTCAATTTTTTTCAATAAACAAGTGTTAAAAAAATATTTTTTGGTAGGGTAAATTAGGGGTCGTTTGTTTTAGTAATAAATCAAATAACTCTTAAAAAAATACTCTTATGAAAACAAGATTTTATGCTTTCTTCGCAATTTTAGTTTTAGTATTACTCGCTTCTTGTAGTAATGATAATGAAGGGAAAAGTGACAATCTAGTCCTTAAAGCACGCAGTATTTACAACCAAGGAAAGGTAACTGCAGCGAGTCCAAATGCGGTAGTGAGTCTTACTTCGTTTACTTTTAATTTTAAAGAAATCGAATTTGAATTTGCTGAGAATTCTTCCAACGACGATGATGGTTTTTTTGATAGTGATGATGAAATCGAATTGAATGGACCATTTGTAGTAAATGTTTTAAACAATACGATTGATATTGCGGCCTTAAATGTTCCTGCAGGGGTTTATGAAGAAGTAGAATTCACGATGAGTCGCAACAAACAAGTCAACAGTCCTATGTACAATAAATCAGTGCAAATTGAAGGAACGATCAACGGAACTCCCTTTGTTTTCTGGCATAACATTGAAGAAGATTTTGAGATTGACTATGAAGATGCCGCACAAAACTTGATCATCGACAATACCACTACTACCTTATACCTCAATTTTGACCTTAATGCGGTAGTCAATAGTATCGACTTTAGTGTTGCGACCGATAACGACGGTGATGGGGTTATCGAAATTAATCCCAACGATCAAGATGGCAATCAAAGCTTGGCCAATTTAATCAAAAATCGTATCAAAGATACCATCGAATTAGACGACTAGCGAGTGGTCTATCAAAATGTAAACCTAACTATAAATAAATATGAAAAAACTAAAGATCCTTATGCTGCTGTGCCTTGTTTTTTTGGTCAATGTAGCCTCCATGTGTAGTAATGATGATGATAATTCAACTTCTTCTGTAAATCAAACTACGGTGGTGAATACGGTCTCCTCAGGGACATGGCGCATTACCTTGTACAATGATTCGGGTACCATTAAAACCAATCAATTTACAGGATACAATTTTACCTTCGGTCCCTCCAATGTATTGACAGCGACGAATGGAACACAAACGTACACTGGGGTTTGGTCGGTAACCGACTCCAACAGTAATGATGATAGTATGGATGATTTGGATTTTAATATTGCGTTTACGGCGCCAGCTAATTTCCTAGAACTCACCGACGATTGGGATATTCAATCCCGAACCGACACCAAAATTGAACTCATTGATATCAGCGGCGGTAACGGCGGAACCGATTATCTCACCTTTGAAAAAAATTAAGTAGATTACCTACTAATGTGTGTTTTTGTTAGAAACCACTCTCTTCTTAGAGGGTGGTTTTTTGTTTGTTTTCAGCTTGAATGGCATAGGGTTAATTTGTATCTTTGCCATCATTTTTTTTAGTAGCAAACTATGTTTCAAAATTTAAGCGACAAACTCGATAAAGCCTTTCATATTTTAAAAGGACACGGTAAAATTACCGAGATCAACGTAGCCGAAACGCTCAAGGAAGTTCGACGTGCTCTTCTTGACGCCGACGTGAACTTTAAAATCGCCAAAGACTTTACCACCCGAGTCAAAGAAAAAGCATTGGGACAAGACGTATTGACGACCCTTCAGCCGGGACAGTTAATGGTCAAAATTGTAAAAGATGAATTAACCGAATTGATGGGAGGTGAGGCAACTGGAATTAACTTGTCGGGAGCCCCTACTGTGATTTTAATGTCGGGTTTACAAGGATCGGGGAAAACCACCTTCTCTGGGAAGTTGGCCCACTACTTAAAAACGAAAAAAAATAAGAAACCTTTATTGGTAGCTTGTGATATTTACCGCCCTGCAGCGATCAACCAATTGCATGTTGTGGGAGAACAAATTGGGGTTGAGGTATACTCAGAACCCGAAAATAAAAACCCTGTCGATATTGCCCAAAAAGCCATTCAACATGCTAAATCCAATGGGTACAACGTCGTAATTGTCGATACCGCCGGTCGTTTGGCGATTGATGAGCAAATGATGAATGAGATTGCACAAGTGCATCAAGCCATCAAACCCCAAGAAACTCTTTTCGTCGTCGATGCGATGACGGGACAAGATGCGGTAAACACAGCCAAAGCTTTCAACGATCGCTTGGATTTTGACGGTGTTATCCTAACCAAACTCGATGGTGATACCCGAGGGGGGGCTGCCTTAACCATTAAATCGGTGGTCAACAAACCCATCAAGTTTATCGGTACGGGTGAAAAAATGGAAGCCCTCGATGTATTCTATCCCTCGCGGATGGCCGATCGTATTCTGGGAATGGGGGACGTGGTCTCCTTGGTAGAACGCGCCCAAGAACAATACAACGAAGAAGAGGCTCGAAAACTCCAAAAGAAAATTGCCAAAAACGAATTTGGTTTTGACGATTTCTTGGCACAAATTCAACAGATCAAGAAAATGGGAAGCATGAAAGATTTGGTCGGAATGATTCCGGGTGCTGGTAAAGCCATGAAAGATGTTGAAATTGAAGATGATGCTTTCAAACATATCGAAGCTATCATTTATTCGATGACGCCAAAAGAACGCAGCAAGCCCGCTATCATCGATATGAAACGCAAAACACGAATCGCTAAAGGATCGGGACGAAAAGTGGAAGAAGTCAATCAATTGCTCAAACAGTTTGAACAAATGAGTAAAATGATGAAAATGATGCAAGGTCCTGGAGGGAAAAATCTCATGCGCATGATGGGAGGGATGAAAGGAATGCCTGGAATGCCCGGCGGCGGAATGCGATAACACCTACAAGGGTTTGGAGTTCGGAAACGAAACCAAACCCTTTGTCTTTATAACCAATACGAACGACTACTAAACCACAACACACATGATTATTTTAGACGGAAAAAAAGTTTCTGAAGACATTAAAAATGAAATCACTGCCGAAGTACAAAAGATGCGGGAAAACAACGAAAAAGTGCCCCATTTGGCTGCGATTATCGTTGGAAATGATGGCGCGAGTTTAACCTATGTCAATAGTAAAGTCAAGGCTTGTGAGCGTGTTGGATTTGAATCCACCCTCATTCGTATGCCCAGTACTACGTCGGAAACCGAATTGCTGAAGAAAATTAAGCAACTGAATGAAGACGAGGCGATCGACGGATTTATCGTTCAATTGCCATTGCCCAAACAAATTGATACGCAACATATTTTGATGTCTATCGATCCCAGTAAAGACGTTGATGGATTCCATCCTGAAAACTTTGGTAAAATGGCTCTCGATATGACTACCTTTATTCCTGCCACACCCTATGGAATCTTGGAATTGTTAGAACGCTACGACGTACAAACCAAAGGGAAGCATACCGTGGTTATCGGACGAAGTCATATCGTAGGGCGCCCCATGAGTATCTTAATGGGACGTAATCATTTTCCGGGAAATTCTACCGTAACCCTAACCCATAGCCACACTAAAAATATCAGTCAAATTACGACCCAGGCCGACATCATTATTACAGCGTTGGGAGTGCCTAATTTTTTGAAAGCCGAAATGGTCAAAGATGATGTGGTAGTGATTGACGTGGGAATCACCCGAATTCCCGACGAATCTTCTCCCAAAGGCTATCGCATTGTTGGCGATGTCGATTTTGAAAATGTTTCCAAAAAAGCCTCCTATATTACGCCTGTACCGGGTGGGGTGGGACCGATGACAATTGCCATGCTGTTGAAAAATACGTTACTGGCACGAGAACAAAAACGAATGAAATTAGCCTAATGGTTCGGCCCGCTTCCCTCGAGGATTGTACTGTAATTCAGACGTTAGCACACGAAATCTGGCCAGAAGCCTATGCCTCAATTTTATCGCCAGCCCAACTCTCGTATATGTTGGAGGCGTTTTATACGCTTGAAGCCTTGCGTCGGCAAATGGAAGCTGGACAACAGTTTCTACTGCTAGAGGAAGATCATCGAGCCCAAGGATTCGCGGCCTATCAACTAGAATATACCCCCGGAGTCACCCAACTGCATAAGTTATATGTTCGTACCGCACAACATCACAAAGGGTGGGGGAGTATTTTATTGGACGCCGTCGAACAACGCGCGCTCCATGCAGGGCAACATACGTTACGACTTAATGTCAACCGATTCAATACAGCGCAATTTTTTTACTATAAAAAAGGATTTCAAACGGTTGAAACAATCGATATTCCTATTGGTCAAGGATATTGGATGGAGGATTTTATTATGGAAAAAAAACTAGTGTAGTTAGTCGATCTTACAAAAACGTACGGTTGCCGTAGTTTCCCCTTCCAAACGCAATATATACGTACCCTGAACCAGTGCAGTCGTATCAATGGCACGATTCACCACGGGAAGTACCGCCAATTGTCGTCCTGCAAAATCAAAAACTCTCGCGGTGGCAAACTGATCGTCATTTAAATACAATAGGCCCTTCGTTGGATTGGGATACAGGGTAAGCGAAGGTTGCAAAGGGGTAGGGAGACTTAACGCTTGTACCGTCGTGGTGTAAGTATTGGTAATGATTGGCGCATTGTAATCAAAATAAATCGCAGCGGTATTGCTAAATACATCGCCCAGCGTTAAGGTAGGTTGGGTTTTGATTTTAAATAATACGTAACCGTCATTTGAAGCATCCTCAAAAGGTAAATTGATGTTTTCAAATATAAAATCAACCGTTTGATTGGGATACACCCGCATTTCATAAGGATGGCTTGCATCGAGGGCAACAATGCTACTCATGTTCAATTTTGAGGCATCGATTACATCATGTATCACGACATGGCGCGCATTCGCCGTACCTAAGTTTTCAAAGCGAATCAAATAATGGATGTAATCTCCCACTTTATCGGGTGTAATGCTCGTTCCCTCAAGACAAATTTTGTTATTGGGGTCCATCGAATTGACCACAGTCTGCTTCAAGGTAAAGGTATTGTCCAAGGGCGCTACATCGGTAAAGCCGCTCACATGCGCTGTAAACTCCAATACCTCACCCGAAAGTAGCGGCGGATTGTCCAACGGAGAATGCAGAGCAAGGGTAACGGTATAACTTAAACTGGTCCCCGGAGCAATGGCATCAAACGACCATTGAAGTTGGCCATTTACCTCGGTGTTGGCTACGGGAAAACTTGAAATTACCTGACTAACATCGGCATTGTAATTCCAAACGACCATACCCGAAACAGCTGTAGTTCCTTTGTTTTTACAGGTAATTTTATACCGACTTGAATACCCCGCAAAAGCCTCATCCAATGGGGTAATAAACACTTCGATATCGGGGTGATCGCCATTGGGAGTCACACAAAAATCGGTAGTGAACGGGGATACGTTTGCGGGAAAATGAACTTGAGCACTCGTGGGACTCACCGAAAAATAAGTGGGATTTTCCAAAACCGGGGCATACGAGTAACTCCCCGCCTCGAGACCAATCGAATAGCTTCCCGTTGCGGAAGGCTGTATCCACTGCGTGATGCCCGAAGCGGTGATGGCCATTTTGTAAGGGGTAAAGGGGGCATCTGTAGGTTGACATCCGTCATTCTGTGTGTCCAATCGCAACATGCCTTTCAAGGCGTACGACACTCCCCCAGGAACAAAGGTGCAATACGTGTTTACTTCACAGTTTGTGCTACCCGAGTTAAGGGCCACTTGATACAGCACGGAAGCGCGTTCCAAAGCAGATTCGTCAGTACAAATGTAGTGGAGCTGCGGGGTGTTGTTCACATGCAAACCACTTTCAAAACTGCCATTTTTCAAATTAACCTGGGCAAGTAAGAGGTTGTCACTCACGTCCAAAAATACCAAATTGCGATGCGTGGACACGTCCAAATTCGTTAAAAAAGTATGCGATAGCGTCAAATGCGAAAGCGAAGTAGCCCCGTTTAAAGACAGCGAAGTCAGGGGGTTGTTCCGTAAATTCACCAAGGAGAGTGCTCCCAATCCAAAGCCCGAAACTTCGGTGAGTTGATTGTAGGAAGCGTCCAAAAAGATAAGAGGGATATTGGGTGCCAACGTCAACGACTGCAACGCAGTATTGCGGCAATCCAACCATTGCAACTGTTGCGCCGAGGCTAACGATAAATTTTCCAACGGATTGTTACGGCATCCCAATTGGGTGAGTAAGCTCATCGATGCCTCTGGAATAGCAGTAATGGCATTGTCTTGGCAGTATAAAACCCGCAGTTGACTGAAAGATTCCAAGCCCTCAAGCGAAAGAATTTTGAAGGCCATGGGACTGTTGGTGTTATTGATGTCCAACTGATAAACGGCCGCGGCTTCACTCCCTTCAATCGCACCATTATGGTTTGTGTCGATGGTTATTGCCACCCCGTTCTGATTTTTGGCAATGTTGTTTTGAGGAGAAGCTTGGAGTAATTTGGACCTAAAATTGACGTCAGGAATAACTAGGGTCTGTGCCCAGACCACTACAGGAAGCAGTGTTAGAAAAGCAAGGAATGCTCTTTTCATCCGTACTAAAGGGTGTTATTCTTGTTTCGTCGTATTTCAAAAGTAGTATTTATTTTTCAATTATACATTTATTTTGTTAAAAACGAAGGAATTAATCGAAGTATTACTCCGTTTGCCGATAAAAAAATAAACCCCGAAAGGCTCGGGGTTCACATTACACTGCAATTTATAAAGGTTGGATAAGGAACAATAGGTAACCGATTCGGGTCCAGCCGCCCCCGCTTTCCTCAGCGAAGGAGACAAAATGTACGCGCAGTTGCGACTAAACCATTGTTGAATCAGTAGTCAGAACAATACAATACGTTGCTTTCATGTTTGTTTTGTATCGTTATTTCTAAAGGCGAATAAATAGATGAATAACACAGTACGAATGTACGTAAAAGAAATGCTACACCAAGCGCTACTGAGTACACACCCCAAACCCCCGATTAAAAACCCCTTTTCCGCGAGGATTGTATTTCTGCAACTCATAACTCATAACTCATAACTCATAATTCATAACTCATAATTTATAATTTATAATTACAATTGCGTGTCCCTCCGGGTCGGGTCATCCGCTACAAGTCCGTTGCTTTCGTTCCTCAGCATCCGGGCTTTTCGCTACTACCCCTCACGCGGGCTTGCGTCTTCTATTTTTCGTTTTTGCTTCGGTAGGGATTTTTCCAAAGTAAATAGTATTAGGTTTTAAATTTGAGTATTTAACACAGCTAAAACTTTATTTTCACACCTTTTTTGTCATTTCGACGAAGGAGAAATCCCTTATTCTAATCTTTCTTTTCTCTTGCTTCTTTGCTCTTTTTCTAATTGCCACGAAGACTCAAAGTCACTAAGATTTAAGACCAGAAAAACTAGTTTTTTTGTCTGCTTAATAGTCTTAATTTATGCGGTATAGTGAGTAGTCTTAATTTCTCAATGTTTAAAAAATGGAACACAAGGTTTTATAAGGTTTTTTTGTTTAAAAGTGTAAGGGGGGTAATAATGTAGCGTGAACCATGATCATAAAACGCGTCTTCTTTTCTCTTGCTTCTTTGCTCTTTTTTCTAGAAGAAGGTTAGTCGTAAGTCGTAAGTGGATTAGTCATAAGTCATTTTAGCAGTCAGCGATTAGCGATTAGCCGTCAGTGTTCAGTCATCAGTGTTTATCCATCAGTCATTAGCAATTAGCTTCCTCACTTCCCAAAGACAGTCTTTTCTCTTGTTTCTTTGCTCTTTTTTCTATTTGCCACGAAGACTCAAAGTCACTAAGATTTAAGACTAGAAAAACTAGTTTTTTGGCCTGCTTAATCGTCTTAATTTATGCGGTATAGTGAGTAGTCTTAATTCCTTAATGTTTTGAAATTTTGGAGCACAAAGTATCACGATGTTTGCACAAAGTTTAAAAGGTTAATTAGTGTAAAAGTGTAAGGGGGTTAATAGTGTAGTGTGAACCATGATCATAAAACGCGCCTTCTTTTCTCTTGCTTCTTTGCTCTTTTTTCTAAAAGAAGGTTAGTCGTAAGTCGTCTAGTCGTAAGTCGTAAGTCATTTTAGCAGTCAGCGATTAGTGTTCAGTCAACAGTGTTCAGTCAACAGTGTTCAGTCATCAGCAATTAGCTCCCTTGCTTCCCAAAACTAGTCTTTGCTCTTGCTTCTTTGCTCTTTCCTCTATATCATCCACACATTGCAACCCCGCCCAATTCAATGCAACTATATCAATAAAGAAGATGGAACTCCCTTTCAGCAAGTCCATAACTCATAATTCATAATTCATAATTCATAACCCATAATTCATAACTCAAAACCCTTCAGCCGTTTTACTGGAATCCGCGAGCAAGGTATTTAGTTGTGCCATTTCTTTTGCGGTAAGGGGGCGGTATTTTCCCATGGGAACATCGAGCGAGATGTTCATGATTCGTATCCGTTTTAGGGCCGTCACTTCATAGCCAAGGTAGGTACACATGCGTCGAATTTGTCGGTTTAGCCCCTGGGTTAGCGTAATGCGAAATACATTCCGGCTTATGGCTTCCACCGGACAGGGCCGTGTGACTGTATCCAAAATAGGAACGCCTTTGCGCATTCGTTCGATAAAGCGATCGGTCAACGGTTTATCTACGGTTACAATGTACTCTTTCTCGTGATTGTTCCGCGCTCGAAGAATTTTGTTGACAATATCTCCATCGTTGGTCATCAGTAAAAGACCCTCGCTGGCTTTGTCCAAACGGCCTATAGGGAAAATGCGCTCAGGATACTTTAGGTAGTCAATGACGTTGTTTTTCACCGACGTGTTGGTCGTGCATTCAATGCCTACCGGTTTGTGAAACGCCAAATAAATCCGTTGCTCTTGGTCGTTGTGTATCGGTTTTCCATCGACACAAATGCGGTCTTCAGGACCCACTTTTGTACCCATTTCCGGACGCAATCCATTGACGGTTATGCGCCCTTGTTCAATAAGCCGATCAGCCTCACGTCGGGAACAATAGCCCGACTCGGAAAGAAATTTATTCAATCGTGTCATGACACAAAGATAGCGATTCGCAGTGATTACGGTTTTTCTATAAAATCAATCAAGGTTTGATACAAATACGCATCATGCAAACTGTGTCCCAGTCCGCGTGTCGTAATAAACTCTGCCTTAGGCCACGCTTTGGCAATTTTTTCACTCTCTTCCCACAAAACCACTGTATCTTCTTTGTCGTGGACAATGATTCCAGGTAACGTGAGCGATTCTACAAACAAAGCCGCCGAAAAGGATTCTAGGGTCACTTCAAATCGTTTTTGGGTGTACGCCTTTAAAAAGCGGTAAATGCGACGGTTTAACCCAAGCAGTTTGAGGTAATTTTTTAGAATAATTTTAAAATCAGAAGGCGCCCCGAGAAGTATTAACTTTTGCGCCGGATGCGGATAATGTTTTTGATAGTACGCGATGGCATTGCCCCCCACTGAGTGGCCAATAAGGACGGTAGGTTGGTAGCGTTCTACGATTTTGTGAATGAATGCAGCGTACAAGGGAACGTTAAACTCCATTCCACTCGACAATCCATGCGCGGGCGCATCTAGGGCTATAATTGTTTTTCCCGTTTTGAGTAAGGGTTTGATCAGCTTTTTCCATCGCGAGGCATTGCTTTCCCATCCGTGTACAAGAAGAATTACCTGGTCGTTCCCCTGCCAAACATAGGTTTGAATCACATGGGGATCCATGGTATGTGTTTCCCATTGGGCACGTTGTAAAATCTTTGGCGGTTTTTCGGCCTTGAACCTTCCTTTTCGCGGTTGACTAAAAAAACGATACGCCAAACGGAAGGCGTGTTTGGGATACACATAACTCATGAGGTTAAGGTATAACCCCAAAGTCTTGGCAAGTAGTAGTTGAATCATAGGCGCGGGGGATGAAATAAAAAAGCCACCGTAGGGTGGCCTTGTGTATTAGATGGATGCAAACAATTGTTGCATTTTTTCTCGTTCTTCTTGTGCCAATACATTATCGACCAATATACGTCCCGAATGCTCGTCGGTAATGATTTTTTTACGGGCTGCAATTTCCACTTGGGTTTGTGGGGGAATCGTAAAAAACGATCCTACAGAAGCGCCACGCTCAATCGATACCACGGCCAATCCGTTGCGAACACTTTTGCGGATACGATCGTAAGCCGCCAACAAACGGTCTTCGATGCCTTCGCGATATTCTGCCGATTTTTCCATCAAAAAGTTTTCTTCTTTTTGCGTTTCAGCCATAATATCATTCAACTCCGCTTTTTTGTGCTTTAAGTGGGTGGTTTTTTGATCTAATTTCTCTTTCGTTTGACCCACCGCTTCTTTTTTGAACTCTATCGAAGCTTTCATTTCTTTGATTTGCTTCTCGGCCAATTGAATTTCCAATTCTTGGTACTCAATCTCCTTGGTCAAGGCATTGTATTCACGGTTGTTGCGCACTTCTTTTTGTTGTTCAGCATAACGCTTAATCGAGGCTTGGTGGCTTTCAATGGCCCCTTTTTTCAATTTGATATTGTCCTCAATTTGGTTGAGCTCCAATTGTAATTTGTCCAAACGGGTGGTTAAACCGGTTACTTCATCTTCCAAATCTTCTACTTCAAGCGGTAATTCGCCGCGTACACTTCTGATTTCATCAATGCGGGAATCAATTAGCTGTAAATCATATAGCGCTCTTAATTTTTCTTCAACGCTCATTTCTTTTGTAGTAGCCATATTTTATAAGTACTTAACCGGGTTTGTATTTACTTCTGATACTTGAATTCCACTCGGTAGCGGAACGGGTGCAAAATTAGTAATTTTTTCTTTAAGAAAATCAACTATGTAATTTTTTGTAAATCTTTCACTTTCAAAGTGTCCCACGTCTGCCAAGATCATTTTTCCCTCGGCTTCGTAGTAATTATGGTATTTTAAATCGGCTGTGAGGTACAAATCGGCTCCTGCGGCTAAGGCATTTTTGATGGCAAAACTGCCCGACCCTCCTAAAACGGCTACGCGTTCAATTTTTCGATCCAAAAAAGCCGAATGGCGAATGCCGCCACAGGCTAATGTTGCTTTTACCTCCAGCAAAAATTCTCTGGCGTCTCGGGCGCTAGGGAGTTTACCGATACGTCCTAATCCCAAATTTTGATGGGTGTTTTGTAAATTGTAAACTTCATAAGCCACTTCTTCGTAACAATGGTGTTTAAAAAGGGCTTGAAGGATGGGTTGTTGAAGGTGTTTTTCAAAGGTCACTTCAATTTTTTGCTCTTCGGCGTTTACCCACTCATGGCGTTGTCCTACAACCGGGTTGCTGTTTTCATTCCCTCGATAGGTTCCGATACCGGTCGAATTGAAGCTGCAGTTTTCGTAGTTTCCGATGCGACCCGCGCCTGCAGCAAATAAGGCTTCTCTGAGGGCAGCCGCATGTTTGACAGGGGCATACGTGACTAGTTTTTGGATAAAATCGGTTTTTGGGATCAAAACCTCCGACTCGATGATGCCTAAGGCTTTACACAAGAGTGTATTCACCCCCTCAGGATGGTTGTCCAATGCCGTGTGGACGGCATAAATTGCAATGTCATTTTTGATGGCTTTACGAATCGCCCGCTCTACATAATTTTTTCCGGTAATCTTTTTTACACCCGAAAATAGAATGGGATGAAAACACACAACCACATTGCACTGTCGCGCTATAGCTTCCTCAATAACGGGTTCCAAGGCATCGTGGCATACCAGAATTCCGGTTACCGTCACTTCAGGGTCGCCGACCAAAAGGCCCACATTATCAAAATCCTCAGCATAGGCCGTAGGAGCGAGGGTTTCTAGCAAAGGAATTAATTGGCGTAGGGTAAATGAAGGGTTTATGGTCATAGTATGGTTTTGAAATAAACTAGGTTAGAAAAGGAAAAGGATCAAGTTTCCCAGCGATTAAATTCGTCAACGATTTGCCACGTGTCTCCTTTTTTTTGAAATAAAAAGAAACTGCCGCTGTTGTGTTCAATGGAGCGGTAAAATCCCACTTTAATCAAGCAATAGCCCTGGTCTAGGTAGATGGGTTGATTGACAATCATCATACGCTGATTATTTTCGCCAAAGCGTTGGGTGTCCTTTTCAAATTGGGCCAAGGTCACAGGCTGTTGTACTTTTTGTTTTAAGTATTGATTTTCTTTGGCAAACAAAAGGGAAAATTCAGCGTCCCAGGTTTCTGGGGCTTTGGGTGTTTGTACCTGCTTTTTAATGGCCTCCAATCGCGATTGTAAAATAGGATGATTGCGACAGCCATCCCATAGTTCAAGGGTATTGGGCGCTTTATCACGGTAAAAGTACAGCAATTGCAACCGATTTTTCACAATGGGTTTCTCTTGGGCATAAAAGCGATTCAATAGCAATTTTAGCAACACCGCATTGTCGGAAGGCGTGTTTTGCGCCTGTCCCAACAAGCCTATGAATGCCCAAAGGATCACCCAGCATTTGCTCATTTTTTGGTATTCCATCGCTCAAAGATAAAAAAATGTTACTTTCGTAAAATGATTATTTTGCGTATTCTCCTTTTCCCTTTAGCCCTTCTTTATGGAGGAATCACCGCCCTGCGCAACAAGGCCTATGATTGGGGTATTTTACGTTCCTACACCTTTCCCGTGCCCGTCATAGCTGTGGGGAATTTAAGTGTGGGTGGAACAGGAAAAACGCCACAGATTGAACAGTTAATACGACTTTTACACCCTCATTACCGCATCGCTACCCTGAGTCGAGGGTATCGTCGAAAATCCAAGGGGTATTGGGTGGCCAACGACCTTACAGATCCGTCTTCAAAAGAAGCTATTGTAGGGGATGAGCCGTATCAAATTCACCGAAAGTTTCCCGAAGTTACCGTTGCTGTCGATGCCGATCGCGTGCGGGGCATTACGCAATTGCTGGCCCGAAAGCCGCAACCCGAAGTCATTTTACTTGATGATGCTTTTCAACACCGACGCGTAAAAGCAGGGTTTTATATCCTGTTGACGGCCTATGATGATTTGTATTGCGACGATTGGATGTTGCCTACGGGTACTCTACGTGAGTTTACTTCGGGGGTACAACGCGCCCACATGATAATTGTCACAAAATGTCCCCCCAATTTGTCGGAACTTGCACAGCAGAAGATACGACAGCGTTTGGCTGCCTCGGTCCCTGTTTTTTTTAGTACAATTGTCTACGAAGATGGGGTCTATGACGGTCAAAATCGTAGGGCGTGGTCAAGTGTAAACAAAGCTGATTGTGTGTTTGTTACCGGAATTGCGAAACCAAAACCCTTTTTGGAATTTGTGGGCGCAACCGAAAGTCAAACCCTTCGATTTCCAGATCACCACTCTTTTTCTACGCAAGATATTGAACGAATGAATCGGGAGTTTGCGGGTAAAACAGTGATTACGACAGAAAAAGATTTTGTGCGTTTATACGGAAAAGGACTAGAATTACCGTTGTATTATCTTCCCATGCAAAGTCAACTTTTGCAACATGAAAACCAATGGAAACAACTCATTCAAGATTATGTGGGAACAAGTACAAGAAACCGTTAATTACATCAAAAAGGCAACTTCATTTTCACCCGATTACGGGGTGATATTGGGTTCGGGGTTAGGGAGTTTTACCGAGGACATCCAAATAACGCATGTTTTACCGTATGCAGCAATTCCGAATTTCCCTATATCAACCGTTCAAGGGCACCAAGGCGCGTTGGTTTTTGGAACTATCGGAGCCAAGAAAGTTGTGGCCATGCAAGGTCGTTTTCATTATTATGAAGGATATTCCATGACCCAAGTGACCTTCCCGGTTCGGGTGATGAAAGCCTTGGGGGTGTCCAAACTTATTGTTTCTAATGCTTCGGGGGGAGTGAATCCACAGTACCAGGTGGGTTCAATTGTTTTGCTCACCGACCACATCAATATGATGCCCGAACATCCGTTGCGGGGTGTCAATGAGGAACGTTTCGGGCCTCGCTTTGTAAACATGAGTGCACCCTACAATCGTACCCTTATTGCCCGAGCACATGCCATTGCCCAACAGGCTGGATTTCCAGTTCACGAAGGGATTTATTTAGCCTTGCAAGGGCCTACTTTTGAGACCTTAGCCGAGTATCGAATGGTTAAAATTTTAGGAGCCGATTGTGTGGGGATGTCTACAGTTCCCGAAGTTATCGTGGCACGGCACATGGATATGGAGGTTTTTGGCTTATCGGTCATTACCGACATGGGCAATGAAGAAAGTATCGAAGAAGTCAATCATGCGGAGGTGCTTAAAGCTGCGCAAAAGGCCGAACCTCAGGTGCGTTTACTCATTCGTGAATTGATCCAAACGGATACCTTAGAGTAGGTGATCGGCAATAATTTTATAAAACTTTTCGGGTTCAAACGGCTTCGTCAACACTTCGGTCATTCCATACGAAAGAAGCATCTCTCGGTTTTCATTTAAAGAAATCGCGGTCAAAGCAATAATCGGAATTTGGGTGTTGAATTCCCGAATTTGTTGCGTAGCGATGGTGCCGTTAATGCCAGGCAAATGCACGTCCATTAACACCAAATCATAACTGTTGGGCTCTTTACGAAGTAGGGTAACACTGTCTTCGCCATTATCTAAGATACGACAGGACATCCCGCGGTTTTCCAACATTTTTTTGGTAATCATCTGGTTGATTTTATTGTCTTCAACTAGCAATATACGTTTTCCTTCGACCACGGTTTCGACGGGTTCTTCCGTTTCAAATGTCTTTTTTTCTTCAATTAGGGTTTCGCTGACTTGGAACGGTAAAATGAAAGTAAACGTTGTGCCAAGCCCCACTTTACTGTTCAACGTAATGGTACCGCCCAACAATTCGACCAATCGTTTTACAATGGCCAATCCCAAACCTGTGCCCCCGTATTTGCGGTTGATTTCTATCGAACCTTGTGAAAAACTTTCAAAGATTTCATGTTGTTTGTCCTCGGGTATCCCAATGCCATTATCGGCTACTTGGAATTTGATTTTGATGGTTTTGTCTTGAATTTCCTCCAAATGAGTGCTTAAACGCACGTGGCCATTTTTGGTAAACTTCAAGGCGTTATTCACCAAGTTGATGATGATTTGCGATAATTTCGTCGGGTCACAAATAAGATGTTCCGGAATCGATTTGTCGATGTCAATTTCAAAAATGTTATTGTTCTCCTGGGCAATTTCTTTAAATGAGTTTTGAATGTTCTTGAGTTGGGTATGAAATGCACACTGAATATTCTCCACCGGTACGTTTTCCGACTCAATTCGATTGATTTCCAAAATGTCATTGATGAAAGTCAACAAATAATTTCCAGAAAATTGAAGGGAGTTTAAATATTCAATCTGACTTTCTTTGGGGTTGTCTTCAATCAAAAGGTGGGTAATTCCATTGATTGCATTCAAAGGAGTTCGCAATTCGTGACTCACTGTCGAAAGGAATTCAGACCGCGCTTTAGTGGCATTTTCAGCACGCTCTTTGGCGATTTCCAATTCGCGGTTTTTTTCTTGAAGCAATTTATTGGATTCGTTGCGGAGGATGTTGTTTTTGTATAACGATAAACTCAACAACGAAAGAATTGAAATCAGGGCAATAGCCAAAATACTGATGAGTTTCGCAAAGTTTTTGGCTTTCGTTTGACTCTCATTTTCCCGTTCCAATTGCTCCGCATGCTTAAGTTTTTCAGCATTTTTGAAGGAGTCAAAATCGACCGGTTCAATTTTTTGAAGGTATTGAATATCATTTTTTTCCTTCAACTGTACATAGCGTTTTAAGTAGGCGTGTGAAAGCTCGAGATTGGCATTTTTCTCATAAATTTCACTCAATGCTAGAAGTATTTTGGCCTGCAGGCCCGCTTGTCCTTCCGATTGTTTTAGGGCACGCGTCATGTAGTTTAAGGCCAAGTTATTGCGCTTTTTCTCCTTTTCCAACATCCCCAAATGGTAGAGGGCTTCGGGAACGATTTTTCGGTTGTGTACCGTGTCGGTAAGACTTACAATTTTCTCTAAAATTCCTTGCGCTTGATTATTTCGCCCCATACGTTTGTATACGATGGCGCGCTGTAGATTAATCATTTCAATAGCGCTATGAATTTTTAACTTTTGGTAAATGGCTTGGGCCTTGTTCAAATTGTTCTCTGCCAATGCGGTGTTATTTTGCTCAATGTACGTAAGTCCCAAGTAATAATAACACAAAGCTTGCTCTCGTGAGGGGGCTAAATTCGAATAAAAAGCAATACTTCGTACAAAAGCGTCGATCGCGTCTTCATTCTTTTTTAAATCAAAATAAATAAGCCCTAAATTGAAATAACTATCCCCTAAAGCTTTTTCATCGCTTTTCTTTTGCGCATAATTGATTGCTTTTTGGGCAAAATTAAGGCAGTTTCTATAGTTGTTTGCTTTTTTGTGGTATTGTATCTGTTCGAAGTAATAGCCAACACTATCGAAGGGCTTCGATACCTTTTTTTGTGCCGATACGACACAAGTAAATACGATGAAAAACCAAAGTTTTCTCATTACAGGGCAATATTGACCACAAAATAATAAAATTATTTGGAAATCAAACGAATTAAATCGACCAATCGCGAAGAATACCCGATTTCGTTATCATACCAGCCGACGACCTTAACCATACGGTCGATAACAGAAGTCAGTTGCGCATCAAAAAGACAAGAATGGGTATTGCCAAGGATGTCCACAGAGACGATTGGGTCTTCGGTATAATCCAAAATGTTTTTATAGTGACCCTGCGCTGCTTTTTGAAACGCATGATTGATTTCGGCAATACTGACATCGCGTTTAACATTGAATGTAATGTCGGTAAGGGAGCCATCGGGAACGGGAACCCGAATGCCACAACCTCCAATTTTTCCTTCCATGTGAGGAAATATTTTGGTCAATGCTTTGGCGGCACCGGTAGTAGTAGGCACAATGGATTGTGAGGCTCCCCGGGCACGACGTAAATCTTTATGGGGTTGGTCGTGTAAACTTTGGTCTGTAGTGTACGAATGTACCGTGGTGATATAGGCTTGTTCAATACCACACAACTCTTCAATAATTTGAATCATGGGTGCAGCATTGTTGGTGGTGCAACTCGCATTGGAGATAATTTGTTCAGACCCATCGAGTTCTTTTTCATTGACCCCCAAAACAATGGTTTTGATTTCTGGCACTTCAGAGGGGGCCGATAAAATTACTTTTTTGGCTCCTGCCTCCAAGTGTTCTTGTAATGCCTGATAACTTTTAAATTTTCCCGTCGCTTCAACCACAACATCCACACCTACAGAAGCCCAAGGAATTTGCGCAATGTTTCGTTCGTGAAAAAAGGGAATTTTGTGACCGTCAACGACCAAAAAATCAGCTTCGGCCGAAACAGGTATACCAAAGCGTCCATGAATGCTGTCATAACGGGTGAGGTGCGCCATCGTAGCGGTGTCGGCAATGTCATTGATGGCAACCACTTCAATGGCGTCATGATTCCACAATAATCGAAACAAATTGCGGCCAATGCGTCCGTATCCGTTGATGGCTACTCGAATTTTTTGCATGTGTAGGCGGTTATAGAATGTGCTTTTCAGCGTGGTAACTTGAACGAACCAACGCGCCACTTTCTACATGACGGAATCCCATTTCTTTCCCAATACGTTCATATTTTTCAAACTGCTCTGGGGTGATGAATTCTTTTACGGGTAAGTGTTTCTTGGTGGGTTGTAAATACTGTCCCAAGGTAACAATATCCACATTGGCATTGCGTAAGTCTTGCATGGTTTCAATGACTTCGGCTTCGGTTTCACCCAATCCCAACATGATCCCCGATTTGGTGCGGCGAATTCCTTTTTCTTTTAAATAGCGCAATACTTCCAAACTGCGGTCGTATTTGGCTTGAATTCGCACTTCACGCGTTAAACGACGTACGGTTTCCATATTGTGCGACACCACTTCGGGATTGGCTTCAACGATACGATCAATGTGACGGTGAATGCCTTGGAAGTCGGGAATCAAAGTTTCTAAGGTCGTTTCGGGATTCATGCGTCGGATGGCTTCTACGGTTTCCAACCAAATGATGGAGCCCATGTCTTTCAAGTCGTCGCGATCCACACTGGTAATTACGGCGTGTTTGATGCGCATAATTTTAATCGAACGGGCTACTTTTTCAGGTTCGTCCCAATCCACCGTTTCAGGGCGTCCTGTTTTTACCCCACAAAAACCACACGAACGGGTACAAATATTCCCCAAAATCATAAACGTTGCGGTCCCTTCACCCCAGCATTCCCCCATATTGGGGCAGCTTCCCGAGGTGCAAATCGTATTGAGTTTATATTTGTCAACAAGCCCCCGTAATTCAGTATATTTTTGTCCAATGGGTAACTTGACTTTGAGCCATTTAGGTTTTCCATTGGGAGGCAATACGTTGGTAGTTTCTGTGTGCATAATTCGAAAATTGTACGCAAAAATACAATCAAAATTTGAGAAATTCGGTGATGTGTTAAAGTTTTAAGAATCGTTTGTTACTCCAAAAAGTCCAATTCTTTATCATGCGTTTCTGGAATAGTTAAGGTAGCGTAAATTCCCAAGGAAAAGGCCAAAACACCTACCCACATCGCGGCATGGATGATGGAAAGGTCTTTTTTTAAATAATCAAAGAGGAGTAACATCAAAGGAAGTAAACCGCGCACCATGTTGGGTACTGTTGTGGTTGTGGTGTTGCGCAAATTGGTGCCAAATTGTTCGGCTGCCACAGTGACAAACATCGCCCAATAGCCCGTACCGAGTCCCAACCAAACACAGAAAAAATAATAGCTTTGTTCAGAGTAAGCGCCACCAAACAACATTCCAATCACGCCCAAAACCGTAAATAGCATCATGTACAAGATGGCTTTTTTTCGCGAATGCAAAGCATGGGAAATAAATCCACTGGCAAAATCCCCAGCCGATATTCCTACATACGCCCACATGATGGCTTTCCCGGGAACGATAGTGTCAATTCCCATTTCGGGAGCAAATTGATTGGCCATCATCGCAAGAATACCAATGCAATACCAAGTGGGCAGCCCGATCGCAATGCATTTAAGGTATTTTATCAAACGGGTTTTGTGCGTAAATAGGCTCAAAAAGTTCCCTTTGGACAAGGTTGTATCTTCGGCAATGCTCTTGTAAATCCCGCTTTCGGTGACACTAATGCGAAGCACCAACAACAAGAGACCCAATCCACCCCCGATAAAGTAGGCCGTAGTCCAATTGTCGGCCATTTCCACCGTAAGTTGTGCCACCACCGCTCCCAATAACCCAAAACCAGCCACCAAAGACGTTCCCAGAGCGCGTAATTCTTTGGGTAAGCTTTCCGAAACTAAGGTTATCCCGGCACCGAGTTCACCCGCCAAGCCAACCCCTGCGATAAAGCGCAACCAAGCATAAGCGGAGGCTTGATGTGTCGCCTCGAGTTGTGGTAAAAATCCACAAGCGATATTGGCCAAGGAATACACAAGAATGGATCCAAAGAGCACCGACAAACGTCCTTTTTTGTCCCCAAAAACACCCCAAAGTATGCCGCCCAACAACAGGCCTGTCATTTGGTAGTTGATGATTTTTGTTCCTACGGTATCGACATCAAGGTTGAGTTCGGTGAGACTAGGAACGCGAACAATACCAAACAGCAATAGGTCGTAAATGTCAACAAAATAGCCTAAAGCAGCAATAATTACTGGAAAACTCAAGAGGTGTTTCCATTTTTCTTGGGTAGAAAATTGGGTCATATAGGTTGGCTTTGTTGGGCTAAAATACTAAAAAAAAACCGCAGCGATTTGCTACGGTTCATGGAATACCTATTTGGTTATTGGCTTACGGTAATCGGAATGGTAAAACGGGAGCGTACGGCTTGCCCTTTCTTTTGCCCGGGACGCCATTTGGCTTTGATGGCATGTAAAACGCGCAGTGCTTCTTTGTCAACCGATTCATCGGCATTGCGTAAAATTTGAATGTCGGTCATGGTTCCGTTTTTTTCAATGACAAAAGTGACAAAAACTCTATGTACCTGATCGGTTTCTTCAAGCGCTTGCGGGTCAAATCTTCGTTTGATTTCTTCATAAAAACGGTTAATGCCTCCCGGAAATTCAGGTTGTTCATCCAGTCCCACAGCGTTTTCAATGGCGTTGGGGTCGATAGCATTGCCCGAATCACCTCCAGAGGTTGGTTGTGTACTCGTTCCATTGGGGTCGCCACCATTCGCAAACGGATTCGTACTTGTACCCGTATCGCTACCCAAGCCAGGATTTGGATTTACTACAGGATCTTTGGGCTCAGGTTCAGGTTCGACAGGTACTAATTCAGGCGCAACTGGGGTGTATTTTTTTACCTCATTTTCTGTAGTCTTTGCTTGGGCCGATTCCCCTTTGTGAACTTCTTTTTTAATCTCAACTTTGGTCAAGACAAGCGTATCGCTAAGTATAGGTGGCAGATTGTTATCGGGGGTTGGCTTAGTGTGAAACGAGCTTAAAAGAAAGATGCCAAAAGTGAGCAAGGAAAGCCCAAAAATAAAAGCTAACCAGGTGGTTTTTTCATTTTCGCGCCGAAGTTGATAGGCGCCATACTGTTGGTTTTTACCCTCAAAAATGACATCTAGCCATTTTTTTTCAAAGATACTTACATGGTTCATAGTTCTAATGTGTTAATGTTAGCGTATCTTTTTTACATAGGCAAAAGGATGAAAAGCGTTTGTATTACGATAACGCCGGTACGAATCGCAATATTGTAGGATAGCGTTAATTTTTTAACAACACGATTGGATTTACATCAAAAAAAAAGGGAAAAACGAAACAATCTAACGTCCTCGTATGATTTCAGCCAGCAGTTTTTTGGCTCGTAAAAGTTTGATTTTTACGTTGCTCAACGGTTCATTTAAGTGCTCTGAAATCTCTTGATAACTCAATTCTTGGAAGTAACGCAATTGAATTACTTCTTGATAGTGAGGTTTGAGTTCTTTGATAAATTGCAGCAAACGGGATAAGTTTTGTTCCGTAATTAGTTCGTCTTCAGCGGTAGGAGAAGTGTCTGCTATGTTATAAGCTTGTTGGTCTTCCTTGTCGGTTATTTCTATAAAAAGCGCTGATTTTCGTTTACGCAATAAGTCGATATGTACATTTTTAGCAATGGCAATCAGCCAGGTATTGAATTGAAATTCGGGATTATACGTCGCTATTTTGTCAAAAGCTTTGGAAAAGGTTTCAATCGTAATATCTTCAGCATCGGTTTCATTTTCAGTGCGTTTGAGCATAAAACCATACACCTCATTCCAATAATGGTCGAGTAAAAAGGTGAAGGCCACTTGATCGCCTTTCTTTGCTTTTTCGATGTGATGAATTATTTCCAATGCACAGGTTTTGAAAAAAGATTGGTGAAAGCTACGTTAAGTTGGGTGAAAATGAGAACGATTTCAATCAACGGATAGAAATACATCACGTCTTTTTCTTTCAACTTCCCGGCTGCCATTCCCAACACTATCCAGCAAAAAATGTACCGAAAACCAATCAAGCTCAACACTACAATCCATTGGTATTGAAAAGCCAACAAGGCTATAGGGGTGAGCAAAAATAGCAGCTGACTCAGGTAAAAAACACTTAGTTGAAAGCTGTCAAATCCTTTGTAATGTTGGGCTGTTGCGACATGACGTCGTTTCTGTTGGAACCAATCTTTGAATGTCGTTTTGGGCTGTGAATAGGTAAAACTATCTGTCGTATAACTGCACACCGTATTTTTTCCGTTGGCCGCTTGGTTGATAAACAAATCGTCATCACCCGAACGTATTTTCATATGATCCATAAAGCCCCGAACCCGGAAGAATTCTTCGCGTTTGTAAGCCATATTACGACCTACGCCCATGTAAGGTTTTCCTAAACGCGCCCAAGCAAAATATTGGGTGGCGGTTAGTAGCGTTTCAAAACGAATTAATTTATTCAAAAACGACCCTTTTACTTTTTCATAAGCGCCATAGCCAAGTACAATGGTTTTTTGCGCCGTAAAATGACCCGTCATTTCTTTGATCCATTGATTTGAAGTCGGGTAGCAGTCGGCGTCGGTAAACAGTAAATATTCGTATTTGGCGGCTTTAATGCCTAAGGTTAAGGCAAATTTTTTATTGCCCCAAAAGGCTTCATTGTTTTCTACTTTAACCAACCTGATATTGGGATAGATTGCTTCAAAATGTTCAAAATGCGCCAAGGTATCGTCACTTGAGGCATCGTCGATGAGTACAATTTCAAATTGAGGATAGTCTTGTTCGGCCAAAAGGGGAACCAATTTTAAGACATTTTCAGCTTCATTTTTGGCACAGACAATCACCGAAACTGGAATGCGTTTTGGGGCGCCTTGTTGGGCTTTTTGAAACGCAAATTTGCCAAAAACGAAAACGTAATATAAGAATTGAACAGCAACAGCGGCAATAAATAATCCAAAAAGAGTCCCTAAAACCATAGTGGTAAATTGCATTTAAAGCGAGCGCAAAGGTAGCGATTCTCTAGGCAATACACAACCTCGATTTTAACATTTTACGGACGGTTTTTACGCATCGCTTGTGCCAAGGCATGGGTATTTGGATCGGCTGTTTTTTCGAGGGCATTCAGAATACGTTGGTAGTTTTTATCATCCCGATTCTGGGATAGTTTTTTCTGTCCTTGTGTGTCGGTAATGGTGATTTCAAATCCCACGATACCCCGGGCTTCACGCAGGGTTTTCTCTGAAAGATTTTCCATTCGAATGGGATGCTCTGAAGTTACTTCTTGTAAATCAACAAGTTTCTTCAAGCCCGCTAGCGCTTCTTCGTGTGAATGGATTTTTATTTTTCCATAGACATGCACTGCGATATAATTCCACGTCGGAACATTTTCATGATCATACCAAGAGGAAGAAATATAGGCATGGGGACCCGAAAAAATAGCAAGGACAGCATCATTTTCTAAAAACCCTTGGTGCTGCGGATTTAATTTGGAGAGATGTCCCAAAAGATACGGTGTGCCATCCGTTTTTGTATCCAAAACCAACGGCAGGTGAGTGGCCCACAATTGGCCTTGCGTTTGGTTAACAAGAATTGCAAAATTGTTGGCCCGAATGAATTCATGCATTTCTTCTGGGTTGGAAAGGCTATAATTTTCGGGAATATACATGCTAAATAATATTTACTTCAGCTTCGATGGCAATACCGTATTTTGCCCAAACTGTTTGTTGTACTTTTTGGGATAGTTTCAAAATGTCTTGTCCCGTGGCATTGCCATAATTTACCAATACCAAGGCTTGATTTTTATGTACTCCTGCATCGCCCTCACGATATCCTTTGAGTCCCGCTTGTTCGATAAGCCAACCTGCGGGCACTTTCACCTCGGTAGGGGAAACGTCATAATATTTTATATCGGGATATTGAGCTTGTACGGTTTCAAAATGCGTGCGGGGAATCACGGGATTTTTAAAAAAACTACCGCTATTGCCCAACTCTTTCGGGTCGGGAAGTTTGCGTTGACGAATCGTTATTACCGCGTTACTAATGTCTTTGATCGTGGGGGTGACCACATTGTTTTTGGCCAATTCCGCTTGAATATCGCCATAATTACTGTTGATGCTGTGGTTTCGTTTGGTTAGGCGAAAAACAACCGATGTAATGATGTAGATTCCCTTGGCCTCTTGTTTGAAAACACTTTCGCGGTATCCAAATTGGCAGGCTTCCCTATCAAAAGTTCGTTTCGACTGTCCATCTATGGTTATCGTTTCACACGAAACAAAGGTGTCTTTGATTTCGGCCCCGTAGGCTCCAATATTTTGAACGGGGGTTGTACCCACATTTCCGGGAATCAGGGACATGTTTTCGAGACCACCGTAATTGTGTTCCAAGGTCCAAAGCACAAATTCATGCCAATTTTCACCCGCCATCGCTTCTACCCACACATGGTCATCGTCTTCCTTAATTACCTTTTTTCCTTTCAAATTTACATGGATCACCAAGGCTTCAATATTGCGTGTGAGCAACATATTACTACCGCCTCCGAGGATAAATTTAGGTTCGTTTACGTGCTGATGCAACACCGTTTGCAATTCCTCTAGGGTTTGCACTTCGACAAATTTTTGGGCAAAGGCTTCGATGCCAAACGTGTTGTATTTTTTTAAGGGAAAATGAGTTTCAATGGTCATAACGGAAATTGCTTAACGCAAGAAGTTGTAAATTGTGGGTTTATTCTTCAGTCTCCAACGCCCGGCGAAGGAAGTCGTTTAAGGGTTTTAAAACCGCCAATTCGCGGGCTATTTTTTTACCAAAATCGGGTTCAAGAAATCGCTCGTCGGCAAGGGGAGCGGCTGCTGTAAAACTTTTTAATTTTAAAAATTCAATTCCAGGATGGTTCGGGTCGGTGTCTTTGGGCGCTTTTTTGAGCACGTTGCCTTCTTCCCGCGACAAGGATTTGTACTGTGTTGCAAATGATTTTTCATGGACAATATCATCCAAATCTTCGTAAAAGAATTCAATTTCCTTTCTGATTTTTTTCAGTTGCTCGGGTTCTGGACACCATACGCCACCCGCAATAAACGAGGCGCCTTTTTCATAATGAATGTAGTAGCCAGGACTGTTTTTCTGACTTTTATCTTGGGTAAACCACATGCCGATATTGGTTTTATACGGCGATTTATCTTTTGAAAAACGGATGTCGCGATTGATACGAAACGTACAATTTTTAGGCTCAAGGGGTTCGAGAGATGGGTCCCATTTTTTTAGCTCCTCCAAAACTGCTGCAATGGTACTATGATACCATTTTTTGTAGGCCTCATAGGCTTTTTTTTGACTGTGAAACCATTCCGTATTGTTATTGTTTTTGAGCGCTTCAAGGAAATCAAACGCTTCACGAGTAGTCATCATTGCAATTGTTTTTTGAGTTCTTCTTCCGAAAGGTAGCCCAAATAACGCCACACTTGTTTTTTGTTTTCATACACCATCAGCGTGGGATATCCTTCTACTTTAAGGGCTTCTGCCAATGCGAGGTTTTCTTCAGCATCAATGCGAACCACAACCACTTTGTCGCTCATTTCGGTAGCAATTTTATCCAGCGTTGGTTTCAATTTTTTACAGGGGCCGCACCATGTTGTGTAGAAATCGACCAGTACTTTTTTGTCGGTATTCAAAAGCTTTTCAAAATCGCTTTGGGTCATTCCTCCCGCAGCCGAAGCATTAGCCAACCCGGCAGCACGCCATTTTTGATAGCCTCCTTCCAGTTCATAAATGGTTGTGAATCCCATTTCTTGTAGTTTTTTGGCAGCCGCAGTGCTACGACTTCCCGCCAAACAATACACATAGACAGGTTTTGATCGATCGAGTTGTGCTACCCCTTTTTCAAATTCCTCAGCGGCATTCCAATTCAAATTTTTCGCTTTGTCAAGATGGCCAGCCGCAAATTCTTCGGGTGTTCGTACATCAATAATTTGAGCTTCAGCTTGGTTTTTTATAGCTGTTGCAAAGGCTTGTGCGTCTAATGTTTCATAGCGACTCTCAGCATTTTTTTCGGTTGATTCGGTTGCTTTTTTTTGGCAACTGGCCGTTAGCATCACTAGGGATAACAACACTAAAGTAATTTTTTTCATCGGTTATTTTTTTGCGAAAATAATAGGGTAAAGATAGCCATTCTGTAAGCTTTGTTACAAATGAAATAATTTATACGATTGTTGGGTGTTTTTTACCAATTGCTCCGTGCGTTCAGGATGGGTATCGGAGATAAAAAGTTGGCCAAACTCTTCTTGTTGCACCAAGGCTATAATTTGCTGCACCCGATTTTCGTCCAATTTATCAAAAATATCATCAAAAAGGAGAATGGGTTTTTCACCGCTTTGTTTTTTTACAAATTCAAATTGCGCCAATTTTAAGGCGATTAAAAACGATTTTTGTTGGCCTTGCGAACCGTATTTTTTTATGGGATAGCCTTCTATTAAAAATGACAAATCGTCTTTGTGAATGCCGGTTGCTGTATATTGTAACTGGCGATCGCGTGGGAGATTCCTTGCCAACAATGTCTCGGTGGACGCTTCCAGCAAATCGCTTTCGTAGCGAAGTTCAACCCGTTCAGCACGCCCAGTAATGTGGTGATGGTGTTTTTGAAAAATGGGTTCAAATGAAGCAATAAAGTCTTGTCGTTTTTGAAAAATAGGTGCGCCCAATTGATGCAATTGGTGGTTGTATACGGCCAGCGTTTCGGGGTCAAACGTATGATTCAAGGCAAAATACTTCAACAAAGCATTCCGTTGACTGACCACTTTTTGGTACTGAATTAGTTGTTGCAAATAGGGAGCATCCAATTGCGAAATCACGGTATCCATGAAGCGGCGGCGGGTTTCACTTCCTTCTACAATCAAATCCGTATCCGAGGGTGAAATGATGACTAACGGAATGAGTCCCACATGTTCAGAAAACTTTTCATAGGGTTTACCGTTCCGTTTCAATACTTTTTTCTGTCCTTTTTTTAAGCTACAAACGATATGTTCACTGCGTTCTTGTTTTTCAAATTCTCCTTCAATCATAAAGAAATCGGTCCCATGTTGAATATTCTGCGCTGCCAACGGATTAAAATAGCTTTTTCCGTAAGCCAAGTGATACACGGCATCCAATACATTGGTTTTGCCTACTCCATTTTTCCCTACAAAACAATTGATTTTAGCGTCAAAAGCATAGGTTACTTCAGCGATATTTTTATAGTTTAGTAAAGAAATGCGTTTTAAAAACATTGCAAAACAAAGGGTTAGCCTGTTCGATTGCCTCGTAAAGGAGATTTTTACAAGAGGTGCAAATTATTGAAAAATATCGAAAAAAAGGGCTTTTAAATTTGAATAAAAATTATATTTTTGCGCACACTAATTTAACATACATGGCAACATATAATAAAAGAGGATACAAAGCCCCCAAAGAAAAAGTAGAAGGCGATGAGAACGTAAAGATGGACAATCAGTTCTTGGAAGACGTGCCCAATGTTGATGAAAAGGACAGTGCAACGGCTCGTACGTTTGATGCTTTAGACCAAACCGCATCACGTACCGAAGAATGGGTTGCTCGTAACCAAAAATTTATTTTAGGGTTCTTGGGTGGTGCCGCTTTGATGACCATCGGGTATTTGTTGTATCAGAAATTTGTTGTTGAGCCTAACGAGCAAAAAGCAACTGACGATTTATATGTAGCCCAGCAAAATTTCCAAGCAGCTGTTGATGCACAAGATCCTAAAGTACAAGATTCTTTGTTCACCTTGGTGGTCAAAGGTGCCGAAGGAAAGCAAAGTGCTGTGGATTTGGCAAGTCAATACAGTGGAACCGATTCGGGGAATTTGGCCAACTATTATGCAGGTATCGCGTATTTGAATTTGAAGAAGTACGATGATGCTATCAAATTTTTGGAAGCATACAAAGCCAATGACGATTTTACCGGTCCGATTGCGGTTGGAGCTATTGGTGATGCCTATGCACAGAAAAAAGACAATGCTAAAGCTTTAGAATATTACGAAAAAGCAGCTCGTGCTAAAGCGAATGAGTTCACAACGCCACGTTATTTATACAAAGCTGGTGTTATGTGTGTGGAAATGGGAAAAAAAGCAGACGCCTTAAAGTACTTTACCGAAATTAAGGAACAGTACGAAAGCGCTCCTGAAGCACAGCAAATCGATGCGCTAATCGGAATGGTGAAGTAATTCCACTTCATGATCTAGTACGCCCTATTACGCATGGCAACGGAAAATAAAAACTTATCCCAATACGATAAAAATACAATCCCAAACGCGAAGGACTTTCGGTTTGGGATTGTTGTTTCTGCCTGGAATGGACACATTACCCATGGCTTATACCAAGGGGCTTTACATACCTTACTCGATTGTGGCGCTCGCCCTGAAAACATCATGACCTGGGAGGTACCCGGAAGTTTTGAATTAATTTACGGTGCCAAACGCATGATGGATCAACCGGTTGATTGTGTAATTACGATTGGTTGCGTGATCAAAGGGGAAACCATGCATTTTGAGTTTGTTTGTGAGGGGGTAACGCAAGGCATCAAAGATTTGAATTGCTTGGGAGCTCAACCTGTTATTTTTTGTTTGCTCACCGACAATACCGAACAACAATCCATCGATCGAAGTGGTGGAAAGCATGGCAATAAAGGAGTCGAAGCTGCCATCACAGCGATTCACATGGCCGCGCTACGGCAACGAACAAAACAATAATCGAATCCTGTCGCTGCGGCAGGATTTTTTGTTTTTTAAACCCTAGTTTTTCGCTAACTTTGCGTGGATTTGTCTGAAAAGATAGGTTTACTAATTTCTGCATGGTATGTCGTCAATAATTCAATTACTTCCCGATCACGTTGCCAACCAAATTGCCGCAGGTGAGGTGGTACAACGTCCGGCTTCTGTGGTAAAAGAATTGCTCGAAAATGCGGTAGATGCGAAGGCAACCGACATTAAGTTGATTGTTAAAGACGCCGGTAAGTCCTTGGTACAGGTAGTCGATAATGGCATTGGTATGAATGTCACCGACGCCCGCCTTTGTTTTGAACGCCATGCGACCTCCAAGATTCGTCATGCAGAGGACTTATTTTCTATTCATACCAAAGGGTTTCGAGGGGAAGCCCTGGCCTCCATAGCGGCGATTGCTCATGTTGAAATGAAAACCCGACAAGCCGAAGACGAGTTGGGGACTCATATCATCATCGAGGGGAGCAAGTTTATTGCCCAAGATCCCGCAGTAGTCCCCAAAGGGACGTCCTTTGCGATTAAAAATTTGTTTTTCAATATTCCCGCCCGACGAAATTTTTTAAAGTCCGAACACATAGAGTTTCGCCATGTCATGGATGAGTTCCAACGGGTTGCCTTGGCCCATCCCGGCATTCATTTTACCCTAATCCACAACGGCAGCGAAACCTTTAATCTGCCTATTTCCAATCAGCGGCAACGCATTGTGAATTTGTTTGCAGGAAAAACCAATGAAAAGCTCGTTCCGGTTCAAGAAACTACGGAAATTGTGAGTGTTCAAGGATTTATTGGAAAACCTGAATTTGCCAAAAAAAATAAGGGCGAGCAGTTTTTTTTCGTCAACGACCGCTACATTCGAAGCAGTTACCTTCATCATGCCGTGTTGTCGGCCTATGAAGGCTTGTTGAAAGAAGGCATGCAACCCAGTTATTTTATCTATTTGGATGTGCCTCCGCATACCATTGACATCAATATCCATCCTACCAAAACCGAAATTAAGTTCGATGATGAACAGGCGCTTTATGCTATATTACGGGCAGCGGTCAAACACAGTTTGGGGCAGTTTAATGTGGCTCCCGTTTTGGATTTTGAGCGCGATCCTAATTTGGATACGCCCTACGAGTATCAGCATAAAGAGGCCGCTTATCCTACCATTCAAGTCGATCAGCATTACAATCCGTTTGCCGATGATAGTACTCCTGTTCGATCAACATCAACGCAACAATCGGTTCGCCAACAACGGTTTACTCCAGCGCCCTCTTCGGCTTCGTGGGAGAGTTTGTATGTTGGTTTAAAACAAGATACCGAAGCGATGTATGTTCCCGAATCAGCGCATGAACGCGCCACACCTTCGTTATTCAATGATCAAGAACCCGAGGCTGCCGTTACCAAAACCTATCAGTTGCAGCGAAAATATATCGTAAGTCCTATCAAATCGGGGCTTATGTTTATTCATCAAAACCGAGCGCACCAACGAATTCTTTATGAGCAGTTTTTAACGCAAATAACGGTGCAACAAGCCGCAAGTCAGCAACTTTTGTTTCCCTTGTCGCTGTCGTTTACACCGGTTGAAATGCATTTATTGGTCGAACTCGAACCTGCGCTTCAGGCTGTGGGATTCCAGTTTGAACGCTGGGAAACCGAAGGGGTTGTGGTGAGTGGCATTCCTGTCAATACGACAGCGCAAGCCATTCCTAGCGTGTTTGAAACGGTTTTGCATGCGTTTCAGGAAGGATTTACCGACAGTTTTAGTCCCAACGATACCTTGGCCAAAGCGATGGCACGATCCTTGTCGATCAAAAAAGGGGTTGTTTTATCGGAAAAAGAACAAGAAATGATAGTCAACGGCCTTTTTGCCTGCAAAGATCCCAATGTAAGTCCTCAACAAAAGCCCACCTTTATCACAATGAGTGTGGATGAAATCGATAAAAAATTTTCGCTATGATGCAATTGTCCCCTGTGGTTAAACAGCTTTTAATCATCAATGTTATTTTCTTTTTGGGGTGTATTCCTTTGGTTCATGCCACCGATTATTTTGCTTTGCATTATTTCAAAAATGAGAGCTTCCGTTCGTGGCAGTTTTTCTCGTACATGTTTATGCACGGCGGATTCATGCATTTGTTTTTCAATATGTTTGCCTTGTTTTCTTTTGGCACCATGTTGGAACGTATCTGGGGTAGCTCCAAGTTTTTGTTTTTTTACATTTCATGTGGTTTGGGCGCCGCTTTGGTTCACATGGGGGTTAGTTTTTTTATTGTCCAAGACGTTGCTCAGCAATTGTCGAGTTTGCAAATCGCACCCGATGATTTCAATTTCTTGATGAATGCCAATTACAATCTTTCTGTGGATCGCGATTATAAAATTGTAGGTGAGGTGAATACGCTTTTGGAGAAATACCGTTTTACCCAAGACCAATTCAACACCTTAACGCTAGCCGTAAAAGAATACCAAACCCCAATGGTAGGAGCTTCGGGCGCTATTTATGGTTTATTGGTCGCTTTTGCCTTTATGTTTCCCAATGCCGAATTGATGATGTTGTTTATTCCAGTACCCATTAAAGCAAAGTATTATGTCACAGCTTTGGTACTTTTGGATTTGATCATGGGCTACCGCGGGACATCCATTTTTGGCGGTAACAGTACAGGCATTGCCCATTTTGCCCACCTTGGAGGTGCCTTGTTCGGATTTATCATGATGTGGGTGTGGCGAAAAAATCAGTTTAATCAAAACCGTTGGAATTAATATGCGTATCTGGGAAGATATCAAATTACAATACCGAATTGGCGGCATCGTTAATCAGGTTATTTACTGGAATGTAGGCGTTTTTATTCTGGCCATTCCTTTCTTTTACCAATTTCGTGAAGGATTTTTTGCCTATCCCGATTGGTTGGCCTTGTCTTCGAGTTTCAACGCTTGGTTGTTTAAGCCATGGACCTTAATCTCGTATGGTTTTTTGCATTCCGGATTTTTTCACCTGTTTTTCAATATGGTCATGCTCAATTTTGCAGGGCGACTGTTTCAAACCTTTTTTACCCAAAAGCAATTTTTGGGGATGTACCTCTTCAGCCTCTTGTTTTCGGGATTGGCTTACAGTATTGCCTATACTTTGTTGGGCGGTAACGGCATCATTGTAGGGGCTTCAGGAGCTGTTTTGGCCGTTTTAACCGCGGTCACCGTTTACCAACCGCTTATGGAGTTACGATTGTTACTGATTGGAAACGTAAAGCTATGGCATGTAACAGGGGTTATTTTACTCTTAGACGTTTTGCAAATCTCCATGTCGAATACAGGCGGACATATCGCACATCTCGCGGGGGCAACCTTTGGGGTTCTCTACATGAAGTTGTTGCAATCGGGTACAGACTTAAGTCAACCGGTGACGAAAATTATTACTTTTTTTGCTACTTTAGGGCAACCCAAATCGAAGTCGCCGTTTACCCGTGTGCACAAAAATCCGCAACGGAAAACAACAAGCACCACCTCTAAAGTGGTTTTAAAAGACAAAAAACAACAACAAATTGATGAGATTTTAGATAAAATTAGTCAATCGGGTTATGACAGTTTAACCCAAGCGGAAAAAGAATTTTTATTTCGAGCAGGAAACGAATAATGCGCAAATTATCACGATTTAATAAGCTGATGTTAGGGTTGAATGTGACGGTGGTCATACTCACCTTCATTGCTTATGTACTTCCGTTTTTAGCGCCAAAATTTTTCCCTTTTTTATCGGTACTTACCCTTGTTTTGCCTTTCTTTCTTATTGTCAATGCCCTATTTTTTGTCTATTGGCTTCTTCAAATGAAACGGCAAATGATTGCCTCCGGATTGGTGTTGATTTTGGGCATTACCTTTATCAATAAATTCTATAAATTCTCCGCCCTTGATTTACCTAAAGAAGAAGGCGATATGGTTGTGATGAGTTATAATGTTCGCTTGTTCAATCTTTTTCAATGGCTTCCCAGTCCACATGTCAAAGAAGATATTCGCCGTTTCATCAATGAGATGAATCCTGATGTATTGTGTTTGCAAGAGTATTCTGAAAATGCGGGCGTTGATTTGCGGGTGTATAAGTACCGAACAGTATTCATGCAAGGTTATCAAATAAAGTCGGGACAGGCTATTTTTTCTAAGTATCCGATTATTGACGAAGGACAAATCGCTTTTGAAGGGTCGGATAATATGTTGGTGTACGCTGATATTCGGAAAGGAAGGGATACGCTGCGCGTGTACAACATGCATTTACAATCCATCAAAATTTCACCCGATGTGAATGAGATGGAACAGCACGTCGATTCCATCAACAAGCGCAAATCGACTATGGTGCTGCATCGCATTTCGGAAGCATTCAAAAAGCAGCAAATTCAAGCCGAAGAATTAATGGAGCATAAAAAAGAATGCCGCTACCCGATGATTATCTGTGGTGACATGAATAACAGTGCCTTTTCGTATGTGTATCGCGGCATCAAAGGCGACTTGAATGATTGTTTTGAAGAAGCGGGAAAAGGATTTGGCGCAACGTATAATTTTAAATACTATCCGGCACGTATCGATTATATTTTTGCCGATCGTCGTTTTAAAGTGAAGTCCTTTCAACATTTTCCTGAATTCAAGAACTCCGACCACTTTCCAATTGTAACCCGTATTAAGTTAGAGCCCCGCTAACGATTGTCGTTTCAGATAATCCAAAGCGCGTCGTCCTTCGTTAAAGAGTAAATCAAGGATACTAAGGTTGTTTAAGAAACCGTGTTTATCCCCAAAAACTTGAACGTAGGGTTCAATCAGGGTAGGATCTTTTTTTCCTTGAATTAAATAGCGAAAATCCAAAACATCGGTCACTTCTTTATGGTACTCCTCTGTTTCTTCGTAGGGGAAGTCCAAACCTAAACAGTGGGAAACAATTTCTAAGGTTTGGTAATTTAAATCCCAAAGGAATTCGTGTTTTTTTTCAAAAATCGGTCGTAAATCATCTTCAAAATATTCAAAAAAAGGCGACGTTCGGTAGGCGGCTTCTAGCGATTTAAAATGCTGTTTTTGCCAATCAAAAGCGGTTTCCAAACGCACATCGCGCATTTTTTGGTGTCCTTCTTTTATATGTTTGATGGGAACATTCAACAATTGCAATCCGTTGGGACTGTAGATGTACATTCGGTTGCGGTGGGTTTGTTTTTGAAAATGATCGCCCGTTTCAAAAACTACATGCGAAGCTTTTGCTAAGGCAACAAATGTACTTATAGAAGGGAAATATCCGGGATGTAATAATACTTTGGACACGATTATTGTTCTTCCGATTGTTTTGCTTTTCTCTTTTTCCAGAAATATTCGCCTACAAAGTACAACGCCAATGCAACCAAGAAATATTTGAAGTACGATTGGGGTTGTCCTTCGCCACTAACCGTTGTAAACATGCGGTCCCAACGAATACTCCAATTTTTAAATCCTTTGTCAAAGTTTTTCACACTCATCCAAATGAAAATTGGTTTCCCTACAATGTGATCCTCAGGTACATACCCCCAAAAACGACTGTCTTCCGAGCGGTGACGGTTATCTCCCATCATCCAATAGTAGTTTTGTTTAAAAGTGTAAGAGGTACTCGGTTTTCCATTGATGAAAATTTCACCATTGCGAATCTGAAGGGTATTGTTTTCGTATTCTTGGATGATTTTTTTGTAAAAGGGTAAACTTTTCAAATCCAAAGCTACTGTTGCCCCAGCTTTAGGAATGTAAATCGGCCCGTAATTATCGATGTTCCAGGGTTTAGTATACGGAAAAACACTTAAACTAGCCTCTTTAAAAATAATCCGTTCCACTTTTTTAATCCCCGTAACGGTGCGTAATTTCTTAGCCACATCATCGGTCATGGCATTAATGAAAAGTGTATCGCTCTCCCAACGGCCATTGGCAACTCCACCGCCGTCAGTAACATCATTTTCCTCTAAAAAAGGAGTAATATCAGAAAATTGCTTATGGTCATACGTTACAGTATACGAATACTGCGGTTTAGCACGTTCAGGTAAAACTAGGGGTTTACCATTTACATATACTATTCCCTCTTTGATTTGTAAACTATCGCCAGGAATACCAAGACATCGTTTAACATAATTGGACTTCTTATCAACCGGTTTGAGGTACTTTCGGTCTTTGACAAAGAATTCCGCTACCGTATCAGCGGGCCAGTTGAATACCACGATGTCATTGTTTTTTACCGTTTCAAATCCGGGGATACGCAAATAAGGTAATTGTAATTTTTGTTTCCACGAATTTGGATTTTCATCATCGTAGAGGTAAGATTTTTTTCGTAATAACGGGATAGTATCATGCACCATAGGCGCGGCAACTGTGGTGTTGGGCACCCTTGCACCGTAGTGAAACTTACTCACAAATAAGAAGTCGCCTACCAAAAGCGATTTCTCCAAAGAGGAGGTTGGAATCGTGAACGGTTGAATAAAATAGGTGTGAACAAAAGTAGCCACAACAATGGCAAACAGAATCGAACTGACTGTTTCTCCCGTTTTGGTAGCGGGATGGGTGCTGCGTTCGGCTTCATAGGTAAGCGGTTGGGTGTAGTTTACATAGTAGAGGTACAATCCCAATGTAAATACGACCAAAGCGGTATCGCCGGTCGATTTTTTACCAAAACTTCGCAAGGTTTCTACCCAAACCACTGGGATGACAATCAAATTAATGATGGGTATAAAAAATAAAAGCAGCCACCAGGAGGGACGCTTCACTATTTTCAACAAAACAACGGCATTGTACAGCGGTACAAAAGCTTCCCATGCTTTACGACCTGCAGCCACATAGAATTTCCACGTTCCAGCGGCATGGATCACTTGGATAATCAGGATAAAAACGAACCATTGTGTAAATGTCATAATACTCTATTTTTATAAATCTAAAACGTCTTTCATGGTAAACACCCCTTTGCGTGTAGCAAGCCATTCAGCGGCAAGAACAGCTCCGTAGGCAAATCCCTCTCGGTTGTGCGCGGTGTGTTTGATTTCAATAGTATCAACAGCAGAACGGTAAAAAATGCTGTGGGTACCGGGAACATCATTTTCTCGCTTTACATCAATATAAAGCTTATCTGTCGCCTCGGCCTCTAAACTCCATTGGGTAAAAGGAGTGTAGGGGAGTAGCCCCTCGGCCAAAGTAATGGCAGTACCGCTGGGTTTGTCTAATTTTTGGGTATGATGAATTTCTTCCATATCCACGGCATATTGCGGGAATTTAGCCATCAATTGCGCTAATTTTTGATTTAATTCAAAAAACAAGTTCACGCCCAAGCTGAAATTTGAACCATATAAAAACGCACCATTTTGTTTTTCACAAAGCGCTTTCATGGCCTCATACTGCGCGAGCCAACCCGTAGTGCCCGAAACAACAGGGATGCCGTTTTGAAGACAGGCAGTTATATTTTCGACTGCCGCATCAGGAATACTAAAATCAATGGCAACATCGGCGGTTTCTAAACCTTCAAAGCTGTCTTGACGCGTTTTTCGTAACACGATAGCATGACCGCGTTCCAAGGCGATTCGCTCGATAACTTTACCCATTTTTCCATACCCTAATAACGCGATGTTCATACCTATTTAGTAGCGGTTTTTGTTGGTTTGTTACATTAAAACTTAAAGCTGATGCCCAAACCGAGTTGCCGGCGCTGGGTGAGGTCGTTCTGAATCAAGTCGGGTTGAAGCGTGAGTTTGTCGCTCACATTGTACTGCATCAAATGTGCATCAACATTGGCATCGACAATATTTAGAATGTAGAAAACGCCAATCAATAAAGCTGATAAATCCCGATTTCGTTGGTAAAAACGTTGGGCTTGTATCAATCGCGACGTGTCTAGATATGAGAATTCATCATCGGTAAAGCCCAACAAACGGCGCTTGTAAGCATCCCGATAATCGTTGTATTTGTTGTTGTTGGTAATGTAAAAATAAACGGTGGTTCCCAAAGCGGCATAGACTAAGGGGATTTTCCAATACTTTTTGTTGTACGCCTGACCCAAACCCGGAATTACCGCCGAATAAAAAGCTGCGCGCGAAGGGGCAAGCATGTTGATCGGTTTGGCGGGGGTATTAAGACTATCCGTGGGTTTCACAGGGGGTGTCGGTGCAGGCATTTGTTGTGCCCAACCGGTAGAGATTGCTAAACAACCCCAGCAAAAGAGTATGTAAATCCAACGAATCACCCTTTTTGCAACAATTTGAGTATCCGGTTAAAGTCCTCCTCCGAATGAAAAGGAACCGAAATTTTCCCTTTCCCATTGCCTCCGATTTTTACTTCTACATTTGCGCCAAAGAATTCGGTCATCGTTTTTTGGTGCGAAGGGGCTACAGCAAAAGAGGTGCCCTTTTTGCTCTTGGGAGCAGTTGGTTTTTGACCCTCTTGGTATTTTTTTACCAAGGCCTCAGTTTCGCGAACGGAAAGATTTTGACTGATGATTTTGTGATAAATATCGGCTTGTGCTTCGTGATCTTCAATGTTGATGATGGCACGTCCGTGACCCATGGAGATAAAACCGTCGCGAATTCCCGTTTGAATAATCGGATCCAATTTTAACAAACGCAAATAATTGGCAATCGTTGAGCGTTTTTTGCCTACACGATCGCTCATTTGCTCTTGCGTTAATTGAATTTCTTCCATCAAACGTTGGTACGAAAGTGCAATTTCGATGGGGTCTAAGTCATGACGCTGAATATTCTCAACCAAAGCCATCACCAAAGATTCATTATCATTGGCGATGCGAATATAGGCGGGAATTGTCGTAAGTCCCACCAACTTTGAAGCGCGCAAACGGCGTTCCCCAGAAATTAATTGGTATTGATTGAAGTCAAGCTTTCGGACCGTGATGGGTTGGATAACCCCCAATTCACGAATCGATGTTGCCAATTCTTGTAAGGCTTCTTCATTGAAATTGGAACGGGGTTGAAACGGGTTGATGGCTACTGCATCGATATCAATTTCCAAAATAGAACCGATGAGTTTATCGGCATTTTTATCTTCAACCGAACGAATATCGTTGTCTGGATCTTTCAATAAAGCCGACAATCCACGTCCCAGCGCTTGTTTTTTAATTGCTTTTGTCATACCCCTTAACTATTTTTTTTAATCACCTCTTCGGCCAAACTTAAGTAGTTGGTAGCTCCTTTGCTGGTCGCATCGAAGTTGATGATACTTTCCCCAAAACTAGGGGCTTCACTCAATTTTACATTGCGTTGAATGATGGTTTTGAACACCATATCATTGAAGTGTTTTTGTACTTCTTCAACCACTTGATTGGACAAACGTAAACGTGAATCGTACATGGTGAGGAGCATTCCTTCAATATCCAAGGCTGGATTGTGAATTTTTTGGACACTTTTGACGGTATTGAGCAATTTCCCCAATCCTTCCAAGGCAAAATATTCGCACTGGATCGGAATAATCACCGAATCCGCCGCAGTCAACGCGTTCAACGTGAGTAATCCCAACGAAGGCGCGCAGTCGATTAAAATGTAATCATAGTGGTTGCGAATGTCTTTTAAGGCTTCGCGCAACATGTATTCGCGGTTTTCTTTATCGACCAATTCGATTTCAATCGCTACCAAATCAATGTGGGCCGGAATGACATCTACATTAGGCGAAGTGCTCTGCACCACAGCTTCCGAAGGGATGTTGCTGTGTTCTAAAATTTGATACGTACCGATAGCCACCGATTCAACATCAATTCCTAATCCTGAAGTAGCATTGGCTTGTGGGTCGGCGTCAATAAGTAATACTTTTTTTTCTAAAACACCTAAAGAGGCCGCCAAATTAACCGAAGTTGTGGTTTTGCCGACACCGCCTTTTTGATTTGCAATTGCAATGATTTTACCCATGAAAATTCGCGTCAAATTTAAGAGGTGTAAAAATACGCTTTTTTATGGTTTATTCAAGTCTTATTTGTTAACAATCGACTAAAGTTTGTCCTTCATTTCCGCTTAAAATCTGTGCAAGAGTACCTTACCTTTGGATACAAAAAAAGGGGTCGAACCCCTAATTTTATTACTTACTGCCCTTACTTTTTATCATCGTTTCGAGCATATCCCACATTTCTTGGGGTATCTTTTCCAAAATATTAAATTGCCCAGCACCTTGCAACCATTCACCGCCATCAATTGTTACTACTTCCCCGTTGATATACGCCGAAAAGTCCGAAACCAAATAGGCAGCTAAGTTGGCTAATTCTTGATGATCGCCCACACGACGCAAAGGTACTTTTTTGGACATATCAAATTTTTCGGCCAAATCTCCTGGCAGCAAGCGGTCCCATGCTCCCTTGGTTGGAAACGGACCCGGAGCAATGGCGTTCATACGAATACCATATTTTGCCCATTCCACGGCCAAACTACGAGTCATGGCGAGCACCCCTGCTTTGGCAGTTGCACTGGGAACAACATAGCCCGAACCGGTCCAAGCGTAGGTCGTGACAATATTCAACACATTGCAATTGGTTTGTTGGGCGGCGATCCAATGCTTTCCAAACGCCAAGGTACAGTTTTTGGTTCCTTTTAAAACAATATCAATAATCGTATCAAAGGCATTGGCCGACAAGCGCTCGGTGGGCGAGATAAAGTTTCCGGCTGCATTGTTCAACAACACGTCGACTTTGCCATACTTTGCGATGACTGCCGCCAACATTGCTTCGACTTGGTCGTAATGCCGCACATCACAGGCGAGCGGTAAACAAGTTCCTCCCGTGGCAGCTTCCAATTCGGCAGCCGTGGTTGTTAACTTGTCTAAGTCCCGAGAGGTAATGGCTACTTGAGCGCCCAATTCCATAAAATATTTTGTCATGGCTTTCCCTAAGCCACTTCCACCGCCAGTAACAACAATGGTTTTTCCTTCCAAAGCTCCGTCGCGAAGCATTTTAGCTGCAAAATTCATAGAGGTCTATTTTTCGTAAAGATAGGAATTAATTTTATATGCGCGCATAATAAAATTATTTTTTGGGGCGCCCCTCCTCACGTCGGCCGGGTCATCCGTTACAAGTCCGTTGGCTCCCTTCGTACGCCATCCGGGCTTTCCACTGCTACCCCTGGCGCGGATTAATGTGTCAATGTGTCAATGTGTCAATGTGTCGATATGCCGATTTGAAAATGAGGTAATTTGAAGATTTGAAAATGTTCCTTCTAATAAATATCTGTTGACTGACGACTTTCTCCACTTTCTCCACTTTTCCATACATTCATAATTCATAACCCATAATTCATAACTAAAAAAACCGAACCCAGTTTCCCAAGTTCGGCTTTTATAAGTAGTTTTCGAATTTAGTTTAGCTCCTTATCGTTTGATGATTTTTTGGGTATAGAAATGACTCGCATCTTGTGCAGTAACGATATAAATGCCCGAGGATAAGTCAGAAACATCCATAGTATATAAATAGTTGTTGTTATTTTCTAATTGATTCTGTCGGATACATTTGCCGCTAGTGTCAAATAATGAATAGGTAACCAACCCATTTAAATCACCCGGTTGTATTTGCAATGTACCATCTACAACTTCAGATATTAAACTGAATTCAGGTTTTGGAAGAGGATTTGTTACAACTAATGCATTGAAATTAGTAACCACATTGTCCACGATCAATCGGGTGCCAAATACTGGTGTTTGTCCTTCTTTTGCTGTTTTCAAAGTAATGTACATGTAGGAGGGTGTTGAACTCGTATTGAAAGGAATAAAACTATATAAGTATTCAAAATTATTTCCTGTGGCGACTAAGTCAATGGTGGTCGAACCTATTTCTTCTCCCAGTTCATCGAGCACGGTTATTTTTGCCTCACCTGTTTCATTTCCAAAGGGTAAGAATTTATAATACAATCCCAATAGGGTGACATTGGCTCCGGGTTCAATAGGCACTCCAGCATTCCAGCCTGGACTGTCTAATTCAGGATTGTTAAATATTGATGCTTCAGCCATTATAACTTCATTTCGTGTTGTATTAAATCCATTGGATAACTCCATGGCATACATACCCGATTGACTTTCTGTGGTAGCGAATACAAAAGAAGGGATCGACCAAGGATACTGGATTTGATCCATTTCGGTTTCCCCTGTTGTCGGGTTTATGCTAACCAATTGCACAAAATCCATACCCCAATTGGAAGGGAGAAAATTCTCTTTAACAATTTCAAAATCGCCATTGACTACTTGGGCAAAACCACACCAACTAAGAAGAAAGGCGGTCAAACTGGAAATAAGATAATTTTTTTTCATTGGATTTAATTTTTCGCTTTTTGATTGATGATAGGTTGTCCAAAAGTACAATTTGTTTCAATTGAGACTTCTATTTTTCATTTCTATGGAGAATTGAGGAATGCTAAGGACGCTAGCCAATATATGATTTACATTAAGTAAACAACAGAAATGATATGTTTATGAACATTCGAAGAATACTAGTTTCACAGTTGTTCGGTCCAACCAAAATGATTTTGAATGATGGTGGATTTATTTTCAAGTAGGTAATTTTTATAGGCCTCAGCTACCGGTGATAGGTTTTTGGATTTCATCCAAATCATGTTCCACTGCGACGATTGGGGGAGTCCTTCGGCGGGTATGATTTGCACATCGCCGTTTTGCAACTCATTTTTAATCCCAATCACGGGCATGATAGAGCACCCGAGTCCAGCCATAATGGCTTGCTTGACGGCTTCATTGCCAGTGAGTTCCATCTTTTTGGTTCCCTTGCTGTCCAATTGGTTTAAAAACCGTTCCATCACAAAGCGACTGCCCGAACCTGCTTCCCGATAAATTAGAGGTAAGGCTTGTATGGCCTCGAGGGTCAGCGGTTTTTTGGGCATGGGAAAATCGCGGTTGGCCACAAGCACGAGTTGGTTTTCCATCAGCGGAATGCTTTGCACGGATAAATCGGGGAAAAGCGACACGAGAGCAAAATCAACTTCATTATTTTCGAGCGAACGTACGACCCTATTTTTATTGGTAACATCCAACACAAGCTCTACTTCGGTATGTTGTTTTAAAAAGTCGGCGAGTAAAAACGGAATCACATATTTCCCAGTAGACACCGAGGTGATACTCAATTTTCCACTTAGTTTACCTTTGTAAGCCATCGTTTTGTAGTTGATAGCTTGCACTTCGTTTAATATATTTTGGGCCGCACGTGCGATTTCCATTCCAAATTCGGTGACATACAACTGTCGTCCTACTACTTCGGTTAGCGGAATATCAAATTGATCCTGAAAATTACGCAACTGAATCGATACAGCGGGTTGGGTGAGGTAGAGTTGCTCTGCTGCTTTCGTGATGCTTTTGGTTTCGGTAACTTTCAAAAACACTTGCAATTGGTGTAGGGTGTAATTCATAACCTTTTTTTATGGATAAGTAACAAATATATCTATTTTTTTTATGCTACTTGTAAAAAGGAAGTATTAATGTGTTTATGTGTCAATGTGTCGATGTGTCAATGAGTTAATGGTTAGGTACTTATTCTTTTAAGTTGGCAACCATGCGTTCCAAATAGGGGAGTAATTTTTTATCACTTTTGAGGTCAGAGGCAATTAACCAACGATGAAAATTTTTTGAATCCTTTTTTATAAAATACCCTTGCAGAATGTTGTAAGCATTTTCGGCTTTATAAGTGGTGTCAGTTATCATTGGTAAATAATGATTAAAAGTATCTTCAGCTGTTTGATCACTAACTTTGGTTGATTGCCTTATTCCTACTATCTTCGTGAAAAAAGTGAAGGGATGGTGTCCAAATTTCCTCAGATGGGTTCTAGTATTTTTTCTGAAATGTCGCAATTGGCAGTGCAATATAATGCGATCAATTTGTCGCAGGGGTTTCCAGATTTCCCCATTGATGATCGGTTGAAGTTGCATTTGGCGCAAGCCGCAGAGTCCCATTTTCATCAATACGTGCCTATGGCTGGTTATGGTCCTTTGCTGGAACGTTTGGCCACCTTAACAGAAACGCAATACGGTCGTTTGATCAATCCGCAACATGAAATACTGGTTACCGCGGGTGCGACGCAGGGAATTTTTGCGGCCATCCAGGCGTTGGTTCATCCGGGCGATGAGGTTATCGTACTGGATCCGAGTTACGATTGTTATACTACACCTATCCATTTGGTGTCAGCACATCCGGTGCGAGTGCCGCTGGGCGCTGATTTCTTACCCGATTGGCCCCAAATTGAAGGTGCTGTGTGTTCGCGTACCCGAATGATTATTATCAACACTCCTCACAATCCCTCGGGGCGGGTTTGGAACTCAAGTGATTATCTTGCTTTACAAAAATTGGTTGCACAGCATCCGCAGCTACTCGTGCTATCGGATGAGGTGTATGAGTACATCACCTTTGCCTCTCGCCCCCAATCCGTGCATCAATATCCACAGTTATGGGAGCGTTGTATTTCGGTTTCTTCCTTTGGAAAATCATTCCATTGCACCGGTTGGAAAGTGGGTTATATGGTAGCCTCTGAACCGCTCATGCGCGAGATTAAAAAGGTACATCAATTTTTGGTTTTCAGTGTCAATTCGGTGGCCCAAGTAGCTTTAACTGCCTATTTGGAGGAAGTGTCCGTAGCTTTGTTAGGTGATTTCTATCGTCAAAAACGCGATTATTTCGCCCGTTTGATGCAAACGACCGCTTTTACTTTACTTCCTTGTGAAGGTTCCTATTTTCAGTTGGTTAGTTGGCCAACGGCGCATGTTGAATCGGATATGAAATTGGTGCGACGTATGGTACAAGAGGTGGGAGTTGCTGCAATTCCGCTATCGCCCTTCTATGAGCATCCGCCTCAAAATCAACACCTTCGATTTTGTTTTGCCAAATCCGATACCACCCTCGAGCAAGCCGTTGAAAGATTACAAAAAATAAAATTTTGAAACGTAAAAAAAACTTTATATTTGCATCGCTCAAATCGGGATGTAGCGCAGCCTGGTAGCGTACTAGCATGGGGTGCTAGGGGTCGCTGGTTCGAATCCAGTCATCCCGACCGAAGAAAACCGGACAGTGTCCGGTTTTTTTGTGGGTATCCTGAGCGCAAAATTCATTTTGCAGCGAAAGGATACCCACAAAAAAACAACTGCGAAGCGGTTGGATTTAGAGTCGCAGTCTCAGTCTCAGTCTCAGTAGTAGTCGCAGTCTCAGTCTCAGTCTCAGTAGTAGTCACAGTCGCAGTCGCAGTCTCAGTCTAAGTCACAGTCGTAGTCTCAGTCGCAGTCGCAGTCGCAGTCACAGTCTCAGTCTCAGTCTCAGTCTCAGTTGCATTCGCAGTCGCAGTCACAGTCTCAGTCTCAGTCTCAGTCTCAGTTGCATTCGCAGTCGCAGTCACAGTCTCAGTCTCAGTCTCAGTCACAGTCTCAGTCTCAGTCGCAGTTGCAGTCGCAGTCTCAGTCGCAGTCTCAGTCTCAGTCACAATCGCAGTCGCAGTCACAGTCGCAGTCTCAGTCGCAGGCCCGAAGGGTGTAGATTATTCTTCCAAAAGCACTTCCAAAATTTGAATCGCAGCTTCACTAATTTTTGTCCCTGGACCGAACACAGCGACCGCGCCGGCATCAAACAAGAATTGGTAATCTTGTGCCGGAATGACACCGCCTACAATCACCATGATATCTTCACGACCGTAGCGTTTTAATTCTTCTATAACTTGGGGGACTAAGGTTTTATGTCCCGCTGCCAAAGACGATACACCCAAAATATGTACATCATTTTCTACCGCTTGTTTGGCGGCTTCGGCAGGGGTTTGAAACAAAGGACCAATGTCTACATCAAAACCTACGTCGGCATAGCCCGTAGCAACCACTTTCGCCCCCCGATCGTGGCCGTCTTGTCCCATTTTGGCAATCATAATCCGCGGACGACGACCCTCTTTTTGGGCAAAAGCATCGGCTAATTGTTGCGCTTTGGCAAAACTTTCATCGTTTTTAATTTCTTTACTATACACGCCGCTAAAACTTCTAATTTGGGCTTTATACCTGCCGAAAACAGACTCTAAAGCATCACTAATTTCACCCAAAGTGGCACGCAATCGGGCCGCTTCTACCGCTAAAAATAATAAATTATCGCCACCGTTTTTCGCCGATGCTGTAATACGTGCTAAAGCCGCTTGGACCGCTTGGGTATCGCGGCTTGCTTTGATTTGTTCCAAACGTTCGATTTGCTGACGGCGTACGGTTTGGTTGTCTACTTCCAAAATATGCAAAGGATCTTCTTTGTCCAATCGGAATTGGTTCACCCCAACAATCACATCTTGTCCGCTGTCAATACGGGCTTGTTTTCGAGCGGCCGCCTCTTCAATACGCAATTTCGGAATTCCCGCTTCAATCGCTTTGGTCATCCCGCCGAGTGACTCCACTTCTTCAATTAAAGCCCAGGCTTTTTCGGCAATTTCGGCGGTTAATTTCTCGACATAAAAACTGCCTGCCCAAGGATCGACAGTTTTGCAGATTTTGGTTTCTTCTTGCAAATAAATTTGCGTATTTCGGGCTATGCGCGCCGAGAAATCAGTGGGTAATGCAATGGCTTCATCCAAGGCATTAGTATGTAAGGATTGGGTTCCCCCAAACGCAGCTGCTGCGGCTTCAATTGTGGTTCGAGCTACATTGTTGAACGGATCTTGCTCGGTTAAACTCCAACCCGATGTTTGGCAATGTGTGCGCAAGGCCAAGGATTTATCGTCTTTCGGTTGGAACTGCTTTAGCAATTTGGCCCACAGCATCCGACCGGCACGCATTTTTGCAATTTCCATAAAATGGTTCATCCCAATCGCCCAAAAGAACGACAATCGAGGCGCAAAACTGTCGATGTCCATTCCAGCAGCCATTCCCGTTCGAATGTACTCTAATCCGTCGGCAAGGGTATACGCCAACTCAATATCGGCGGTTGCGCCCGCTTCTTGCATGTGGTAGCCTGAAATCGAAATCGAGTTGAACTTTGGCATATTTTTACTCGTATATTCAAAGATATCGGCAATGATTTTCATCGAGGGGGTAGGCGGATAAATGTAGGTATTCCGCACCATGAACTCTTTTAAAATGTCGTTTTGAATCGTACCCGACAATAAATGGGGGGCTACCCCTTGTTCTTCGGCGGCTACAATATAAAAAGCCATAATGGGTAAAACAGCACCGTTCATGGTCATGGAAACCGACATTTCATCCAGTGGGATTTGATCGAATAAGATTTTCATATCCTCCACCGAATCAATCGCCACGCCTGCTTTTCCTACGTCGCCCACCACGCGTTCGTGATCGGAGTCGTAGCCGCGATGCGTAGCCAAGTCGAAGGCTACCGAAAGTCCTTTTTGACCGGCGGCTAAATTACGACGGTAAAAGGCATTACTTTCTTCAGCAGTCGAAAATCCCGCATACTGCCGAATTGTCCAAGGACGTCGCACATACATGGTGGCATAGGGTCCCCGTAAGTTGGGGGCAAAACCCGCTCCAAAATCCAAATGCGTCAATCCTTCTAAATCCGATTCACTGTAACTCGATTTGACCGTAATTCCTTCTGCCGTTGTAAAATGCTCTGTTGCATGAACTGTTGTTTCTGCGGTAGCAGAGGGGAGGGTTAGGTGTTGTATATTTTTTCGCATCACTATTCTTCTGAAGCTAAACGTTCTTGTTCCATTTTTTCAGCCCAACGTTTTTCGATTATCGGACTAATTAGCGTTTTTCGTGGATTTTGTTTCACAAACGGATACAATTCCAAATCGCCCTTCATGCGGTCATTTTTGTTGGGGTATTTGTTGGTTCCCAATAAAACTTCTTTCCCGCTATCAAAGGCTTCCTGCTCTTTTTGGGCACTTTCATTGATTTTACGTTGAATGGTACCTTCCATCAATTGAGTGATAAAGCCGCCATGGGCCTCAATATCTTTAAACAATGCCAAGGCTTTTTCGGCTAATTGTTGGGTTATCGTTTCAATATAATACGCGCCATCGGCAGGGTTGTGGACTTTATCAAAATAACTTTCGTGTTTTAAAATCAACAACTGATTTCGTGCAATTCGGTCCCCAAATTCATTGTCTTTATGGTACAACGCATCATACGGTAAATTGGCAACAAAATCGGCTCCACCCAATACGGCACTCATGCATTCGGTGGTGGTACGCAACATATTTACGTTGTAATCGTACAAGGTTTTATTGCGGCGGCTTGGCGTAACGAGAATACGTACCTCATGTTCATGGCCGTATTCTTTGGCCAAAGTGGTAAACAACAACCGTAGGGCACGCAATTTGGCGATTTCAAAAAAGTAATTCGATCCCACCGCTACATTCACCGTGAAAGGATGTGGGTGTTGGGGAATACGGTTAAAATATTCGTTGGCATGGGCCAACGTATAGGCTAATTGTTGCACTCCATTGGCCCCTGCATTTTGATACAAACTGCTGTCAATCGAAAGAAAAGGGATAGGGCTGTTCTGGGCGATGTGGTGGATCTTCTCAAAATCCTTTTCTAAATTTTCAAACCAGTTCCCATCTCTTCCGAGTTGCCCGATGGGGTCAATTTGAAGGATGAAATGCGCTTGGTGTTGCAGGGCAAATTGCTGCAGTTGATTTACGAAATCGATTTCAAGAAAAGGCAAATAAAAAAAATAAGGGATATCTTTTAGAGGCAAATTTTGCATTAAATCGCCCAGGGAGATTGCCTTATTTTCGAGGGTAAATCGAATGCATTCGGCGCCACGTTGTAGCGTGTCGAGTGCCCGTGCATTGGACTTGGCCACATCATGGACAAAGATATTTTGCGTGATTTTAAATCCATTTGTCGGACGCCCGGAAGGCAACGAAAGTTCAAATTCGTCGCGGTGGTAAAAGGGTTTTATTTTAATCCCTTCGGGGCTTTCCCAAACCAAGGTTTCGTTGTAATCGGCACCTTTGAGTTCGTACTGGATTTGCTGTTTCCATTGTTTGGAGGAAACGGCATCAAATTCTTGAAAGAGGTTGTTCTGACTCACGAATGCTGTTTTAGTATTTTATATTCTAGAATGACGTCGGCGGTATAGCCCCGATGGGAGCAAACTACCCTGCCGACAGGCATGTAGTGCGGACAGCGGGAATGACGTTCCATGGATGTACTAAAGTTTTGCTCCTTCAATACTATCTTTACGGCGTTGTTCCTCGATATCAATAATGTAGATATCTTCGCTATCGCGTTTCATGTAATATTTTTCACGAGCATAGCGTTCGATATGCCCCGGGTAATTCATTTCTTTGATGCTTTTTTCGTCTTTGGTAATTTCCTCTTGGTAATAAGCTTTGTTCTCTTCGAGTTCCTTAATTTCTTTATCCAAAATGCGGTGGTCGAAGTAGGCGTAATTGTCCAAAAACAACATCCAAACCACAAAGAATATCAAAACCAGCGTATATCGGCTTCCCAAAAAGCGAAGGAAGGGATAATTGGCAATAAGATTTTGATACCACTGTTTCATCGTCGGTTAGGCAATTCGTTGGTTAATCACCGCGCGCACCACATCGATGGCTACGGTATTGTATTTGTCGTTAGGAATGATAATATCGGCGAAGGCTTTGGTGGGTTCGATAAACTGTTGGTGCATGGGTTTTAAGGTCGTTTGGTAACGATTCAGCACTTCTTCCATGTCACGACCACGTTCGGCGATATCTCGTTTTAAGCGGCGAATCAACCGTTCGTCGGAGTCGGCATGCACAAACACTTTTACGTCAAACATATCGCGTAGTTCGGGACTGTTGAAAATCAAAATCCCCTCGACAATCATCACCTTCCGCGGATGGGTGATCACGGTATCCTCGGTGCGGTTGTGCGTGACAAAGGAGTACACGGGTTGCTCAATGGTTTTTCCCGCTTTTAAATCCTGTAAATGCGCAACCAGCAGTTCAAAATCAATAGCCCGCGGATGATCAAAATTAATCATACTGCGTTCTTCGTAACTCAAATGAGGATGGTGTTTGTAATACGAATCTTGGGAAATGATGCCCACCTCCGTTTGCGGAAGCTCATTCATAATTTGGTGTACTACCGTGGTTTTTCCAGAGCCTGTTCCTCCGGCAATTCCAATTATCAGCATGGGTGTTGTTTTCAGTGTTGAACCAGTAGACAAAAATAGCAATTTTTGTTCGATAGCCACCTACCTAAAGGCGACAAATCTTGCAAATTTAGTATCGTTTTGTACGCCTAAAATTGTTCAAACACGCCCAAGCCAAACAAGGCAAAGTCATATTTCACAGGATCGTAGGGGTCCAACGCTCGTAGGGCTGTGTCCAATTCGACCAGGGCTTTGGCATCATTTTGCTTTCGCGAAAGGAGTCCGAGTTTACGCGCCACATTGCCCGAATGCACGTCGAGTGGACACGATAAGGCCGCCATGGGGATGTTTTTCCAAAGGCCTAAATCCACCCCTTTTTTGTCTTGACGCACCATCCAACGCAAGAACATATTAATGCGTTTGGCGGCTGAGTTATTCAGGGGGTCGGAAATGTGTTTTTGGGTTCGTTCCTCATGGGCGATTTCAAAAAAATGCTTTTTAAAGGCACTGATGGCGGGCTGCATCGAGTGTGATGTATGATATTTTTCAAAGAGCGCTTCCATGCCGCCATGTTGGGTATACACATGCCGCAACCCTCGAATAAAGGTTTTCACATCGGTGGCGTTAAACGTTCGATGCACAAATCCGTCCAACGGCTCCAAGTGGGATTCCCGATGCGTCATCACAAAATCATAGGGCGCATTTCCCATTCGTTCGATAAGACTTTGCGCTGATTTGATTATCATTTTTCGGTTGCCCCAAGCGATGGTAGCGGCCAAAAAACCTGCAATTTCAATATCTTCTTTTTGGCTGAATTGATGGGGAATTTGAATCGGATCGGAGGAAATAAAATCGGGACGATTATACCGTTCTACCTTTTCATTCAAAAAATCACGGAGTTCGTTGGGTGTCATCGGGGAGGTATTTGGAATAAAAACCGTCTTTCAGGTTATTGGTACGCTGTTGCGGAATTAAATGAAAATACGTTTTGAAATACTCGATTTGTTCTTTATTGACGGTGGGTAGAGGACCGTTATAGGTACCCCAGAAGAAGTCGTTACTCTTGGGACTGTAATAGTTCAAATTCCCTTCTTTGAGGGATTCAAAGTACATTTGGTATTTGGAGTTGGGGTGGGGTGTTAGCGTATATTCGGGTTTGAAATGGCTGAGTTCCAACATAAATCGATAGTTGGAAAATCGGTTTAAATTCACAGGAACCAAAACCGCCCAAAACACGGGTAGTAGACTGATAAAAAGCAAACTATAGACGGCTTTCCGTTGTGAAATTACCAAGCTAAGCCAAAGGCATGTTAAAAACAAAATCCCGTTGAGGAAGAAGCGGTATTGGGGTGAGGTGGCAAATAAAACACCCAACTGAATGACGAGTATTCCATACACCACGCGGTATCCTTTTTCTTTGATTATGAAAAAGACAAAGGGCGTAAGTACGAGTAAAAGCACTTCTAATTTATTGAACAATCCATTCATTTTGGGGAGTTGCAGCCAACGTAAAAATAGCTCCCAACGCGAAAAGGCGTCGTAGTTCTCAGTGGTGAGAAAGTAGCCATATTTCTTCAGTTCTTCGTAATAAAAATGCTCGATTTCAGGGGGTAGGGAATAATCAAAATACTGTCCCGAAAACAGCTGGGAAGGAAAAACGGGGACCCCACAAGTGATTACATTTTTGACGACAAATAATCCTAGGGTCAACCCACAAAGCAAGGCTACTTTGGGGAAACAAATGTTGAGCGTTTTAAAATGGACCACAAACCAATACAACGGCAACAAAGCTAAAGTTAACGCTGTATTTTTGGCCAAAAGCGTGAAAAGCACTAAAAAGGTCAGTTGTACAAAAGTTGCCCTCGTGGGCTGATGAAACTCGGTAATAAAAAGATAAAAAATGAGAAAACTGAGCACATAAACAACAACATCAGGGGAAGGCGCACTGATAAATTGAAAGAGAAGTAGAGCGGTTATGGGAAACAAGCCCACCACTAAATCTATTCGTTTTTTACGTTCAAAATAGATGGATAATCGCTCCATAGCGAAGGCAAATCCATACCACAAGAGTAGGCCACTTAGGTCATTGAATCGATCGTAGAGAAAGGAGAAATTAAAAGCACTTTGGGCAATATGCCATCCACTCAATTGCCCTAAAAAGAAATGCAAGTTGATCAAGCCTTTGACCAAGCCGTATTCATTGAGCCACTTGATATTTTGAATGTAATACGATTCATTGTCAATCACATAGGGCGCCGAAGCACATTGAGCCAAAAGAAGTAAGCTAACCACTACGAAGTAACCCTTTAAGGGCCATGACCAGGCTTGAAAACGGAGATACGATTGGAATACCGCTCTTTTCCACAACGGGTAATAGCGCCAGCCCAAAAAAACATTGAGGACCAACAATGCCAGATGAAATTCCCAGTGAATTCGACCGAAAAACGCCCAAACACCGGCAAAAAAAGTTACCAATCCCAATCCCAAAATGGTTTTTACGAGCGGAATTCTTACCTGAGTTTTGAGCCATTGATTTCCTGCTGTTCCCCAGATCAAGAGGGTAAACGCTATGTACATCCAAGAAATCAGTATAAGAAGCATGGGCTAACTCATTTTTCCGTCGACCATCACCAACTTACGGTCGGCTTGGTTGGCCAATTCCTCATTGTGCGTGACAATAACAAAGGTTTGTCCCAACTCGTCGCGCAATTTGAAAAACAATTGATGCAAATTTTCGGCTGAAGCAGTGTCTAAATTCCCCGAAGGTTCGTCGGCAAAAATCACTGCGGGCTGGTTGATTAGCGCACGGGCCACGGCTACCCGTTGCTGTTCCCCTCCAGAGAGTTCGGCGGGTTTATGGTGTAAACGTTCGCCCAAACCTAAGTATTCCAAATGTTTTTTGGCAGCAGCCTCCGCTTCGGTTTTCGATTTTCCAGCGATAAAGGCAGGAATACACACGTTTTCAAGCGCGGTGAATTCAGGCAAGAGTTGGTGAAATTGAAAGATGAAACCTAACTTTTGGTTCCGAAAGGCCGACAGTTTTTTGTCGCGTAAGGCCAACACATCGACGCCATCAATCGTGAGGGAGGCCGCTCCTTTATCGGGGTGATCGAGGGTGCCCAACAGTTGCAGCAAGGTGGTTTTTCCCGCACCAGAAGCCCCTACAATAGAAACAATTTCTCCTTTTTCAATCGTTAAATCGACTCCTTTGAGCACATGCAATTGGTCGTAGTGTTTGTGGATATTTTTGGCCGCTATCATCGATTCCATTTTTTACAAAGAAACGAAGAAAAATGGGAATACCACAAGGGGTAACCCGTAAACTCATCCACTTGACAGCTATTAAATATTCGTTAAAGTCCGCTTTTTGTTTAATAAAAACGTACATTTGTTAGACAAAATTTAAAACCCATGAACACCGTCACAGAAAAAGAATTGTATGAAATCCTTGGTGATGATCACCAAATGACCGCTGCCGACACCCCTTTACGTCCGGATGCTTTCGTCAAAACGGATGCGGAGAAGATGACGGTAATCGAGCATCATTTTGAGCAAATAATGGAAGCCCTCGGGTTGGACCTTACCGACGACAGTTTGCGAGGCACTCCCCACCGGGTAGCCAAAATGTATGTGCAAGAAATTTTTTCAGGATTACACCCTGACAACAAACCCAAAATCTCAGTTTTTGATAATTCGTACCACTACGATAAAATGTTGGTCGAAGCGAATATCAACTTCAACTCCACTTGTGAGCACCACTTTTTACCCATTATCGGTAAGGCACACATTGGCTATGTGTCCAATGGTAAAGTGATTGGCTTGTCAAAGCTGAATCGTATTGTTGATTATTTTGCCCGTCGTCCGCAGGTTCAAGAGCGTATGGTGATGCAAGTATTCAACGAACTCAAGACCGTGTTAGATACTGAGGATGTAATGGTGGTAATGGAAGCCAAACATTTATGTGTCTCAAGCCGAGGTATTAAAGACGAGACAAGTTTTACCTCTACCTTACAATACGGCGGTATTTTTGAGAAAAAAGAGTATCGAGACGACTTTTTCCGCTTGTTGGGAGAGAAGAATAGTTAATAGAAAGGGGCGGTAACGTCCCTTATTTTTTTTCAAATAAATCGACAAGGAATCCCAACTTCATGCCCCGCAACATTTTCTTTTCAAAAGTCCAAAAGAATTTAAACTGCCCAAAAAGAAAGCCGTAGCCCACCAACAATACTTGGTATACTGGAAAAATTCCCACAAAATAAATAAAGTAATACAACCCGACAGGAACAGTTTCCCGCGTAATTCCCACCCATGCCAATAAAGTTTTTGCCACATAAGCTGCCGTTGAACCCGTGAGTGCAAACACGAGTAATATCACAGCGTATTGCCAATTGGAGGTAATGTGGTATCGTTCTTTAAAGCTAGCCATAAGGGAACAAAGGTATCGAATTAGGGGCGAACATCAAAGAAGCCAAACCGTTGGTTGTGTTGCAACTGAAAGTAAATAAAAAAGTTGTAAATCAGGTAATTCACCTCATAACCATAGCGTATATTCGGATCGTAATCAATGCGCATATCATATTGTAATGCGTTATACCGACTTGCTTGATTTACACGACTGTTCCATTCTTGAACCCACAATCGATTACGACTCTCCAAAAATGTTTCCGAATAATACCCTCGGGGTCGTGCAAATGAGTCCAACCACCCATAAAATCCGGGTTCAATGATAATTACTTCATATTCTAAGGAGTCATTGGCAATCCGCAAGGTATCGCCTGAGGAAGTTTTTTGCACTACCGCAGTCGCATCGGACTTTGGGGCAGTAGTCGCGCAACTCCAAAGCATGAAGAGAAAAACGATAAATACACCGCCAATTTTCATGACTTAAAGGTACAAAAACCACGAAAGTTGTACGAAGATTTTACGTCCTTTTAACAAAAAAGCACCCCGAAGGATGCTTTCCGTATTATTTTTTACCCAACAGACCGATAATTTGCTCGGCCAATTCTGTTCCGATACGGTCTTGGGCTTCCAAAGTAGCCGCACCAATATGGGGCGTTAACGAGATTTTGGGGTGCATTAATAGTTGAATCTCCGGATGGGGTTCTTTTTCAAAAACATCCAATCCCGCAAATCCAATTTTTCCTTGGTCAAGTGCTTCCACCAATGCCACTTCATTGATCACACCTCCTCGAGCACAATTGACAATACCTGCCCCGTCTTTCATCAGCGCAAATTCTTCTTGGTCAATAATATATTTTTCTTGTGCTGGCACATGCAACGTGATGAAATCAGAGTGCTTGAGGACATCAGCCAAAGGTTCGGTGAGTATGTCCACATCGATAAACTGCCCGGTGTAAAATTCCACCCGAACCGTAGCCTTATCGATAAAACTATCCGCTGCAATCACACGCATTCCCAAGCCCAAAGCCATTTTTGCCACCGCTTGCCCAATGCGTCCAAAACCGATGATTCCTAAGGTTTTCCCGCGCAATTCGGTACCGTTGGCGTACGCCTTTTTTAACCCTTCAAAGTTGGAATCACCTTCCAAAGGCATGTTTCGGTTGGCATCTTGTAAAAAACGAACCCCCGTAAACAAATGGGCAAATACCAATTCGGCTACACTTTCCGACGAGGAAGCCGGGGTATTGATTACCTGAATTCCTTTGCTACGCGCATAATCTACATCGATGTTGTCCATTCCAACACCCCCACGGCCAATGATTTTGAGACCGGGGCAGGCATCGATAATGTCTTTACGAATCTTGGTGGCGCTGCGGACTAAGACGACTTCAATTCCTTTTTCATTGACAAAATTAGCCACTTGTTCTTGCGCTACTTTTGTAGTGATTACTTCATAACCGCCTTTTTCCAAGGCTGCAATTCCACTTTTGGAAATGCCATCGTTTGCTAAAACTTTCATTTGTATTGTATTTTTTTTTTGAAGCTATTCCGGCTATCCGCTGTATCTTTTATGCCGCTGTCGCTTCATAAAAGGATGCCGCTCCTATCCGGGCTAGTCCGATTTAAATCGAACGCTCCAATTCTTGCATTGTGTTTACTAAAATTTGGACACTTTCCAACGGTAAAGCGTTGTACATCGAAGCCCGATATCCGCCTACCGAACGGTGGCCGTTCAACCCCGAAATACCCGCCGCTTTCCAAAGAGCATCAAACTTTTCGGTATGTGCCGGGTCCTTCAATAAAAAGGTGGCATTCATGGTACTGCGATCTTCAATAGCGGCAGTGCCTTCAAACAAAGGGTTACGGTCAATTTCGGCATACAACAAGGCCGCTTTTGCTGCATTGATTTTTTCGATACCTGCAATGCCGCCTTGCTTTTTCAACCATTGCAAGGTGAGTAATGAGGCATACACCGGAAAAACCGCAGGTGTATTGTACATGCTTTCCCCTTTGATCTGTTTTTGGTAGTCCATCATGCTGGGTAAGGTGCGGCCTGTTTTTCCTAACAATTCTTCTTTAATGACCACTAAGGTTGTCCCTGCCGGCCCCATGTTTTTTTGGGCGCCCGCATAAATTAAAGCAAATTGTGAAAAGTCAAGACTGCGTGAAAATATATCCGAACTCATGTCGCATATCATGGGAACATCCGTTTTCGGAAACGATTTCATCTGGGTACCAAAAATGGTGTTGTTACTTGTGCAGTGGAAATAATCAGCCTCCGCCGGAATGGTGTAGTCTTTCGGGATATAATTGAAATTGGCGGCTTTCGATGAAGCAACCACTTCGGTTTCTCCAAACAACTGTGCCTCTTTAATAGCATTGGCAGCCCAGGTACCCGTTTCTAAGTACGCGGCTTTCCCATCGACTTTCATAAAATTGTAAGGAACCCGTAAAAACTCCATACTGGCACCGCCTTGTAAAAACAAAACTTGGTAGCCTTTTCCCTCCAAGCCAAGCAATTCCAAAACCAAAGCGCGGGCTTCTTCCATAACGGCAATAAAATCTTTGCTGCGGTGCGAAATTTCTAAAATCGACAAGCCCGATTGATTAAAATCCAATATCGCTTGTGCCGATTGTTCAAAAACTTCTTGGGGGAGAATGCAGGGTCCTGCGCTGTAATTGTGTTTTTTCATGATCAACTATCCAATAAATTCGTGTTATGTTGTTGTGTGGGTGCAAATTTCAACATTACGCGAGAGATATCCGATTTTGAACGAATGGAATCCAATTCGACTTATCAACTAAAACGTTTTAGTTGATAAGTAGTTTATTAGTTTTTTAAGAATTTTGTTGTGAAAATCACACCGTTTTTATCGGTGGCTTGTAGCATGTACATCCCGCTTTCCAAGTGAGCGATAGAAATAAATCTATTTTCATTCGTAAACGATAATGATTTGCCGCTTACATCATAAAGGGTCAAGTTTTGAAAGCTAAAATCAGCTGGTAATTGAATGTAATCGTGAGCAGGATTGGGAGCGATAACCAAAGTAGCGTTTGAAAATGTGGAATTTCCCAAACTTGCAAAAGGCACGAAATAGGCTTTACCGTCATAAGGGCTAGGGTTGTTTTCTAAGGGCGCTCCGATACCTAAACCACTGCTGTTTATCGCGAGGACACTTCCGAAGGCATCATCTTGAAAATCGGTTCCTTGGCCATAAAGCGTCAAGGTGTGATTCCAGGTGTTGTTTGCATATTGATAGATTCGTAAAGGAAATTTTCGCTCTATTTGTAACGTGTAATTATTTGTTCCAATAGCCATAATATCGCCTTCAATTTTCAACCCGTTGACCATAGAATCGCCGTAATTTAGATTCATAGTATTTGAATTGGTCCACCCCATTCCATTGTGTTCAAAGCTTGTTAGATAATTGGCCGAGAAATCATTCGTTAAGACGAGGAGTTTATTGTTGTGAAAGGCAAAATCCTTAATCACATTTGCAGAAGTATTGTTAAAATTGAAAGCCGCATTTTCAACCCAAGTACTTCCGTTCCAATCATAGGCTTTCAACGATTGAAAGTCACCCGAGGTGTAATATGAATTACCAGTTCCAATGAAAATTCGGTTGTTATGGGTCCAAATTTTACTCCCAAAAAAGGGTGTTCCCGGGGCTGTAATTTGTTGAATATAATTGTAGGTTGTACCATTGAATTGGTAAACATAGACCGAACCTGCATTGCCGCTTAAGCTGGAAATCTGACTCACAAACAGGAAGTTGCCCAAAATATGGATGTTTTTTCCAAACTGATCCTCAGCTGTTGGATTCTGGGCTGTTAGGGTTTGGACCAATGTCCCTGTTGTTGAATTTTCAAAAACGTAGACACTACCCGCGTTCGCAACCGACCCATCTTTACCCGGTGCACCTGCTACAACAAAATTTTGATTGACATCTATACTGTAGGCAAAATCGTCTTCCGCCGTCAAGGTTGGAATGTCATAAAAATTGGTTTGTACTACGTTTCCTAATGTGCAGTCAAATCGGTAAATCTTACCCTTTTGCGCATTAAAGGTTGTGTTTTGAGTCGTCGCAAATAAATGATTGTTTTCATCCAAAACCACTCGCTTACCAAAGGCACTACCAGAAAACCCTGAAGAGGGATAAATAGGTGAGAGGGTTTGGGAATTTGCAAAAAAAGAAATAAAAACGAATACAAGTACTAGTGGCTTCATACAATTACATTTTAAAGTAAATGTAGTGTTTTTTTTATATCGTTTGTAAAAAAGCCAAGGTGTCTACATGATCGGCATAATCCCATAATTCAGGACGTTGGGTTTTTCCAAAAGGGATGCTGTCGGCAATTAGTCCGTTGGATACAATGCATTGCAACTGATCGGCCTCTTCTGTAAGTCGTTTTTTTACCTCGTCCAAATGCGTGTAGTATTCATAAAAAACAGAGGAAATTGGGGAGGCAAAGCCCGAATCTTCTTTCAAGGTTAAAAAACCATTGTCCAAAATCGGAAACAGACTCATCAAAAATACCGCTTTGTTGTAATCATAATTGTTGGCGTATTTTTCATAGTCAATACAATCCTTGTAGGTGTACATCGCTTCAAAAAATAGGTCAAACGTGTAGCCTTTGGGAACAAATAATTTCGAAACATTGCGGCATCCCAGTCCAAAATAGCGAAAAATATCTTCGCCCAACTGAATTAAGTCGTCTTTGGTTTCACTACCGTCCAACACGGCGACTGAATTTCGGTTTTTACGAATGATAGACGGTTTGTCTTTAAAATAATACTCAAAATAACGCGCGGTATTGTTGCTTCCTGTTGCGATAACGGCTTCAAATCCTTCAAGTTTTCCCGCGGTAAAGGTGATACAATCGGCTATTCTGGGTTCACAAGCGATCAAATATTCCACCAAAAAAGGGACCATTTTTTGATCGTTGGACGATGTTTTGATGAGGGCTTTGTGTCCCGAAACCAATACACTCAACACGTCATGAAACCCCACCAACGGAATATTTCCCGCCAACACCAAGCCCACCGTTTTGGGTGTGATCCCTCCAAAATCATAGGGTTGCAGCCACTTGTTTAGGTTGGATTCGGTGAGTGCTTGAGCCCATGATTGCACCGCAAACCGCATTTGTTCGGGGGTAAACCATCCGTTATAATTTTGCGCCGATTCGAGTTGCCCTACCATACGGTCAAAAAACAATTCGTTGTGTAAAACCGCTGGATTTTTGGTAGGAGTCGTGGTGCCAAATTGCTGTAAAAAATGGCCTAAGTGAACCAACGCTGATTTTTTATCGAATTGTAACATGGGTTGCTTGTGTATGAAGGGTATTGATTGTAAATTTGCACAAAACTAATAAAATTCGCTATGGCAATCAAAATAACTGACGAGTGCATCAATTGTGGTGCTTGCGAGCCGGAATGTCCGAATACTGCGATTTATGAAGGTGCGGATAACTGGCGCTATAAAGACGGTACAAAATTACGCGGAACGGTTGTCCTTCCCGACGGAACGTCTATTGATGCGGATGCGCCACAACGACCGATTTCAGACGACTTGTATTACATTGTCCCTGGTAAATGTACCGAGTGTAAAGGGTTTCACGAAGAACCTCAATGCGCTGCCGTATGTCCCGTTGACTGTTGTGTACCCGATGACGATCATGTGGAAAGTGAAGAAACGTTGTTGAACCGTCAATCGTTTTTGCACAACGAATAAACGTATTCAAGCTTTTTAAAAATGTACACACCTGACGCTTTTCAGGTGTTTTTTTATGTCTTTTTGTTAAAAGCTTGTCTATTTTAAGGTGTTTTTCTTAAATTTGAGAACAAACCCTACTAGCGATGCGTACGTTTCTACTGTTTTGGTTCGGATGTCTCCTGACGATCGCGCATGCCCAACAAGGCGATATTCATTTGGTGTTTAAAGATGCCGAAACGCAAGCCCCTATTGAAGACGTGACCGTTACGGTTTTACGTACCAAGCAAAATTATATCAGCAATCCCGAAGGGCGCGTGTCCTTTGCGCTTACCGGGGTGTCTAGTATTCAAATAGCCCACTCGAGTTACGAAAGTCAGAGTGTTCGCTCGACCGCTTTGAAGCTGAAAGAAAATGTGATTTTTCTTAAAAGTGCTGTAAATACCCTTGATGAAATTGTGATTACCAAACAGCATCCCCAAAAAATACTCAAAGGGTTAATCGAAAACTCGGTAGATAAATTAACGACTCCTTGCCGCTTGAAAGTCTATTCCCGTGAATTTTTTAAACGCAATGGGAACTATATGTTTTACAACGATGGGTTGTTGCATTTTCAGATTTCAGGGAAAAATAAAGACTTTAAAAACGACATACTCGTGGAGCAAAATCGTTCCATCGGGTTGGTGGATGCCGATGTTTCGCAAGATTTGTTAGGGTACGATTTGAATAACATTATGGGGAATTATTACAATTTTAAATACCTCGAACCCTTGTTGGAGGCTCGCGCACGGAAGGATTACGATTTTTTAATTAAATCCTACACTAAAAATGACAATTATTATTTGATGGTCATCAATCCCCTTGATCCCGTGAAAGGATTTAAAGACGATTATACCATTTTATACGATAAAAAAAAGAAAATCATTCTAGAGGTTAGCTCCTCTGTGACCCCCAACGCCGTGGCCAATGCCCCCGAAAAGCGAAGTGTGGGTGCGCGTAATCTCTACAAATCCAATTACAAAAATATCTATCGGTATGCGGGGGATAATGAGTATTATTTGTTGAGTTCCCGCGAGGAGATTGGTTTTGAGCGGGTCGATAAGAAGGATGTTCGCACCGAGATTGAAGTCCGCAATTACTTCATCACCACAGGGTTTAGTCGCAACGAATTTTCGTTCAAAGAGAGCGAAATTTTCAAAGACAAAGCCCTTTTTAACCTAAAAGATAAAATTCTTACCGATTATTGGAATGTTTCAGGATTGGTACCCACCCCCGAAGAGGAAACCATTATCAAGAACATCTCCGACGAGCCTTAGATTTTTGCTGTTTTTTGAATGGGTTTAATGCGCTATATTTGCCCCACAAAAATAAAAATCAATGAAAGCAGGTATCGTGGGATTACCCAATGTAGGGAAATCAACTCTTTTTAATTGTTTGTCCAATGCCAAAGCGCAAAGTGCCAACTTTCCGTTTTGTACCATTGAACCGAATATTGGGGTAGTCAATGTACCCGATCCACGTTTGGAGAAATTGGAAGAATTGGTCAATCCAGAACGGGTATTGCCCGCTACTGTTGAAATTGTAGATATTGCAGGATTGGTAAAAGGCGCTAGTAAAGGGGAAGGGTTAGGAAACCAGTTTTTGGCCAATATTCGGGAGTGTAATGCGATTATTCACGTACTTCGTTGTTTTGACAACGACAATATTGTACACGTAGATGGTAATGTGAATCCGATTCGCGATAAAGAAACTATCGATATCGAATTGCAGCTAAAAGATCTTGAAACCGTTGAAAAACGCCTCGAAAAAGTGAATCGAACGGCCAAAGCAGGTATCAAAGAAGCCGTTTTGGAACAGTCGTTGTTGAACCAAATTCGCGATTTGTTGTTGCAAGGAAAATCTGCACGAACCGTGGTGGCGCAAAACCAAGATGAAGCCGATTTGTTGGAAGCCTTTCAATTGATTACGACCAAGCCGGTGCTTTATGTATGTAATGTAGATGAAAATTCAGCAGTAAACGGCAATGCCTATGTCGATCAAGTGCGCGAATTGGTGAAGTCAGAAAATGCAGAAGTATTGGTGTTGGCGGTTGCTACTGAGGCCGATATTACCGAACTTGAAACCTATGAAGAACGCCAAATGTTTTTAGAAGACATGGGCTTGGACGAACCTGGCGTTTCCAAATTGATACGGGCAGCCTATCGTTTGCTGAACTTACAAACCTATTTTACAGCCGGTGTGAAAGAAGTGCGCGCCTGGACCATCCATGTAGGCGATACCGCACCCAAAGCAGCCGGTGTAATCCATACTGATTTTGAAAAAGGATTCATTCGAGCTGAGGTGATCGCCTATGATGATTATGTGCAATTCGGTTCTGAAGCGAAAGTCAAAGAAGCAGGAAAACTCCGCGTTGAAGGAAAAGAATATATTGTGAAAGACGGCGATGTGATGCATTTCCGTTTTAATGTATAAATACGCGAAAAGTATGTTGGAGAAGCACGGTTTTTTACCGTGTTTTTTTTTGAGTGAATGTCAAAAACATTATTGATAACTTTCCATTTTTTACCTTCCAAAACCGCTTCGGAAGCCTTATATTAGCTGAAATTCGTTACAATTTTGAATATGGCTGAACAGGTGCAATATAATGAAGATAACATACGCTCACTCGATTGGAAGGAGCATATTCGGATGCGTCCGGGTATGTACATCGGAAAATTAGGAGACGGTTCTTCACCCGACGATGGTATTTATATTTTACTCAAAGAAGTCATCGACAACTGTATTGACGAATTTGTCATGGGCTCCGGAAAAACCATCGAAGTAACCATCAAAGACAAATTGGTAACCGTTCGCGATTACGGTCGTGGTATTCCGCTCGGGAAAGTGGTCGATGTGGTGTCCAAAATGAATACGGGTGGAAAATACGACTCCAAAGCCTTTAAAAAGTCTGTAGGTTTAAATGGTGTTGGTACCAAAGCGGTCAATGCGTTGTCTAACTTTTTCCGTGTGGAATCCGTGCGGGATAACCAACAAAAAGCGGCTGAATTCTCGGCAGGGAATTTAACTGTGGAAGAAGATATCCAAGAATCGACCAAACGCCGCGGTACTAAAGTCTCCTTTATCGCCGACGATACCATTTTCAAAAACTACAAATACCGCAACGAGTATGTAGTACGAATGTTGAAAAACTATTGTTACCTCAATACCGGGTTGACGATTTATTTCAATGGCGAAAAATACTACTCCGATTTTGGTTTAAAGGATTTACTACAAGAAACCATCACAGAAGAGGATTCGGTGTATCCGATTATTCATTTGGTGGGGGATGATATTGAATTGGCCCTTACCCATAGTAAAACGCAATACTCAGAGGAATACCACTCCTTTGTCAACGGTCAAAACACGACCCAAGGAGGAACCCACTTAAACGCTTTTCGCGAATCGGTGGTAAAAACGATACGGGATTTTTACAATAAAAACTTCGAAGCCTCCGATATTCGTAAGTCGATCGTGGCCGCCGTTTCGGTGAAAGTCGAAGAGCCCGTTTTTGAATCCCAAACCAAAACCAAATTGGGCTCCACTGATATTGGTCCCAATGGCCCCACGATTCGAACCTTCATCAATGACTTTGTGTCGACCAAATTGGACAATTATTTGCATAAAAATCCAGAAGCGGCCGAAGCCTTGTTGAAAAAGATATTGCAAGCAGAACGCGAACGGAAAGAGCTGTCGGGCATCCGTAAGTTGGCTCGTGATCGCGCGAAAAAAGCAAGTTTGCACAATAAAAAACTCCGTGACTGTCGTATTCATCTTACCGATACCAAGAACGAACGCTGCCTTGAAAGTACCTTGTTCATCACCGAGGGGGACTCGGCTTCGGGGTCGATCACCAAAAGTCGCGATGTGAATACGCAAGCCGTTTTTAGTTTACGCGGGAAGCCGTTGAATTCTTATGGCATGTCCAAAAAGATTGTGTATGAAAATGAGGAGTTCAATTTGCTCCAAGCGGCTTTGGATATTGAAGAAGATTACGAAAGCTTGCGCTACAACAATATCGTAATCGCCACCGATGCCGACGTCGATGGGATGCATATTCGTTTGTTGTTGATTACATTTTTCTTGCAGTTTTTCCCCGAATTAATCAAAGAAGGACATTTGTTTATTTTGCAAACGCCACTATTCCGGGTGCGCAACAAAAAAGAAACCATCTATTGCTACAGCGACGAAGAACGTGTCGCGGCCATTGAAAAGTTAAAACCCAAACCCGAAATCACGCGATTCAAGGGATTAGGTGAAATTTCGCCCGACGAGTTCAAGTATTTCATTGGCGAAGATATTCGACTCGATCCGGTGATGCTGGATAAAGCCACGTCGATTGAAACGTTATTGGAGTTTTATATGGGCAAAAATACCCCCGACCGTCAAGATTTCATTATCAATAATTTGAAAGTGGAGTTGGATGTCATAGAATAAGGGGAGCACAAAGTCACACAAAGTGGGGCACAATGTATACAAAGATGAATTTAATGTTGAGGAAATATGAAAGAGGAAAATGAAATCAGTAGAATGGTATTGCAATGTGCTTATAAAGTTCATACAAAACTAGGTTCGGGACTATTAGAAAAAGTATATCGTGAGTGTTTAGCTTATGAATTGAGAAAAGAAGGTTTGATTGTAGAGCAAGAAAAACCATTTCCTGTATACTATGAAGAGGTAAAAATGGATTGCGGTTACAGAGTTGATTTGTTCATAAATAATAAAGTAATAGTTGAATTAAAAGTAGTAGACGAATTTACAATTGAACACATCGCACAATGCTTAACCTACATGCGTCTTTCAGAAAGTAGATTAGGTTTGTTGTTGAATTTCTACAAAAAATCTATGAAAGATGGAATTAAACGATTAGTACTTTGAGAATGTATTTTTAAACATTTTTGAATTAATACAACATCGAGAAACATTGTGTATCACTTTGTGAAACATTGTGAACCAAAAGAAAAAAAGTATTTCTGTAAAATAGAAAGTGAATACATAAAAAATGAGAGACGAAGAAGAGGATATCGTTCCCAATGAAGACGGATCGCAAGACGATTCAGGTAACGATACACCGCAAGAGCACACCGAAGAAGGCTTTGACGACGTAATTCGTCCCGCTTCCGGTAGTCATTTTTACGAAAACGATGAAAATCCAGAGGATACCATTACCAAAGTAACCGGTATGTACAAGGATTGGTTCTTGGATTATGCGTCGTATGTCATCCTAGAGCGCGCGGTGCCTGCGATTGAGGACGGATTCAAACCCGTGCAACGTCGTATTATGCACTCCATGAAAGAGTTGGACGACGGTCGCTACAACAAAGTGGCGAATATCGTTGGACATACCATGCAGTACCATCCGCACGGTGATGCGAGTATTGGGGATGCCATCGTGCAAATCGGTCAAAAAGACTTGCTCATCGATATGCAAGGAAACTGGGGGAATATCCTCACCGGTGACGGGGCTGCGGCTTCCCGTTATATCGAAGCGCGTATCTCCAAATTGGGGCAGGATATTTTGTATTCACCCAAAGTAACCAATTGGCAACTCAGCTATGACGGTCGTAAAAATGAACCGATTCATTTACCGGTAAAGTTTCCGTTATTGCTCGCACAAGGCGCAGAAGGAATTGCCGTGGGGTTGTCGACCAAGATTTTACCGCATAATTTCAACGAACTCATCGACGCTTCCATCAAGGTGTTGAAAGGAAAGTCGTTTACTTTATATCCCGATTTCCCTACAGCGGGTATTGCCGATATGTCCAATTATAATGACGGGATGCGCGGCGGTCGTGTTCGCGTTCGTGCCAAAATCTCGCAATTGGATAAGCAAACCTTGGTGATTACCCAAATTCCGTTTTCAACGAATACATCGACCTTGATTGATAGTATTTTGAAAGCGAATGAAAAAGGGAAAATCAAAGTCAAAAAAATTGAAGACAATACAGCCGCTGAAGTAGAGATTCTAATTCATCTACCGCCCGGCGTTTCTCCCGATAAAACCATTGATGCCTTGTATGCGTTCACGGCTTGTGAAACGTCCATTGCGCCACTGGGCTGTGTGATTGTCGATAACAATCCGGTGTTTATGGGTGTTTCGGAAATGTTGCGCATTTCGACCGAACGCACCAAAAACTTGCTTAAACGCGAGTTGGAAATCCAGTTGGACGAACTCGAAAACAAGTGGCATTTGTCCACCTTGGAGAAGATTTTCATTCGGGAAGAAATGTACATCGATTTCAAATTGTACTCCGATCGCGAAAATTTATACCAGTACTTGTACCAACGTTTTGAGCCGTTTAAAAAGGATTTCGTTCGCGATATCCACGACGACGATTTACAAAAGCTGACACAGATTCCGATGATTCGTATTACCCGATTTGACTCGGATAAGGCCGATGACGCCATTGCCAAATTGGAAGCCGAAATGGAGCAAGTGAAACACGACTTGGAACATTTGACCGACTATGCCATTGCGTTTTTCCAAAACATCAAAGACAAATACGGTAAAGGGCGGGAACGACAAACGGAAATTCGCAACTTCGATACCATCGAAGCGACCAAAGTGGTGTTGCGCAATACCAAATTGTACGTTAACCGCGAAGAAGGTTTTATTGGAACGAGTTTAAAACGCGATGAATACGTGGCCGATTGCTCGGATATCGATGATGTGATTGTGTTTTTGCGCGATGGGAAAATGATGATCTCCAAAGTGGACGATAAAAAGTTCATCGGGAAAGATATTATCCATGTGGCGGTTTTTGACAAAAACGACAAACGCACCATTTACAATATGATTTACCGCGACGGGAAGAACGGCGCTTCGTTTATCAAACGTTTTAACGTAAGTGGCGTCACTCGCGATAAGTTTTACGACTTAACCCAAGAAAAAGCGGGCAGTATGGTGTTGTATTTTTCTGCGAATCCTAATGGAGAAGCCGAAACCGTAACCATTTTGTTGCGTCAAGTGGGTAGTGTGAAAAAGCTGAAATGGGATGTTGACTTTGCCGAAATCATGATTAAGGGTCGGGCCTCCCGCGGCAATACCGTGAGCAAATACCCAATCAAGAAAATTGAATTGAAAGAAAAAGGGATTTCGACACTCCGTCCGCGTAAAGTGTGGTTTGACGATACGGTACAACGGTTAAATGTGGATGGTCGGGGCGAACTTTTGGGCGAATTCAAACCCAACGATCGGTTGTTGATCATCAACCAAAGTGGAAAATTGAAAACGATTATTCCGGAATTGACGACCCACTTTGACGAAGACATGATCGTATTGGAAAAATGGAATCCGAAGAAACCGATTTCCTGTATTTATTATGATGGCGAAAAAGAACGCTATTTTGTTAAGCGTTTCTTGGTGGAGAATGAAAATAAGGAGGAAACATTTATTTCGGAACACGAGAAATCGCAATTGGAAATAGTTTCTACCGATTGGCGTCCTGTGGCTGAGGTGATTTATGCCAAAGTGAAAGGCGTGCAAAAGGAAAATCAGGTGGTCGATTTGGAGCAATTTATTGCCGTGAAAGGTATTAAAGCGCTCGGCAACCAATTGACCGCTGATAAATTGAAACAAATCAATTTATTAGACCCGTTGCCGTATGAAGAACCCGAAGAAGAACCGGAAGTAATAGCAGTAACGGAAGGCGAAGAAGGTGAAAACCCTGATATTCCCACGGAATTAGATGACGATGGTCAAATTACTTTGGCTTTGGAATAAAAAAAGGAAACCTGTTCGAAAGAGCAGGTTTTTTTTGTGGTAAGTATTCGTGAATCTTGCACTCCCCCCGCGTTAGGGATGGGAGCAAGGTACCCTGCCGCAGCCTTGAGGCAAGGTCGGTACCGCGTACAGCCCGGCGGGAACCGCAACGCCCAAAAAAAAAGCACCCCGAAAGGTGCTCTGTTATTAATTGGTGATGTCGGTATCTTTTAGTTTTTCGTCGTGGATGGTATTGTTGCGTAATTGGACGGGTTTCTTGCTCGATTTTTTCATTTTCATGTTCAAAAACTCCACGAACAGCGAGAAGAAAATTGCGAAATACAAATACCCTTTGGGGATGCTGTGGACCTCGTTGTGGCCAAAGAAGGTGAAATGCGCGAGGTGCGACCCTTCGGCGAGCAACATGACACCAATTAAGATGAGAAACGATAAGCCCAGAATTTGTATCGTAGGATGCTCGTTGACGAATTTTGATACGGGTCCGGCGAAAATCATCATGATGATTATCGAAATCACTACGGAGAGAATCATGATAATCAAAGCCGCTTCGCCAAACCCTTTGGGCGCGGGTTCGCTACTTACCAAGCCGACAGCCGTAAGAATACTGTCGAATGAAAATACGATGTTTAAAAGGGCAATTTGAAGGATGGCTCCCGACAAGGAGGTGGAAGCTTTGCCGCTTTCGCTATCCTCTTCGCCTTCGAGTTTGTGGTGAATTTCGGTCACCGATTTGTACAATAGAAAAAGGCCTCCAGCAAAAATGATCAAACTTTGCCCGGTTACGTGCCCCGAGAGAAAGCCCCAGTCGAAATCAAAAATGGTGGCTTTCAAACTCATGACCCACGTGATGCCGAAAAGTAATACGATACGAAAGGCCATCGCCAAAATTAATCCGATGCGGCGCGCTTTGGGTTGGTCTTCAGCTTTGAGTTTTCCTGAAACAATCGATAAAAAGACAATGTTGTCGATACCGAGAATAATCTCCAAAAAGGTAAGGGTCAATAACGCAATCAGCGCATTGGACGAGAATAAAATTTCCATGTAAGGTTAGGTTTAGGTTTTCAGTCAGTTGTACGCAAATCAATCGTTTTTTGTTACGGTTCCGAGTTGTTTATTGACATCCCCCACGAAAGAATATTCCATAATGTACTGATTGTCTTTGGTTTCGACAATTTTCATACTGATGGCTTTTTTCTCTTCGCGGTTGCGCGGATTTTTTTTCTGAATAATAAGTTCGCAATCGTTGACCCAGCGCACGTTGGCGGTATCCGTTCGCCCTTGATAGGTTTCAATTTGCTCATCGGCAGTGCGCACAAAGCGGGTAGTGTCTTGCTTCCCGTTGATGGTTTGTACAAATTCGAAGGTACCGGTTTTAAAATCAGTACAATTGCATTCCGGCATTTTTTGACAGGCCGAAACGGTGAGAAGAACTAAAAAGAGACTCGTTATTTTTTTCATATTATTTTTTCATATAATTTTTTAGAGCCTGTCTACTGGCAGGCTGATCTGGGCTAGGGGTTAGGGATTGCCATCGAAAAGCGCTTTCATCATCGTTTGTAATCCTTTAAAGGCCAGCACCACCGAAGTGATGCATATTCCACATCCGATGGCCAATACCAAATAATGCCAATTCGTGTGTTTGTTCATAAAGGCATTGTACATCACACTCGGACCGATGAACATGAGTGGCAATGCCCCGAAGAGAAATTTAATGCCTTTGGCTAAGAGGGTTTTGTTGGTACTCATTGTTTAGTAATTTGTGACTAGTGACTAGTGACTAGTGACTAGTGATTAGTGATTAGACTAGTGACCTGCTTGTGCCAGCAGGCTGGTTAGTTACTAGTTATTGGATTAGCTACGAAACTATGGGGCTGATTAGTAAAGCATTTACCCTTCACTTTGTATAATTTAAAATTTATAATTTAAAATTTATAATTTAAAATTTTCAACAGCCTTTCTAACGCTGCCGTGGGTTAACAGCAAGTGGTTGGCGGTTTCATAATCGACGCCAATTTCGTCCATAATCATGCGGGTGCCGCGGTCAACGAGTTTGGCGTTGCTCAATTGCATATCGACCATTTTGTTGCCTTTGACCCGTCCCAACTGAATCATGGTAGCAGTGGAGAGCATGTTGAGCACCAACTTTTGAGCCGTACCCGCTTTCATGCGACTGCTTCCGGTGACAAATTCGGGTCCAACCACCACTTCTACCGGGAATTGCGCTACCAAAGCCAGCGGACTTCCAGCATTGCAGGTGATACTGCCCGTGACAATACTATTTTTGTGACAGGCTTCCAAGCCCGAAATAACATAAGGTGTAGTACCCGAAGCAGCAATACCCACTACAACATCGCCAGCAGTTATTCCCGCCGCTTTCAAATCGAGCCAGGCTTGTGTGGTGCTGTCCTCGGCGTTTTCAACCGCGCGCCGAATGGCTTGGTCGCCTCCGGCAATGATTCCGTTGACCAATTCGTGCGGTACGCCAAAAGTAGGCGGGCATTCAGACGCATCCACAATACCCAAACGACCTGATGTTCCCGCGCCAATATAAAACAATCGTCCGCCTTCTTTTAGGGCGTTGACTGTAGCATTAACGAGCGCCTCGATTTGTGGCAAGGCTTTTTCAACGGCCAAGGGAACTGTTTGGTCTTCGTGGTTGATGTGGGTGAGTAATTCGTGAACCGACATCTGTTCCAAATGCTCATATTTTGAGGACTGTTCAGTAGTTTTTGTAAAAGTCATAACTATTTACAGGTGTAATAGGTAATGATTTTTTGCACATCGTATACATTCACTGATTTGTTGAATTGTTTAACGATACTCGCATTGGCTTCGCTAGAAACCCATATTTTCAATTCAGCATCCAAGTCCAACGTGCCGGCACTTTCTACACTAAAACGGGTGATGCTTTTGTAGGGAATCGATTTGTATTCGACTTTACTCCCTGTAATCCCTTGTTTTTCTACCAGAAGAATGCGTTTGTTGGTAAATAAAAACGTGTCGCGAATCAGTTTGAATCCGATTTCAATCGTTTCGCCTTCGATCAATAATTTTCCATATTCGTTTTGCAAGCTTTCCAGACTCACTTGTCCAGCGTTGCCCATTAAGGCTGAAAATAATCCCATGATTTTTGTGTTTTTCGATGGAATAAAGGTACACATTCTCGGCCAAAACGCACGATGACCTTTCGCTAAAGTTTTATCAAAAATTACAACAGCGAGGCCATGATTACTCCAAAAATGATAACCGTGATTTTGGCTACATTGAATTTATGGCCCTCACTACTTTCAAAAATAATGGTTGAAGAAATATGAAAGAGAATGCCAATAACCACTGCGGTAATTTCTTGGTAATACGTTTTTAGCATGGGTGCAGAATCCGCTAAAACGGTTCCCAAAGGCGTCATTAGGGCAAAACCAATCATAAATACCCAAAGAAGTTTTTTGGACATACCAGCTTTGAGGAAAAATAATGTCAAGATCATCGCAATCGGGAAATGATGTATTGCGATTCCAAAAGCCAAATGTTGGTGGTGTCCTACGGGGAATCCCTCCAATAATGCGTGTAAACACAAACTGATGAATAAAGACCATGGCATGATTTGAATTTTCTCGTGTCCATGCACATGACCGTGCTCGGCTCCTTTGGAAAAAAATTCGAGTATAATTTGAAAAACAATTCCTACCATGATGAAAACTCCCGTATGGAATTGTGCACCATCGGCGTAGACTTCAGGCAATAAATTAATAACGGTTAGCGAGAGTAAAAACGATCCACTGAACGCTAGCAGCAGTTTTAAATTCTTTTTCCCTTGCGGTTGCCACCAAAGTGCCACACCAAAACCAAGGAGCACAGAAAGTAAGGGAAGAATATAGTTCATGGGGGGAATCAAGTTTCAAGTTTCAGGTTTCAAGTTTCAGGTTTCAAGTTTCAAGTTTCAGGTTTATTTCGCTTCGCTACATCAGTTGGCTAAAGCCTTGTGTCAGGTTTCAGGTTAGTGTAAGAGTGTAAAACGTTTAAAAAGTGTAATTGCGGTGGAATGGGTTGATAGTTACATACGCAATCTTTTTTCTTGCTTCTTTTCTCTTGCATCTTTTCACTTATTTCGCTTTGCTACATCAGTTGGCTAAAGCCTCGTGTCAGGTTTCAGGTTAGTGTAAGAGTGTAAAAGTTTAAAAAGTGTAATTGCGGTGGAATGGGATGATAGTTACATACGCAATCTTTTTTCTTGCTTCTTTTCTCTTATTTCGCTATTTGAACACCATAATAAGCCGTTCACTTGTTTTTTTATAATACTTCTTCAATTTATAGTCGCCAAAAATATCCAAAAGGTAAATACCAGCCCGTTCCATCATCGCTTGAAAGTCTTCCAACGACAGCATGCGAACTTTTTCGTAGTAACAAAAATCCTGTCCTTGATCAACGAAACGAATTTCTTTGATAATGTATTTCGCATCGGTGTAGCGTTTGATATGAAAGGTGATACCGTCCACTGTTTTGGTTTCTTCAGGCACCAAATCGTGTAACACATAATCCACATTCATAAAATCAATCACTCCAAAGCCGTATTCGCTTAAACTATCATGAATGGCTTGCAAGGTTTTAAAATTATCCTCATCCTCGTCAAAATAGCCAAAACTGGTGAATAAATTGAAAACAGCGTCAAATTGGGCAGGAAAGGGTTGGCGCATGTCGTGCACTTCAAAACGCAAATTTTTATTCACATTTTTGGACGCCTCTTGAATGCTATTGGGTGATAAATCAACGCCAGTGACATCATACCCCAACTGACTTAAATAAATAGAATGTCTCCCGCGACCACACGCTAGGTCCAAAACTTTGGCTTTTTCAGGCAAGTTGAGGTACTGCGTCAAATTGTCCATGAAGAGTTGCGCTTCCCGATAATTTCGTTCTTTGTACAAAATATGGTAATACGGGGTATCAAACCAAGAGGCGTACCATTGTTCGGGGGAAAGGGCCGTGGTTGAGGAGTTCAATTCAGACATTTATTCGTTTCAAATCAATTTCAACGTGCAAATTTAGTGTATTTTTGCGCATTACTATCCAATAAATTGGATTTTTGGTGGGAGGTTTCGAAGGGGTTCCCTTCATTTTTCACCGGCTGAACTGTTATTCCTTGTGTATGGAAAATTTTCAAATGATTGCCAAAACCCTCTTTGGGTTTGAAGAAATTTTAGCCAAAGAATTGCGCGACCTCGGTGCCCAAGACGTGCACATGGGAACCCGAGCCGTTCGATTTGTCGGTGATAAAGGGTTTATGTACAAAGCCAACTTAGCTTTGCGAACCGCGTTAAAGGTTTTAAAGCCCATCCATCAATTTCGTGCCTTCAATGACAATGCCTTATACCAAGGAATTCAAACCATCGATTGGAGCCAGTATTTGAATCCACATCAAACGTTTGTGGTCGATGTTACCTTGCATTCTGAAAATTTTAAGCACTCCCAGTTTGTTGCCTTAAAAACCAAAGATGCCATCGTGGATCAATTTCGCCAAAACTATGGAATTCGTCCCAGTATCGATAAAGACCATCCCGATTTACGCATTAATGTACATATTGATCGCGAACAAGTTTCGGTGGCTTTAGATACTTCAGGGGCTTCGTTGCACCATCGCGGGTATCGAAAAATAACTAATATTGCTCCAATTAACGAAGTTTTAGCGGCCGGAATGTTGTTATTGTCGGGTTGGAAAGGGCAATCGGACTTTATGGACCCCATGTGCGGATCGGGTACCCTATTGATTGAAGCAGCGATGATTGCTTGTAATATTCCTGCTAATATCAATCGAAAAGAATTTGCTTTTGAAAAATGGGCCGATTGGGATAGCGACTTGTTTGATACGATCATCGACAGTTTGATGAAAAAAACGCGTGATTTTCCATATACCTTAAAAGGCTTAGATAAAGCACCAAGTGCGGTTGCCAAAGCCCGAGAGAATATTCAGAATGCCAATTTGGAGGACTATATTTCGGTCACACAAGCCAATTTTTTTGATTCTGAAAAAGAAACGCAAGGACCGCTGCAACTCGTTTTCAATCCCCCTTATGGAGAGCGTTTGGAAATCGATTTAGAGCGTTTTTATCGGGAATTGGGCGACACCTTAAAACAAAGTTATCCGGGAACTGAAGCGTGGTTTATAACAGCCAATTTAGAAGCCCTAAAGTTCGTGGGACTCAAACCCTCAAAGAAAATAAAATTATTCAACGGAAGTTTGGAATCGCGTTTGGTCAAATATGAATTGTATGCAGGCAGTCGCAAAGCTAAATTTCAAAATCAATAAATGATGTCAAAAAAAACAAAAGCTTTACTCTATAATTTTGTTGTATTTGCACTATTGTTCATCGGTGCACGGTATTTGGTGTCGACCTATTTTTGGTACCAAGGCATTTGGATTTCGGTTGCCGCCTTTGTCATTACCTTACTGTTGTCGCCCAAGTTTCAAGCCGTAAAAACTGCACATGGCGAACAAATCTTTATGAGTTGGTTGTTTTTAAAAGGGGTGAAGAAAGTGGGGTGATTTACCGTTTCTTTTTGGCCTCGCGCGCTAATTTAGCTTCCATTTTTTTGGCTTTTGCCGCTTCTTTCGCTTTGCGCTCTTTTTCTAGCGTTGCGGCGTCTTTTACCGTAACTTTGAACAACGGCACTAAGTAAGAAATGGTATAATTGAAACCCACACCAAAACGGCCTTCGTAGGTTCGATTAAATCCAGGAATATACAAATTGGCAAAGGTTTCGGGCTTTTTTTCTGAAATCAAATAATTAAGTCGAAAACTAAATCCCATGAAAAAATTGGTGAAGATTTCGGCTTTTACCCCTGCAACAACTTCAGCCCAATGGGCAGTGAGTCCTGAAAATTCGGTATTGGGCGTAATCAGCGGTATGGGAAATATGTTGTAGGGGGAATAAATCGAGTAGGAATTAAGCCTTTGACTAAAAGTGCTAAATCCGTAGCGTAAACCCGTATATACTTGGTTATTCATGCCCGTCCAGTTTTCGTAACTGTTATAATCAAAACCTACGCGAATAAAACTTCCGTTGGTGGTAAAATTAAAATGATCTTCTTGAACGGTTTTCTTTTCATTCCCGAGTTCTACTGCGAGGTAATGCTTCCGTGTTAAACGAAAATCCCCTGTGAGTTCCAACCCCCGATAATTGGAGTCATAAAACGAACGCGACAGTTTGAATAAGTCCACACCAACTCGCAACCCGTATTTGTCCTTTTTGGGGACAACAGTGTCTTTTGTGACGGGAATACTATCTTTGGCTACAGGGGTTGCAGTTTGTCCCCAGGCCAAACTCACCGCGAAGAGGCTCATGAGTATTCTAGTAATAGAGTTTGACATGGACTTCATTTTCGTTAGTGATCGTAGTTTCAGATATCCCCATGGTTTGTATCCACAAGCCGTCATTAGGTGTAGCGTCGCTAAAACTAAAACCGTTGGTTGGATTTAAAACAAAATTTAGTTTATAACCACAAGCGCGCGAAACATACTGCGTTGTGCGGGTGTAGTTCATGGTGATATTATCTATGTTGTCATTGGTTGTATCGGTATCACCACCATTCTGTATCAATTGAAATTGCACAGTATCCGTTGTTGTGTCAAAGGGGACATAGATTTTGCTTACCGCATTAAAGAGAATGGTTTCGGAAACTCCATTGGTTTTAAGCACAAGATTTGAAACATTTTTAGTTTGTGTCAAGTTCGTCACATCATAAAATTCAATCACCAATCGGGGGGTAGTAGATGTCGTGTCACTACAAATATCGTCTTTCTCACAACCGGAGAAGACCATTAGTAGCGGTAAAAACAAAAATACAGTGTAGCGCATCATAACATTTATCGTAATTCCAAAAGTACAACATTTTCCACATGATGCGTTTGTGGAAACATATCCACGGGGCGCACACGGGTGACTTTATATTTTTCGTCCATTAAGGCTAAATCGCGGGCTTGGGTGGCCGAGTTGCAACTCACGTAAACGACGCGTTTTGGGGCGATACGCAAAATTTGTTCTACGACATCTTTATGCATGCCATCGCGCGGTGGGTCGGTGATAATTACATCAGGCGTGCCGTGTTGCGCTATAAAATCGGCATTAAAGATATTTTTCATGTCGCCAACAAAAAAATCGCAGTTGGTAATGCTATTGCGTTTGGCATTTTCCTTGGCATCGGCTATCGCTTCGGGTACGGCCTCAACACCAATGACTTTCTTGGCTTGTTTAGACACAAATTGGGCAATAGTTCCTGTTCCAGTATACAAATCATAGACCAATTCTTGTCCCGTTAATCCCGCAAATTCACGCGTTACCTTGTATAATTCATAGGCTTGGGCAGAATTGGTTTGGTAAAACGACTTGGCGTTGATGCTAAAATTCAAGCCTTCCATTTCTTCCAAAATATAGTCGCGGCCTTTGTATAGGATGATGTTTTGGTCATACAATGTGTCATTGGCTTTTTGGTTGATGACATATTGTAATGACGTAATTTCGGGGAAAGTATTGGCGAGATAATCCATTATCTGTTCACGTTCCTGGGGAATATCGTCAAAAAATTGAACCACCACCATAATTTCGCCTGTCGAAGCGGTGCGGATCATCAACGTGCGCAACAGGCCACTATGATTTCGAGCGTCAAAAAAAGAAAGTCCGTTCGCATTGGCAAAGGCTTTGAGCCCGTTGCGAATTGCATTCGACGGATCGGCTTGTAACCAGCATTTTTCAATGTCTAAAATTTTGTCCCACATTTTAGGAATGTGGAATCCTAATGCATTTTGATTGTCAAAGGTCGTGTCCGATTGGATTTCTGCATCGGTAAGCCAACGGGCATTAGAGAACCCAAATTCCATTTTATTGCGGTAAAAGAACTGTTCTTTCGAACCTAAAATGGGTTCAAAATCAGGCAATTCAATCTTTCCAATGCGTTTCAAATGGTTGAATACTTCATTGTGTTTGTAAACCAATTGTTGGTTGTAGTTCATGTTTTGCCATTTGCATCCCCCACAAACCCCAAAATGGGCACAAACCGGTTCGATGCGATGTTCTGAATACTGATGAAAGCGAATTGCTTTTCCCTCGTAATAGGCTTTGCGTTTGCGAAAAGTTTGCACATCCACAATATCCCCGGGCACCACATTGGGAATAAAAATTACTTTTCCATCCGGTGCTTTGGCAACCGAAACTCCTTTGGCACCTGCATCCAATACGGCTATATTTTCAAAAATGACGCGGTCTTGTTTACGTTTTCCCATAGCGCAAAAATAGGGGATTGCATGGGAAACGAAATAATTTTGAGGAATTAATTGGTTCGAAAATGCAAAAAGTAAAGCAAATTCTACCTCCTCACGTTTTTTCGTTGCTACAGCTAATTATCATTTCAGAAGCCTTACCTTTGAATAGTAAATACCCAAAGCCATGAAAAAACATACGGAGATTGAAAGTATTATCGAATTGGATGAAACCGAGGATCAACGCACCCTAGGGCAACGGATAGCCGATAAAGTAGCTGATTTTGGGGGGAGTTGGACGTTTATTATCAGTTTTTTCTGTTTTTTACTCCTTTGGATCGCGGCCAATGTGTTTTGGTTTCAAAACCAAGGATTTGATCCGTACCCTTTTATTTTACTGAATTTGATTTTGTCGTGCATCGCAGCCTTACAAGCGCCCATAATCATGATGAGTCAAAATCGACAAGAGGAAAAGGATCGTGAACGGGCCAAAAAAGATTTTATCATCAATCTAAAAGCAGAGCATGAGATTCGTGAGTTGCATCAAAAAATGGATCATATCCTCAAGCATCAACACGAAGAATTAATGGCTTTACAACGTCAACAAATCGACTTACTACAGCAATTGACGCAGTACAAAAACGAAAATTAATAATTGATGTATAGGTTTAGATTAGTTACTTTAAAATTATGATTTTTATTTAATTATATTTATTGTATAAAATCATTTTATACGCTTATTTGTTGTTTTCGAAATCGATTGCGAATTTTGAAATTGCGCTATGAAGTTGCACGAAGAATCCGTAGTTTTGTCGCACGCAACGGATGATTTCTCTCCGCAAGAAGGAATACTTAAGTTACTTTTTAAAAAATTACAATCCGGTATGATTACTGAAAAATTACAGTCTCAAGAAGCCATTGCCTTGGAAGATCAATACGGTGCTCACAATTACCACCCGCTGCCCGTGGTGTTAAGTCGCGGCGAAGGGGTTTATGTTTGGGATGCCGAGGGAAAACAATATTATGATTTTCTATCCGCCTATTCTGCGGTTAATCAGGGACATTGCCATCCTAAAATTGTAGGCGCTATGGTACATCAGGCGCAAACGCTAACCTTAACTTCACGGGCCTTTTACAATGATAAATTAGGGGTGTATGAGCAGTTCATCACGCGTTATTTTGGATTTGACAAGGTTTTGCCCATGAATACGGGAGCTGAAGCTGTTGAAACTGCGTTAAAGATTTGCCGCAAATGGGCCTATGAACGTAAAGGCATTGCCGAAAATGAGGCGCAAATTATTGTGTGTGATGGGAATTTTCACGGGCGTACTACTACGATTATTTCTTTTTCCAACGATACAAATGCACGCGCTAATTTCGGACCTTACACTGCTGGTTTTGTGAAAATTCCTTACAACGATATTGATGCATTAGAACGTGCCTTAGCAGCTTCGCCCAATGTGGCAGGTTTCTTAGTGGAGCCTATTCAAGGCGAGGCAGGCGTATACGTTCCCGATGAGGATTTCTTGGCCCGCGCTAGGGCTTTGTGTACTCAATATAACGTACTTCTTTTGGCTGATGAGGTGCAAACCGGAATTGCGCGCACGGGTTCGCTGCTGGCAGTTTGCGGAAATTGTACTTGTGAAAAGCAGTGTGAGCAACAAACCACCTATGTGCGCCCCGATGTTTTAATTCTCGGAAAAGCATTGTCAGGAGGCGCTTATCCCGTTTCGGCGGTCTTGGCAGATCATGCCGTGATGGATGTTATTCGTCCAGGACAACACGGCTCTACTTTTGGAGGAAACCCTGTAGCTGCGGCCACGGCAATTGCGGCTTTGGAGGTGGTTAGTGAGGAAGATTTAGCACAAAATGCCCGTCGATTGGGTCAGATTTTTCGTGAGAAATTAGGGGAGTATGTGGCGCAAAGCAATATTGTTCGCTTGGTACGCGGTAAAGGTTTGTTGAATGCCATTGTAATCAACGATACGGAAGAAAGTGAAACCGCGTGGAATATTTGCGTAAAGTTGGCTGAAAATGGCTTATTGGCCAAGCCCACCCATGGAAACATTATTCGTTTTGCCCCGCCTTTGGTGATGACTGAAGCGCAATTATTGGAATGTGTAGCGATTATTACTAAAACTTTAACTGGGTTTGAACCTAAATCAAACTAAGCTATGGAAAATCAAAATACACTTTATCTCAATGATTTGGCCAAAGAATCTCTAAGGGTGAGTGCACGTTGGTGCTTGTTTTTGGCAGTTTTGGGTTTTATTGGACTCGCTTTAATGTTATTGGTTGGTCTTTTTTGGGGCTTTAGTACACAAAGCAATCCCGGTTTTGGCATTTTTGGAGCCGCCAAAAAAGGCATTGGTGTCTTTTATATTTTATGTGCTGCCTTTTACATTCCGCCGGTGGTGTATTTATACCGATATGCAACCGCTACTACAGAAGCTTTGCGAATTAACAGCGCTGAAAGTCTGGCTTTTGCGTTACAAAACTTAAAGTCACATCACAAGTACCTTGGCATCTCGATGATTGTCTTAATTTCGTTGTATATTCTTATGGTGATCGGGTTGGTTATTTACATGATGCGTATGACAAGAGGTTTTTAATTGCGTTCTAACATAAAAAAAGAGGCTGTCTGAATCACGGACAGCCTCTTTTGTTTTTATCGTTTTCCGAAGAGCTCTTCGACTCGGCGGCGAACCATCTCTTCGTCCTGCATGTTCTCCATACCGATTTTCATAATGATCCAAATGAAGAATATTAGCGTTAATACTCCTAAAATCAAACCGATAAGGGATAAAATTTTACCGATGGTGTGAACATTTTGGTTGCTGTATTCACCGGGATTTTCTTGTAGCCTTTTAGCGTCGCTGCGGCTTATGAGGTAACCTACAAGTCCAAAGACAATTCCAAATATCCCATAACAACAGAATGTGAGAAATGAGAGGATTCCTAGGATGAGCACGGCGGTGGCATTCGGTAATTTTTGTTTTTCCATAGTGTTTATTTTTAAGGTTAAAAAAAGAAATCTTTCATTTTAATGCAATAAGCGCCCAAAATCACAATTACGTTGAGCAAGGCCGTAAACAGCACTTGACGTCCATTTTTTTGTGTGGGTTTTAAAGCAAAACGAGCTGTAATTCCGAAGAGAAGAAGCAACGTGTATACAGGAGGATAAAGTGCGAAAGCGCCATAAAAATCGCCTTGTACGAGAAGGTATAAGGCGCGCTGTAAACCGCATCCCATACAATCAAAACCAAAAGTTTGTTTAAACATACATGGCAACATGTAGTCTTCCATACCTTGAACTTTTTTACAATTTTACAAAAAAAAGAAACATAAATACAGGGAACTGGGGGCAGGTTCGTTATTTTTGAAAACAAAACAGCATTCCTATGGATAAATGGTTGATTCCACTTTTATTGGTGGCAGCAGGAGTAGCCTTGTACGAACAAAGTAAGGCAGAACCCAATTATTATTTGATGGCATTTGCGGGACTCGTTTTTGTTTTTTGCATGGCCAAATTATCAGCAAAAATACCTTCCAAAAAAGAGCACGATGAAACAGAATAAGTTCGAAGTAGGGGACACCGTTGCGGTTTTGGATGAGGTCATTCGCGGCGTTGTCGTGGCGGTGCAAAACGATCAAATTACCCTCAAAACAACCGATGATTTTGTGATGACATTTTTTGTCAACGAATTAGTTAAAGAACACGATGCCAATATTTTAAAATCATTTAATAAAAGTGATGCATTACATAAGTTAAAAATTGACAAAACGCCTTCAAACGCTTCCAAAAAAATCCTTTTTAAGTCGGAAAATCGCGATCGTGGTACGCCTGAATTTGATTTACACATTGAAAAATTAGTCAAAAAAGTAACGGGCTTATCGCACTATGATATACTAACATTGCAACTCGAAACGGCACAACGGCATATTGAATTTGCGATAAAAAATCGCATTCCAAAAATTGTTTTGATTCATGGTGTGGGAGAAGGAGTTTTGCGTACCGAATTGGAATTTTTAATGCGCAAGTATCCGCAAGTTTCTTTTCAGGAGGCGAGCTATCAAAAATATGGGATGGGTGCTACCGAAATCTATTTTCAACAAAATCTAAAATAGCCTACTTTTGTCGGGCAAATGAACAACATGAAACGAGTTTATCTGGATAATGCTGCCACCACTCCTTTACGCCCTGAGGTAATCGATTGTATGGTAGATGTCATGCAAACGGAATATGGGAATGCTTCTTCTACGCATAGTTATGGGCGGAGTGCCAAATCAATTATTGAGTCGGCGCGAAAATCCATAGCACAATGGATGGGATGTGAGGCGCGGGAACTGATTTTTACGGCCAATGCGACAGAGGCAACCAATATGATTTTGACCAGTGCGGTCCGTGATTTAGGCATTCAACGCTTGATAACGTCTCGAATGGAACATCATGCAACCCTGTATACGGTAGAAAAATTAGCTCAGGACTTTGGTGTTACCGTTGCGTATCTGCCTGCCAAGCCTGATGGGACAGTTGCTCTTGAAGGCTTAGCGGAGTTGTTGCAGCAGGAGATTCCGACCTTGGTTACGTTGATGCATGTCAATAACGAAACGGGTGCTGTATTGAATATTGATGAAGTAGGGCAACTTTGTCATGCACACAATGCCCTTTTTCATTGCGATACGGTTCAATCGGTGGGCAAAGTAAGATTGCATTTTCATGATTTACCTTTAGATTTTGCGGTGGCGAGTGCGCACAAGTTCCACGGGCCGAAAGGCGTTGGATTTGCCTATATTTCAAAAAATGTGGTGTTAAAACCCATGATAGTCGGTGGTGAGCAAGAAAAAGGATTGCGGGCAGGGACAGAAGCGGTACATCAAATTGCCGGGATGGCCAAGGCTTTGGAATTGGACATGACCGACTTGGCGCATGATCAAGGGTATATAGAAGCGTTGAAATTTTATTGTTGGGAACAGTTGCAAATCGCGTTTCCGGGAATCAAAACCAATGGAGAACATACGTTTTACAATATTTTGAATGTAACCTTACCCATGCCTGAGGAAAAGGCAGCGATGTTGTTGTTTAATTTAGACATCAAAGGAATTGCGGTTTCAAGAGGCAGTGCTTGTCAAAGCGGGAGTTCGAAGCCTTCCCATGTTTTGGCGCAATTTGTAGCAGAAGACGATTTAAAGCGACCAGCGTTGCGGATTTCCTTCAGTAGGTTTAACACCAAAGAGGATATAGATGCCTTATGTGATGCCTTGAAAGGGGTGTAATACAAGCTACCGAAGGTCTTCCCCTTCGGTTTTTTTATAGGCGAAGTAAAAGTAAAGACAAACACAAATCAGAAAGGGGAGTTGCATTCCTACCATGGTCCATTGCATTGTGAGAACTCCTACGAGTACTAAAAACGCGACAAGAAGTGTCAGTATGCTTACTGTAAGGGTGTTTAAGCCGCGGTTCCAACGGCGTCGAAAAGCATGGACAAGCAAAAGGATTTGACCGAGTACTCCAAGGATAATTAGGGGATGTGAGAGGTTTGCTACAAGGGATTGATGTTCACTCAACAGTAGGTATTCCAATTGGAGTACGGTAGTAATGGTGTTTTTCCAGACAAACCCACAGGCTTGAAACGTGAGCCACAAGGCTATATTGATGAAATGAATCGCGCGGGAAATAGGGTAGGTTTTGCGTACCATAGTAGTGCGAATATACAGGTAAAAATACATTTTTCTTTGATGCAATTACTTTCAATCTTATCGCAAGCCCGGGCCTGATGGAAGAGAAAAGCCCGGAGTGGGGTGGGCCGACGTTTTTTTGAGGTGCTGTGGGGCGCCCTCGGAAGCCCACGACAGCACCCAAAAAACAGGACCAACTACGAGGACTTGAAGCGGACAGCAGGAGAAGCCGCATAAAAAAAACCGCTCGGGTTGAACGGTTTTTTTAGTGACTAGTGATTAGTGACTAGTGATTAGTGACTAGTGATTAGTGACTAGTAATTAGTAACTAGTGATTAGTAATTAGTGACTAGTGACTAGTGACTTTGTATAGGGTTACTGTCGACTCAGAAGCTTAGAAGCTCAGTGTCTTAGTAGCTTATCCTACATGTGAATTACTTCGCCGTAGGCATCGGCAACGGCTTCCATCACCGCTTCACTCATTGTAGGGTGGGGGTGAACGGCCTTAAGAATTTCATGTCCGGTGGTTTCTAATTTACGCGCCACTACAGCTTCGGCGATCATATCGGTTACACCCGCGCCAATCATGTGGCAGCCTAACCACTCTCCGTATTTGGCATCGAAAATCACTTTCACAAAACCATCGGGGGTTCCAGCTGCTTTCGCTTTTCCAGAGGCGGTAAAGGGGAATTTTCCAACTTTGATTTCGTAGCCTTTTTCTTTGGCGGCTTTTTCGGTGAGTCCCACAGAGGCGATTTCTGGCGTAGCATACGTACATCCGGGAATATTGCCATAATCTAGGGGTTCAACATGGAGTCCTGCAATTTTTTCAACACAGATGATTCCTTCAGCAGAAGCTACGTGTGCCAAAGCTTGTCCAGGAGTGACATCGCCTATAGCATAATAGCCGGGAACATTGGTTTGGTAATAGCTGTTGACCAAGATTTTATCGCGATCGGTGGCGATACCGGTTTCTTCAAGTCCAATGTTTTCAATGTTGGTTTTGATACCCACAGCAGAAAGTACGATATCGGCTTCCAATACTTCTTCTCCTTTGGCGGTTTTAACAAAGGCTTTCACGCCATTGCCAGAGGTGTCTACACGTTCCACAGAAGCATTGGTCATGATATTCACCCCTGATTTTTTCAAAGAGCGCTCAAATTGTTTGGAGATATCTTCATCTTCTACAGGAACGATGTTGGGCATAAATTCTACGATCGTTACTTCGGTACCCATGGTATTGTAGAAATGGGCAAATTCAACACCAATGGCTCCCGAACCTACTACAATCATTTTTTTAGGTTGCTCAGGAAGTGTCATGGCTTGACGGTAGCCGATGATTTTTTTACCATCTTGCGGTAAGTTGGGCAATTCCCGTGAACGTGCTCCTGTAGCAATAATGATATGGTCAGCACTGTATTCGGTCACTTTTCCATCGGCGGCAGTGACATCGACTTTTTTTCCGGGTTTGATTTTCCCAAAGCCATCAATGACCTCGATTTTATTCTTTTTCATTAAAAATTGTACCCCTTTGCTCATGCCGTCAGCGACCGAACGTGAACGTGCAATTACCGCATTAAAATCCTTGTCAAATTCTTTCACGGTTAATCCGTAGTCGGAGGCGTGTTTTAAATAGTCAAAAACCTGTGCCGATTTCAACAAGGCTTTGGTGGGAATACATCCCCAATTCAAACAAATTCCACCTAGATTTTCTTTTTCAATAAGCGCTACTTTAAAGCCCAATTGAGAAGCTCGGATAGCCGTTACATATCCACCGGGTCCGCTTCCTAAAACAATAATATCGTATTTCATTGCAAAAAGGTATTTCTTAAATTAGTGTATTGACGAGTTGTCAATTCGATTGCGAATTTACGGATTTTTTTTTAGTACTCTATGTCGTTATTGCGGTTTAGATCAAGGAAATCATGGGTTGCTATTTTTCTCCCGATGTTGGCTTGAAAGGGCGATGATTTTCTTTTCAATTTTCTCTTGAATTTTGGCTGTTTTACCTTTGATAACTTCTTTCTATCTTTGTTTTTATGGGAATATCCTCAAATCATTCCGCCCTAGAATACTTGCGGCAATCGGATGCTGTGCTTGCTAAAATTATGGAGCGTGGCATAGTGCCCAATTGGGAATCAACCCATAATGTATTTCACGATTTGGTAAGTTGCATCGTAGAGCAACAAATTCACTACCGCAGCAGCAAGAAAATATTTGCCAAGGCCTTGGAGCGTGCAGGGATTAACCAACTTATGCCGGCAAATTTTGATACATTTGAACAGTTTGGACTTGCTCCGTTGGCCCTCTCAGAGGCAAAGTATGCAACGCTTTTGGCAGTAGTTGAATTTTGGCGCACTCACTCGCTGTCTTTTGAAACGATGAGCGATGCTGAAGTTCGAGCAACGTTATCGACCATCAAAGGCATAGGTCCCTGGACCATAGACATGATTTTATTGTTTACCTTACAGCGGCCTCACGTAGTTCCTTATGATGACTACCATTTAAAACAAATTATGATAGGCCACTATGCCTTGAATCCCAAGGTAAAATTAAAAGCTCAAATGCAAGCCATTGCCGAGTTTTGGGGGGATTATTCCTCCTTGGCGGTGCTGTATTTATTGGCGTCAAAGCAGTTTTCAAAATTAAAATGATGAAAATATGAACGTTTCGATTTCTTTCCGATGGCTTTTAGCCACCGTTGTTTTTGGGGCTGTACAAACCTGTCAAAACGAACCGATGGCGCTAACTTTAGCCATTCCCAAAGAAGGTTTTTCGGTGGTGCAACAAGAGCCCTCTGGGGCGCCTGGTAGAGCCACGAGTACACTCTATCAAACGCCGCGAAGCATTCGACCAGAGGAATTCGGAACACCCGAGTTACAGCGGTTTACCGATAGCTTGTATGCGGTGATGGTTCGTCAAGCAGGGGTGGGAATTGCGGCCAATCAGATTGGGAAACGTCTACAGATTTTTTTTATTGAGGCCAAAGCAACGAATCCGCGGTACAAGGTTTTGGGGCCCGTGGCCAAGCAATTGTTTATTAATCCGAGGATTACTCAGGTTTCCTCAGGGCGAAAAAACTTTTGGCATGGTTGTTTGAGTGCTGCCGATGAAAAACGGGGGAATGTCGCTACCTTCGAGTGGATTGCCTACCGCTGTCAAAATTTGGATGGAAGCTGGCGTGAGGGGCGGTTGGACGGATTTGCTGCGGTCATTTTTCAGCATGAATTTAGACACTTAATGGGAGGTACGTATATGGACATAGCACGTCATTTTGAATCCAAAACCGATTTGGATCAAAAAATTCAACAGGGTAAACTTCCTTTTTTTGCAGTAGCTTCCGATTCGTTACCACTCCTAATTCAAGGGTTTGAGCGGGATAAAACCGTGGATGAATTTGGGTTGAAAAAATAAAGTGAATACCGATTTATTGTATTGACGATTCCGAAAACTGCGATTCATAGAGTTTTCGATAATAGCCTTTTTCCAACTGCAATAGTTCTTGGTGGTTTCCTGTTTCAACGATTTCTCCTTTTTCCATCACGATAATGGTATCGGCGTTGACAATGGTGGCCAAGCGGTGTGCAATTACTATAGCTGTTCGTCCTTTGGTGATGGTTTCGGTAGCGTGTTGAATAAGCTCTTCGGCGTGGGTGTCAATAGAGGAGGTGGCTTCATCCAGAATTAAAATACTCGGGTTGCTAAGGTAAGCCCGCAAGAACGCAATGAGTTGGCGTTGTCCCGACGAAAGCATGACCCCGCGTTCTTTTACGTCATGATCATAGCCTCCGGGGAGTGATTCGATAAAATCAGCAATTCCGATTCGGGCAGCGGCCGCTTCGACCTCTTTTCGGGTGATATTCGGATTGCCCAAGGTAATGTTGTTGTAAATTGTGTCGGCAAAAAGGAAGACATCTTGTAAAACAACGGCAATTTGTCGACGCAGACTGGGAAGCGTAAAGTCATGAATTGGGGTATCATCAATGGTAATGGTTCCCGAATCGATTTCGTAAAAACGATTCAATAAATTGATGATGGTCGATTTACCCGCTCCAGTGGCACCTACAATGGCAACCGTTTGTCCCGGTTGAATGCCTATCGATATGCCTTTCAAAACTTCTTCACCGGGGATATAACTAAAACGTACCTTTTGTAATTCAATTTTACCTTTGAACTGAGGAGCTTCTATCGTCCCACCTTCTTGTTTGTCATCTTGGGCATCGAGGACATCAAAAACGCGATTTCCAGCAATCATTCCCATTTGCATTTCGTTGAATTTATCGGCAATTTGACGCAGGGGATTGAAAAGCATCCCGATAAACATGGTATATGAGATCAAGTCGCCAAAGGTGGTAAATTTGTCTCCATCCAAAATACGAAATCCACCGTACAAGACCACCAGTGCAAGACAAAGCGAGGAAATGATGTCGGCAATCGGGAAGAAAATGGAGTTGTACAAAATGGTTTTCATCCACGCTTTGTTGTGCTTTTGATTGATTTCTTTAAACTTTTGGTATTCAATGGTTTCACGGTTAAAAAGTTGCACGATTTTCATTCCAGTGACCCGTTCTTGCACAAACGTATTCATGGCGGCTACTTGGTGGCGAACTTCTTCGAAGGCCACTTGCATTTTGCGTTGAAAAATACGCGTAACATAGACCAAAAGGGGCATAGCAGCCACCACGATCAGGGTTAGCCTCCAGTTCATATAAAACATAAATCCAAGCACAACAACCATTTTCAGTAAATCACTGATAATCATAAAAAGGCCTTGGCTGAAAATACGCGCTATTTGTTCAATATCCGATACCGTGCGCGTGACCAATTGCCCCACGGGTGCGGTGTCAAAGTACTTCATTCGAAAGCGAAGCAAATGGGAGAACAATTGTTGACGAATATCGCGAATGATATTTTGTCCCAACAAATTGGCCCAATAGACAAAGAAAAATTGGAAAACGCCTTCCAAAATGAGTACAATCCCCATGAGGATGACGTACCATAGCAAGCCGTAACTATCTTTAGGTTCGATATATACATCGACCGTTTTTTTCAACAAAAAGGGACGTAAGGCTGTAACGATGGAAAGAAGAATTGCCGTAGCCACAACGCCCCGATACAATAGTTTGTAGGGGGTAGTATAGGTGAGAATTCGCCGGAAAAGTTTGGAATCAAAGGCTTTTGCTTTCATAAGTTATCGTGCCCGAAAGGGGATATAGGGGTAATGCACTTCGGTAAGGTAGAGTCCGTGTGCGGGAACAGAGAATCCGGCTTTACTTCGATTTTTACTTGCTAAAATTTGTTCAAGGTCGGTTAAACTTGTTTTTCCTGTTCCCACATCGATTAAAGTTCCCACAATTGCGCGCACCATATTGCGTAGAAAACGATCGGCACTGATGGTGAAAATCCAGCGATCACCGTGGGATGTCCATTCGGCATGAGTCAGTTTGCAAAAAAATGTTTTGACATCGGTATGCAATTTTGAAAAGCATTCAAAATCAGTGTGATTTAGAAGCAGTTTACAGGCATCATTCATCCGATCGATGTCTAAAGAATGCGGAAACAACCAACTGTTATGGCATTCAAAAGCATCTTTTCGACGGTGAATGTGGTATTCATAGGTTCGTTTTGTTGCGTCAAAGCGCGCATGTGCATCGGGAGCCACCGTATAAATGTCCCAAACCGCAATGTCTTTCGGGAGGTAAGCGTTTAACTTTTTGATTAAATCGGGGAAAACAAAGGGAACTTCACTGTCAAAATGTGCAAACATTTGACGGGCGTGCACCCCGGTATCGGTTCGTCCAGCACCGGTGAGTTCAATCGGCTCCCGAAGCATCAACGACAAGGCTTGGGTTAGTGTTTCTTGAACCGACGAGGCATTGGGTTGGTATTGCCAGCCGTGGTAGTTGGAGCCTTTGTAAGCAAATTCGATGAAATATCTCAAAGCATTATGGGGTTTTCAGGGGCAAAGGTACAAAGATTTGCTTTGGGAATAGTGAATCATTTCTTAAGAAAACCATGTATCTTGCAGCTGCTTTTTTAGTTTGTTTTGATGCGAAAAATTTTAGTTTTATCCGACACCCACAGTCATATAGACGCCCGCATTATGCATCATGTAACCTGGGCCGATGAGGTTTGGCACGCGGGAGATATAGGCGATTTGGCAGTTACGGACGCGATTAAGAAGGTTCGACCTTTACGCGCTGTGTATGGCAATATTGACGACCATCAAGCACGTGCTGAATTTCCGTTGCATAACCGTTTTTTTTGTGAAGAGGTTTCCGTTTGGATCACCCACATTGGCGGGTATCCTGGGAAGTATCATCCTGCGATTCGAGAAGAATTGAAAGCGCAACCCCCACAACTGTTTATTTGTGGACACTCTCATATTTTAAAAGTCCAGTTTGACAAAACGCTAAATCTTTTGCATTTAAATCCAGGAGCGGCCGGCATTCATGGATTTCATCAAGTTCGAACCCTATTGCGCATGGTTATTGAGGGGTCGAATATTAAAGATTTGGAAATTGTTGAATTGGGTCCGCGTGCTTTGCCTCGTGAAGTTTAGAATAAATAACCTACGGAGAATTGTACAACGGCATTTTTAATATCGGCCTCGCGTTTGGGTTCGGTAAGACCAGCGAGATACCTTCCTGAAACGAATACCTCTTTGGTGATTTTATAACTTAGTCCTCCTGCCAAGGCAAAGTCAAAGGTTTGGGTATCTCCTAAGGAAAACGAATTGCGTTGACTCACCAATAGCGAGGCTTGGGGTCCCATTTCAAGACTTAGGCCGTCTTTGGTGAGGTAGAATTTGGCTAAAACGGGAACTGCGAGATATCCTAATTCATTTTTTACTTGCGTGCCGAGTCCGCGTAATTCGGCGCCTTGAGTAGAGTATAAAAGTTCCGATTGGAGCGAAAAGTTTTCAAACAGTTTGGCTTCGAGGACCAAGCCTCCGTGGTAACTGGTGAGTGTGGAGAAATCAATACCTTGTACAGATCCACCATTAAAGTTAGCAAAATTGACGCCGGCTTTGACTCCGAATTTTAAAAATTGAGCATTTACGAATGAACTAGTGCTTAAGCAAAGCACGAGTAGGAAGAAATACTTTTTCATGGGACTTGTTTTTATAGATTAACGAAAGTTTCGAATCAATCATTGTGCCAAGGCTCGAAAAAGAGATTTAAGCGATTTATTTACGGTGTTTTTCCCATTCGGATTCAAGCAGTTGATGCAATTGTGTGATGTTATACCGAACACCATTGCCATTGATGGTAAAAGGAGTGCCAAATCCTTGTTGGTTTTTTCGCAGGATGCGTAAGGATATTCCTGAAACTTTGTTGAGGTATACTTCAGGGTCTTTGGTGTATATAAAAATGAAATGATTGTTAACTACTTTTTGGTGTGTTATTTTGGTTATCGAATGCCATGAAATGAGTCCAACTTGCATAAACGTGGTATTGTCCCAAATCCCTTTATCATTGATGATTAAAGCGGGTCGGGTGTCCAGGAGTTTTATTATGCTTAATACACCTGTGAGTCCGAAGAAGAGGATGCTACCCCATCCAAAAATTGGGGCCCATGAATCCTTGGATTGCGGTTTGGAAAGGATAAAGAACCCCATGCTTACGAAGCAAATTGCGCCGAGTAATGAAATCCAAAGTTTTGTTTTCTTTTGTGGGATATAAAGGGTGGTTGCCATGGAGCGGTTATTTAAAGTGGTAAAAATAAAAAATCCGTTCCCAAAGAAACGGATTTTAACGCACTAATAAACTAAGTTTACAGGTTTACCGAATACGGTCCACAGATTTTACGAGATCTTCATCCTTTTTGATGGCTTTATTGGCTAAAGCCAAAAGTACGATAGAAAAAATAGGAAGGAACATCCCAATACCCTTCTCTGAAACCGTTGGGGTTTCTCCGGATAGATTTAGTGAGCGGTAAATCAATAATCCTAATAAAATTAAATTTAATATGATAGACAGTCGATTAAAAACGAACTGTTGTTTGCGGTTTTTAAAGGAAATTATACTCATTGCAATAAGTGCAGTGGCTGCCCCAGAAAGGGCCAAGTAGGAAACCTCCATCATGAAGAAGAAATCCTTACCACTGGCGTCTTTCCACAACGGAAAAACATAACCTAAAAATCCAGAAGTAAGAATGGCTCCCGCCATGTAAAGTGTTTGAATACGTTGAAACATTTCCTGTTCAAATTTGAGGCTCAAAAATAGTATTTCTTTTTTTAAAAAACTATTGCGCCCTGAATTTTTATTCGTATTATTGCAGGGCAATTCCGTAACCACTTCAATCTCACGGAATTTATTTCTCAAGCAAAACTCCACTGTATTGTATTTAGAAAGACCCCTAATTTAATCGCTTTGTTATCATTATATGTTTGACATTTCAACGTTAAAAACCATGAAGCTTTCTGAGCTTCAGGATATTGCCAAGTTGGCACAAACCATAAAATTTGCTGGTGTAAAAAAAGAAGCGCTCATCGAATTGATTATTGCGCATCAAGAAGCGGTCGATCGCGGTGAAACGCCACCATCTACATTTTCTAAACGCGGCAGAAGACCTCGCATATCGGCGCAAGAATCGGCTTCGGGTAATTTATTTACGGCTGACGTACCCACGGAAGTGACGGGTCAAGAAGCTTCTACGGAAGAAAAGCGTGTAGAAGAGCCCAAGCGCCGCGGACGTAAACCCAAGCAGCCAGAGTCCGCACCCACACCTGTTGCAGAGGCCACACCTCCAGCTGCTCCAGCGGAGGAAACCCCAAAATCGTTTGTGCGTGAGGGTCGTGAAAATGCTCCAGAGCGTCAACGCAAACCGTTCCAACGTAACATTGTGACGCCCAATATTACTGGAGCTCCTGTGGACTATGAGCCTTTTATGCCGCCACAAATCACTACAGAATCGCTTCCATCGGATTTTATGGAGCCGCTACGGAGTGCAAAGCAAGAGGTGCGAAAACCTATGGGAACACCGCCTCAGAAAAGTCGCCCAGAGTTTGTACCACCCGGTCCAAATGTAGATATCCCGATAGCAGAACCTGCTTATGTTTCAAATGCCAATGGTCAGGGGAATCCAAATGCAAATGGAAATACGAACGGCAACGGAAATTCCTCCTATGCCAATCAAAACAATAAATTTAAAAAGACCCAAAATGTTCGGGATGCTGACTACGAGTTTGACGGTATTATCGACTGTGAGGGCGTTTTGGAAATGATGCCTGATGGTTATGGTTTTTTACGCTCTTCGGATTATAATTACTTGGCTTCTCCCGACGATATTTATTTATCAACGTCGCAGATTCGTTTGTTTGGTTTGAAAACGGGCGATACGGTCAAAGGGGTGGTTCGACCTCCCAAAGAAAGTGAGAAGTTCTTCCCTTTGGTTAAAGTTTTAAAAATAAACGGACATGACCCGCAAGTGGTTCGTGATCGGGTATCTTTTGACCATTTGACCCCTGTTTTTCCCCAGGAAAAGTTTAAGATGGATGCCAAACAAGCGTCGGTTTCTACCCGAATCATCGATTTGTTTTCCCCGATTGGGAAAGGGCAACGCGGAATGATTGTGGCGCAACCTAAAACAGGGAAAACGATGTTGTTGAAGGATATTGCCAATGCTATTGCGGCCAACCATCCAGAGGTTTACCTATTGGTATTGTTAATTGATGAGCGTCCCGAAGAGGTAACCGATATGCAACGCAGTGTGCGTGGTGAGGTGATTGCTTCGACTTTTGATCGTGAACCGCAAGAACACGTAAAAATTGCCAATATTGTTTTGGAAAAAGCCAAACGATTGGTGGAATGTGGTCATGACGTAGTGATTTTATTGGATTCGATTACCCGTTTAGCGCGTGCCTACAATACGGTGCAGCCGGCTTCAGGAAAAGTATTGAGCGGTGGGGTAGATGCCAATGCACTGCAAAAACCGAAACGATTCTTTGGTGCGGCGCGAAATGTTGAAAATGGCGGTTCATTGAGTATTATTGCGACGGCATTGACAGAAACGGGATCGAAAATGGATGAGGTCATTTTTGAGGAATTTAAGGGAACTGGGAATATGGAACTTCAGTTGGATCGTAAGATTGCCAACCGACGTATCTTCCCAGCGATTGACCTTACCTCGTCGAGCACGCGACGTGATGACTTGTTGTTGGATGAGAAAACCTTACAGCGTATGTGGATTTTACGCAAGTTTTTGGCCGATATGAATCCGGTAGAAGCGATGGATACCATCAATGACAAAATCAAAAAGACGCGTACGAATGACGAGTTTTTGATTTCGATGAATGATTAAAAGGGCAGGCTCTTAGGGAGGTTGTATTATGATGATAGTAAACCTAACAGGTTTTTGAAACCTGTTAGGTTTTATTTTTTTACCTAAGTGCTTTCTCGCACCCTCCCGCGATAGGGATTGAGGCATTGTTGAAGCTCGCCGGAGGAACGAAGGCAGCGACTGCCGAAAGCCCGACCCGAAGGGGATCGCCCGGATCAGTTGGCAGTGTTCAGTAAACAGTGTTCAGTAAGCAGTGTTCAGTGGGCAGTGTGTACGTCCCTGATATAGGTTGACCACATCAAGTCAATTTATATGAAAGCAAACATCAAATTAATCAGTAAGCATCGTAAGTTTTCTGAGGACTT
>NZ_FQVQ01000009.1 GCF_900129405.1 Flavobacterium fontis | reverse complement strand
TTTGCTCAAAAGTACTTTTGAGCAAAAATCTATTACTATTTTTAACAATGAAATTAATGTTTAAAAACGGTCAACTCTAATTAGGGAAGTACAGTATTCAGTAAGTAGTGTTCAGTAGGCAGGGCTCAGTAGGAGCTCAGAAGCTCTAGTTTAACAAATTCTTTTTTCTTGCTTCTTTTTTTAACCGCAAAGGGGCGAAGGTTGCGCGAAGAGCGCAGTTGCAGTAGCTCAGCTCCTAAGCAGCTTAAAAAAAACAATGTTCAGTAAGGGCTCAGCAGCTTAGCTTCTCAGCGGCTCAGCTGCTTAAAAAAATAGTACTCAGCAGCTCAGCAGCTCAGCTTCTTAGTAGCTCATTTCCTCCTCCAACACGAAATCAAATGATCATTCACCATCCCTGTGGCTTGCATGTGAGCGTAGACAACGGTGGTGCCTACAAACTTGAAGCCTCGTTTTTTGAGGTCCTTGCTGATGGCGTCGGAGAGGGGCGTCGAGGCGGGAATGTCGCGTAGCGTGGCGGGTGCATTGTCGATGGGAATGCCCCCAGTGAACGTCCAAAAGTAGTCGCAAAAGGAACCAAACTCTTCCCGCACTTTGCGATAAGCTTGCGCGTTGGTGATGGCAGCTCGTATTTTAAGTTGGTTGCGAATGATGCCCGCGTCCTGCATTAAGGCTTGCACTTTGGCTTCGTCGTATTGGCTTATTTTTTCAAAATCAAAATGATCAAAGGCCTTGCGAAAGTGTTCCCGTTTGGCCAATACCGTGTACCAACTCAGACCCGCTTGAAAGGTTTCTAAGATTAAAAATTCAAACATGGTATGGTCATCCCGTACAGGGCGCCCCCATTCGTTATCGTGATAGGCGCGGTACAAATCGTCTTTCTCGCACCAGCCGCAACGGATTTTACTGTCCATCTTTTTTCAAATAGGAATCAATTAACGAATGGCCTACATAAATCAGTGGGGTCAGCAAAATGGCAATTCCCAATTTAACCGAATAGCCTGTCAGCGCCGAGAGGATAAAGGTTTCGGTAGTCATTTTGCCGGGAAGCCAAAAGGCAATACCCAGTACGATAAAACTATCGAAGAGTTGCGAGATCACGGTCGAGCCAGTACTGCGCAACCAAATCATGCGATTGCCCGTTCGGTTTTTGACAAAATGAAAAATCGTAACATCGATCAATTGGGAGACCAAAAACGCGGTAATACTTCCCACAATGATCAACATACTTTGCCCGAAGACGGCTGTAAATTGACTGTCGGTGACCAATCCGTCGCCTTTAACAGCGGGAATTTGGAGTCCGATGAACAGCAACACAAAGGTATACCCAATCAGGGAGGCTGTGAGCAGGGAGAGTTTGCGAACACCCTTTTCTCCAAAATACTCGTTGATGAGGTCGGTGGTGACAAAAACAACGGGCCACGGGAGGATTCCCAAACTCATCACGGCTTGTCCCACATAGATGAGTTTGCCCCCAATGAGTTCGGCCACCAAGGCATTGGTGATAAAAATGCCGGCTAAGACGATATAGACGAAATCTTTACGGGATTGAAACATTTATTCTTCGAAGTTAGAAAAGTCAGGGAGTAACGGATTGTTTTTGCGGAATTTTGCGTAATCATACTGGCGGTTTAAGCTCTCTTGAATGATGATCGTTTTAAGCTTTTCGGCCGTATTTTCCTCGTCGATTTCTTCCACTACGGGGGAGAAATATACGTGGGGGACAATTTTTCCATCGCGCACCAAAAACAGCATAGCATGGAATATTTTGGCTCCGTTGGGTTTGCCGTCTTTTTGCGGTTGCGATTCGTAAAAATAGCATTGCAGCGTATGTCCTTCGTAATTGAGGGTTTGTTTTTCCAAAAACTGTACGGGTTCGTCGTCGGCTACCTCGTCAAAAACGCGCATGGCGGCTTCTGCAATTTGGTCATCGGTGAGGGTTTGTCGCTTATTGTACGTGTCGATACGGCTGAGCATTACCAGCGTTTTAAAGCGCAGTTTGGGCTGGGCTAAGGCACTGTCGATTTGCACTGCGGTGGCGCGTCCTTGCTGGATGTCATCGGCTAAGAATTCCAATTGCATCTCGGGAATATCCATCGCATAGGCTTCCTGTATCAAGACTTCTGCTTTTTTGTTGGCGATCGCTTTGAGGACACTCACGTACTGGTAAAACGAGGCGTATGGGATTTCGTCGCTTTCTTCTACATACTCGATATAATCCTCATCTTTGGCATGCATTTTCGCGGTTTTGGTCTTTTCTTCGAGTATACTTTGTAGTCGCTTTTGTTCCAATTTTGCGTCGGCGAGTACTACTTTTTGGAAGCTTCCCAGTTTTTTAGGGTCGATTTTTTTTAGGTGTAGTAAATGGGCACACCAGTCGATAAGAGGCGCTTTGTACTCGTCGATGGCATAATGTTTTAAAATGCCAGGATACAGCACAGCACTTGCGTCGGGGTAGTTTTTGAAAGTGTTGAACACCTCCTCAATACGCTCGGCATTGTCGGGTAGGGGTAAGTCAAAAGCCATTAATTCGGCAATTTTTTCATATACTGCAGGTGTTGGGTTTTCACTCATCACATCCAAAATCGTCATGCGCTCTGAGGAATAGGCTTTTGGGTTGCGGTAGGCTTGTTCCAAAAACGGTAAAATTTCGGGCGCTTTGAGTCCGCGCAACAACTCATAGGCTTGGTCTTTGTAAATTTCTTCATCGTTGCTAAAGGCATAGCTCTGCATCCATTGTATCCAACGTGCGGCGTCGCTATCGGTGAGCGTCAATCCATCCATGTCGTCGAGGGCTTGGTTGCGAATCGAATCGGTTTCGCTTTTCACTTCGTCAAAAAAGAGCTGCAATCGGTCGTTGGGTGGCAACGGCTTGTCGGAAGGGTCGAGGGTAAAGCTGCTAAATGCCTTTTCGACAAAGGGGAGGTTTTGGGCGTATGGATACGGCACCATGGTTTTTAGCGTTAGCTGTCGCTCGGGGGTGGTGATGACCCGAATCTTTTCGGCGTGTAGCGCATGAGGTGCTGCCACTAGTGCGTCGAAAACTGCGGTTTGTGTGGTGGGGTTGTAACTAAAATCGTGTAAGACCACCTCTTGGGGTTCATAGGTGGGAACGTAATTATTCCACTCGGTTTCTTGTAGCTCGTATTTAAAGGTGCGGGGTTTGAATTCACGAGTAAAACGATTGAGAAGTTTTGTTTTCAACGAATCGGCGGGAAGCCAACTTTCGTAACGGTCAAACGTAGTTTCACTGATTTCAAGAGCGTGTCCGTTGCGCGAAGTAAACGTATCGCCTCCATAGAAATCATCTTCTTCATCGCCTACCAAATTATTGAAAACTGCACTGGCAAAATTCAATCCATGGATGGCGGCATCGTTAACTTTTTCGGGAATTTCAATGGTGAATTTTCCTTTTTTGGAATGGTATACGGTGGTTTTTTCGGGGGTAAATGGTGCAAGCGTAAACGAGCTGAAGAATTTACGCGCTTGTGCTTCGGGGGCGTCGACCGCAATGAGAAGGTAACATTTGTCCCCATGTACCACCGATTTTAAACGGTAGTTATGATGTTCATTTTGAGTAAACGATTCAAACGTAGTTTTTGTGTAGTCGGTAAACTGTGCGATTTCGGGCAGCTTTTGTTGCATGTAGAATTCGTTGTGTAACCGTGAATGCAAAAACCAGCCGTTGGTCGATGTGAAGCTTTCCCCAAGTTGTTTTTCAACGACGAGGTAATAACTTTGGTCGGTGGTGTCATAAGCTTGCCACAGCAGCGGTCCTTTGGCATTTTCACTATCACTGTAGGTGGCGCAATACGCGGGGAGTTGTACTTGGAACCCCCCATTTACGGGTGTTTTGGTTTTCCATCCAGCGGGTAGCGAAGGGAGTTGAATGGTATTGAAAATACGGCCCTCCATTTTTTGTGCATAATCGCCTACCCCAGAAAGAGAAATACTAATTGCTTCCAGTGGAGTCAGGTAAATGCGGTAGCGTTGGAAGTTGCCGTTTTTCAGTTTGCTTAGGAGGTCATAGCGGGTGATGGCGCCTACGGTGCTTTGTTTTTTCTCTTGAATGTCGCCGGGGACAAATTCGAAGGTGAGACTGTCAATAGCTTGCGGGTGCAGGTAATTTTTGCGTTTTTGCAAGAAATTATTCAACGGAATACGGTTCATGTTGAGAAAGGCACCGTTGGCTAGGTCGAGGGAGCTCACCATGGTTTCGATTTCAATCGTCATTTCCAATTCGGGGTATTGAAAAAGTCCGTCGCTGGTTTTGACAGTTTTCACTACGGGAGGAACCACCAAGTTTTCAAGGGATTTTTTCCGATCGCGTCCCGCTTGGGTAGTGGTGCTGTTGACGGGATTCACCGAATATCCTTTGTTGCGCAACAATTGCAGTATTCCTTCTTTTCCTGCCAAATGGGCGGCTCCCACGGCACTAAACAAACTCCCTTGGCGGGCCAACGAGTCGATGCTACGGGTCATGATGTAGTTGCGGTCGATAATCATGGCTTTGTGGTTGCCGGGAGTGGCGCTTAGTTTGCTCAACGAATCGAGCATGACAATATCTTTATCGCGGTAAAAATCTTTGAGGGCGGCTTCTTCTGTGCGGCCTTTGAGGAGTTTGTTGAGAGCATTGCGCCGTGCTTCAACCGTTGTACCGCCATCCTCCATCGCTTTCATTTGTTTTTCGAGTTCGGCGCGTGTGGTTTGAATAAGATTGATTACCGATTTTTTGGCATCTTCCAAGCCAACGATTTTTTTACCGTGTTTTTTGGCAGTTTGAAAAATGAACATATCCAACACCGTATTTTCTTCGTAGTCGCTTTTGGGGCCGTTGTTGACCGATGACATCTCTTTGAGGAAATTGCGGGTATTGAAGAGTTGTATCAATTGTTTTTGGGTAATGGGTTCCAGGTCAAATGGATTTTTACTATCCTTTAACGTTCTTGCCATGGAATTGTAGAGCAAGTCAAAGATGGAATTCCATGTTTCAGGATTGCTCTCGTTGCTTACGATGTCGGCATTTAAAAGGTGGGTATAAAAATCGTCGGGCAGGTGGTAGGAGATCTTTTCGTTGACATGAAAAGTACCGTAGAGGTAGGATTTCTTAGCGAGTCCATTTCCTGAGATTTCCCATAAAAGTGATTTTTCTACAGGGGTTTGGGCATAGGCTACGGCGCCGACAACCCACAAAAGGCGAATAAGTAATTTCACGAGGTATTTTTTTTGGTTCTGTCAAATATAGGTAAAAAAGTGAGCCACAACGGGAAGTCCTGAGGTATAAATTAGCACCGCTTCATGAAAAGAATCGTCCGAGATTTTTTATATTTGGCTAAAATGAGATTCATGAAAAAAATAGTAGGATTACTTTTGATCACCTTGCCCATGTATACGAGTGAAGCCCAACAAACCGCCAATCCGCTTTTACAACCTTGGAAAGGGAACTATGGTGGGGTTCCCGCTTTTGGCACCTATTCGCTGTCTGATTTCAAACCTGCCATTACGCAGGCGATAGCCGAACGATTGCGCGAGGTTGATGCCATTGCGCAACAAAAAGCGCCAGCGACCTTTGCGAATACGATAGTCGCTTTGGAACGCGCGGGGAAAACGTACCAGCGGGTGCGTGCCGTGTTTGAATTGTACAGTGCCAACTTAAATACTCCTGATTTTGAAACCATTGAATTGGAAATGGCACCAAAGTTCTCAGAAATGAGCAGTGCGATATACCAGAACGCGGCGTTGTTTACGCGAATTGCAGCCGTTCATAATGGAAAAGAAATGGACAAATTAACTCCCGAACAAAAGCGGTTGGTGCAAACGTATTACGCCCAGTTTGTCAAAGAGGGGGCGCTGGCCAATGCCAAAAGTAAACAGCGCATTGCTGCGATTAACAAGGCTTTGGCCGGATTGTTTACGCAATTCAGTCAAAATCAATTGGCCGATGAGAACCAACAGTATTTACTATTGGAAACCGAAGCCGATTTTGCGGGATTACCCCAAGAATTGGCCGATGCTGCGCGTCAAGAAGCCCAAGAACGGCAACTGAAGGCATTGGGATGTATTGCCAATACACGTTCGTCGATTGAGCCGTTTCTTACCTTTTCTTCCCAGCGGTCGTTGCGGGAGAAAGCCTTTCAGTTGTTTGTAAACCGCGGCGATAATGCCAATGCCTACAACAATAATGCAACGGTGGTTGCGATTTTGAAGTTGCGTGCTGAAAAAGCAAAATTATTGGGCTTTCCTACGTTTGCGCATTGGAGTTTATCGAATACCATGGCGAAGCAACCCCAGCGCACGTTGGATTTGATGCTTTCGGTATGGGAGCCCGCTTTGTTGAAAGTCCAAGATGATGTGAAGGCGATGCAACAATTGATCGCGGCGGAGGGTGGCACCTTTGCGTTGGAACCCTGGGATTACCGCTATTATGCCGAAAAAGTACGCAAAGAAAAATATGCGGTAGACGCCAATGAAATCAAACCGTATATGCAGTTGGAGCCCTTACGCGAAGGCATGTTTTGGGTGGCTGAGACGATTTTTGATTTGACCTTTGCGCCGGTGACTGATGTGCCCGTTTTTCATCCCGATGTGCGGGTGTGGGAGGTGCGCAAAAAGTCGACGGGAAAGGTAGTGGGGTTGTGGTATTTTGATCCCTACGCTCGAAAAGGAAAGCGTTCGGGGGCATGGATGACGGCCTACCGCGATCAGAGTCGTTTTGACGGGGAGGTGTTAACGTTGGTGTCCAACAACTGTAATTTTATCAAAGGGAAGCCGGGAGAGCCTGTTTTGATTTCGTGGGATGATGCCAATACGTTGTTTCACGAGTTTGGCCATGCGTTACACGGCCTGTGTTCGGATGTGAATTATCCCTTGTTATCGGGTACCAATACGCCCCGGGATTATGTAGAGTTTCCGTCGCAGATCTTGGAGCGGTGGTTGTCGACGCCCGAGGTGTTGAATCGTTTTGCGTTGCATTACCAAACGGGTGCTCCGATGCCCATGGCGTTGGTGGAGCGCTTGGAGGCTGCGGCCACGTTTAACGAAGGTTTTTCTACGGTAGAAACTTTGTCGAGTGCGTTGGTAGACATGCAGCTGCATTTGTTGGAAAATCCAGAAATTGACCCAAAGACTTTTGAGGCCGAGGCGTTGAAGGCGTTGCGTATGCCGAAGGAAATTGTAATGCGCCATCGCATTCCGCAGTTTGGGCATATTTTCTCAGGCGATGATTATGCGGCGGGTTATTATGGCTATTTGTGGGCGGATGTGATCAGTGCCGATGCGACGGAGGCGTTTACGGTTGATGGCAAAGGCTTGTATGATCCTGTGGTAGCAAAGCGATTGTTGGACTACGTATTTAAAGTAGGGAACACCTTGGATCCCGAAGAGGCCTATCCGAAGTTTAGAGGGAAGAAGGCGAGCACGGCGGCCTTGATGCGGGCTCGTAATTTTCCAGTGAAATAAAACCGTAAGCCCCGTTGGATTGTGTACAGTACAGCGGGGTTTCTTTTTAGCCCCGGTAGAGCCGATATCCCCCGACCCTTCGGGGATAAAGGCGAAAACGGGAGGGGAGTGGTACTGGGCAGGGGCGTGATGCTCCTTATAAAAAAAACCCGATACGGTAAGCATCGGGTTTTGTATTTTGGGTGAATTAGTAATTAACCTAAAGCGGCTCTTTTGAATCCGGTTACGGTAAGACCAGCTTCTACTGATTTTACGTAAGCACTTACACTCATTGAGCTGTCTTTAATATAATCTTGGTTGACCAAGGTATTGTCTTTGAAGAAACGGTTTAATTTTCCTTTGGCAATATTGTCTAACATTGCTTCGGGTTTTCCTTCCGCACGCAATTGGTCTTTTGCGATTTCGATTTCTTTAGCGATGGTATCGGCATCTACACCGTCTTCATTCAACGCGATAGGATTCATCGCCGCGGCTTGCATGGCTACGTTACGAGCTGCTTCATCGGCACCCGCTACGTTAGCAGACAACGCTACTAGAGTGGCGATTTTGTTTCCTGCGTGGATGTATGAGTTTACGAAGGCACCGTGTAAACGTTCGAAAGAACCGATTTCGATTTTTTCACCGATAACACCGGTTTGTTCGATTAATTTTTCGCCCACGGTGATTCCGTGGAAATCGGCTGCGAGTAACTCTTCTTTGGTTTCGAAGTTCAACGCTAAAGCGGCCAATTCTTGGGCAAGCTTCACGAATCCTTCATTTTTCCCTACGAAGTCGGTTTCACAGTTCAACGAAATGATAGCTCCCGAAGTGTGGTCGCCATTTACGGCAGCGATAACAGCTCCTTCCGTAGATTCACGGTCTGAACGGTTAGCGGCTACTTTTTGTCCTTTTTTACGTAGGATTTCAATTGCTTTGTCAAAATCACCTTCGGCTTCTACCAAGGCTTTTTTACAGTCCATCATACCGGCACCGGTCATGGTTCTTAGTTTGTTTACGTCAGACGCAGTAATAGTTGACATTTCTTTTTTTATTTTTTGATTAAAAAATTCGTTTAAAATTAAATTCCAATTTCGGGATTCCAAACTCCGGGTTACTAAAAACCGTAGGAATTTGGCATCCTTCCATTGGAATTTAGTGTTTTATTTATTCTTCGGTAGTCGCTTCAGTTGTATCAGCAACCTCAGGAGCGGCTACTGCTTCAACTGTTTCTTCTACTTCAGGAGCATCATCGGCTTCTTTTTCGTTGGTACGGTTGGACAATCCGTCTTGAACGGCAGCCGTAACGAGAGAAAGAATTTTTTCGATGGATTTAGAAGCATCATCATTGGCGGGGATTACGTAATCTGCCTGACGAGGGTCAGAGTTGGTATCCACCATTGCAAATACTGGAATGTTTAATTTGTGAGCTTCTTTCACCGCGATGTGCTCGGCTTTGATATCTACTACGAACAAGGCTGCAGGCAGTCTTGACATATCGGCGATAGAACCTAAGTTCTTCTCCAATTTAGCACGAAGACGATCGATTTGTAATTTTTCTTTTTTCGACAAGGTGTTGAACGTACCGTCTTTCTTCATACGATCGATGGTTGCCATTTTTTTCACGGCTTTACGAATCGTTACGAAGTTGGTCAACATTCCTCCAGGCCATCTTTCGGTGATGTAAGGCATGTTTACAGCGGCTGCTTTTTCAGCTACGATGTCTTTGGCTTGTTTTTTGGTAGCTACGAATAAGATTTTTCTACCAGAGGCAGCGATTTTTTTCAAAGCTTCATTCGCTTCTTCAATTTTGGCTGCGGTTTTGTACAAGTTAATGATGTGGATCCCATTGCGCTCCATGTAGATGTAAGGCGCCATGTTGGGGTCCCACTTGCGGGTCATGTGTCCAAAGTGAACACCGGCCTCTAATAATTCTTTTACGTCTATTTTATTTGCCATTTTTTTACTAGTTTACGTTCCGTTGATTAGCAATTATCGGGCTTTTGAGGGCTTTTTGGGATAATTTAGATGCTAAACTAACTTCCTTTGACGAAAAGGAATAACGGCAACAGATTAATTTCAAACTTAAGGGTAGGAAAAACGGATTAACGTTTCGAGAATTGGAATCTCTTACGTGCTTTTTTCTGACCGAATTTCTTACGTTCTACCATTCTTGGATCACGAGTTAGTAATCCTTCTGGTTTTAGGATAGCTCTGTTTTCAGCTTCCACTTCGCACATAGCACGCGCAATCGCCATACGAACGGCTTCTGCTTGACCGGTTGAACCTCCACCGTATACGTTAATTTTAACGTCAAAGTTGGAAGCGTTGTCTGTCATGGCTAAGGGTTGTAATACTTTGTATTGCAACGTAGCTGTGGGGAAGTAGTTTTCGAACTCTCTTTTGTTTACCGTGATTTTACCGGTTCCTTCTGAAACGTAAACACGTGCCACAGCGGTCTTTCTACGACCAATTTTGTGAATTGTTCCCATTACTTCAAATCGTTTAAGTTAACGGTTTTTGGTGTTTGAGCCGCATGTTTGTGCTCAGCGCCAACGTATACATTCAAATTGCGGAATAATTGTGCCCCTAATTTGTTTTTGGGTAACATTCCTTTGATAGCTTTCTCTACCATAATCGCAGGATTTTTGCGATACATTTCTTTGGCAGATAAGCTTCTTTGACCACCTGGATAACCGGTATGGCGGATATAGGTTTTATCCTCCATCTTGTTACCAGTCAGGTTGATTTTTTCAGCGTTGATAACAATAACGTTATCACCACAATCAACGTGCGGGGTATAACTAGGTTTGTATTTACCTCTCAAAAGCATCGCTACTTTTGAAGCTAAACGACCTAAGTTATGACCTTCAGCGTCTACAACAATCCACTGCTTGTCTGCAGTAGCCTTGTTGGCTGAAACTGTCTTGTAGCTTAATGTGTTCACAGTACTTATTTTAAATTAAACATTCCTTTCCCTCCCCGAGGCTTCGGGATAAGGGAGTGCAAAAGTACAATTTATTCTTTTATATCCAAACCTCCTTTTTATTTATTTTATTGATTCCTAAAATTTTGGGGATGAGCGGGCTATCCTAGCGGGATAGGCGTTTGCGAGAAGCGGGATACAATTTATTTCGCGGGAAAAAGCAGCAATTCATTTTTCGTCTTTTTAATTTTGTTAAATTTACGCTCGTCAAAGTCCATTGCTATGAAATCAAAAGCTACGTTAAAACAAATTGCCAAAGAATTGGGTGTTTCGGTATCTACCGTGTCCAAAGCCCTGAATGACAGTCCCGAAATCAGCGAACCCACCAAGCAACGGGTGCAGGAATATGCCAAGTTGAAAAACTACAAGCCGAATGCTATTGGGTTGAATTTAAAAAACCGTTCCACCAAAACCATTGGGGTAATTATACCGAATATATTAAATTCCTTTTTTGCCAAAGTGTTTACGGGCATCGAGAAAGTAGCCGATGAAAAAGGGTACAAGGTGATGACATATATTTCAAACGAGTCGCTTGAAAAAGAGATTGCTGCGTTGGAAATGCTGAGTAATGGCGCTATTGACGGTTTTATTTTGTCGATTTGTGAAGAAGCACAGAAACTGCAGCAATTTGATCATTTTAAGCAAATCCTCAATGAGGGGACTCCCATTGTGATGTTTGACCGAATTGCCGATGAAGTACATTGTGACAAAGTAATTGTCGATGATTTTGATTCGGCGGTGAATGCGACCCAGCATTTGATTAAAACGGGTAATAAAACGATTGCTTTGTTTTCGGCCATTGACAATTTGAGTGTCGCCAAGTTGCGCGCCGAAGGATTTCGAAAAGCTATGGCTGATGCCGGACTAACCATCGATGCGCAACATGTTATTTTATCCAACTCGGAAGAAGATTTTGATCAAAAGGCCGCTGGTTTTTTTGATAAACACAAGGTAGATGCTGTTTTTGCGGTGGACGAACATGCTTCGGTGACGGCTATGAAAATGGCGGTTAAAAAAGGGCTCCGCATTCCCGATGAATTAGCCGTTATCGGTTTTGCCGATGGCGTTTGGTCGCGTCGTTTAACCCCGAGTTTGTCTACAGTGAGTCAACACGGTCCCGAGATTGGGGAAGTTGCCACGCGTATGTTGATTGAGCGCTTAGAACATAAAGGGGAACCCTACAAACCCCGAACTACGGTTATTGCTACCGAATTGCGCCAACGTGAATCTGTTAAACGGTTGGCCTAATGTGGCGGTGGGTGTTTTGTGGACTTTGGTTTCCACTTCTACTAGGAGCGCAACCCACACCCGATGTATTTGATTTGGCCCGCAAGGGTTCGGAAGAGGCGGTGCGTTTGGTATTGGCTACCCAACCCCGTGCGTTTGATTGCGTCAGTCCCGCGGGATTCACTCCTTTAATCCTTGCCTGTTATAAAGGTAATACGCCTGTTGTAAAGGTATTGTTGGAGGCCGGGGTTGCCGTAAATTACACTTCCGATCAGGGAACGGCTTTGATGGCAGCGGTGGTTCGAGGTAATGCCGAGGTGGTCGGTTTGCTTTTGAACGCTAAAGCCGACCCTAATTTGACCGATGTACAAGGAAATACGGCCTTACATTTTGCGGTTCAATTCAAAAATACCGTGATTATCCAACAACTTTTGGCGCATGGTGCACGCCGTGATGCCAAAGACGGTAAGGGCATGACCGCTTTTGAGTACGCCGTCCAATCGGGCGACGAGGCGATTATTGCCTTGTTAAAGGGTTGAGGGGGTAGCGGAAATGACTTCGTGCCCAAAAAAGATATCTTAATAAATAGAAAATATGCTCCCGTTAGATTCTGAGTTTGTTATACTTTATCTACTATACCTTTCCGTTTTTGGTTACTTTTTGTTTCAATATTTGCACTCTAGAAAAAGAGTATTCAAAATTAACCTTTTCCTATTTTTCTCCTATTTTACCCTAATGAGTATTGTTTTTGCTGATGCCGAAAATTTTAAATGCGGAAATTCTTTGGCGGTTCTCTTTTATGGATTTCTTTTTGTGATGCTTCATGTTACGCTTTGGGGTATGATCAACCTGTTTAAATGGGTGTTTAAAAAAAATAGCCCATTATGAACGGTCACATGAAGGGGTAACTCATCGTTGTATTTGCTGTTTGTGCGCTAGTACTAAACGTCACCATTATTGACGAAATGGTAATGCCAGATCCTTGTTAGTATCACAATCATGAGATGGGTATTTTACTTGGTTTATTTTACAGTTCTTCTTCAGCCTCTGGCGGTCATCCAGAAATTAATTTATTCAACGTACTATTCACACTTTCTACAGGAGGATTTATGGGATTTGGAGTTTATTGTTTTTTGGGAAAGAAAAGCGATTGAAGGTCAAAAATTTCCTTTAAAATATAAATCATCTCATGTTTTCTAACAGTTCTTTTAATGAAATACCAAGTCGTACCCATAAGTTTTTTCAAATTTTCACTACTGTTTTGTAATAAATTGTAAATTAGTCTTCTAGAAACCTAACCTTTACCTTTTATGAAAAAAACACTACTTTTTTGGGGGCTAGCCTTGGTGTTAGGCTCAAGTGAAAGCCTCGTATTTAGTCAGAATCTCCAACCCATGCCGATACAAAGTGGGTTTAATGCCGATGTGGTAGCCAATGGCGTGGGCCCTTCAGCATCTTCGACTACGGCCGATGTCGATGGTGTAAATTACAATTTTGTTGCTCGTGATTTTCAATTGACTTCCACAAGCGCAGCATTGACGTATGGCTTGCCTACCAATGGTCTTATTACGAGTCTTGTGGCGGCTCCCGCGGGGTTGACCTATCAGTTGGCCTCATACAACAGTCCCAATAGTTTACGCCTCCAAAATGCCAACGATGCAGGGACCTTGGTTTTTACAACTCCCTTAGCGGCCGTTAATTTGTATATGTTGGCGACTTCAGGAAGTGGAGCGTCTACGGTGAGTGTAACCGTTAATTTTACCGACAATACCTCGCAAACCTTCACCAATTTGGCTTTGGCCGATTGGTATGGCGGGACCAATTTTGCCATTACCGGCTTAGGTCGCATCAACCGTACCAATGATGTTTTGGAAACAGGCAGTGGGACAAATCCACGGTTGTATCAAATTCCGATGGCCCTTGCGACAGGCAATCAATCCAAATTGATTCAGAGTGTCACGGTAACCAAAACAGGCACCGGAGGGATTCCCAATATCATGGCTTTTTCGGCCAATGCGTTTACCCCATGTGAAGGCCCCACCAATATTACGTATGTCTCTGCCAACGATGGAGGCACTTTGAGTTGGACGGCACCTGCGAATGCTCCATCTTCGGGTTATGAATATTATTACAGTACTTCTGCAACACCACCAAACGATACGACTATCCCGTCGGGAAGTGTTGCCGCAGGGGTAACTTCAGTAACCTTAACGGGATTGCCTATCGGGACTACCTACTATTTTTGGGTGCGTTCCAATTGTGGTACTGAGCAAGGGTTTTGGCAGTTTACCTCGTTTACCACAGGGCAGCTTTCGGTGACTTACACCAATGGCGATATCAATACAGAATTTTCCACCACCGCCACGGTAACCAGTACCAATGCCTGTCCGGGTTCGCTTACCGTTAATGTTCCTGCCGGGTATTACATTGCGTCAACCGACGTCTCGTATACCATGACGACCGCGAGCAACGGCTGGATGAGCGAGCAACGTTCGTTGTTGGTGTGTACCACCAATGCTACCACAGAGGCCGCGATTTCTTCAGGCGTAGGGGGCACCACCGGAACCTATTCTTACAGCCGTACGGGGTTGAACTTGGCCAACAATTTAACGGGAGCAGTCAACTTTGAACTGCGGGCTTGGCGAACGTTTGGGGGATCGGGTTGTGATGCCAATTATAACAAGGTAGACAACAATTCATGGAAGATTACGGTGACCTTAACGCAAACCCTTTCGAATACAGAAAACGAGCAGCCTAAAGTTACCGTATACCCTGTACCCTTTCGTTCGGTGTTGCATTTAACTCAAGCCGATGAAATTCAAACCGTCACTTTTAGGGATACCACAGGAAAAGTTATTCGTACCCTTGAATCTCCTGAAGCCGCGGTAAACCTTGCTGACTTAGCTTCGGGCTTGTACTGGGTCTCTTTACAAATGCGTGACGGTTCGGTGCAAAACACGAAAGTAATTAAGGAGTAATTTTTGTGTCGTATTGGGTTGCTGGTTGTCGGTTGTCGGTTGCTGGTTGTCGGGTAGTGATTTTTGAATATAATTACTGACTTACGACCAAACCGACCTACGACTAAAACGACTTAACACCGCTAATGCGCTTCCAGCCAATTTTCGCCAAAGCCCATTTCAACTTCGAGTGGGACGGCCATCGGAAAGGCTTGTTCCATTTCGTGTTTGATCATTTTTTGAATCGCTTCCAGTTCAGATCGATGCACATCAAAGACCAATTCGTCATGCACCTGCAGCAACATTTTGGATTGCCAATTTTCGGTGGTAAGTTTTCGATGAATATTGATCATCGCAATTTTGATAATGTCTGCAGCCGAACCCTGTATGGGCGCATTTACCGCATTGCGTTCGGCTCCTCCTCGTACAACCGCATTGGCCGAATTGATGTCTTTTAAATAGCGACGGCGCCCTGAAATCGTTTCCACATAACCGTTTTCTCGGGCAAAATCGACTTGGTTTTGCATATACGATTTCAATTTGGGGTAGGTTTGGTAATAGGCATCAATCAAGGCAGCACTTTCACTTCGCGAGAGACTTGTTTGATTGGATAGTCCGAAAGCAGAAACTCCATAGATGATACCGAAATTGACCGTTTTGGCATTGCTACGTTGCTCTTTGGTGACTTCATCGAGTGCAACTTGAAATACTTTGGCCGCGGTACTGCGGTGAATGTCTTCTTTGTTTTGAAAGGCCTTGATCATGTTTTCTTCGCCACTCAACGCAGCGATAATACGCAATTCGATTTGAGAGTAGTCGGCTGACAGTAAAACATAGTCTTCATTTTTTGCCACAAAGGCTTTACGAATTTGACGGCCCCGTTCGGTACGAATCGGAATGTTTTGCAGGTTGGGATTGTTTGAACTCAATCGGCCGGTACTTGCTACGGTTTGCATATAATCGGTGTGAACGCGCTGGGTTTTGGCATCCACTTGATGCGGTAGAGCTTCAACGTACGTGCTTTGTAATTTCACCAGCTGACGCCACTCAAGGATATCGCGTACAATTTCGTGTTCATGGGCCAAATAACTGAGGACTTCTTCTCCCGTAGCGTATTGTCCAGTTTTGGTTTTCTTTTGTTTCTGTCCTCCAATTTTCATTTTATCAAACAAAATATCGCCCAATTGTTTTGGGGATGCCAAGTTGAAGGTTGCTCCAGCGGAGGTATAAATTTTTTGCTCCAAGGCTTGAATTTCAAGTGCCATATCGGCTGACATCGATTGTAGGTAAGATACGTCCAAACGTATGCCTTCGCGTTCCATGTCAGCTAAGACTTGTACCAGAGGAATTTCGATTTCGTCAAAGAGCTTTTTCGTTCCCACACGTTCGAGTATCGGTTGAAAATGCGCTTTGAGTTGCAAGGTTACATCGGCATCTTCTCCGGCGTATTCTTTGATGGCTTCAAGCGGAACGTCGCGCATGGAACGTTGGTTTTTCCCTTTTTTTCCAATCAAGGTTTCAATGGACTGTGGCGCATACTGTAAATAGGTTTCGCTCAACACGTCCATATTGTGTCGCATATCGGGATTGATGAGGTAATGCGCAATCATGGTGTCAAAAAGCGGTCCTCGCACGGAAATTCCGTAATTGGCCAATACTTTTAAATCGTATTTTAGGTTTTGTCCAATTTTTTCAATGGTTTCATTTTCAAAAAAGGGACGCAATTGGGTGGCTATTTTTTGTGCTTCCTCTTGATTTTCCGGCACGGGTACGTAGTAGGCTTTCCCTTTTTCCCAGGCGAAAGAAATCCCTACCAATTCAGCATTTTTTGCATCAATACCGGTGGTCTCTGTGTCAAAACATACAGCGGTTTGTTTCAGTAAATTTTGTAACAACAACTGCATTGGAAAGTCTCCTTGCACGATTTGATACAAGTGCGGCGTTGTTTCCAAAGTGGCATAGGTGGTGGACGTAAGAGTCGCTTCTTCATCGTCAACAAACCCAAACAAATCCATTTGATTTTCGGGGGTTTTCTTTGGGGTAGGTTTTTTGGTTACAACCGTTTCTGCGGCGCCATTATTGGTGTCAATCGCATCGTAATCGTTTCCTTGTCCAAAAAGCTTGTCAAATTGGGCTTTCATTTGGCGAAACTCCAATTCTTGAAATAAGGCATCGGTTTTTTCAACATCGGGACGACTTAATTCAAAGGCTTTTTCGTCAAATTCGACAGGACAATCCAATAAAATAGTCGCCAATTTTTTGGAAAGGAGTCCTTGTGCTTTGTGAGCTTCGATTTTGTCTTTTAAGGCGCCTTTTAATTGGTGGGTGTTGGCTAAGAGATTTTCCATGGAACCAAACTCGGCCAGTAATTTTTTTGCCGTTTTTTCACCCACTCCGGGAAGTCCAGGAATATTATCGACCGCATCGCCCATCATCCCCAAGAAGTCAATGACTTGTAGCGGATCGTTGATTTCAAATTTTTGTTTTACCTCTTCCACCCCCCAGATTTCAATATCGTTCCCCATTCGGGCGGGTCGGTACATGAAAATATTTTCCGAAACTAATTGGCCAAAGTCCTTATCGGGGGTCACCATATATACTTTGTAGCCTTTTTTCTCCGCTTTTTTGGCTAGCGTTCCAATCAAGTCGTCGGCTTCAAATCCTGCTTTTTCAATGATCGGAATGTGCATGGCCTGGAGCAGCGCTTGGATGTAAGGAACGGCAATTTTAATGGCTTCTGGGGTTTCGTCACGGTTAGCTTTGTATTCGGTAAACATTTCCAAACGATAGTCGCTGCCTCCTTTATCAAAAGCTACGGCCAAATGGTCGGGTTTTTCGCGTTTTATCACATCCATCAGGGAATTCATAAATCCCATAATGGCTGAAGTATCCATGCCTTTGGAGTTGATGCGTGGATTTTTGATAAAGGCATAATACCCACGAAAGATAAGCGCGTAGGCATCGAGGAGGAATAAGCGTTTTTGTTCCATAATTACTCATTTAGACCCATTCATATTGGATTCAAGCGGGTCATCAAATGTAAGGATTCAAGTTGAAATCTGAGGGCGAAGGTTGAAATTTCCCAAAGATGCTTTTTCAGCGTAGTGCAGGGTGGGGGGATTAAGCTACAGCGGTTAAAATTTCCTTAAATTAAAAGCGGACTTATACTGACCTACAATACCTTTGCGCTTTAAAATCGTATATGACCTTTCGATTATTTATTCTTTTGGTACTGCTAACGCTTATTGAAGTGTATGCTTTTCAAGCGGTTCGTACGGTAACCAAAACCAAATGGGTGCAATGGACCTACCTGGCGGTATCATTGGGGACCTTGTTTTTTGTGTTTTATCAATTCACCAAGTTTGACCGAAAAGTAGGACAGACCCCGATGACCATGTTGACCATTGGGTTATTGTTGTTGGTATTAGTCCCTAAATTGATTATGATTTTGGTGCTTTTGGCTGAAGATATGTTCCGACTGGTGTTGGGGGCCAAAAACTTTTTTGTGCAATACGATGCTGAAGAGTCCTTTATCCCTGCCCGCCGCAAGTTTGTAAGTCAATTGGCTATTGGATTGGCTGCAGTTCCCTTTTTATCCTTGGTGTATGGCATGACCAAAGGCAAATACAATTTTAAAGTTCGAAAAGAAACCTTATATTTTGATGATTTGCCCGAGGATTTCGACGGATTTACCTTTACTCAAATTTCAGACATCCATAGCGGAAGTTTTGACGATCCCGAAAAAATTGCCCATGCTATCGACATCATCAATGCGCAAGCGTCGGATATGCTTTTGTTTACCGGTGATATTGTCAACACGCATGCCACTGAGATGCATCCTTGGGTTGATTTGTTCTCAAAGATTAAATCCCATCCGTTTGGAAAATATTCGGTATTGGGGAATCATGATTATGGCGAGTACATCGAGTGGAATTCCGCGGCAGAAAAAGAGCAAAATTTTAAAGATATTATCGATTTACACCGTCAAATTGATTTTAAACTCCTCCGCAACGAGCACGTAAACATCCAAAAAGGAGCTTCGGCCCTCGCATTAGTTGGGGTTGAAAATTGGGGGGTAAAGTTCAAAAAAGCTGGGGATTTAGCCAAAGCCTCCGCCGGATTGGATCCCAATGCGTTTAAAATTTTAATGAGTCACGATCCCAGCCATTGGGAGGTGGAAGTAAAATCGCATCCTGAACTATACCATCTCACGTTATCAGGACATACACACGGCTTGCAATTTGGTATCGAAATCCCAGGATTTATCAAATGGTCGCCTGTGCAATATGTGTACAAACAATGGGCAGGATTGTATGAACATACGGGGCGCTATTTGTATGTAAATCGCGGTTTTGGATTCCATGCCTATCCAGGGCGCGTAGGAATTATGCCTGAAATTACAGTACTTACACTAAAAAAAGGCCGTCCTGTCGCATAATTTGTTAAAAATAGTACCTTTGTATCCTAATTTTTCTTTACTTTGGGTGAAGAATGCTAAATACCGATTGATTGTATGTCGAAATTTGGAGAACTTATCAACGCACAAGTCCCTGTTTTAATCGACTTTTACACCGAATGGAACGAATCTTCTGTTTCAATGCATCCGGTGATTCGCGATGTTGCTGCGGCCTTAGGCGATAAGGCAAAAGTGATTAAAATTGATGTGGATAAAAATCAAGAGCTGGCAGAAGCCCTTCGTATTAAAGGGGTTCCCACGTTAATGATTTACAAAAACGGTCAAATGGTATGGCGGCAGTCCGGCGAATTGGACGCCAACTCCTTGATTGCTTTGGTTAAAGATCAGATTTAGGAAGGATTTCACCCCGATATCCTTGCGCTTTAAGATAGGCTAAAGCCTTTGGTAATACTGTTTTCAGATTGCCAAAGGCTTTTTTGCTATCATGAAAAACAATAATACTACCCGGTTGAACATGTTGGGTAATGCTTTTTAGGCAATCCTCAGGGGTTGTATTTATATCCCAATCATACGTAAGAATATCCCACATAATAGGGGTTAGATGATGGCCGCGCAATTGCCGTGGTTGACCTAGTTTTAATTTGCCGTAGGGCGGGCGAAAGAGCAAAGGAGTACGCCCCAAATGGGTTTCCATACACGTTGTACAGGCCTTAATGTCCTCAAGATACGCCTCACGCGATGTGTTCCAACTGTTGCGATGATGGTAGGTGTGGTTACCGATCCCGTGCCCCTCTTTGATTAAGGATTGCGCAATGTTGGGGAACTGCGCCACATTATTTCCAATAAGAAAAAAAGTAGCTTTAAAATGGTAGGCAGCTAATGTTTCCAAAACCCATGGGGTAATTTCAGGCGTAGGCCCATCGTCAAAGGTGAGGTACACTATCCGCTCGGTTTGTGGAATGTCCCAAACTAAATTAGGGGTGCATTTTTTCACCCACAACGGTGTTTTTATCCATCGCATCATGGTTGCAATATCGCAAAAAAAATGCTCCGCCAAAGGAGCATTTTTCAGTTATTCTTTATCGCGGCCGAATTGCGGGAATCGGGCATTGTATTGATTGAAAGCTTGGCGATTTTTTTGATAGAAGTCAATGTCGCCATTTTTCTTGCTTACGCGAAGCAAGCTACGGTATCGTTCAATTGCCGATACGATATCTGTTGCCATAAACGATTTGTCAGCAGGGGAGAACGTTGTATAATACAACAATTCTTGTTGGTATTTTGCAAAAAGTTTGGTCATCAACGCGCGTGCTTTTTCTTTTTCCCCCACTTTATAATACCCATTGGCAAATGGTTCTAGCGTTAGATAATAACCGTAATAGTCCAAAGGCATTTTGTCAAGGGCAAGTTCGATAATTTTTTTCGCTTCCGGAATACGCCCCTCCGCAATAAGGGCATCCATAGTTCGGGCCATGTTGCCACGGTAGGAAATACAGTTACGGCGGGTTTCAGGATCGTGGTAAATATCAGTTCGCTCGCCATTGCCCCATTTCCAATTCATAATCAATTGGTACATTTTATCGGTGTCCAATTGCCCCATGTCGGGATAATTTTCTTCAATCACTGGGGTTTTGATTGGTACTAACTTGTACACCATGCCATCCAATTGCAAGAAATCTTTCATCCACAAATAATCGTCGTCCCCAAAACTTCCTGGGCTGAAATAAATCGGACGTTTCCAGTTGTTATTGTTAAGGATGTCCAACATAATCAAACGGTTTTTGTATAATGCACCCCCTTTGATGTCCAAATCGATGTAAGGAACGATGGAATCAGCTTGTTTCGCATTTACAATTTTATGTTTCAAGATGGAAGTTTTATCCACAGGAATACGAACTTTATTGGTCGGGAAGAAATGAAGACGGTGTCCACTTTGCATTTCGATTGTAGTTAAGGTGTCTTCGCTTTTCGCAAATTCGATAAAGTCTTTTAAATTCCAACGGTTTTCAGTTTGCTTATGGAATAATATCACATCGCGGTTGTCGGCTACAATCTGGCTGTGCGAGAAAGAAATCGGTAGCCCATCCGAAAGATTGGTTTTTTGCTTCATTTGATCAATGTACCAATCGGTCATCAACAAACTCGTATTTACAATGCGCACGTCGGTACGGTATCCTTCAATTTCTTGTGCATACCATAGCGGGAACGTGTCGTTATCCCCTATAGTAAATAATATAGCGTTTTTATCGCACGAGTCCAAGTAGTTTTTCGCCATTGCAATTGCCGTATAGCGATTAGAACGGTCATGATCATCCCAGTTTTCTTTGGCCATCAAAATAGGTGACACCAACAAGGATACGGCAATAGCCGACCATGCCGCTGTTTTGGCATTGATTTTCTCTGCGATCATTTCGTAGAGGGCAAATACACCAAATCCAACCCAAATCGCAAATACAAAGAAGGAGCCTACCAAAGCATAATCGCGTTCCCGAGGTTCGAAAGGACGTTCGTTCAAATAAATTTTTAAAGCCAACCCTGTAAACAAAAATAAGGTAAGCAACACGTAGAACGATTTTAAATCCCGTTGGGCATGGTACATTAGTCCAAGTAAGCCCAAAAAGAAAGGTAAGAAATAATAGAAGTTGCGCCCTTTATTGTTTTTAACGTCGTCGGGCAAATTGTCTTGCGAACCCAAATGCATTTCGTCTATCACTTTAATTCCCGACATCCAGTTGCCATCGAGGTTGTCGTAGCGCCCTTGATTGTCGTTCTGACGTCCAACAAAGTTCCACAGTAAATAGCGTCCATACATATAGCCAAATTGGTATTCGACCATAAAGCTGATGTTTTGCCAAAATGTAGGTTTTTCAACCTCAATATATTCGCTATAGTATTTCAAAAAGCTGATATAGTCTTCGTTATCCACTCTTTTTTGATTGAACGCTTGACGAAATGCAGCTACTTCTTCAACTAATTCTTGATTGTCGGCAAACTCAGGTTTGATGGTGAACTTAGGCACCCCTACAAAGTTCATATACCCTTTGACATTGTCGTTGCTCCACAAACGGGGGAGGATGGCGCGGTGCTTACTATTGGAGTTTTGCTCGGCTTTTTCGTAATTGTTTACGATGACATATTTGCCTGTTTTTTCATCGCGCTCATAGTTTGGTTTTTTATCCAAATAGGGTTCCTCTTCGTCGGCGCCGGCAAACATATCGGTGTATTGTGGGCCATAGAATAAGGGGTTGTATCCGTATTGTTCACGGTTGTAATAAGCCAGTACCTCGGCGGCATCAGAGGGTTTATTTTCGTTAATAGGTGTATTCGCATTGGCGCGCACAGGAAGCATTAACCAGGTAGAAAAACCAACTAAGACAAACAGAATGCACAACAAAGCAGTATTGACCGCAGGCATTTCTTTTTTGCGGGTATATTGTAGTGCAAAGTAAAAGAACCCAACAATAGCCAAAAAGGCGATAAGTGTTCCCGAATTAAAGGGCAATCCAAAAGAATTCACCATAAAGATTTCTGTTTTAGCAAAAAATGCTAAGGTATAGGGCAACAGAAGTTTAAAAATGAATAATAGAATAGCAATAATAATGACGTTGGCAAGGATAAAACTCTTGACGGTCACCTTGGGGTATTTTTTAAAGAAATACAAAAATCCGATGGAAGGTAAGGTCAATAACGCCATGAAGTGCACCCCAAAGGAGAGTCCAATCATCAAACTGATTACGAGTAACCAACGATTTCCATGGGGTTTGTCCATGTCGGCTTCCCAGCGCAATCCAAGCCACAACAATAGGGCAATCATGAACATCGCCATGGCATATACCTCGGCTTCCACTGCATTAAACCAAAAACTATCGGAAAAGGTAAAGGTTAGCGCTCCAACGAATGAAGCTCCTAAGATCACTTTAAGATTGGTTTCATGGAGTGAAGTATAGCGGCTTACAATTTTTTGTAAAAGCAAGGACGACGACCAAAAAAGGAATAAAATGGTAAAGGCACTCGAAAAAACCGAGAGCATATTCACCATGAGTGCCACTTTATCGGGACTCACTGCAAAAAGCGCAAAGAAGGCTCCTAGCATTTGAAAAAGTGGTGCTCCGGGAGGGTGACCGACTTCTAAGTTGGCTGCAGTAGCAATGTATTCTCCGCAATCCCAAAAACTCATGGTTGGTTCTACAGTAAGGCTGTAACAAAGTAAAGCGATCGCAAAAGCTGTCCAACCTAGAATGTTGTTCCACTTTTTAAAGTCAAAAGGCGTCATAGTATGGTTTAAGTATTATGGTGCAAAGAAACTATTTTTTTGTGTATTGCTCCATGGGTTAACAAAAAATTCTAAAAAACTGATTTACATGCTTTCCCCTAACGCACGGGGATGCGTTTTCGTATGTAGCCAAAAAAAAGAACTTAAAAAAATGCAAAACGTTTGCTTAAATAAAAAAAAGCCATAAATTTGCACCCGCAATATTGGTCTATGGTGTAACGGTAACACTACTGATTTTGGTTCAGTCATTCAAGGTTCGAATCCTTGTAGACCAACAAAAAACCCGACAGTACGTCGGGTTTTTTTGTTTTACAAAAAAGCCTGGGTGAACCAGGCATTTGAATGTTTAAATTTTAAAAGTCACAACGGGGCGTTGCGCGTGGTTGACGAGGTCTTCACTAATACTTCCGTTAAAGAAGTGCGCCAATCCTTTTCGACCGTGTGTACTCATTCCGATCAGGTCGGCATCAATACTATTGGCAAAGTTCAAAATTCCTTTTTCTACATTGGTTTCGTTGTAAATATGGGTAACGTAATTGTTGATTTGGAAATTACGGACAAAACCATCGATGATACCTTGTGCGGTAGAAGTTGACTTAAAGTTGTTGGGCGTATTAATCATGACCAAGTGGAGTGTGGCGCCAAACTTGTTGGCAAACTCTACGGCTTTGGTAAAGGGTTGACGAGTCTCTTCAGAGAAGTCTGAGGCGAAAACAAACTTGTCAACATTGAATTCTCCCATATCCTTTTTAATAATCAATACGGGTACTTCGGCATTGCGCACTACTTTTTCCGCATTGGAACCGATAAACATTTCTTTGTAGCCGCTCGCTCCATGGGAGCCCATTACGATTAAGTCTACGTTGTTTAAACGGCTGATGTTTAAAATTCCTTCAAAAGCCATTTCAAACTGAATTACTTCCGAAACATTGATTCCGTCCAAATAAGGGGAGTCCATAATTTCTTCAAGCTTGTTGATTGCGGCATTTTTGAAAAACATTAATTCGGGAATATCGTGACCTTTGCTAATTGCATCGCTTCCTTCGTGAGGCAATTCCAACATGTGTAATAAAATGATTTCACCATTGTTTTTGCGGGCGATTTGAGCAGCAACTTTTAAGGCGTATTCGGCGTGTTCAGAAAAATCCGTTGGGATAAGAATTTTTTTCATTGTGAGGTATTATTATGGTTTTTGTTTATTTATTTGCTTGTATAAAAGTACAAAAAAAATATCAACCCTTGCTGTTTTTCTAAAATAAAAAAAACCTATATTTGCACCGTTGTTTAACGAATGATGCATAATGAGGGAAGCACTGCTTCCCTCTTTTTATAACAAAAGATGACCTTCAAAGAAAAAGTAATGCAGTTGTTGGAGCAAGGGTTGGCCGAGAAGCCGCACTTGTTTTTAATAGATGTTTCGATTTCAGATAGTTACAAAATTAGTGTAACTTTGGACGGGGATAATGGAGTGACCTTACAAGACTGTATGGATATCAGTCGCGCCATTGAACATCATTTGGATCGGGAAGAAGTCGACTTTTCATTGGATGTTGCGTCGGCCGGTGTAGGATCGCCTTTAAAGTTGGTGCGTCAATACCAAAACAACGTGGGGCGCTGGTTGATTGTAAAAACAACGGAAGGCACAGTGATTGAAGCGGTTTTAGCGGCGGCTGATGAAGAGAAAATTACACTTTCTTGGGAAGCCCGTGAGCCGAAGAAAATTGGAAAAGGGAAGGAAACAGTGCAAAAAGTAATGGAGATTCCCTACGCCCAAATCAAAGAAGCAGTGGTTACAATAAAATTCTAATAAATCATTATATAATGGAAAATCTTGCATTAATAGAATCATTTTCTGAGTTTAAAGATGACAAATTAATCGATCGTGTTACCTTAATGGCCATCCTTGAGGATGTTTTTCGTAACGCTTTGAAAAAGAAATATGGTTCTGATGACAATTTTGATATCATTATCAACCCCGACAAAGGGGATATGGAAATCTGGAGAAATCGCGTAGTTGTTGCCGATGGTGATGTTGAAGATTCTAATTCACAGATTTCTCTTTCGGAAGCCCGCAAGATTGAACCCGATTTTGAGGTGGGTGAAGATGTTTCAGAAGAAGTGAAGTTGATTGACTTAGGTCGTCGTGCGATTTTGGCATTGCGTCAAAATTTAATTTCAAAAATCCACGAGCACGATAACACCAACTTGTATAAGCAGTTTAAAGATATTATCGGTGAAATTTATACGGCTGAGGTACACCATGTGCGTCCCAAAGTGGTTATTTTGGTGGATGATGATGGTAACGAAATTGTATTGCCAAAAGAAAAACAAATTCCTTCCGACTTTTTCCGCAAAGGCGATAATGTAAAAGGAATTATCGAAAGTGTTGAGCTCAAAGGCAATAAGCCACAAATTGTAATGTCGCGTACTTCTGAAAAGTTCTTGGAAAAATTATTTGAACAAGAAATCCCAGAGGTGTTCGATGGCTTGATTATGATTAAAAAAGTGGTGCGTATCCCTGGAGAGAAAGCCAAAGTAGCGGTAGATTCCTATGATGATCGCATTGACCCAGTAGGAGCATGTGTCGGAATGAAAGGATCTCGTATCCACGGCATTGTTCGGGAGTTAGGCAACGAAAATATTGACGTAATTAACTTTACAACCAACCCTTCTTTGTTGATTTCAAGAGCATTGAGTCCAGCTAAAGTATCTTCTATCAAGTTGGACGAAGCCCGTAAGTCGGCAGAAGTTTTCTTAAAATTAGAAGAAGTTTCCAAAGCGATTGGTCGTGGAGGACAGAATATTAAATTGGCTAGTTTGTTGACAGGCTTTGAATTGGATGTTATTCGCGAAGGAAGCGCAACCGAAGATGATGATGTTGAATTGACCGAATTCTCAGATGAAATCGATGGATGGATTATCGATGAGTTTGCCAAAATCGGATTGGATACGGCCAAAAGCATCCTCAAACAAGATGTAGCCGATTTAGCCCGAAGAACCGATTTAGAAGAAGAAACCATCCTTGAAGTGATGCGTATTCTAAAAGAGGAGTTTGAAGACTAAATAATACCTACATTTACAAAAGAATACAGAACTTAATTACACTATATGTCTGACGAAAGAAATATACGAATTAACAAAGTTTTACGGGAATTAAATATTTCTCTGGACCGTGCCGTGGACTTCCTTAAAGAAAAAGGAATCTCCATTGATTCGAATCCAAATGCCAAAATTTCTGCCAGTGAATTTGATATTCTTCAAAATCAATTTGCAGGAGATCGCGGAAACAAAGAGGCGTCCAAAGGCGTTAGCGAAGAAATTCGCAAAGAAAAAGAGGCGTTGCGTTTAGAGCGTGAACGTGAATTGGAAGAGAAAAAACGTCAAGAAGAAGAACGTCAGCGTCAAGAAGTAATTAAGGCTAAAGCTGTAGTTACGGGCCCCAAGCCTGTAGGCAAAATTGATTTAGAAAACAAGCCAGCTCCAGAAGCAACCCCTGCTCCGACTCCAACGCCAACTCCAGAAGTGGTTGATAAACCAGTCGAGGCGGCTCCCGTTGAGAAAGAACAACCTCAAGTAGCAGCTTCCAAGGAAGTTACTCCAGCGCCCGCACCAGCTTCTGTTGAAGGACAGGATGATACGTACAAAACGATTTATACGAAGTTGACAGGTCCGGTTGTAGCTGGTGAGAAAATTGACTTAACCAAATTTGAAAAGCCCAAAAAGAAAAAAGAAGAGGGAGCCAAAGAAGGGGAAGGCAAAAACAAGCGCAAACGTATTCAAGCCAAACCCGATGCACGACCTGGAGGAGGAAATCCCAACGCGGGAGGCAATGCCAACAAAGGAGGCAATGCTAAGTTTGGCAACAAACCGGGGTTCCAAAAAGGAGGCAATCGTCCTGCTGTTGTTCAAAAAGTAGAACCTACGGAGGAAGAAGTTAAAAATCAAATTAAAGAAACCTTGGAGCGTCTTCAAGGTAAAGGGAATAAATCAAAAGCGGCCAAATACCGTCGAGAAAAACGCGATACGCACCGTCAACGAAATGAAGACGAATTACAAGCGTTGGAAGAAGGGAGCAAAATCCTTAAAGTAACCGAGTTTGTAACAGTAGGAGAGATTGCCAGTATGATGGATGTGCCGATTACAAAAGTGATTGGAACCTGTATGTCTTTGGGAATCATGGTGACCATGAACCAACGTCTTGATGCAGAAACGTTGACTATTGTGGCGGATGAATTCGGATTTGAAGTGGAATTTATCTCTACCGAAATTGAAGAAACGATCAAAGTAGTAGAGGACCGCGAAGAAGATTTGAAATCCCGAGCACCTATAGTTACGGTGATGGGTCACGTTGACCACGGGAAAACGTCGTTGTTGGATAACATTCGTAAAACCAATGTCATTGCGGGAGAATCAGGAGGAATTACGCAACATATTGGGGCTTATTCGGTAACCTTAGAAAATGGCAAGCGAATTACATTTTTAGATACACCCGGTCACGAGGCCTTTACCGCTATGCGTGCCCGAGGCGCTCAAGTCACCGACGTCGCCATTATCGTGTGTGCTGCCGATGACGATATCATGCCCCAAACAAAAGAGGCCATCAGTCACGCCCAAGCAGCGGGGGTTCCTATGATTTTTGCTATAAATAAGGTAGATAAGCCTGCTGCCAATCCCGAACGCATTAAAGAACAATTGGCGCAAATGAACTTGTTGGTTGAAGATTGGGGTGGAAAATACCAATCCCATGAAATCTCAGCTAAATTTGGTCAAGGGGTGAATGAGTTGTTGGAAAAAGTGCTTTTGGAAGCTGAAATTTTAGATTTAAAAGCCAATCCCAACAAACCCGCCATCGGAACCGTTGTAGAAGCGCAATTGGATAAAGGTCGGGGTTATGTCACAACTATTTTGGTACAAGCAGGAACCTTACGTGTGGGCGATTATGTATTGGCCGGTAAAAACCATGGAAAAGTAAAAGCGATGTACGATGAGCGCGGTCACAGTATTAAAGTGGCAGGTCCATCTACACCCGTATCTATTCTAGGTTTGGATGGTGCACCCACCGCGGGGGATAAATTCAATGTATTTGAAGATGAACGCGAAGCGAAGCAAATTGCCGCCAAGCGCACGCAACTTTTACGCGAACAATCGGTTCGTACGCAAAAGCATATTACGTTGGCCGAAATCGGACGTCGTATTGCTCTAGGTCAGTTTAAAGAATTAAACGTGATTTTAAAAGGAGACGTAGACGGTTCCGTAGAAGCTTTATCCGATTCGTTCTCAAAATTATCAACAGAAGAGATTCAAATCAATATCATACACAAAGGAGTTGGAGCAATCACAGAATCAGATGTTATGTTAGCCTCTGCTTCTGATGCGATCATCATCGGATTTAATGTTCGTCCCGCTGGAGCTGCCAAACAGTTGGCGGAAAAAGAAGAGATTGATATCCGTAATTATTCGATTATTTACGATGCAATCGATGATTTGAAAGATGCTATGGAAGGCATGTTATCGCCCGAGATGAAAGAAGAAATCACGGGGAATGCAGAAATTCGCGAAACGTTCAAAATATCCAAAGTGGGTACCATTGCCGGATGTATGGTTACCGATGGTAAAATATTCCGTAATTCGAAAATTCGATTGATTCGAGAAGGTGTGGTGATTTTTACGGGGGAACTTTCAACTTTAAAACGTTTTAAAGATGACGTAAAAGAAGTGTCTAAAGGCTATGATTGTGGTATTCAAATTAAGAACTACAACGATATACAAATCAATGATATCATCGAAGCTTACCACGAAGTTGAAGTTCGAAAAAAGTTGAAATAATAGAAAGTGAAAAATAAAAAAGCGGTTTTTAAACCGCTTTTTTTATGCTCTATTGGGTTTTACAACCAAGGCGTTAGGGTATTTTTTTTTGAGTAGCATAAGATTTCTTTCCGCTTCAATACGGCTTTTAAAATTTCCTACCCAAACCTTATATAAAGGAGTGCTAAAAACGATGGTGGCATCATAGTGTTTGTTGTCTTTGCGAAACAATGCTAGCATTTTTTTTGCATCTTCACTGGCGCCACTAAAAAGCTGAATTTTATAGCGATTGTTTACCGTAATTGCAGCATTTATTTTTCTTTTCTCAGCCAGTAACTGCTCAAATTTAGGGTCTTGTTCAACCGTAACTTGTTGGCTAAAAAGGATGTTAAAATTTAAAAAAAACAACCCTAAAAAAAGCCACTTTTTTATAGGTTTTTGGAGCCTTATTTTCATAATCTTTTGATTTATATGCAAATGTAAGAGTATCCTTTTATTTACGCTAAATTTTTACTATTTAGAATTGTTATAAATTGTTATTTTACATTCTTTTTAGGTTTTGATAATAGGGCATAAATCGTATTTTTGCTCAAGTTTTTAAAAAAGTGTGTAGTTTCCTCTTGAAATACCTTCAAAAAACTATGCCAAAACGTCGATAATCATTAATAATATGAAAAAAGTGGGTAACCATAATTCGATTTCAAAAATGTATTCCTTCGGGTTAGCATTAATGCTAACGTTTTCACTCTCTACTTTTGCTCAAGATCCAGCTCCAGCAGCTCCAGCAGCAGCCCCCGCAGATGCAGCGGCAGCAGCCCCAGCAGCTTCAGCAGGTGGTGATGTGGCCAAAGGGAAGGAATTGTTTAACACCAACTGTGCTGCTTGTCACAACTTAGATAAGCCAATGACAGGTCCTGCGCTTCGTGGGGTAGCCAACAAGTACGATAAAGCATGGTTGTACAAGTGGATTAAAAACAGTTCGGCTTTGATTGCCTCAGGTGATGCGCAAGCTGTAAAGGTTTTTGAAGAAAACGGCAAAAAAGTAATGACCGCTTTCCCACAGTTGACCGATGCTGATATCGATAACATTTTAGCGTACACCTCCGAGCCAAAACCAGAAGCTCCAGCTCCAGCAGCGGGTGCTGTAGGTCCAGCAGGCCAAGGAGGCGGTGGAGCAGAGGGAGGTATTTCGAATGAAGTGATTCTTGGTGCTTTGGCTTTGGTGATGTTGATGTTGGTAGTGATGTTGTTGTTGGTTAATAATGTTTTAACCAAAATTGCAAAATCTAACGGCGTTGAGATTCCTGTTAGAACTTCAAATCCCCTTTCTATTTGGAAAGCTTTTGCGCAAAACCAATTCCTAGTTTTAGTTTCTTCGATATTTTTATTGTTAGCCAGTGGTTATTTTGCCTACGGATATTTAATGCAAATAGGTGTTGACCAAGACTATGCTCCAATTCAACCGATTCACTATTCGCACCGTATTCACGCGGGAAGCAATGGAATCGATTGTAAATATTGTCACTCGGCTGCCCGTGTTAGTAAAAACGGAGGTATTCCTTCCTTAAATATTTGTATGAACTGCCACAAGAATATTTCTGAAGTGTCTGACACTACAGCTACTGCAGAATATTCTAAAGCATTCTATGATGCTCAAATCCAAAAATTGTATGATGCTGTGGGTTGGGATAAATCGACCCAATCGTATACCGGCAAAACGAAACCAGTAAAATGGGTACGTATCCACAATTTACCTGACTTTGCTTATTTCAATCACTCGCAGCACGTTACTGTAGCGGGGATCGAATGTCAAAAATGTCACGGTCCGGTAGAAACCTACGAGATTCAGAAGCAATTTGCGCCTTTAACCATGGGTTGGTGTATTAACTGTCACCGTGAGACTGAGGTGAAAATGGAAGGCAACGCTTACTATGAAAAAATCCATGCTGAACTTTCCAAAAAATATGGAAAAGAAAAGCTAACCATCGCTGATATGGGTGGTTTGGAATGTGGTAAGTGTCACTATTAATCAATTATTAAGAAGCTAATATTTATATACGATGTCATCTAACAAAAAATACTGGAAAAGTGTTGAAGAACTAAACGAAAATAGTTCTATTGTTGAGACGCTTAGAAATAATGAATTCGTGGAAGAAATTCCAACCGATGCTTTTTTAGCCGACGAATCTTTATCTTCTTCATCAACTTCCCGTCGTGATTTCTTAAAATATGTTGGTTTTTCTACCGCTGCAGCAACTTTAGCAGCGTGTGAAGGGCCTGTGCATAAATCAATTCCTTATGTAGTGCAGCCAGAGACAATCATTCCTGGTGTAGCGGATTACTATGCTACGACTATGTTTGATGGTTTTGATTTTGCCAACTTATTGATCAAAACACGTGAGGGTCGACCTATTAAAGTTGAAAACAACCGTTTGACTGGAGCCAAGTTTGCCGCCAACGCTCGAGCACATGCCTCTGTATTGTCTTTGTACGATAGTTTGCGTTTGCAAAATCCGAAAATAGAAGGGAAAAATGCTTCTTGGTCGGATGTAAATGCGCGCGTCAAAGCCTCTTTGGCCGAAGCAAAAGCCTCTGGAAAACAAGTTGTATTGTTGACATCTACTTTAGCTAGTCCTTCTACAGAGCGTCTGATTGCCGATTTTATAGCGAAAAATCCAACAGCTAAACACGTTGTATATGACGCTATATCTGAGTCTGCCGCTTTAGATGCTTTCGAAACGGTATATGGTGAGCGTGGTCTTGCAGATTATGACTTTTCAAAAGCGGCCATGATTGTCTCCATTGGGGCTGACTTCCTAGGCGATTGGCAAGGTGGTGGCTATGATAGTAGCTATGCTCAAGGACGTGTACCTCAAAATGGTAAGATGTCTAAACATTTCCAATTTGAAGCCAACATGACATTGTCAGGAGCAGCTGCTGACAAGCGTGTTCCGATGTCTGTTGCAGATCAAAAATTAGCTTTAGTTAAAATTTATAATGCTTTAACTGGTTCCTCTATTGGAACGGCAAAAACAGCCCACGATGCTGTTATTGCTAAAGCTGCTGAGCAATTGAAGCAAGCAGGTTCCAAAGGTCTTTTAGTTTCTGGTATTCAAGATAAAAATGCACAACTTTTAGTATTTGCGATTAACCAGGTGTTAAAAAGTGAAGCGTTGGCACAAGCAGGAGTTCGTTATGTTCGTAAAGGAAATAACGCACAAGTGGCCCAATTGTTAAAAGATATGGCTGCTGGCGCTGTTCACACCTTAATCATGAGTGGTGTAAATCCAGTGTACACTCTTGCTGAAGGTGAAGCTTTTGCTAATGCTTTAGGCAAAGTAAAACTTTCTGTAAGTTTCACTCAACGCGAGGACGAAACGGCTTTAAAATCCACAATTGCTGCGGCAGCTCCTCACTATTTAGAATCATGGAATGATCATGTGTTGACAAAAGGTTCCTATTCTTTAACGCAACCTACCATTCGTCCTTTATTCAATACGAAACAATTCCAAGAAGCTTTAATGACTTGGAACGGTGTAGCGGGTACTTACTATGATTATATCAAAGCTGGTGCTGCAGGATTCTTAGGAAGTTCAACTTGGAACCAAGCCCTACACGATGGCCTTACGGTTTATGGTGGAGGTGTTTTAGCGGGCGGAACTGCAGACTATGCTGCTGCTGCCTCTGCTTTGGCCGCATCAAAAGGTGCCAAATTCGAGTTGGTGTTGTATTCAAAAACAGGTATGGGTGACGGTCAACAAGCCAATAACCCATGGTTGCAAGAGTTCCCTGACCCGATTACACGAGTGTCTTGGGATAACTATCTAACGCTTTCGCAAGCCGATGCTGACGCATTGAAAGTAGGTAACAATATTGTTGCTAACGGAGGGTTAAATGGTAGTTATGTGACGTTAACGGTAAATGGCGCTACACTCAAGAATGTTCCTGTTATTGTACAACCTGGTCAAGCCAAGGGAACAGTAGGTTTAGCGTTTGGTTACGGACGCAAAGCCGCTTTAAAAGAAGAAATGCAAGTTGGGGTTAACGCCTATACTTTATATAAAAACTTTAATGATGTTCAGTCAGTAGAAATTACTGCTGAATCAGGAGAACATGAATTTGCTTGTGTTCAGTCGCACAAAACCCTAATGGGTCGCGGTGATATCGTTAAAGAAACAACGTTAGAGATTTTCAATACGAAGGATGCTGAAATTTGGAATCCTGTTCCAGTGGTTTCATTGGATCACAAAGAAGTGGAAGCTACAAAAGTAGATTTGTGGGAATCTTTCGACCGTTCAATAGGTCACCACTTCAATTTATCGATTGACTTAAACAGCTGTACAGGTTGTGGGGCGTGTGTAATTGCATGTCATGCTGAAAACAATGTACCGGTTGTTGGTAAGTCAGAGGTAAGAAGAAGCCGTGATATGCACTGGTTGCGTATTGACCGTTATTATTCTCATAATGAAACATTCTTAGGAGATACAGAAGAAAAAGAAAATTTCGATGGTTTAGGATTAGGAAATTATTTAGTAGGAGATGGTCAAGCAGATGCTTCTTTGCCAGGTTTTGCTCGATTAGAAAATCCTTCTGACAACCCTCAAGTGGTATTCCAACCCATTATGTGTCAACACTGTAACCACGCGCCATGTGAAACGGTTTGTCCTGTTGCAGCAACTTCTCACGGTCGTCAAGGTCAAAACCAAATGGCATACAACCGTTGTGTAGGTACTCGTTATTGTGCCAACAACTGTCCTTATAAAGTGCGTCGTTTCAACTGGTTCTTATACAACCATAACGATGAATTTAATTTCCACATGAATGATGATTTAGGTCGTATGGTGGTGAATCCAGATGTGAATGTTCGTTCGCGTGGGGTGATGGAAAAATGTTCAATGTGTATCCAAAAAACTCAGTTGACCATTTTAACAGCTAAACGTGAAGGAAGACCTGTGGAGGCTAATGAATTTGAGACTGCTTGTTCGGCAGCTTGTAGCACTGGTGCTATGGTGTTTGGCGATGTTAACAACAAGGAAAGTGAAGTAGCTCAATTGGCTGAAAGCAACCGTATGTACCATTTGTTGGAGCATGTGGGTACGAAACCTAATGTATTCTACCACGTAAAAGTTAGAAATACTTAATCAATAAATTAATAAGAAACACTATATAGGATTATGTCGTCTCATTACGAAGCACCCATTAGAAAGCCATTAGTTATAGGTGATAAAACTTATCACGATGTAACTGTTGATGTTGCTGCTCCTGTAGAAGGAAGAGCCAACAAACAATGGTGGACCGTTTTTTCAATCGCATTGGCCGCGTTCCTTTGGGGAATAGGCTGTATCATCTATACCATCTCTACCGGTATTGGAACCTGGGGTCTCAACAAAACCGTAGGTTGGGCTTGGGATATTACCAACTTCGTTTGGTGGGTAGGTATTGGTCACGCTGGAACCTTAATTTCAGCCGTACTTTTACTTTTCCGTCAACGATGGAGAATGGCGATTAACCGTTCTGCAGAAGCCATGACCATTTTCTCGGTAGTTCAAGCAGGTTTATTCCCAATTATTCACATGGGTAGACCTTGGTTAGCTTACTGGGTATTGCCAATACCTAATCAATTTGGTTCTTTGTGGGTCAACTTCAACTCCCCACTTTTATGGGACGTATTTGCGATTTCAACCTATCTATCCGTTTCTTTGGTGTTTTGGTGGACTGGATTATTGCCTGACTTTGCGATGCTTCGTGACCGTGCTGTAACTCCTTTCTCAAAACGTGTATATTCTATATTAAGTTTTGGTTGGAGCGGACGCGCCAAAGATTGGCAACGTTTTGAAGAAGTTTCTTTAGTATTAGCAGGTTTAGCAACACCTTTGGTACTTTCGGTACACACGATTGTATCCTTTGACTTTGCTACTTCAGTAGTACCAGGTTGGCATACTACAATTTTCCCTCCGTACTTCGTTGCAGGTGCGGTATTCTCAGGATTTGCGATGGTAAATACGCTATTAATTGTCATGCGTAAAGTATCAAATCTAGAAGCTTACATTACCCTTCAACATATTGAATTGATGAATATCATTATCATGATTACTGGTTCGATTGTAGGGGTTGCTTACATCACGGAGTTGTTTGTGGCATGGTATTCAGGAGTTGAATATGAGCAATATGCTTTCTTAAACCGTGCAACAGGTCCTTACGCTTGGTCGTATTGGTTGATGATGACGTGTAACGTGTTTTCACCTCAGGTCATGTGGTTTAAAAAATTACGTACAAGCATCATGTTCTCCTTCATCATTTCGATTGTCGTAAATATTGGGATGTGGTTTGAACGTTTCGTAATTATTGTAACTTCATTACACCGCGACTATTTACCTTCTTCTTGGACGAAATTTTCACCGACTTTTGTTGATATCGGTATCTATATCGGAACTATTGGATTCTTCTTTGTATTGTTCTTATTGTATGCTCGTTCATTCCCAGTAATTGCACAAGCGGAGGTAAAAACAATCTTGAAATCCTCTGGTGACAATTACAAGAGAGCCCGTGAAAAAGAAGGACATAATCATCATTCAGATAATCATTAATAAACGTCATGAGCAGTACAAAAGTTATTTACGCACTATATAACGATGACGATGTATTGATGGATGCTGTAAAGCAAACCCGTAAAGCACATCATCATATTGAAGAAGTTTTTACTCCATTTCCGGTGCACGGTTTGGATAAAGCGATGGGATTAGCTCCCACACGTTTAGCGATTTGCGCATTCATTTATGGTTGTATTGGTATTTCTGTAGCCACTTGGATGATGTGGAATATCATGATTAATGATTGGCCTCAAGATATCGGTGGAAAACCAAGTTTCAGTTACCTTCAAAACATGCCGGCTTTCGTTCCTGTAATGTTTGAAATGACGGTATTTTTTGCCGCTCACTTGATGGTAATTACTTTTTACATGAGAAGCCGTTTATGGCCTTTCAAAAAAGCTGAAAATCCAGATGTACGTACTACAGACGATCACTTTTTAATGGAAGTTTCGGTTTCTGGTGATGAAGAAGCGATGATAGCTTTCTTCAAAAATACAGGTGCTGTAGAAGTTAAAGTTATAGAAAAGCATTAAGACCATGAAGAATAGTTTAAAAATAGCCATGATGTTTGGAGCTGTAGCTTTATTCACAGCTTGTAAAGACGATAAATCACCGAATTACCAATACATGCCCAACATGTATGAATCGGTGGCTTATGAAACTTATGCTGAGTCGGATGCTTTCAATTCAGTAAATGCGAAAAGTGAAAACGGTAAAGAGGGACAGATTCCACCCGATGGGACCATCAAAAGAGGTCACGTTCCTTATGAGTTACCGAATTCAACAGAAGGGTATGAAGCTTCTAAAGCGGTAGTTAATCCTTTTCCAGCCGACAAAATTGACATGAAAAAAGCAGAAGAATTGTATGTAATTTACTGCGCTATTTGTCACGGTACGGCCGGTGACGGTAAAGGGAAATTGGTTACGCAAGGCAAATACCTCGGGGTTCCAAATTACAAGGATCGCCAAATCACTGAAGGAAGCGTGAACCACGTATTGATGTATGGTTTGAACTCTATGGGTTCGTATGCCAATCAGTTGAACCGTGAGGAACGTTGGATGGTATCGCATTATGTGATGCAATTGAAAAGCAAATTATAATTGTAGAATTATCAGATTAATATAGATATGTACACATTTTCACAAAGATTAAAAACCTCGGCCTTTATCCTAATTGCATTAGGATTGGTAGGTATCGTATATGGGTTTTTATCTACTCCGAAAACTATAGAAGATGTTGAGAAAATTGTTGCTGCGGCTCATCATGAGGGTCATGGCGGACACGGTGGTCATGCTACTGCTGCTTCTCACGATACCCACGCAACTCCTAACCACGAGGCTCATGCTGCAAAACCGGAAGCGCATCAAGAAGCTACGCACAAAACTGAAGATGCTCATGCCGTTTCACATGATACAACGCATTTAGCGGCCACTGATTCAATCGCGCAGCCTGTAGCTCCTGAAACAGCTAAAAAAACGCTATCCGTAGTACCTAAGAAGGAGAAACATATCGACCCTGCGGTAGCCCACAAGGAACATATCGAGCATGTAATGCATCAATTACAAAACAAACCTTGGGCTGCTCTTTATGTAGCGTGTATCTTTTTCTTGTTGGTAACCATGGGTGCCTTAGCTTTTTATGCTATCCAACAAGTTGCGCAAGCAGGTTGGTCTCCCGTTTTGTTCCGTGTGATGCAAGGTATAACAGCTTATTTGCCTGTAGGTTCTATTATTTTCTTCGGTTTGCTTTTAGCTTCAGGATTACACATGAACCATTTGTTCACATGGATGGAGGATGGTGTAACGAAACCAGGATCGCCAAACTATGATGCCTTAATTGACGGTAAGTCAGGCTATTTGAACTTCGGTTTTTGGATTATTCGCGCTGCCATTTTCTTGTTGGGTTGGAACCTTTACCGTTATTTCTCACGTAAAAACTGTTTAGCACAAGATGAAGCTTCTGATGATGCTTACTACAAGAAAAATTTCAAACTTTCAGCTACCTTCCTGGTATTCTTTATTGTATCGGAGTCAATTATGGCTTGGGACTGGATTATGTCTTTGGATCCTCACTGGTTTAGTACCTTGTTTGGATGGTATGTTTTTGCGAGTTTCTTTGTAAGTGGTATTACTACCATCTCAATGGTTACCTTGTATTTGAAATCAAAAGGTTATTTAGAATATGTTAATTCAAGTCACATTCACGACTTATCCAAATTCATGTTCGGAATTAGCGTATTTTGGACGTACTTATGGTTCTCACAATTCATGTTGATTTGGTATGCCAACATTCCTGAAGAGGTTACCTATTTTGTAACCCGTATCAACGATTACACCTTGCCTTTCTGGGGCGCTGTCGGATTAAATTTCGTATTCCCGTTCTTAACCTTAATCAATACTGATTTCAAACGTGTAGCTCCTATTGTTGTAACCGCTGGTGTTGTAATTTTATTTGGACATTACATTGATTTCTTCAATATGATTATGCCCGCAACTGTGGGTGACCAATGGTTTATTGGAGTATCCGAAATCAGTTCTGTATTGTTCTTCTTGGGCTTATTTATTTTGGTCGTATTCAACGCGCTTACCAAAGCGCCGCTTACTCCAAAACGTAATCCATTCATGGAAGAAAGTAAACATTTTCATTATTAATATTTAAAGAAAAGAACAAATGACAGCTTTATTAGTAGTTCTTGTTTTAGTTTTATTATCCGTAGCCTTGTGGCAGTTGAGTAAGATTTTTGCCTTAACTCAAATTGGTAAAAAATCCACTGATGAATCCTCACAAGTTGCGGGTGACAACGACAATAGAGTCAATGGTTACTTAATGTTCGGATTTTTGGCATTCATCTATTTGATTACCATCATCTGTATCGTAAAATATGGTTCTTACCCTTTAATGAGTAATTCAGCTTCTGAGCATGGTATTGAGGTGGATCAATTGATGTGGATTTCCATGATTTTGATTTTCTTCGTACAAACTGTTACACAAGCCTTACTTCACTATTATGCCTACAAATATTCAGGAAAAAAAGGACAAGTAGCTGCTTACATCTCAGACAATAACAAATTAGAATTTATTTGGAGTGCGATTCCAGCTATCGTATTGGCGGTATTAATTTTCTTCGGGTTGTATGCATGGACAGACATCATGTTTATCAATGAAAAAGAGGAAAAACCGATTGTAATTGAAGTCTATGCACAGCAATTTAAATGGACTGCCCGTTATGCTGGTGAAGATAATGTATTAGGAAAAGCCAATGTTCGCCTTATCGAAGGGGTGAATACACTCGGGGTTGATTTAGCAGACCCCAATGCGCAAGATGATATCGTTACTGAAGAACTTCACATCCCAAAAGGGAAAAAGGTAATCTTCAAGATACGTTCACAAGATGTATTGCATTCGATGTACATGCCTCACTTCCGTGCACAAATGAACTGTGTACCCGGTATGGTTACGCAATTTGCTTTTACACCCATTATGACGACACAAGAAATGCGTGATACGCCAGAAATGATTGAAAAAGTAGACAACATTAATGCTATTCGTACCAAAAAGAGTAAAGAATTAGAAGCTCAAGGTAAAACTGGTTTAGATCCATACACTTTTGATTATCTCATTCTTTGTAACAAAATTTGTGGCTCCTCGCACTACAACATGCAAATGAAAGTGGTAGTTGATGAACCTCAAGAGTACCAAAAGTGGTTGAAAGAAAAAACTACTTTGGTTCAAGCTGTTAAAAATGCCGCTAAAGCAGATGCTGCCGCTGCTGCTGGGACAACACCATCAGATTCAACCGCTACCAAACCTGATACTACGGTAGTAGCGCAAGCAAAATAAGTAAAAAGATAAAATTATATTACTAGGATATGAGTCACGCACACGACCTTCACATTGATGATCATGCACATGATCACCACCACAAGGATACTTTTATTACAAAGTATATCTTCAGTATTGACCATAAAATGATTTCCAAGCAATACCTTTTGACAGGTATTATCATGGGGATCATCGGGGTGGGTATGTCTCTTTTGTTCCGTATGCAATTAGCATGGCCGGAGGAGTCCTTCAAAGTTTTTAAGTTTTTCCTTGGTGAGCGTATGGCTCCCGATGGAGTAATGACCAACGAAGCCTACTTAGCATTAATTACCATTCACGGTACTATCATGGTGTTCTTCGTATTAACGGCCGCTTTGAGTGGTACGTTTAGTAATTTGTTAATTCCATTGCAGTTGGGTGCGCGTGATATGGCCTCAGGTTTCCTGAACATGGTTTCCTATTGGTTGTTCTTCCTTTCCAGCGTAATCATGGTCGTTTCTTTGTTTGTAGAATCAGGACCTGCTTCCGCAGGATGGACGATTTATCCCCCGTTGAGTGCTTTACCGCAAGCTATTCCAGGTTCTGGACTAGGGATGACGCTTTGGTTAGTTTCCATGGCTATTTTCATTGCTTCCTCTTTGTTGGGTTCTCTTAACTACATTGTAACGGTGTTAAACCTACGTACCAAAGGGATGAGCATGACGCGTATGCCGTTAACGATCTGGGCTTTCTTCATCACAGCGGTAATTGGGGTTATTTCGTTCCCTGTACTTTTATCGGCTGCTTTGTTGTTGATCATGGACCGCAGTTTCGGAACTTCTTTCTTCCTATCCGATATTTACCTTGCAGGTGAAGTGTTAGATTATCAAGGGGGTTCTCCTGTATTGTTCGAACACTTATTCTGGTTCCTAGGTCACCCTGAAGTATATATCATTTTATTACCTGCATTAGGAATCACTTCTGAAGTAATTGCCACCAATGCGCGTAAACCAATCTTCGGATACCGTGCGATGATCATGTCTATCTTAGCCATCGCATTCTTATCCACTATTGTATGGGGGCACCACATGTTCATCTCCGGAATGAACCCCTTCCTAGGTTCTGTATTTACCTTCACTACCCTGTTGATTGCTATTCCCTCTGCGGTAAAAGCGTTTAACTACATTACCACAATTTGGAAAGGTAACTTACAAATGAACCCTGCGATGTTGTTCTCCATCGGATTAGTATCTACGTTCATCACCGGTGGTTTGACGGGTATCATCTTAGGGGACAGTACGCTTGACATCAACGTTCACGATACTTATTTCGTAGTAGCACACTTCCACTTGGTAATGGGGATCTCGGCATTATACGGTATGTTCGCTGGAATCTACCACTGGTTCCCTAGAATGTATGGCCGCATGTTGAATAAAAACTTAGGGTATGTACACTTCTGGGTAACAGCAATCTGTGCCTATGGCGTATTCTTCCCGATGCACTTTATCGGTATGGCGGGTCTACCACGTCGTTACTATACCAACACAAACTTCCCTATCTTTGATGATATGCAAGATGTAAACGTGGTCATCACCATATTCGCCTTAATTGGAGGTGCTTTCCAATTGGTATTTATTTACAACTTCTTTAGCTCTATTTTCTTTGGTGAAAAAGCACCACAGAATCCATGGCGTTCAAATACTTTAGAATGGACAGCGCCTGTAGAACACATGCACGGAAACTGGCCTGGTGAGATTCCAGAAGTTCACCGTTGGCCTTACGACTACAGCAAGCCAGGGCATGACGAAGATTTCGTACCTCAAAATGTACCGATGAAACCCGGAGAAGAGGTTCTTCATCACTAAAATATCCCAAAAGCCTTTCTTCGGAAAGGCTTTTTTTATTCCTCCAAACTTGTGCTATATTTGTGCTATGAACGAAAACTTAGACCCCACCAACAAGGGCTACAACCCCGAAGAAATTGACCTCGAGAAGAAGTTACGACCCCTGTCGTTTGACGATTTTACAGGTCAAGATCAAGTGCTCGAGAATTTAAAGGTTTTCGTTAAAGCCGCCAATCTTCGCGATGAAGCCCTCGATCATACCCTTTTTCACGGGCCGCCTGGATTAGGAAAAACCACCTTAGCCAATATTCTCGCCAATGAATTGGGCGTAGGGATAAAAATTACCTCAGGGCCCGTACTCGATAAACCCGGCGATCTCGCAGGACTGCTAACCAACCTCGACGAACGGGATGTTCTTTTTATCGACGAAATTCACCGACTAAGCCCCGTAGTGGAAGAATATTTGTATTCGGCGATGGAGGATTTTAAAATCGACATTATGATCGAAACCGGACCCAATGCGCGCTCCGTACAAATTAATTTGAATCCCTTTACTCTTGTTGGCGCAACCACGCGTAGTGGACTCCTCACAGCTCCCATGCGCGCGCGCTTCGGAATCCAATCGCGGCTACAATATTATAACACCGAACTCCTCACAACTATTGTGCAACGCAGTGCCACCATTCTCGGTGTGCCCATATCTATGGAAGCGGCAATCGAAATCGCTGGAAGAAGCCGTGGAACACCGCGTATCGCCAATGCCCTCTTACGCCGTGTTCGCGATTTTGCCCAAATTAAAGGCAATGGCAAAATCGATATTGAAATCGCCCGCTACTCGCTTCAAGCCCTACATGTCGATGCACACGGACTGGATGAAATGGACAATAAGATTCTCACCACGATTATCGATAAATTCAAAGGCGGTCCTGTGGGGCTCTCCACATTGGCCACCGCCGTTTCCGATAATGGCGAAACCATTGAAGAAGTTTACGAACCTTTTTTAATTCAAGAAGGGTTCATCATTCGCACACCACGTGGTCGCGAAGTCACCGAAAAGGCCTATCGCCATTTGGGTAAAATTAAAGGAACGTCTCAGGGCGAATTGTTTTAGGGCATTCCCCCGAAAGCATCTCCCTGCGTCTATTCCCGTTTTCTCTCGGGGTCGGGCTTTCCGCAGTACGCGCCCTCCTCACGTCGGGCGGGTACTTCGCTGCAATCCCTAATGCACATGAACAACCAAAAACAACACTACAGTCAGTTTATAAAAGCCGAAGCCAAACGCCTTGGGTTTCTTTCGTGTGGTATTGCCAAAGCCGGTTTTCTAGAAGCCGAAGCCCCCCGTTTGGAACGCTGGCTCCATCAAGGCTTTCACGGTGAAATGCAGTATATGGAAAACCATTTTGATAAACGCCTTGATCCTAGATTGCTCGTCGACGATGCCAAAAGTGTCATTTCGGTACTCCTCAACTATTTTCCCGCCGAAACCCAACAAGAGGATACGTATAAGATTTCAAAATATGCCTATGGGAAAGATTATCATTACGTGATCAAAGACAAACTAAAAGCGCTATTGCACAGTATACAAACCGAAATCGGTGCCGTTAATGGACGTGCTTTTGTCGATTCTGCGCCAGTCTTGGACAAAGCTTGGGCCGCCAAAAGCGGACTCGGTTGGATCGGTAAAAATGCCAATCTTATTACCCAAAAAACGGGTTCGTACTATTTTGTAGCCGAACTCATCGTCGATCTTGAATTGGACTACGATCCGCCCACTACCGATCATTGTGGTACGTGTACGGCTTGCATCGATGCATGTCCCACCCAAGCAATCGTGGCGCCCTATGTGGTCGACGGGAGCAAGTGTATTTCGTATTTTACTATCGAACTCAAAAATCAGTTGCCAGAGACCATGAAAGGCGCGTGGAATGATTGGGTCTTTGGGTGTGATGTATGTCAGGAAGTCTGTCCTTGGAACCGATTTGCAACGCCACATCAAGAGCCACAATTTAATCCGCATCCCGATTTACTCTCTTTTTCCAAAAAGGATTGGGAAGAAATAACGGAAGATATTTTTAAAGAAGTTTTTCGCGATTCGGCCGTAAAACGAACCCAATACCAAGGCTTGAAACGCAATATCGACTTCCTCAAATAAATCCCTCATTTGTTTCACGATTCCACGGATACTTTTACCTTTGTCAAGATGCAAATTGTGAAAAATGGATAATCAATCGAGTAAACGCCGTGCGGCACTTTTATACCATGCCAAACCCACCCCAGGCAAAATAAAAATTGTTCCTACCAAAAAATATGCAACCCAAAGAGATTTGTCCTTGGCCTATTCTCCGGGCGTTGCAGAACCTTGTTTGGAAATCGCCAAAGACGTTAATAATGTTTACAAATACACGTCCAAAGGAAACTTAGTCGCGGTAATCTCCAACGGAACGGCCGTCTTAGGTTTGGGCGATATCGGTCCCGAAGCCTCCAAACCCGTGATGGAAGGAAAGGCCTTGTTGTTTAAAATTTTCGCAGACATCGATGTTTTTGATATTGAGGTGGACACCAAAAATGTCGAAGCTTTTATTGAAACGGTAAAAAACATTGCCCCCACTTTTGGAGGAATCAACTTAGAAGATATCAAAGCCCCCGAATCGTTTGAAATCGAACGCCGATTGGTAGAAGAGCTCAACATTCCCGTAATGCATGACGACCAACACGGCACCGCCATCATTTCTTCGGCAGCTTTATTGAATGCACTAGAGTTGGCCGGTAAAAAAGTGAATAAAGTAAAAATTGTCGTTTCAGGAGCGGGTTCAGCCGCCCTAGCTTGTGCCAATTTATACGTGCTTTTGGGCGTAAAACCCGAAAACATCATCATGTTTGATAAAGACGGAGTGCTGCACAACGAACGCACGGATTTATCCGACCTACAGCGTCGCTATACCACCGCCAAACCTGGAACAACCATGGCGCAAGCCCTTAAAAATGCCGATGTGTTTTTGGGACTTTCTGCAGGGAATATCTTGACTCCCGAAATGCTTCTAGCCATGGCCAAGAATCCCATCGTTTTTGCGATGGCCAACCCTGTTCCCGAAATCGATTATAACGTAGCCATTGCCACCCGAAAAGATATTATTATGGCCACGGGGCGCTCGGATCATCCCAACCAAGTCAATAATGTTTTGGGATTCCCGTATATTTTCCGTGGAGCCCTCGATGTACGTGCAACCAAAATTAATGAAGCCATGAAAATGGCCGCGGTCAAAGCCTTGGCTTGCTTGGCCAAAGAATTAGTGCCCGAGCAGGTAAATATTGCTTATGGGGAAACTAAATTGGCTTTCGGACGCGATTATATTATCCCGAAACCTTTTGATCCGCGCTTAATTTCACGCGTGGCCCCCGCAGTCGCCAAAGCCGCGATGGAATCGGGAGTAGCACAACAACCGATTACCGACTGGGAACGCTATGAAGAGGAGTTGATGGAACGCATGGGCTCGGATAATAAAATGGTTCGTCTATTAATCAACCGCGCAAAAACCGACCCCAAACGCATTGTTTTTGCAGAAGCCGATCAATTGGATGTACTCAAAGCGGCCCAAATTGTCTATGAGGAAGGTATTGGAAAACCGATTTTACTCGGACGAAAAGAAGATATATTGGAGTTGAAAGAAGAAATCGGTTTTGACGCCGACATTCCTATTTTTGACCCGAAAACAAAAGAGGAAGACGAACGCCGTATGCGCTATGCTGAAATCTTTTGGAAAGAACGTCAACGCCGTGGCATCTCCTTGTTGGATGCTCAAAAATGGATGCGCGAGCGCAACTATTTTGCCGCTATGATGGTCAATGAAGGCGATGCTGATGCGATGGTTTCAGGCTATTCTCGAAGTTATCCCTCTGTGGTGCGACCCTTGATGCAATTGATTGGTAAGGCTCCTGGGATTTCGTTAATTGCGACCACCAATATGATGATGACCAATCGCGGTCCCATGTTTTTATCCGATACAGCCATCAATCCCAATCCATCTGCCGATGATTTGGCCAAGATTGCTTTAATGACTGCCAAAACGGTTCGTATGTTCGGAATGGAACCCGTGATTGCTATGGTTTCGTTTTCCAATTTCGGCTCATCTACCCATGAAAGTGCCCAAAAAGTGCGCGATGCCGTAGCCTATTTGCATAAATACTATCCTGATTTGATCGTCGATGGAGAGATTCAAACCGATTTTGCGTTGAATCCCGATATGTTGAAAGCGAAATTTCCCTTTTCAAAATTGGCAGGAAAAAAAGTCAATACCATGATTTTCCCCAATCTAGAGTCGGCCAATATTACGTATAAACTATTGAAAGAACTGTACAAGGTAGATTCAGTAGGTCCCATTATGTTGGGCATGGACAAACCCGCCCATATTTTTCAATTGGGTGCTAGCGTGGAGGAAATGGTCAATATGGCAGCCGTTGCAGTAGTAGATGCGCAAGAGAAACACAAACGTCTCCGCGATATGGTGATAAAAAAGTAAGGTTCTTGTTTAGAAAAGTCCCTAATTGTTAATTTTTTCTATATTTGAACATACGATTAAAAGATGATAGCACACATACACGGAAAATTAGTTGAAAAAAACCCTACCGATGTGGTGATTGATTGCCAAGGCGTAGGCTATCATATCCATATTTCGTTACACACCTATGCGTTGTTGCCGCAGTCGGAGTCGGTGAAGTTGTTTACCTACTTGCTCATTAAAGAAGATGCCCATCAATTGTATGGGTTTATGGAAAAATCAGAGCGGGAGTTATTTAAATTATTGCTTTCCGTATCGGGTATTGGTGCTGGAATTGCAAGAACCATGCTCTCTTCTTTAGATCCCAAACAAATCATTGCAGCCATTGGCAACGGCGATGTGGGAACCATTCAATCAATCAAAGGCATTGGGGCAAAAACAGCCCAACGGGTTATCCTTGATTTGCGCGATAAAGTGTTAAAAATCCATGATATCGGGGAAGTTTCGCCCATTTCATACAATACAAATCGGGATGAAGCGTTATCTGCTTTGGAGGTTTTGGGCTTTGTTCGTAAGAATGCCGAAAAAGTAGTCGATAAAATCATGAAAGAACAACCCGAGGCCAACCTAGAAACCATAATCAAACAAGCATTAAAAAACCTATAACTGTTGAAAACAAACAGCCGGAATAAATCATTATTACGAATACTTTGTTTTCTTTTTGTGTTTTTTGCCTTTTCAACACAGGCCCAAACAACAGAAGAGGAAGACGACGAAAAAGCGAGAGATACCATAAAAGGATACAACACCGGAGCCATTAAATTAAATGACCCGAAAAGTGTTGTAGAAGCCTATACCTATGACCCTACCATAGATCGATACGTTTTGACAAAAACCTTTGAAGGATTCAACATCAATTATCCGATGTTTTTAACTCCCAAAGAATATGATGCCTTGGTTTTACGGGAATCGATGCGTGCCTATTTTCAAAAGAAGTCCAATGCTGCTGAAGGAAAGGGTACCGAACAAGACAAGAAAGATTTACTACCCCGGTATTACGTAAATTCTAGTTTTTTTGAAACCCTTTTTGGGAGTAACACCATCGATATCAAGCCTACAGGGTCGGTCGAAGTCGATTTAGGCGTACGGCATACCAAGCAAGATAACCCTGCTTTTTCACCGCGTAACCGCGCAACGACTACCTTTGACTTCAATCAACGCATCAGTATGAGTTTGATGGGAAAAGTAGGAACGCGTTTAAATGTTAATGCCAATTACGACACTCAATCTACCTTTAATTTCCAGAATTTAATCAAGTTGGAATACACGCCAACGGAAGATGATATCATACAAAAGATTGAGGTAGGTAACGTAAGTATGCCTTTAAACAATACCCTGATTCGAGGTGCACAAAGTTTGTTTGGGGTTCGTGCCCAACTTCAATTCGGAAGAACAACCGTCACTGGGGTTTTTTCTGAACAAAAGTCACAAACCCGAACGGTAACTTCGCAAGGAGGCGGGACGATTCAGAATTTTGAACTTTTCGCACAAGAGTACGATAACGATCGCCACTTTTTCTTGTCCCAATACTTCAAAAACCGCTACGATTTTGCCTTGCGGAATTATCCCTTTATTGACAGCCGCGTACAAATTACACGTATTGAGGTTTGGGTAACCAACCGTCAAAATCGTGTCAATACTACTAATAACAACCAACGAAACTTAATCGCTTTACAAGATTTAGGGGAATCCCGATTGACAGATACCTATAGCAATACGCCGTTGAATGACAACCAGGTGGTAGCCGTCGATCCCATTGAAATCACCAATGGCTTCTTCTTGACCCCCATTGATAGTCCGGCCGACAACTCCAACAACCGCTACGATCCCGCCTTAATCGGAACAACGGGATTACTTAATCAAGGTATTCGTGAAATTTTTACAGCAGGAAATGGATTCAACAATGTTAACCCTGTTAACGAAGGAACCGATTACGCCAAGTTGGAAAATGCACGAAAACTGAATCCTTCGGAATATACGTTTCATCCCCAATTAGGATATGTCTCCCTGCAACAACGCTTGGCCAATGATGAAGTTTTGGCTGTTGCTTTCCAATATACTATCGGAGGACAAGTATATCAAGTAGGGGAGTTTGGAACCGATGGGGTAGAAGCCACACAAGTGGATACAGGTGGTATTCCCGCGACGCAATCGTTGATTGTAAAGATGTTAAAAAGTACCCTCACGTTTGTCGACAAACCGATTTGGGGTTTGATGATGAAAAATATTTATCAAATTCCCGGAGGTTTCCAATTACAGAAAGAAGATTTCAAATTCAATATTCTCTATACCGATCCGTCGCCTTTAAATTATATCGTAGAGGCTAGTCCTACTAGTCCACTACCCAACGATGTTCGTGAAACCCCCTTGCTTCGCGTTTTCTCTATGGACCAATTGAATTTTGCCAACGACCCACAAACAGGGGGAGATGGTTTTTTTGATTTTGTTCCCGGACTTACCATTGACCAGCAAAACGGACGCATTATTTTTACCAAAATCGAACCTTTTGGGCGTTATTTGTTTGAAAAATTACGAACGGCTCCTGGATCATCGGAGAATTATTTGGGCGACCCCACCTCTTTGGCGGATTTTAACCCCAACCAAGCGAAGTACGTATTCCGCACCTTATATACCAGTACGCAGGCGGCTGCATTGCAAGACAGTGAGAAAAATAAATTCCAATTGCGCGGTCGTTTTAAATCTTCAGGTGGGGAAGGAATTCCAATTGGTGCGTTCAATGTTCCCCAAGGGTCAGTTATCGTTACGGCCGGTGGAAGACGGTTGGTTGAAGGCGTAGATTTTACCGTAAATTACCAAGCGGGACGGGTACAAATATTAGATCCTTCTCTACAAGCCTCCAATACCCCAATCGAAGTTTCGGTGGAGAACAACTCTGTTTTTGGTCAGCAAACGCGCCGTTTTATGGGGATTAATGTCGAACATAAATTTTCACCCAAAGCCTTAGTGGGAGCTACGTTTTTGAAAATGACGGAGCGTCCGTTTACGCAAAAATCGAATTACGGTCAGGAATCCGTAAATAACAGCATGTTTGGTTTAAATACCAGTTTGTCGTCGGAAGTTCCTTTCTTGACCCGTTTGGTGAATAAATTGCCAAATGTAGACACCGATGTTCCATCCAATGTGTCGTTCCGTGGGGAAGTGGCTTTCTTAAAACCCGATGCGCCTATTGGTGACCGTTTCAACGGAGAATCTACCTTATACGTAGACGATTTTGAAGGGTCGCAAACCAATATTGATTTGCGCTCACCACTATCTTGGTTCATCGCTTCTACTCCAGAACGTCCAGCGACAGGAAATGTGGATTATCCCGACTTTAACGGTACTCAAAATTCGATTGATTACGGATTTAAGCGCGCCAAAATTGCTTGGTATACTATTGACCCTGTATTTTATACGCAACGTCCATCTGGCGTTTCTCAAGATGATTTATCGCTCAACAGTACGCGTCGTATTTTTAGTTCCGAATTGTATCCTCAAACCGTTATTGCTCAAGGGCAATCGCAAGTGGTGAATACCTTAGATCTAACCTATTTTCCACAAGAACGGGGTCCGTATAACTTCAATCCTGCGGCGCAAGCGGATGGTTCATTGCCCAATCCCGACACTAATTTTGGGGGAATCATGCGCGCGTTGAATTCGACCAATTTTGAACAAACCAACGTAGAGTATATCCAGTTTTGGATGATGGATCCCTATTTTGATCCAACCAATCCCGGGGCGGCTTCCGATCCTTCCAATATAGGTCAGATTTATTTTAACTTAGGTGAAATTTCAGAAGATATCCTTAAAGATGGTCGTAAGTTTTACGAGAATGGGTTAGGCCCAGGTCAAATCACCACCAGCAATTATTGGGGAAATATTCCTGCCTCACAGTCCTTGATTTATGCTTTCGACACCGATACGGCCAACCGAAATGTACAAGACGTTGGATTGGACGGACTTAGCGATAATGAAGAAGCGGCCAAGTTCCCTGGATTTGCATCGTTCCCCGACCCTGCTGCCGATAACTATAATTTTTATTTAAATGCCAGTGGAGGAGTTTTAGATCGGTATAAGAATTACAACAATGTTCAAGCCAACTCTCCCGTAGATGTTACCGATACCAATCGCGGGTCGACCACTATTCCCGATGTCGAGGACATCAACCGGGATAATACCATGAATACGATTAATGCGTATTATGAGTATAAAATCAATGTTAGCCCAAGTGCGCTTTCCAATGTTGGCGCCAATTTTATTACTGACATTCGTGAAACACAGGTGACTGCCGCCAACGGAAATACAGTGCAAGCCCGTTGGATCCAGTTTAAAATTCCCGTTACCGCTCCAGCCAACACCATTGGTAGTATTTCTGATTTCCGCTCCATACGTTTCATGCGAATTTTCATGACCAAATTTAACCAACCTGTCACCATCCGTTTTGGGTCTTTGGATTTGGTTCGTGGCGAATGGCGCCGTTATGAAAACACACTAGATCCCGTTGATACCGACGTTACCGATGATGGGACAAATTTTGAAGTTCAAGCCCTTAACGTACAAGAAAATGGTTCTCGTAACCCTATTAATTACGTTACGCCTCCCGGTGTTCAGTTGGAACAGTTGATGCAAAACAATACGTTGATTCCGCAAAACGAACAGTCGTTGGCCTTACGCGCTAGTGGCTTAGGGTTGGAGCCAGGAGATTCACGCGGGGTTTTCAAAAACGTAAGTGTCGATATGCGTCAGTTCAAAAAAATCAAAATGTTTTTACACGCTGAAGCCCTTCCTGATGAGCCGAGTTCGATAGAAGATAATGAGTTAGTGGGTTTCATTCGCTTTGGAAACGATGCTTCTGAAAACTTTTACCAGATTGAACTTCCCCTGAAAAAATCGCAATTTAACGTTAATAATCCCGATGCGGTATGGCCCGAAGCCAACCAAATTGATGTCTCGTTGAAGCTGTTGACCCAGTTAAAAGTGTTGGCTTTGAGTCATATATACACTTCCCCTGGTGAGATTTATTTTAAAAATGAAGATGAACTCGATAATTCCTTGGTTGGAAAAGTGAATAAGGCCCGTTTGGGTATTCGAGGGAATCCTAACTTCGGGTTGATTCGTGTTTTAATGGTCGGTATCAAAAACAATACCCATATTCTCAATACGGCTGAACACCCACTAAATCCCAGAAGGATCAAAGGAGAGGCATGGTTTAATGAGTTGCGTATTGCCGATATGGACAACAAAGGCGGTATGGCTGCGGTAGCGAATTTGGATGCAAATTTGGCTGATTTTGCGAATATCTCCGCAACAGGTCGTATGAGTACCATAGGCTTTGGTTCGATTGATCAAGGGCCTAACGAACGTAGTCGAGAAGAGATATTGCAGTACAATATTGTGACCAATATGAGTTTGGGGAAATTATTGCCCAAAAAATGGAACATGAATGTACCTTTCAATTATTCTGTTGGTGAGGAGATCATTACCCCAAAATACGATCCGTTCTTCCAAGATATTGAACTGCAACAATTGATTGACAACACGCAGGATGAGGCGCAAAAACGCAATTTCCGTAACCGAGCGATTGACTATACCAAACGGAAAAGTATCAATTTTATCGGGGTGAAAAAAGACCGTGGCGAGAAGCAAAAACCGCGTTTTTATGACATTGAAAACGTAACGGTTTCCTACTCGTACAATCAGGTGGATCGCAACAATTACGAGTTGGAAAACTTCCAAGATCAACAAGTAAATACCGCTGTAGATTACACGTTTGCTTTTCAAAACAAACCTGTAGAGCCTTTCAAAAAAGTAAAGGCTTTCCAAAAAAGTAGTTATTGGAAATTATTGAGTGATTTTAACTTCAACTTTTTACCTTCCAATATTTCCTTTAGTACCAACATCAACCGTCAGTTAAACCGCCAGCAATTCCGTTTGGTTGATGTAGAAGGGGTAGGGTTGCAAACTTTATATCAAAGAAATTATTTGTTCAATTACCAATATGGTTTCAATTACAATTTAACCAAGTCATTGAAATTAAACTTTAATGCAACGAGCAATAATTTGGTCCGTAATTTTATGGATGAAAACAACGTGCCCGACAATTCGTATACACTTTGGACGGACTTCTGGAATCCTGGATTGCCCAATACCCACAACCAACAGTTGACCATCAACTACGAAGTGCCGTTGAATAAAATTCCGTTCTTGGCCTTTATCAAACCTACCTATACCTACAATGGTACGTTTACATGGCAACGTTCTTCCATTGCCTTATCATCGTATACCGATGCCAATGGAGATGTGTTTAATTTAGGAAATACGATTCAAAATTCAGGCTCGCACAAGCTGAATACCGCGTTCAATATGGATGCCTTGTATAAATATATTGGGTTGACCAAGACCAAAAAGAACACCAAAACTACCCAAACAGGTCCCCCAAAACCCGGCCAAAAAATCACAAACACTGCTGTAGCTCCGCAATCAGAGCGTAGTCCTTTTGTAGAAGGCTTGATCGGTATTTTAACGAGTGTGAAAAATATTCAAATTAATTACACCGAAAATCAAAGTACCGCCTTGCCAGGATATACTCCGGGTCTCGGATTCTTCGGTTCGACCAAGCCTTCTATGGCCTTTGTCTTCGGATTGCAAGACGATGTTCGTTTTGAAGCGGCCAAACGCGGTTGGTTGACCAACTTCCAAGATTTTAACCAAAATTATACCGAGGTCATTAACCGTACTTTGGACATGACAGCGAATATCGATTTATTCCCTGATTTTAAAATAGACTTGGCGGCCAATCGCACCTACGCGACGAACTATACCGAGCAATATGATGTAAGTCCTGATGGTACCTACAATTCAAGGTCGCCCTACAATACTGGGAACTTTGCGATTTCGACCAACATGATTACCACCTCGTTTATGCCCAGTGACGAATTTGGTTCGGAAGCATTTAATCGATTCCGCGAAAACCGCTTTGTGATTGCCCACCGTTTGGCCCAAGATTATTATGGGAATACCACTTACCCGCTTGATGCCGAAGGTTACCCTCAAGGGTTTGGGAAAAACAGTCAGGATGTCTTGTTGCCTGCTTTCTTAGCAGCCTACACCGGTCGCGATGTCAATAAAGTGTCGACTGGAATCTTCAGAGATATTCCAATTCCAGGGTGGAACATCAAGTACAATGGATTAATGCGCTACAAGTTTTTCAAAGATCGCTTCAAACGCTTCTCCATTCAACACAACTACAAAGCATCGTATACCATTAATGCTTTCCGTTCCAACTTAGACTATGTAGAAGGCGCTATAAACCCTGCCAATAACAATTTCTTCCAGCAAACGATTGTGGGGAATGTCAACTTGGTAGAACAATTTAGTCCGCTTTTCCGAATTGATTTTGAAACAAAAAGTTCGTTCAAGTTGTTGCTGGAAATGAAAAAAGACCGCGCTTTGTCATTCAGTTTTGACAACAACTTATTGACCGAGCAACAAGGCGTTGAGTATATTGTAGGAACAGGATTCCGATTTAAAGACGTGATCATTTCCTCGCGTTTGGCGGATAATCCAACAGGGGTCATCAAGAGTGATTTGAATGTCAAAATAGATTTCTCCTACCGAAACAACAAAACCATTGTGCGTTATTTGGATTACAACAACAACCAGTTGGGAGGGGGTCAAGACTTATGGTCAGCCCGTGTTACTGCGGATTATTCGTTCAGTAAAAATTTAACGGCCATTTTCTTTTATGATCATTCATTCTCCCAAGCTGTTATTTCAACTTCATTCCCGATAACCAACATTCGAACCGGATTTACGTTGCGCTATAACTTCGGAAATTAAACCGTTTGAAATGCAAAAAATCATTTTTCAATATCGGAATTAAGTGTACCTTTGAACGTGTATTTTTAAACCAACAAACGAATGAATATTCCTTCTAATTTGAAGTATACCAAAGACCACGAGTGGGTTTCTTTGGACGGCGATGTAGCCACTGTGGGTATTACCGATTTTGCACAACGTGAATTGGGTGATATTGTTTATGTAGAAGTTGAAACATTAGATCAAACACTTGCTAAGGATGAAGTTTTTGGTACCGTTGAAGCCGTGAAAACCGTTTCAGATTTATTTCTTCCATTGTCGGGTGAAATCATTGAATTTAACGATGCTTTAGAGAGTACGCCTGAAACAGTTAATTCTGATCCTTATGGCGAGGGTTGGATGGTAAAGGTTAAAATTTCTGATGCCTCTGAGTGGGATCAATTGATGGATGCCGATGCCTACAAAGCTTTGATTGGAGCCTAAGAAAACATATAATTTATTGCTTGCACTTTCCTGGACCGCCCTCATAACCTGGTTAAGTTTGGGTTCAACTGGAAGTTTTGGGCAAAGTATTCCAGTGCCTCACAAAGACAAAGTGGTCCATTTTTGTTTCTATTTTGGATTTGTTTTTTGGTGGGGTAGCTATCTGCGGAAAAAGACAAAACGAATCTTAATTGGGTTATGGCTTGCCGCAGTAGGATATGGAATTATGATGGAAGTTTGTCAATTCGCCTTCACACAAAATCGCTCAGCCGATCTTTGGGATGTGCTCGCCAACACCGTTGGGGCAAGCGTAGGGTTATGGGTCTTTTCTTTAAAAAAATAGTAAGCCACTCTTCGTGAGTGGTTTTTTTATGGAAATCAATGAAGCTGCCTTCATAATTTGTATTTTTGACCCTTATTGGTTATCGCTATGCACATTCGACACTATTTAGATGCTACTTACCTCAAATTGCCTGAGCAAGCTGGACTTTCTTTAGCTGACCATGAAAAAGTGGTAAAAGCTTGTATTCAAGAAGCGATTGAGGAAGGGTTTAAGTTGGTGATGATTCGTCCCGATAAGGTAGCGATGGCGCGAACGATGATTGATGACGCAAAATCTTCGGTATTGGTAGGAACCGTTATTGGATTTCCCGAGGGTACGGCCGATTTGGAAGCCAAATTGCAAGAAGCACAACAGGCCATTGATGATGGTGCCGATGAGTTGGATTTTGTTTGTAATTACAGGGCCTTCCAATCGGGAGATGTAGCTTTAGTCCGCAAAGAGATTGCAGCTGGAACACAATTGGCTTGGTCGCATCACAAAACGGTCAAATGGATTATTGAAGTGGCCGCCTTGTCGGATACCGAAATCATCCAGTTGTCGGCCTGTATTAAAAATACAATTATAGCCCATTTTAAAGAAGAAGTCTTTGCGCATGTTTTTGTAAAATCTTCGACCGGTTTTTATGAAACAAAAGACGGAAAGCCCAATGGTACTACACGGGCCTCTATACTGATGATGCTTGAAAATTGCGCACCACTCCCGGTTAAAGCAGCAGGAGGAGTGCGAACGTATGAAGAAGCGGTTGAAATGATAAAACTAGGTGTAAAACGAATCGGAACGTCGGCGGCAAAAACTATTGCACACGGCGGGACGTCTGAAGCTGGATATTAAGTATGAAACGATTACTTGTTTTTGTGTTTTTTTGGAGTGGGATGCTAACCGTTGGTGCGCAGGGGTTGCAACAATCACCTCCTGTTTTTCCAAATTGTAAGTCGGTTAATGAGGCGGAAGCTCAAACCTGTTTTGATCAAGAGGTACAGCGGTTTGTTTACCAAGAGTTTAAAGCGAAAACCAACTATCAAGGCACCGTAATTATCGTGTTTGAAGTGGATCAATCTGGAAAATTCAAACCCTTGTACATTGATGCTGCCGATGCCGAAGTCACAGCCGAATGCCGCCGTGTATTTGAAAAGTTTCCCGTAATTCAACCTGCTGTCTATGGAGGTAAAGCGACGTATTCGAAATACACCATCCGATTTAACGTACCGTTGCAAAATCCAGATGACGCTCCCAAAAGTATTGCCAAACTGCAGCAAGCGCCCGTTGTTCCTACAACATTTCAAAAGGAAACGCGTGTAATGGAATTAGATACAATGCAGTATCAAACGTTTACAAAGCCCCAATACGACAGTAAACTTGCCATTCCTTTTTCCAATCGACTTTATGCTTCTTTTGATTGGGCGATGAATCAAGTGGGGGCCAATGCGCATACTACTTCAAAGCCTTTTACGTTCAATGAAGTTTCGAAGTACTATAATTTGCGGGAAGCTCATCAACAACTCATGAAGCCTAAATCTTCGTGGTGGGGTAAAAAAATATGGAACGATGACTTGGTTGCCATCCAAGGGAATGATTATTGGTTTACGTTAAATCCTGTTTTTGATTTCCAACTCGGAAGAGAAACTTCAGGCGCTACCGATTATACCTTTGTCAATACCCGCGGGGTACAAATCCGTGGTGGTTTGGGCAAAGAAGTGAATTTTTCGGCTACTATTTATGAAAGTCAGGGCCGTTTTGCCGATTATTTTAATCAATATGCTATTTCCTTGCGCCCTTCAGGAGGAAATCCTGCCACCATTCCGGGCATTGGGATTGCTAAAGAATTTAAAACCGATGCTTTTGATTTTCCAATGGCAGAGGCCTATATCAATTATGCGCCCGGGAAGTTTGTAGAAATGCAATTGGGGCATGGTCGTAATTTTATTGGTGACGGGTACCGTTCGTTATTGTTAACCGACGGGGTGAGTCCCTATCCCTATTTCAAAATCAATACAACCTTTTGGAAAATTAAATACACCAACCTCTATATGTGGATGAAAGATACCCGTCCGGAAGTAACGGTTGATGGAACTTACGCCACAAAGTTTGTGGCGAGTCATTACCTGAGCTGGAATGTGAATCGACGGTTGAATATTGGTTTTTTTGAGTCGGTGGTATGGGCCAATCAAAATGACCGTGGTTTTGACATGAATTTTGTGAATCCTATAATTTTTTACCGCGCCGTTGAGTTTTCCTCTTCTTCCCGCAGTGGAAATGCGCTTTTGGGGCTCACTGGGAAATATAAATTAAGCAACAGTGTTAATGCGTACGGGCAATTTTTGTTGGATGAATTTTCCTTGGGTGAAATTCGCGCTCAAAATCAAAGTTGGAAAAATAAATACGCCTACCAATTGGGTTTAAAATATTACAATGCGTTTAACGTAGACAACCTCATGTTGCAGTTGGAATACAACTTTGTTCGTCCCTATGTCTACTCCCATAGTAATGTGCTAACTAATTACGGAAATAGCAACCAAAGTTTAGGGCATCAATGGGGTGGAAATATAAAAGAGTTAATTGCCATAGGTCGGTATACGCACGGGCGCTATTATGCTTCGGCTAAGTTGCATTATGGAGTTCGTGGTTTGGACATAAATGGCTTGAATTACGGAGGTAATATTTATCTAAGTTACAATGATTTCCGACCCACAGATACGGGAGTAGTCGTAGGGCAAGGTAACGAAACGATGGTGTTTATTGCCGATTTGCAAGCGGGTTATGTGATCAACCCAACGACCAATTTAAAGTTGTTTGCCAATGTAATTTTTAGAAATTTTGATCCCACTACGGTAACCGATACGGTCAAGTCATCTAATACGACATGGTTTTCGATCGGTGTTCGAACAGATATCTTTAATTGGTATTTTGATTACTAAAATCTTCAAGAATATTTATGCTTTGTTTTTTGTCATTTCTTTTGGGATAGACTACTTTTGCACGACTTAATTGACATTTGAAAACAAAGTATCGTTGGACACGCATTCCACATCGTTGCATCCTTTAAAATTGTTTCGAGATTTTAAAGAAATCACCAAAGCGGGCTTGGCCGTGAGTGTCGTGTTTTCCTCTATTGCAGGGTATTTACTCGGAATCAGTGCGTCCAATCCTTTTCATTGGATGACTTTGCTGATTTTAGCAGTTGGAGGGTATTGCATGGTTGGTGCTTCCAATGCATTCAATCAAGTGATTGAAAAAGATTTGGATGCTTTGATGGATCGCACCAAAAACCGCCCTGTCGCATCGGGTCGTATGGCACCCAATACCGCTTTATTTGTAGCGAGTTCGCTCACTATCACGGGTTTGGTTTTGTTGTATACGATTAATCCCAAATCGGCTATGTTTGGTGCCGTGTCTATCTTTTTATACACCAGCGTCTACACTCCTCTAAAATCCGTTACTCCCTTAGCCGTATTTGTAGGGGCATTTCCAGGCGCCATTCCTTTTATGTTGGGCTGGGTTGCTGCAACCAACCACTTTGGTATTGAAGCGGGGACCTTGTTTTTAATCCAATTTTTTTGGCAATTTCCTCACTTTTGGGCTATTGGATGGTTTTTATTTGAAGATTATAAGAAAGCGGGTTTCTTTATGTTGCCTACAGGACAGCGTGATAATCGAACCGCTTTGCAAATTGTGCTGTATACATTTTGGTTGATTGTAGCTTCGGTATTGCCCGCTTTTGGGTATACCGGCCAACTTTTTATTGGTCCAATTGCCACGGTTTTGGTGTTGTTGTTGGGGTTATGGATGTTGTATTACACCTTTCAATTGTACCGATTACGCACCCCAAAAGCAGCTCGTGTACTCATGTTGGTGAGTGTGGCGTATATAACTTTGTTGCAAATCATTTACATTACGGATAAATTTTTACGTTAATATGACAGTACAAGAAGAACAAGCACGCTCAGCGCGCTCCTACAAATTGTTGTTGATCTTCGGAATGATCAGCATCGTTATGCTTTTTGCCGGATTAACGAGTGCCATGGTGGTTAGTAAATCACGCCCAGATTGGTTGACAGATTATCAAATACCTCAAGCGTTTACCATTAGCACCGTACTTATTTTATTGTGTAGTGCAACCTTTCATTTGGCGCAACGCACCATCAAGCAAGACCAACGTAGTAAAACTTCGCTGTTTTTAGCCTTAACATTGGTTTTAGGATTGGGGTTTGTTTACTTCCAGTTTAAAGGGTTTGATGAGCTGTTTGCCCACCGTCTTTTCCCCACTGGAAAGTCAGGATCGGTGACAATTGCCTTCCTTTACATCTTGGTTTATGTGCACTTAGCCCACATGTTGGGAGGGATCTTATCCTTGTTGCTAATTATTTATAATCATTTTAAACAAAAGTACACTGCTGCTCAATATCTTGGAATTGAGCTGGGTGCGATATACTGGCACTTTTTGGATGCTTTATGGCTCTATTTATTTTTGTTTTTGTATTTCTTTAAATAAGAAAAAAATGTAAATTTGGAAACTTTTTAACTATTACGTACTTATGGGATCGACAGTTACTACAAACAATGGTGTAGCTAATGTTTGGAATGGCGGAGGCGCCGAGCCGTTAGGAGCGAGTTATGGAAAGATGATGATGTGGTTTTTCATCCTTTCCGATGCATTAACCTTCTCAGGATTCGTTGCGGCTTACGGTTTTTCAAGATTTAAATTTATCGAAACTTGGCCAATTGCGGATGAGGTGTTTACCCACTTCCCGTTCATGCATGGGGTATCTATGCCGATGTATTACGTGGCCTTCATGACTTTCGTACTTATCTTCTCTTCTGTGACAATGGTTTTAGCCGTAGACGCTGGGCACCAAATGAAGCAAGGTAAAGTGGCTATTTACATGTTTTTAACCATCATTGGAGGTTTAATCTTCGTGGGGTCTCAAGCATGGGAATGGAAAAACTTCATCAAAGGAGAATACGGTGCTATCGAAACCAAAGGAGGTAGTATTTTACAGTTTGTCAATGCCGAAGGGAAACAAATTAAACTAGCTGATTTTGCGGCTACGTTACCTGAAGAGCGTGAGCAGTTATCGCGTAGCCGTGCTACTTGGTTTATGTCAGAACCAACGTTGCCTACCTATTCAGTTAATGAAGTCATTGAAGGCTTCAAAAAGAATCCAGATATTTTGATCCGTACGGAAGTAATTTATTCGGAGGAAACGGCTAAGCATTCAATTGGTGCTCACCCAACTCTTAATAAGATTAAACACAAAACTATTTTGACCCGTGAAGAATCGTTAAAACGTGTTAATGAGGCGAAAATAGTTATTGAGGGAGCTAATTTACACCGCAATGAATACGGAAGTAAATTGTTTGCTGATTTCTTCTTCTTTATCACTGGTTTCCACGGTTTCCACGTATTCTCTGGGGTTGTTATCAATATCATCATTTTTATCAATGTATTATTGGGCACCTACGAGCGTAGAAGATCTTATGAAATGGTTGAAAAAGTTGGTTTATACTGGCACTTTGTAGACTTAGTTTGGGTATTCGTATTTACCTTCTTCTATTTAGTATAATTAATTAAAAGCGAATCATGGCACACGAACATACATCAAATACAAAACGCATCTGGGTTGTTTTCGGTATTCTTTCCATTATCACTATTGTTGAAGTATGGTTAGGGATTGAAAAGCCAAAAGCATTATTCCATTCGAATTTATTATCCATGAATTTATTGAATTGGATTTTCATCATCCTAACGCTTGTAAAGGCTTACTACATTGTATGGGCATTCATGCACATGGAAGGTGAAACAAAAGCATTGCGAAGAGCGGTTGTTTGGACAGGTATTTTCTTGATTCTTTATTTAACATTCATTCTCTTAACGGAAGGATTCTATGTTTTCACCGTGTTTAGAGATGCAACGATTAAATGGAATTTTTAACAGCATATTAATTACAGTTGAAGGTACGCAATAACGTACCTTTTTTTTAATTTTGTAAGCAACTTGTTTAGCTCATGAAAAAGAATTTAGTGCTCTTCGTCCTTTTTGTTTTGCCCATCGTGGCTTACTTGTTCTTTGCCTCAGGCGTCAATAGTTTTGCGAAGTTGCCTACAATTACCCCTACAATTCCCGACCTTCAAGAATGGAAAACCTCTGACGGGAAATCAGTGACCTTAAACAATAAAATTACCATCTTAGGTTTTATTGGTTATGATGTCGAACACCACAAAGGCGGTTTCTTTAATTTGTATGAAAAAATTTACGCTCGTAATAAAGAGTTTAAGGACTTTCAAATGGTGATGGTCTTTCCAGAAGGAACCGAGGCTGAAGTGACTAAGTTGCAAACCAGTTTAAAGAAGTTGGGGCCACAGCAAAATTGGTGGTTTGTTTTTGGATCTCCCGAATCGATAAAAAGTTACTACAGTAAATTACAATTGCTGGGGAGTCTCAATGAAAAATTAGGTACTCCCAATGTATATATTGTAGATAAGAAGCGCAATTTACGGGGCCGAAAAGGGAAAAATAAAAAAGGCGAGGAGGAATACCAAGAAGGGTACAATACCTTTAAAGTATCTGACCTTTATAATAACATGATTGATGATGTAAAAGTCATTCTCGCGGAATACCGTTTAGCCCTTAAAAAGAATAACAAAGCCAATCGAAAAATCTAGTATGAAGAATAAATCGTATATCGGTATATCGTTTATAGTTTTGATTTTCGGAATAATATTTATTCCCAAAATTGTGGATCGCATTCAAAAAGGAGAGACGGTTCAAAATGACCGCATGAGTTTGTCCAATGAAATTAAAGATGAAGCGGCCAAAAAGACTTTGGTTGTGATGGGGCAGGTTCCCCAATTTTCACTCACCAATCAGGACAAAACCACGATTACTCAAGATACCTACAAAGGAAAAGTCTATGTCTTAGAATTCTTTTTCGCTAGCTGTCCTAGTATTTGCCCGGTCATGAACAAAAATATGTTGAAATTACAACAGCAGTTTGGTAAAAATCCCGATTTTGCCATTGCCTCAATCACCATAGATCCTGAAAAAGATACAGCAGAAGCACTAAAGGAACATGCGAAATCCTTAGGGGTTACCATGAAAAATTGGCATTTTTTAACGGGAGATAAAGCAACTATTTTTGATTTGTCTAATAAAGGATTCAACATTTATGCAGGTGAATCCAAAGATAAAGTCAACGGTGGTTTTGAGCATTCAGGTTTGTTTGCTTTAATTGATAAAAAAGGAAATATACGATGCCGTCGGGATGCCCAAGGAAATCCTATTTTGTATTATGACGGTTTGGAAGCCTCAGGCATAAAGGCTATTAGTGAAGATATACAACGCTTATTAAACGAGTAATTATGGACGTTAAACCAACATTAGAAACAAAATTTAAAACACCTATTATCGTTGTTTCCATTCTTATCCCGATTGTCGTCGTCGCGGTATTGTTTTCTTTCAAGTTGAAGGATTTTGGAATCAATGTTGAACCGCTCTCTTTTTTACCTCCAATCTATGCAGGAATCAATGCGGTCACTGCGGTTTTGTTGGTCTGGGCAGTACTTGCGATAAAAAATGGAAATCGCAAAACACACGAGCGTTTAATGACAGCTGCTATTGCATGCTCTGTCGTATTTTTGGTGATGTATGTTGCGTATCATCTTACCTCCGAATCAACTAAGTTTGGGGGCGAAGGCGCCATTCGATACGTTTATTTCTTTATTCTAATAAGCCACATCGTTTTGTCGGTAGCAATTATTCCTTTGGTTTTGTTTACCTATGTTCGCGCCTTATCGCAACAGTTTGACCGCCATAGAAAACTGGCCAAAATCACTTTTCCGTTGTGGTTGTATGTTGCCGTAACTGGCGTAATTGTTTATGTAATGATTGCTCCCTATTATGCGCATTAATCGTTTATTATTCGTACTCGTATTGCTCCTTGTAGCTTCACCCTCTGCCTTGGGTCAATGTGCCATGTGTCGAGCGTCGCTAGAAAGTTCGGGCAATGTGGTCAAAGCCGAGGCGGTCAATGACGGTATCGTTTACCTCATGGTATTTCCGTATATTCTTGTAGCTGTGGTGGGCTATGTAGTGTACAGTATGTTTCGACGTAAAAAGGTCAAAACAACTTAATCCATCCCGTCAACGCGCACATTCATTTTTCCACTTCCATTGATGAAGGCGATGATAAAATCGTCAGTGAGTTCTATTTTATCAAAATCCAACTCCAAAATCGATCCATTTACAAAAACACCTTTCATGGGTGAAAAGTTGTTGAGGTAAGGCAAAAGATTCTTTTTCCCCTCTTCCATGTTGGGTTGTATGGAGTAGCGGCATTGTGCCTGAATCTTCCGCAATATGTACCCTTGCAACAACCAATTTGCGGTTTTGGTTAATATCCCTTTGGTGTTTAACACATAGTCCATGTCTTCAAAGTAAATTTCTTTGGAAACAGCATCATATTTAGGGATTCCACTCAGATATATCGTCCCGTTGAGACTACCCGTCAGGTCCAAGGCAATAATCATGCGTCCGTCTTTGCCCCATAATTCGACATTTTGAACTTTAATGGCGCGTGTGCCCGACTTGAATTCTTGTCCTTTGAAGTTGGAAGTCATCACTTTTGAGGCATTGTCGTAGGTTGTAATTGCGGCAATGCTGACTACGGTTTTATCACCTACAGTTCGCGCCGATTTAAATCCGATGCTTTCACGGTCAATCCCTTTCTTCGGCTGCTGTCCCACCCACGTCGTCATGGCGCATTTTAATCCCAAGTTCATGGTAATTTTTGTTTTATCCAAAACGGCATCTGTGACCAAAACTTCGTTGGGCTGTAATTTAAACCAGGCTTGATAGGTTTCACTCGTGAGGATAGGATTGCTAAGGGTTTCCAATACATTCAGCACATAGGGTTTAAAATCACAGGATTTGGTGATGGCTTCATCGATTTTTAGCGCTATTTTTTTCTTAAACAACGATAATGCAGGACTAATCAGGTAGGTAATCGGAACTTTTTTCCCTGCCACAGTCATTGTTGGACTCTCTTGCCAAGTGATATCCTCAATGATTGATTGCGTGGTTAGTTTCCAATTGGAAAGTTGCACTTGACTGCTCAGGGTAATCACGCCGTTTAAATCAAATTCTTTGGTGTCATTTAACCCCAAAAAATCAGTGCCATACTTGTATTTGACCCAAATTTTTAGGGGAAGTACCGACTTTATTCTCCCCTGATTTTCTTGCAAGCGAATAGGTGCCGTTTTCCAAATCTTCATTTGAATGTTGTCGTCTTGCAAATTAGGGTCTTCATACACCAACTCGGCAAGGGTTTTATTCAGTTGTTTTTCTATTTCTGTAAGCGTGATCTCCAGAGGCATGCTCACCATAGAACTCGTTGTTTTATAAGCAAAGTCGGGATTGTTGCTTCGAACGGGTTTTTCGGCTATAATTTTTTGAGGACCTGAGCATGAGGCGGTGATAAGACTTATAAAAAGTGTCAATAAGAGGCAATGCAGTTTCATGAAAAACGAAATTAATTTGGATGTGAATGTAACAAAAAAAGCGGAATGACGTCTGATAAGCGAACAAAATTGGATAGGAATTAAAGCAGTACTTCTACTTTTGCTGTTCCAAGAAATCTACAGAGGTTTATGAATAAATGGATTTTAAAAACCGGGCTATGGGTGTTTTTGTGTAGCGCCATTCAAGGGTGGGCACAAACCAAAACCTGGACGCTTCGCGAGTGTGTTGATTATGCACTGAAAAATAACATCTCTATCAAACAGTCAGAACTTGATTTACAAAATGGACGTGTCGCAAAAAAAGACGCCATAGGTAATTTTTTACCTACTTTAAATGCCAGTGCCTCCCATTCGTGGAATATTGGTTTGAACCAGAACATTACAACGGGTTTGTTGGAAAATCAAACCATTCAGTTTACATCGGCTGGACTTAATTCAAGTGTGGCGATTTACAATGGTTTGCAAAATATGAACCAATTGAAGCGCGCCCGATTAACCATTTTAGCCGCACAATATCAGTTGAATAAAATGCAAGACGATGTAGCATTGAACGTCGCCAATTCGTATTTGCAAATTCTTTTTAATAAAGAAAATTTAAAAGTGCAACAAGAACAATTGGTCAATGACGAAAAACAGTTGTTGCGCGCAAGTGAAATGGTAAAATCAGGCATGATTCCAAGGGGCGACTTACTCGATGCAGAAGCCACGGTGGCCGCCGACCGTCAACGGGTGATTGCAGCACAAAACACCTTGTTTTTATCCAAGTTAAGTTTGGCACAATTACTTCAATTGGACGATTTTCGCAATTTTGATATTGCAGAAGCCAACTATGAACCGTCATTGAGTCCTACGCTCGCAGAAAGTCCCGAAACCATTGTCAAGAAAGCCTTGGGGGAGCGCGTGGAGTTAAAAATTGCACGTACCAATTTAGAGGCAGCCGATCGTGATTTGAAAATATCCAAAGGAGCCTTGCAACCCAGTATCAATGGATTTTATAGTTTTAGTACCCGGGCTTCCAATCAACGACGTATTTCTAGTTTCACAGTCGATCCCAACAATCCTACAAATACTATCGGATTTGTGCCCAGCACGGGTGAGGCTGTATTGGCTCCCAATTTTATTCCAATTCAAGGAAATCCATTACCCTATTTTGATCAATTTAGTCAGTTTAAAGGGAATAGTTTTGGGGTTCAAATGTCGATTCCTATTTTAAATGGATTCCGCTCTTCCAATGCGGTGACCCGAGCACGAATTGCGTTGGAACGGGCACGAACCAATGAAAAACAAACGGCCCTGGATTTGGAACGAACCGTTTATACGGCGATCACCGATGCGAAAGGTGCTTTACAGGCCTACGAATCGGCGCAAACGGCCCTGAATGCACGAAAACTGGCCTTCGAGTATGCGAAAGAGCGCTTCAATGTCGGACTTTCGAATAGTTTTGAGTTGAGTCAAGCGCAAACCCTGTACACCAATGCACAGTCAGAATTGGTACGCACCAAGTATGACTATATTTTTAAAGTTAAAGTTGTCGAATTTTATTTTGGAATTCCCATCGTGGAGAAATTATAACAATCATGAGTAGAAAAAAAATCTTTTTGTGGGGTGGTATTGTCTTTGGAGTAATCATTGTGTTAATGGTGTTGTCCTCTAAAGGTGTTTTTGGAAGCCGCGAAGAATTAAAGGAAGTGGAAGTAGCCAAAGTTGATGAAATAACTATTATCGAAACCGTTTCGGCTACGGGAAAAATACAACCCGAAATTGAAGTAAAAGTGTCTTCTCAGGTGTCTGGAGAAATTATTGCTTTACCCGTAAAAGAAGGACAAATTGTAAAAAAAGGAGATTTATTGGTCAAAATTAACCCCGATATTTATACCTCTGGGTTAAACCGTACCGTTTCTAATTATGCAGGAACCAAAGCAGGATTGTCGCAGGCTGATGCCTCTTTCAAAGAAGCGCAAGCCAGTTATGAACGCAGCAAATCCTTGTTTGAAAAAGGAATAATTTCTCGTGCCGATTGGGATAAAGCCATTGCAGCCTTTGAAGTAGCCAAAGCCAACAAACAGTCGGCCTATTATAATGTGCAGAGTGCCAATGCTTCGGTTGTGGAAGCCAAAGATAATTTGGGCCGTACCACCATCTATGCCCCAGCCGATGGAACTATTTCAGTACTCAATGTTGAGTTGGGGGAAAAGATTTTGGGAACCCAACAAATGGCAGGAACCGAGTTGCTTCGTGTAGCCAATCTTAACAATATGGAGGTTGAAGTCGATGTCAATGAAAATGACATTGTAAAAGTCAACATCGGGGATGAAACCAATATCCAAGTCGATGCGTATTTGAAAAAAGAATTCAAAGGTGTAGTAACGAGTATATCAAACTCAGCCAGCACCGGAACAACTGCCGATCAGGTGACCAATTTCAAGGTAAAGGTTCGCATCCTTAAAGAATCGTATCAAGACTTGTTAGAGGGTAAACCCGCTACGTATTCGCCTTTCCGCCCCGGAATGACGGCTACCGTTGATATCATTACCAAGCGTAAAGAAAAAATCATCGGCGTACCGATTAGTGCCGTTGTGGTAAAATCAGATACATTGCCCAAATCTATTTTGGATGTTCCCGATGAGGATGAAGCAGCAAAAACAGAAAAGGTAAAATCTAAGTCCGATAAAAAACTGGAATGCGTTTTCGTGAAGGTCAAAGATAAAGCGCGAATCCGAGTGGTGAAAACGGGCATTCAAGACGATACCAATATCGAAATTCTTACCGGACTCAAAAAAGGGGATGAAGTGATTATCGGACCTTACAATACCGTTACCAAGGATTTGAACTCGGGGGATAAAGTTAAACTAAAATCAAAAGTCTAATTCCTCATGGCCTTATTGTTGTGTTTGGAGACCGTTACACGAAATTGTTCGGTAGCTTTAGTGCGGGAAGGCCAAGTGATTGCTTTACGCGAAAAGGCAGAAGAAGGTTATACCCATGCTGAAAAGCTCCATGTATTTATTGAGGAAGTCCTTCAGGAAGCAGGTGTTTTGGCCTCTGATTTGGATGCCGTTGCCGTGAGTAAAGGCCCTGGATCGTATACCGGACTTCGTATCGGTGTCTCAGCAGCCAAAGGATTGTGTTACGCCCTGCAAATTCCATTGATAAGCGTCTCTACTTTGCAAATTCTCGCTCGTGCCACTTCTGTTAATGAAGGTTATATCATTCCCCTTATCGATGCTCGTCGTATGGAAGTGTATACAGCGGTTTTTGATACTCATGGGAAACCGTTAAGTGCTGTGGAAGCAATGATATTAAATGAAACCTCCTTTGAAGCATGGCAAGGCCCTTGTACGTTTGTCGGCGATTGTTTACCCAAAGCCAAAACCGTACTTACCCACCCGCGTTTTCAATTTTTGGAATCTGTTGTATTTCCTTCTGCACAAACCATGGCTGATCTTGCGGAAGCCCTTTATCACGAAAAGCAGTTTGAAGATGTGGCGTATTTTGAACCTTTTTACCTCAAAAATTTCATGATAAATCCCTAAGCTGGATTTTCACGAACAAAAGGCTGAATCGTAATGTTTTGCGCATCAAAAGCCGCTTTACATTGCTCAAGAATATCGGAACAGACTTCCCCAAAATCATCATTAAGGGTCCAAGGACGAATTCCTAAGTGAATTGCACTGTCCGATAAATCTTTAACAATTACTTCTGGCGCTGGATCTTTAAGCACTTTTGGATGGTTTTGCATAACCTGTAAAACGGTTTCTTTGGCTGCTTTGAGTTGGTTTCATACGAAAGCGAAAACACTAAGTCGGCTCTTCTTTTTCCAGCAATCGAAAAATTGGTGATAATCCCGTTGGATAAAATCCCATTGGGAATCATAATGGTTTGGTTGTTCCCCGAAATAAGTTTGGTGACAAATATTTGTATTTCGGTAACCATACCACTCACGCCTTGCGCTTCAATCACATCGCCAACGCGAAAGGGTTTAAAAAGAATAATCAACACGCCCCCGGCTAAATTGGCCAACGACCCTTGAAGTGACATCCCGATGGCTAAGCCTGCTGCCCCGAGAATAGCTACAAAAGAAGTAGTTTCGATACCAAGGCGAGAAATAAAGGTTACAAAAAGCAAAGCCCGCAGTCCCCACAGCAGGCAACTCGATAGAAACTCAGCCAAAGTGACTTCCATCTCTTTTCGGGCCATGATTTTCTTGGCCAAACGGGTGATAAAACGGATCGCATAGAGTCCTAAAACCAATACAACTAAAGACGAAACTAGGCGAGGGGCATAGTCTATCAGTACGTTGTAAAATTCAATAGAGTAGTCTTTTACAGATGAAACATAAAGTGCTCCCACTGTACGCATGGTGTTAAATATTTTTTAGGTTGATAATCTCCTGCTCGGTAAGCGGTCGGAAAAATCCGCGGGGTAAGTTCTTTTTTGTCAATCCTGCAAACGAAACGCGATCTACTTTGAGTACATCGTATTTTAAGGCTTCAAAAAGTGCCCGTACCACTTTAACATTGGCGGTACGAAGTTGAATACCAATTTCAGTTTTGGGTTGGTTTTCGATGTAACTAATTTCATCCACGTTTATGCGGTGGCCTTCCAAGGTAATTCCTTTAGCAATCGATTCCAAATCTTCATATTTTAAGTTACGGTCCAAGCTCACTTGGTAGATTTTTGTCGCTTTGGGTTGGGGTTTAGAAAATTTTAAGATCATATCACTATCATTGGTCAATAGCAATAACCCCGTCGTGTTTTTGTCCATGCGACCCACAGGTTGTAATTTAGCACGCGTCACTCCTTTTAAAAGTTCCATAACATTGCGTGAGTTTGCGCTATCATCGCCCGAGGTTGTGAAGTTTTTGGGCTTGTTGATTAGGTAATATTCTTTTTTTTCTGGGCTAACTTCAGTGCCATCAAAATTAACGATATCTCCCGGTTTAACTTTGTACCCCATTTCGGTAATCACTTCCCCATTCACTTTTACGTTTCCAGAGCGAATGTAAATATCGGCATCTCTACGGGAGCAAATCCCTGAGTTGGCAATGTATCGGTTTAAGCGAATCTCATCGGGATTGCTTTTGGGAGCGGGTGCTGCTTTTTTGGGTGCAGCTGTTTTTCGTGGGGGTTTGGATTCCCGCTTGAATTTTGAATTTGAAGTCGGTTTTTTACCAGATCGGTTGGAATTCGAACGTTGCATGCACTTACTTTTTGGCAAAGATACTTCTTTTCCCGCGTTATCAGGGTACCGATTAAAAATCAGTAGGGATTACAAGGTATTTATGGTCTAAAATTGCCTCCAGCACTTGTGGATCGGTATTGGTAAAGAAGCGCTGTGACGATGGGGTAATTGGATTTCGTAGACCCACGGTTTGTTCCAAAACCCGTTGTGTTTGACGTGCTACAGCTTCTCCTGAGTCGATAATAGTGATGTGCGGGGGTAAAATCTTTTGTATTTGTGGAATTAGATAAGGGTAGTGGCTGCATCCTAAAACTAAGTAATCAATATTAGCGGCGATCATCGGACGTAAATATTGATGTAAAAGGGATTCCATCGTTGGACTATCGATTTGACCATTTTCAATAAGTTCTACCAAACCGTGTCCAATTTGTTCCACAAAAACCACATTTTGATACTGTTGCATGCTTTGGTGAAATAAAGCACTGTTCAGGGTGCCTTGTGTGGCTAAAATTCCAATTTTATGGGTTTGTGAATGCAATGCTGCGGGTTTGATGGCAGGTTCTATTCCGATAAAAGGAACGCTATAGCGCGCGCGTAATTCTTGAATCGCGTTGGTGGTCGCAGTATTGCAAGCGACGACAATGATTTTACATTGGTGGTCTAGTAAAAATTCGGTGTTCTTGCGACTCAAAGCGATGATTTCAGCTTTGGATTTAATCCCGTAGGGAGCGTTTTTGCTATCGGCGAGGTATAGCGTGTCTTCGTGCGGTAAAAGCTTGTGAATGGCTTTCCAAATGGATGTTCCTCCAATTCCCGAATCAAAAAGGCCGATAGGTTGATTATTCTCCATACACAAAGGTATAAAAAAACCCGAAGGGATATCTTCGGGTGGGAGGGTAAAGGGTTTTGATTAAAATCCTAAATCTTTTTTTACGTCAGCGGTAATGTCTGGACCGTCAGCCAAAAGTAAGCTGGATACATCCATCACATATTGGTATCCTTTTGCTTTTCCAACTTTAGAAATAGAAGCTTTAATTTTGTCCACCAAGGGTTTCATTAATTCGCCTTCTTTCTTTTGTAAGTCGTTTTGAGCATTTTCTTGGAAATCGCTGATACGTTTTCCCATATCTTGCATTTCTTGTTGACGTGTTTGGTTAACCGCATCGGATACGGTAGCCACTTCTGCTTCATATTTTTTTGCTTTCGCTTGGTACTCCTCTACTAAAGTTTTGTATTCTTTACTGTAGTTTTCGCCCAATTTTTCCAATTGTTTACGGGCTTCGATCATGGCAGGCATTTTCGACGTAATATCATTGACATCCACATGAGCGGTTTTGGCCTGTGCTTGAGCAGTTTGCATTCCTAATACAGCGACTACGGCTAAAAGGGCATTTTTGAATAGTTTCATCATTTTTTAATTTAATTTAGTGAACAATTTTATTTTAAGGTTTTGCAGTTTTAACACTGTCTTTCGCTTTTTTGGCGGCCTCACGTGCTTCTAACTGTTGTTTGCGTTTTTCTTCGGCTGCTTTTTTACGCTCATCAATAATTCTTTTGCGCTCTTCCAATGATTTGTTGCGTGCTTCATCGCGTTTTTCTTTTTCAGCGGCAGCGGCTTCAGTTTTTTCTTCTTTTTTCTGAGCGGCATTCGAATCTTGAGCAGCAGTTGGTTTGGCAGTATCAGAAACTGTGCCAGTTTTTTTATTGTTTTTTTCTTCTAGTTGTTGTTTGCGTTTTTCATCCGCTTCTTTTTTGCGGGCTTCTGCGGCTGCTTTTTTGTCTTCAATCAATTTTAGACGCGCTGCTTTCCGTTCTTCCATTTGTTTCTGACGCTCCGTCATCTCGGGATTGTCAGCCATCATATCTTCTAATTTTTCTTTAGCTTCCTCTTCTTTGAGTTGCTTTTTGGACATTTGTTGGCGACGCTCAGCCCGGGTCAAAACACTAATCACGCGGTCACTAAGGTCGTGTTTTTTGGCTGCAAAAAGCATTGTTAAATCCGAAGATTTGTCAAATACATAATCGTATTTTCGGGCTTCCGCCAAATCCTGTACGGCATTAAAAACTTGATCTTGGATGGGTTTTACCAGAGTAGCTTTTTGAACGATTAAATCTCCGTTGGGGCCAAATCGCTTTTGTTGGTAGTCGATTAACTCTTTTTCTTGAAAAGCAATTTCTTCTTCGCGCTCTTCGATTAGTTCTTTGGTCAATAAAACGCGTTCCGTTTTTAAGGCTTCTTTCAGCTTAGCAATATCATTTTTTTTGGTTTCAATTTCTTGCTTCCACTTTTCTGCTTTTTGTTCCAACTGATTTTTAGCTTCCGCATAGGAAGGGACTTTGTCTAAGATATATTCCATATCAATATAGCCCACTTTGATCCCACGGGATTGTGCTGAAATAAGTTGTGTGGCGGATAAAAGCACCCAAAAAAGAAGCGAAAATTGTTTTTTCATAACCGTTTGTGTTAGCATAGCCTAAGCAAATATACTAAAATTGTTGTCCAATAATAAAATGGGTCTGCCAACCTCCTTTTTGTGTGGTTCCTGGAATGAAATCGAATCCTTGGGCAAAGTCAATTCCCAACAATCCAAAAGCAGGCATAAACACACGAATACCGAAACCGGCTGACCGCTGTATAGCAAACGGATTAAAGCTTCTAAAATTGTTGAATGAGGCTCCTCCTTCTAAAAAAGTAAGTGCATAAATGGATGCAGCAGCTTTTAAAGTGATAGGATAACGTAATTCCAACGTGAATTTGTTGTAGATACTTCCTCCCACATTAGAGGATAAGGATTGGTTGGGATATCCCCGCAACTGAATGATTTCACGACCATCCAAAGCAAAGTTGGCCAAACCGTCACCTCCAACGAAGAAACGTTCAAAAGGAACAACTCCGCGTTCTTGGTTGTAAGCACCCAAGAAACCAAACTCGGTTAGACTGCGCAATACTAAGTTTCCTTGAATTTTGGTGTAGGCATCGGCTTTGAATTTGATTTTATAGTATTCCAGCCAGTTGAAACGCTTTTGGTCAACTTTAGCTTGATCCACATCGGCTTCTTGGAAAGTGTCCACTCGGGTATATAATCCAGTATTTGGATTTTGAGTTACAAAATCACCCACTGCGGGTAACACATTCACGTTAGGATCCGCGGTCATCGTATTGGGGTCAAATCGTTTTTTGTATTCTGCCTGATTTGGAAGTTCTCCGTAATCCACTCCATTCCATAAAGAATACGGAGGAGAAAATTTCGCATTAATACTAAATTCTGCCCCACGGATTGGGTAAATTGGGTTGATTGCTTTGTTGTTTCGGGTGAGACCAACACTGAAACCAAAGTTTCTAGAAGTTCCGTTTCCGAAGGTGAAAAGTCCCGTGTTGTAATTATTTAAATTATAATATTGGAAACTTAAATTACCAGAAAGAATAAAAAAGTCATCGGGAATGGTAAGTCGTTTGGCCAAACCAATAGTAACTGAGGTAATGTCAAAGCTTCGTGAGCGGTCAATACTGTTAAATGACCCCGAGAAAAGGTATTGTTTACTTTGCGAAACGGAAGCCGAGAAACTCACCGGTTTTTTTCCACCAAACCAAGGTTCAGAGAATGAAAAACTATAGGTTCTAAAGAAAGTACTTGCTTGTAAACGTAAGGCTAGTTTTTGCCCGTCTCCCATGGGTAAGGGTTTGTAAGCCGATTTCTTAAAAATATTGGCTATCGAAAAGTTGTTGAATGACAGTCCTAGGGTTCCGATGAATCCACCGCCACCATAACCTCCTTGGAGTTCAATCTGACTCGAACCACGTTCGACCAAGTTATATTCAATGTCGACCGTTCCTGCTGTAGGGTCAACGTTTTTAAATTTTGGGTCGATAGCTTCTGGGTCAAAGAATCCCAATTGTCCAATCTCACGAACCGTTCGAACCAAATCTTCTTTACTGTATTTTTCCCCCGGTTTCGTGCGCAATTCTCGGTAAATTACTTTGTCATTTGTTTTGTCATTACCGACAACCGTGATTTTGTTGAAATACGCAATGGGTCCTTCGACTACGCGAATTTCAAAGTCAATGGAGTCTTTTTCCGTTTTTACTTCTACAGCGTTAATGGTAGAGAAGAGGTAACCATTATTTTGGTATAAGTTAGTGATATCATCACCGTCGGGTTTGCTTTTGTCGGAAATGCGTTTTTCCAATAGCACACCATTGTAAGTATCGCCTTTTTTGATGCCCAGCATACCTGCCAAGGCTTGGTCAGAATAGACAGAATTACCTAAAAACTTAATGTTTCCAAAATAATACTTTCGCCCTTCTTCTACTTTGATATTCAAGGCTAGTTTTTGCTTTTTGGTATCCAGCCATACCGAATCCGAGACAATGCGCGCATCACGGTATCCTTTTTCTTTGTATTTTTCTACAATAGATACCAAATCTTCATTGAATTTACTGCGAATAAATTTAGAGGCTTTGAAAATGCGGATTGGGTTTTGTTGTTTTGTGCCTTTCATGGCCTTGCGCAACTTTTTGTCTGAAAACTTTTCGTTTCCTTCAAAAGTGATGCGATTAATTTTGATTTTATCCCCTTTATCAATTCCCACAATCATATTCACTTGATTGACGGTAGAATCAACAGGAGAAGTCTTTACAGACACCTTAGCATTAAAGTATCCTTCTTTTTTATACTTGTTTTCGAGGTAGTTTCGAGTAGTAGTAATCAAGTTTTCGTTAACAATTTTCCCTTTTGTCAACGCATTTTCTTTGATTAAATCTTCAACTTTATTTTTTTTAACGCCGTTAATTCGAACGTCATTTAGTTTCGGGAGTTCTACAATATTCAACTCCAAATCGATAGTATCGCCACGAATTTCACTAGCATAAAAGTCGATATCACTAAACAAACCAAGTTTCCCTAATTTTTTAATGGCATTACTAATTTGTTCGCCAGGGACCGTAATTTCTTGCCCTTTTTCCAAACCAGAAAAAGTCACTACGGTAAGTTCGTTGTAACTGATTTTCCCGGTAACATTTACGTTTCCTAAAATATATTTTTTCCCTTGGTCGAAAGGAATTTGTTCGGTGTTCTGTGCCTTAAGGGATTGAAACACTCCTAATAGTAGGATAGCGGTCCATAATAAGTAGCTATTTTTCATATTAGGAAGGGTTAATCTGTTCGCTGGTTTTTCCAAATCTGCGTTCTCTTTTTTGATAATTGATAATGGCTTCATACAAATGCTCGTCCGTGAAGTCAGGCCACAATACATCGGTAAAAAACAACTCTGCGTAAGCAATTTGCCACAACAAGAAATTACTGATTCTGTGCTCGCCACTGGTTCTAATTAATAAGTCAACATCGGGTAAATCATGGGTGTAAAGATGTTGATTAATAATGGATTCGTCAATAGCCTCAATTGAAATTATACTATTTTTAACTTTGTCGCTGATGTTTTTAACAACTTGAATTAACTCCTCTCGAGAGCCGTAACTTAGGGCTAAAGTGAGGGTCATGTGGTTGTTGTTTTTGGTTTTATCCATCACTTCTAGTAACTCGCTACGCGTCCCTTTGGGCAATAAATTAAGGCATCCAACCGCATTGAGTCGAATGTTATTGGATTGTAAGGTTTTGAGTTCGGTTTTAAGTGATTTAACTAAAAGTTTCATTAACGTTTCAACTTCAATTTTGGGGCGGTTCCAATTTTCGGTTGAAAAAGCATACAACGTGAGGTTTTGTATTCCCAAGCGCGCACAAGTTTCTACGGTAGTTTTTACCGATTTGGTGCCACGCTCATGGCCAAAAGTGCGCAACATACCTTGTTTTTTCGCCCATCTTCCGTTGCCGTCCATAATGATGGCAATGTGCTTGGGTAGATTATCGGTATTTACATGTTGTAGTAAACTCATAGTTAGTCTGCGCAAAAGCAGGGTTTATTTCCAAAGGTATAGGTTAGGGTTACTCCCGTAAACACATACCAATCATTACTTTCTAAATTGCCATAGCGAAGGGCCGCATACCTGTCGTTTTTGGGCTGACTTCCATCGAGGTTGTCAGAAAACGTGTAACGGGCACCCACTTCAAAGCCCAAAATCCAATGGTCAGCAATATTTGTTTTGATGCCCACAACCATCGGAATGGCAAGCGTTGAACTACTCTTGTCAGTTCTTGTTTCACGATTCACAGTATACAATTCATCATAAAAAGTATACGTTAGTCCCGTGAATACATAGGGCGTGAATTGGCGATCCATTTCATGCAGGTCGAACTCAAAAAAATTGAATTCCATCCCTACAGCCAATTCGCGCACTGAATTTTCGAAGCGATTCCCTCTACGTTGCCGTCCAGGAACATCGGAGTCCAAATCGTTGGCGCTAATTTTTCCCCAATTGAATGCGAAGCGGTAGGAATGACGCGGACTTCTGTTCCACTTATACAAAAATCCAAAAACGGGTTCGTTTGGATTGATATAATTTGTTTTACCTACCTCTCCAATGTAATTTGCTCCCCCTGCAAACACGCCAATTTCATGAATTTGCGCTTTTAATCCAGAAAAAGTTAATACCAATAACGCGATATATATTCGTTTCATCCAATGGAAAATAGCGTGCAAATATAATAATTATCAGTAGTAGATAAACATCCCTTTTGAATAATAAAAATTATATTTTACACGGTTAAACCTTCTTTTTATAACAATTCACTGTTCGAAGGATTTAACGCCAAAAAAAAGAGTGTAGTGTAATTCAGGTGTTAATTTCGTTTATCTTCTCCCCAAAGGAGTTTGTTGCGAAGGGTTTTTAAAAAACTCTCCTCCTGAATTTCGACCATTTTAATCGTAAAATCATTTTTCCGAATGGTTAGCACATGTTCTTTCGTCAGGGTAATCAAACGGGAATCTAAGGATACTAAAAATTGATCTTCCCTTCCCGAAACCCGTAAGCGAATGGTGGTGTGGTCAGGAATGACTAAGGGACGAGCATTCAAATTGTGAGGTGCAATAGGGGTAATCACCCAGCATTTGGCATCGGGCGTTAGCACGGGTCCTCCGCAACTTAATGAATAGCCGGTCGTTCCCGTAGGCGTAGCTACAATGAGTCCGTCGGCCCAATAGGAGGTTAGGTATTCATTGTCCAAATGGGTCTCAATAGTAATCATCGAAGTCGTGTCTTTGCGGCTCAACGTTACCTCGTTCATGGCGAAATTTAATGAAGGGATTTTGCCATCGTCGGGTGTGATTTGTAGCTCCAATAAGGTGCGTTCTGAAAAGGTATAGCGTCGTTCCAATACCAATTGTAAAAAAGCGTTGATGTTTTCTTTTTGAACTTTAGCCAAAAATCCCAACCGACCCGCATTAATGCCCAAAATCGGAATGCCCAAATCACGAACAAAAGTAGCAGCACGCAAAATTGTTCCGTCGCCTCCGATACTAATCATTAAGTCAAACCCCGATTGTAAATCTTCATACGATGAGAACGTTTTATACGATTTTTTGAGCAATTCATGTTCGTACAATATCTTTAGAAAATCGGCCTCAATGACCAAATCGACTTGATTTTCATTTAAAAAAAGGAAAATATCTCGAATGATAGGACGGGTGTCGTTTTGGTAATACTGTCCAAAGATGGCGATTCTCATACAATTAGATATTCAGAAAGCGATCCAAATACTCAGAGCGTTCTTTCAAATTATTTAAAAACATATCATCATGATGTTCAGAAACAATAGTGTAATTGTACCGTCTGAACGTTTGAATAATGTCATTCATAGGGCCGATGGCGATTTTGACCGTGATTTCCACTTGATCGCCAACAACATCCGAGATGAATGCTCCCAGCATTTTCGCATTATTGCTTTCTACAATTTGAGCGATCTGACTCATCGCATAATCGTTCAAGCCTTTTTGGACCACAATGATTCCTCCTTGTTCTTTTAGAAAAGGCGTTTCATGGAAAAACTTGATGATATCTTCCAACTCATAATACCCTAAATAATGGTTGTTTTCATCGTCTAATACGGGAACGATATTGGTGTGATTTTTTGCAAAAACTTCCAAAACATCCAACCACATCATGCTTTTACGGGCAAAAAATCCTTCTAAAACATAGCGGTAGTCCGAAAGTGGCTTGTCCATATCAAATGTCTCAACATCATCGGCAGCAATACAACCAATATAAATCCCTTCCTGAAGCACAGGGAAATTGGAAAAAGGAACTTTCAAAAAAAAGTCTTGCGCGTCAGCAACGTTTTGTAAACTGTCTAAAGCAGCATAGTCGTTGGTGATGTAATCATTGATGGCAGTCATAGGGAAGGATATTTCATGCAAAATAATCAATTTTTTCGTTCGGGTGTGCCGATTTTAACTTGTATTTTTGCATAATTAATCCACAATTCACATGACAAAACTAAGTGTCAATATCAATAAAATTGCTACGTTGCGAAATGCGCGAGGCGGAAATGTTCCCAATGTTGTTGAAGCAGCTGTTGCCATTCAGCGTTTTGGTGCACAAGGAATAACTATTCATCCAAGACCCGATGAGAGGCATATTCGCTACCAAGATGCCCGTGATTTACGCAGTGTAGTCACTACTGAATTTAATATCGAGGGGAATCCCCAACATAATTTTATCGATTTAGTGCTCGAATGCCGCCCCGAGCAAGTCACTCTTGTGCCCGATGCTATTGGTGCCATTACGTCCACTGCCGGTTGGGATACGGTGCGCCATCAATCGTATTTGCAAGAGGTAATCGCTGTATTTAAGGCTCAGGGAATTCGAACCTCAATTTTTGTAGATCCCGATGTGAAAATGATTGAGGGCGCCAAAGCCACAGGTACAGATCGGATTGAATTGTATACCGAAAGTTTTGCCCACCAGTACGCTTTGGGGAATGAACACGCCATCGCTCCTTATGCAGCAGCAGCGCAACGAGCTGTAGATTTGGAATTGGGGGTGAATGCAGGACACGATTTAAGTTTGGAGAACATTCGGTTTTTTAAGCAAAATATCCCCGGACTTTTAGAGGTTTCCATTGGGCACGCCTTAATATCAGAAGCCTTGTATTTTGGTCTGGATAATGTAGTGAATATGTACCTTCAAAAATTGAAATAATAGCATAACAATTCATAATTCATAACTCATAATTCTAAAAACATGTTGTTCTCCAGGATTGAAGGTGAAGGCAGGCCCTTAATTATTATTCATGGTTTCATGGGAATGTCAGACAATTGGAAGTCGTTTGCACCGCAATACGCATCGCTGGGTTATCAAGTCCATTTGCTCGATTTACGAAACCACGGCCGAAGTTTCCATGCCGACGAATTCAATTATGAAGTGATGATGCAAGATGTGATCGCCTACGCCAACGACCATCAATTGAAATCATTTGATATCAGCGGTCATTCGATGGGCGGAAAGGTGGCCATGTTGTTGGCTGTTCGTCATCACGAACGGGTACGAAAATTAATTGTGGCCGATATCGGACCCAAATATTACGCACCGCATCATCAAGATATTTTGGCCGGACTCAATGCGGTGGATTTTTCTCTTCAACCCGATCGTGCTCAAGTAGAAGAAATGCTGTTTCCCTTTATCCCTGATTTTGGTACGCGCCAATTTTTGATGAAAAATTTATACTGGAAAACCCCTGGTCAATTGGATTTTCGTTTCAATTTAAAAGTGTTTAATGAGAAAATCGAAGAAGTTGGCGCCGCTTTGCCCGAGCATACGGTTTTTGATCATCCAACGTTATTTTTACGAGGGGGTAATTCGCGTTACATTATAGCGTCAGACTGGGAAGGTATTCAACGTCATTTCCCGCAAGCCGTGTTAGATACAATCCCCAATGTTGGGCATTGGCTTCATGCAGAAAATCCAAAAGCGTTCTTTGAGATTACCGCGCGTTTTTTGCAAACATAGAAAGGTAATTTACTGCATAAAAAAAGGCTTCCGTAGGGAAGCCTTTTATTTAATTCGAAAACTAAATTAGTTTTTGATGAATTTTTTTACAGCTGTACCAGCTTCTGTTTCAAGGTTTACCATGTAAACACCAGCAGATAAATCACCTACGTTAACAGCGATATCAGCAACACCATTTGTATCCAAAGATTTAACAGTTCTACCGTTTAAATCTACAATACGGATAGCGTTTACTAGAGTGTTTTCTGCACTCTTAATGTTTAATACATTGTTTACTGGGTTAGGGAACGTAGAGAAAGCAGAAGATAAAACTTCACTTACGCCTAAGTTACCAGAAACTACGATATCATCCACAGACATTGAGTCAGCATCGTTAGCGATGTATTGAAAACGAACGCGAACATCAGCTTGACCTAAGTAAGGTGCCATATCGATAGAGATGTTTAAGGTTTCATAGTCAGTGTAAGGACCGTAATCTTCCTCAACCCACTCGGTAGTCCAAGTAGCACCACCATCTGTAGAAACGCGAGCTAAGATATCTCCATTTGGAAATGGATCTACTTGATACTCGTATCCACATTTAATGTTGAATGTCCAAGTAGCAGAAGAATATCCTACTAAACTGAACGATGGACTTGTTAAGTGTGAATCGTCATCTTGAGCAATCCACCCTTTAGCTGCTGATTTACCTCCAGTAATGTTAAAGGTTGCTTGTCCATTAGCATTGAAAATGGTTGTGGTAAAACCCCAAGGACGAGTAGCAACCAACGTTTCTGTTGTCCAACCTGTTGGAGGCCAATCAGTTCCTTGAAAATCCTGTGTAAGGATTTGGCTAAATCCAAAAGAAGAAGCCAACAATGTTAAAGAAAGTAATAGTTTTTTCATGTACATAAATTTATTAATTACAAAGCAAATCTAAGTAATATTATTATTTCTCACAATTTTTTTTACCTTTAAACCTGTTAAAATTTATTGCTTTTATGAAGAAACTTCTTGTGCGTGTGTTAGTTACCGCTCTACTGGTGATGATTATTCCTTATTTTTTGAAGGGAATTGTGGTCGATGCCTTTACAACAGCCTTAACGGTAGCACTGGTTTTAGGGGTATTGAATCTTTTTGTAAAACCCATTTTCGTGCTTTTTACCTTGCCGATAACCGTGTTTAGTTTAGGGCTATTTTTGCTCGTTATCAATGGAATGATGATCATGCTTTGCGATTATTTTGTTGACGGATTTGATGTCAAAAATATCGGTTGGGCAATGCTTTTTAGCATAGTGCTTTCACTCTCGCAGTCACTTGTTTACAGGTTGACCGAACTCAAAAAATAAGACTTTAAAAATCAATAGAATAAAACTTGGACGGGTTGCAGAAAAATTATACTTTTGCAACCCGATTTTATATACTAAAAATTAGTTCCATCTCATGAATATTACAAGAAATAATGTGGACGCTTTGAATGCAGTAGTGACTGTAGAAGTGAACAAAAGCGATTATGCAGACAAAGTACAGGAAGTGTTAACCAACTACCGTAAAAATGCAAGCATCCCCGGATTCCGCAAAGGGGCTGTGCCTATGACTTTAATCCAAAAACAATACGGAAAAGCAGTATTGTTGGATGAAGTAAATAAATTGTTACAAGAAAGTCTAAACAACTACTTGGTTGAAGAAAAATTAGACATCTTAGGGAATCCACTTCCTAAAGTAACTGAGGATTTCAACTGGGATACCGAAGATTTTAAATTCGAATTCGAATTGGGTCTTGCACCCGAATTCTCCGTGGATTTAGGGGCCAAAACAAGTGTAGTGAAATACAATGTGGTCGCTGATGATACCATGTTAAATGGTCAAATCGCCCGCATCCAAAAACAATACGGAAAAGTAATTGCCAAAGACAAAGTAGAAGAAGGAAATGATGTAGCGGGAATCTTCGCCAACGAAGAGCGCGGCATCAACAACCGTACAACACTTGATTTGGAAGACTTAGCCGACAAAAAAGCAGTAAAAGCAATCTTAGGTAAAAAAGTAGGTGATGTAGTTACCTTAAAAACCAAAGGCCTTTTCAACGACGATCACAAATTAATGGATGTACTCAACATCGGTCATGATGACGTACACGGTTTAGATATCGAAGTGACTTTTACCATTGATGAAGTAATCGGTTATGAGCCCGCAACCTTGGATCAAGAGTTGTTTGATCGATTGTTCGGACCCAAAGCGGTGACCTCTGTAGACGAATTAAAAGCGAAAATTAAAGAAGATGCCGAGCGTCAATTTGCCCAACAAGCCGACCAAAAATTCTTAAACGATGTGACGGAGTTCTTGGTGGAATCCACGAAGTTCGATTTACCCGCTGAATTCTTGAAAAAATGGATTCAAACCACCGGTGAAAACCCAATCTCTGCCGAAGAAGCAGCCACCGAATACGAGCGCTCTGAAAAAGGATTGCGTTACCAATTGATCGAAAGTAAAATCATGAAGGACAACAACCTTCAAATTACCTTCGACGAATTGAAAGACTACACCTCCGGTTTGATCAAGCAACAAATGGCACAATTCGGCCAAATGGATCCTTCCGACGAGGATGTGCAAGGCATCGTGGCCCGCGTCATGTCCAACCAAGATGAGGTACGTCGCTTGTCTGAACAAGTGATGAACCAAAAAATGTTGGATTTGTTCAAAAACAGCGTGAAAGCCAAAACCAAAGAGGTGAACTACGAAGACTTCGTGAAAGCGATGTACGGCGAGTTGAAACACTAATTCAAATAATATTGCTATATTTGAGCGTCAAAGTCTCCTCGATTTTGACGCTTTTTTTTAAATACGTTCTTACGGTTTTTTGGGCAGCATTTCCGGCTTTTGTTTCGGTACCGTTGTGCCGCTCGGTTCTTGTTTGGCCCCACAGGCGCTTCCTTCGGTCGCACTGCGGTTCCCACAATCACACGACCGCCACTTCCGGTGACCTCCACGGCAATCCGGGCTGCAATTCCCTACAAACCGTCACTTTGGCATTTCTATGAAAAGCGGTACAACCTTTGTACTCCTTTTCGCATCTAGTAAAAAAGAATATTAATTCATTTCATCACAACCTATGAATTTCGGAAAAGAATTTAAAAAATTTGCGACGAAAAAGCACGGGGTCAACAGCCTTTACTACGACAAAATCGTAGCTGGAATGACACCCTATATTATTGAAGAACGTCAATTAAACGTTTCGCAACTCGATGTGTTCTCTCGTTTGATGATGGACCGCATCATCTTTTTGGGCACAGGCGTTGACGATTATGTAGCCAACATTATCCAAGCGCAATTGCTCTTCTTAGAAAGCGTCGATGCTTCCAAAGACATTCAAATCTATATCAACTCCCCAGGCGGTAGCGTGTATGCCGGCTTAGGAATTTACGACACTATGCAGTACGTTAAACCCGACGTGGCCACCATTTGTACGGGTATGGCCGCTTCTATGGGAGCCGTACTCTTATGTGCTGGGGCCGCCGGAAAACGCTCGGCCTTACCGCATTCTCGTGTCATGATTCATCAACCTTCCGGCGGAGCGCAAGGCGTGGCCACCGATATGGAAATCAACTTGAAAGAAATGTTGAAATTGAAAGACGAATTGTACCATATTATTGCCAATCATTCGGGACAATCGTTTGACAAAGTATACAAAGACTCCGAACGTGACTACTGGATGATTGCCGATGAGGCCAAAGAATACGGTATGATCGACGAAGTATTACGCAGATAATTTTTAACAAGCTACTCAGCAACTGAGCCCCAAAGCCTCAACCGCTCATAGGCACAGTTTCTCAGCAGCTCAGCAGCTTACTTATGGCTAAAGAAGTTTTAGAATGTTCTTTTTGCGGACGTAAAAAACCCGAAACGAATTTGTTGATTGCCGGGATTAGCGCACATATTTGTGACCGTTGTATCGAGCAAGCCCATGGTATCGTTTTGGAGGAAATTCGCACCGGAGCAAGTGCCAAATCGGCAGCCGATTTGGTGTTGAAACACCCCAAAGAAATTCGTTCTTTTTTGGATCAATATGTCATTGGTCAAGAACAAACCAAAAAAGTACTTTCCGTAGCGGTCTACAACCACTACAAACGGTTAATGCAACCCCACGCCGCCGATGAAGTGGAAATCGAAAAATCCAACATCATCATGGTCGGACAAACGGGTACAGGCAAAACCTTAGTGGCCAAAACCATAGCCCGTATGTTGGATGTGCCTTTAGCAATTGTCGATGCTACCGTATTGACGGAAGCCGGATATGTAGGGGAAGACGTTGAAAGCATACTCACGCGGTTGATTCAAGCCGCCGATTACGATGTAGCCAAAGCCGAGCGCGGGATTGTTTTCATTGACGAAATTGATAAAATTGCTCGAAAAAGCGACAATCCCTCCATCACTCGCGACGTGTCGGGTGAAGGCGTTCAACAGGCCTTACTCAAATTATTGGAAGGTACCGTGGTCAACGTTCCCCCCAAAGGCGGACGAAAACACCCCGATCAAAAATTTGTGGAGGTCAATACCCAAAACATCTTGTTTATCGCAGGCGGTGCTTTTGACGGTATCGAACGCGTGATTTCTAAACGCTTAAATCGACAAGCCGTTGGGTACAGCAACCAAAAGAAAGAAGCGGTAGATAAAGATAATTTGTTGCAATACATTATCCCTAAAGATTTAAAAGACTTTGGTTTAATTCCCGAAATCATTGGTCGTTTACCGGTTTTAACCCACATGGACCCCCTCGACAAAGCAACCTTACGGGCCATTCTTACCGAACCCAAAAATGCCTTAATCAAACAGTATGAAAAATTGTTTGCCATGGATCATGTGGCTTTAACGGTGACCCATGAAGCGCTCGATTATATTGTTGAAAAAGCATTAGAATACAAATTAGGTGCCCGAGGCTTACGTTCGCTCTGTGAAGCCATTCTCACCGACGCCATGTACGAATTGCCTGGCTCCGACGAGCGAAATCTAGAAATAGACCAAGCCTATGCCGAGCATGCTTTGAATAAAAACTTACTGAAGCGATTAGAAATTGCTTCTTAAACATACAAGTAGCCGTCTCAATATCAATTTTGAGACGGCTTTTTTTTGGTAAACTACCCTCTCATAGGTTGTTAGCTCCCTTAATACCCCATCAAAACCTCTATTATTCTGAAATATCTATTTGATAAAAAAAATAGAATTTAATAGATAAAAGTTAGCGTATTAAAAAGTGAGGTGTTTAGCAGATTTTCACGCGATGCTCCTAGTAACAAGTTGTCATAAAAACGCTCTTTTCGCTAAAAATAGTTAACAAAAGCCAAGCTAATGCGTGTAATTTATACATTTTTTTTTTTAACTTTGATAAAAAATGAGAAAAACACCAAGGTCGGAGCGTTTATTGAGTCTAGTTTTTTGATTGTAAACCACGCGAAAATTTTTACGTTAGATGTATTTTTTGTGGATTTTGAACTTCGAACTGTTGAATTAGAAAAGTTAGGTTCAGAGAAAAATCACTTTCCCTAAACTTCATGATTGTTAAGAGTTATTACTTCAAGAGCCGAAGAGAGGGACAAGAGTAGGCAAGAACTTAAATTTTAGAGATTATGAAAATCAGATTGTTGAATTTAATTTTATTATCGCTTTTAATGACTAATTTCCATTTTTATGGACAAGAAGAAGCACAAAAAATTTTTCAAAATAAAAACTACATCAAGGTTGATAATCATTGGAGAGTATTAAACACATCTGATCTTCAATATTATCAAGTTATTGACAATCAAATTACCATAAAATTTACTGATGAAACCTCAGATGCCGCTATTCAAAATTTTATAGTAGCACAAAATTTAACTTTTATTAGAAAAGCTGCTACGGGATGGTATGATTTTCAAGTTAATCAAAACTTAGATATCTTTCAACGATCTGCCAACATTGTTAGTGAAAATATTGTTTCTCATCTTGAAATACCTACTTATGGGAAATATGATCAAACCTCAAACGATACGCAACAATCAAATCAATGGGCTTTAGATAGAATTCAAGCTAAAGAAGCTTGGGACATTGAAACTGGAAAACCTAGTCTAGTTGTAGCTTTGATAGACTCAGGTACAGATTGGACGCATGAAGATTTGGGACTTGGTACAGATGGTTATCAAAATATATATTTCAATCCCGGAGAAGATGCATGGTCAGACCCGAATAATCCTCAAACTGGAAACGGCATTGATGATGATAACAACGGGTTAATTGACGATTGGAAAGGTTGGAATTTTCCATTAAATAATAATGATTCAAGACCGATTTCAAATCCGCATGGTACTAGAATAGCAGGAATAGTAAGTGCAAAAACAAATAATAATAAAGGTATTGCTGGAATAGCTGGAGGATGGAATAATCTCGGATGTAAATTGCTTACTATTAATATAGGAGACACAAATCCTAGTTTTATATCATTAGATGATGCTATTTTATACGCTTGTGAAAAAGGAGCTAAAATAATTCAGTTAACTGTATCGGGTGCTTCAAGTACGGCAATTAATGATGCTATTGAGTATGCTTATGATAATTACGAAGCTATTATTGTATGTTCTTCTGGTAATTATGGAGTTGATACAGTGACATATCCAGCTAATCATCCAAAGGTTCTGGGTGTTGGAGCTAGTAATCAAAATGATCAAAAATGGTTAGGTTCTTGTTATGGAGAAAATTTGTTTATTGTTGCTCCTGGAGTAGGTACAATTAGTACATCTGTAAACAACTCATATTCCTTCCCAAACCAAGGTACTGGAACATCTTTTTCTTCACCAATGGTTTCTGCAACAATTGCCTTAATGTTGTCTATTAACCCTTGTTTATCGCAACTAGAAATAAAGGATATATTGGCCTCTACAGCGGAAAAAGTTGGAAGTTACGATTATCAATATAATGCTGACTTTCCCGGAAAATCGTTAGAGTTTGGATATGGTAGATTAAACACCTATCAGGCAGTTTTAGAAGCACAATTACGTTACAAAGGATTAGACTTAGTCATAAAAGATTCACCTTCAGAAACAGGGGAAGAACCCAATACAACAACACAATATTTTTGGGCGAGTGAAGATATTTGGATTAGAAACTATCAGGATGGTGGTTTAGATCATCAAAATCCTGAATATAGCGCAACGACTCCCAATTATATTTATGTAAGAGTTAAAAATAATGGTTGTGAAGCAACTACGGGTACAGAAAGATTAAACACCTATTGGGCAAAAGCATCTACGGGTTTAAACTGGCCTGAAATGTGGAACGGAGCCACATTTAATGGAAATACTTCCATTTTATTAGGAAACACAATAGGTAATGTTATTATTCCGGTACTACAACCGGGTGAAGAGGTGATAATGCATATGCCATTTACAGTGCCAAACCCTGCAATATATAACGGGATTTTTTCAGAACCATGGCATTTTTGTTTGTTAGCTAGAATTGTTTCAGCTATTGATGAAATGACTTTTCCTGAAACACCAGATTTAGTTCAAAACGTAATTAATAATAATAACATTGCTTGGAAAAACATAACTATTGTTGACTTAGAAACCGATAATCCTACAAAACAAACGATAGGTGGTGTTATTGCTGTTGGCAACACATTTGATACACCCAAATCATTTTATTTGGAGTTAGTGAAAGAAGATTTAGAAACCGGTAAACCTATATATGAAGAAGCAGAGGTAACCTTAAAAATGGACGAGGTTTTATACCAAGCATGGGTTCGTGGGGGTAAAAAAGCTGAACGTTTGGAAAATACAGTAGAGGATAAAATAAAAGTTATAAAAGGCAACCATGTATTTTTGCAAGATGTAGAGTTTAATCCTAAAGAAATAGGAGCATTATATCTTAAGTTTAATTTTCTTACTGAAGAAATAACTAATAAATCTAAGTATGTATATCATGTAATACAACGTGAAACAGGGACAAATAAAATTATTGGTGGCGAAACTTATGTAGTTAAGAAAAAATCTAGACCTTTATTTATTGCAAATCCGGGTGCTGATAAAGAAGTAGATAAAAATGATGTCATTACGATATATGCGGAACAAATAAATGAAGCAGCTATTTATAATTGGTATGATATCGAAAATAATCTGGTATATCAAGGCAAAGATTTAACAGTAGATGCCGATGTTGCCAAAAAATATAGATTAGAAGTAATTGCGCTGGCTGATGGATATAAAGATTATGGTGAAATAGAAGTAAAAATAAAACCAAGCTATCTCAACATGATAACGCCAAATCCTGCGTCAGAAACTATTGAAGTGAGTTATCAACTAAATGAAGTTAGTTCTGCCTATTTGATGATTATTGGTTATTATGGCAATGCATCCACTTCAAATAATTATATTTTAGATTTGAATACTACATGCAAGAATATAGATGTACGCTACTTTCAAAATGGTTTTTACACCGTTGCCCTTGTATGTGACGGACAAATACTAGACGCTAAAACATTTGTTAAACATTAATAAAAACATTATGAGAACATTATTTTTTGCAATCATAACTTTAATCACTTTAAACAGCTGTAGTGAAAGTGACAATACACCTTCACCTTTTGTGCCTGTAACAATAACTCCTGTTTTAATTGGCAAGGGGAATGACATTTCTGGCTTAACACAAATTTCATTAAAAATAACAAATCAAACAGATTGGAATACTTTACTAAGTTCTATGAATTCTGTCTCAAATACATTTGCACAAACTACCATAGATTTTGTTAATTATGATATCATTGCAATTATTGATGATGAAAGGCCGTGTACAAATTTTTCCATTAATATTGATAGTATAACTGAATATGAAAATAATATTACAGTACAATATTCAAGTTCGGGTGATATTAACAATTGTTTTAATGCTGTTGTTCAACCTTATCACATCGTCAAAATACCAAAGTCATCAAAACCGGTTATTTTTCAATAAAGATAAAAGCTGTTCGAGAGGACAGTTTTTTTTGGAATAGATTACTTTTGGTAGCTAAAAGAAAAAAACGACTTTATATAAAAATACCCCCTTCAAGCGAGAACATCTTATTTGTGGCGCTAATGACTAAACAAATGAATGAGCAGAAAATAAAAGTTTGGCTAAAAGGGGTGCCAATTTTGTTTCAATTACAACGGTAAACGGGCTTAATTTTTATTTGGTGGTAAATCATCCAACGAATAGGTTAATCGATTTTTTTGGTTTAAAATCTTAAAGTATCATAGTTAAAATATTGTATGTCAAACATTAAAAATCATAAAAAACCGCCTCAGTTTTGAGACGGCTTTTTTTATACACTAACCTCAAATTTATTTCAGTAAGCCACCTCCAGAATTTACTTTCTCCGTTTGAATATCGGTGTTTTCTTTCTGAAGTTTTAGATTACCAAAATTATACGTCAACGAAATCCGGAATACACGCGAGTCAATCTTCTCACGGAAACGGGTGTCCAAATTTTCTCCAGCCACCAAAGCATTGATGTTGTTTTGATTGAACAAATCCATCGCATGGAGACCAATTTTTAGTTTTTTATCCATAAACTCCTTGTGGAAGGAAATATCAAATTGCTGAATGGGTTTGGTAATACGGTAGATTTCCCAGTTTCCATTGCCCGGTAAAATGAAATAATTCATCACATTTTTGATGCCCCAAGGCAAAATGATTTGCGCCTGTGCCCCATAATTGAACAAGCCTTCTGTACCGTAAGGCAGCGAAACGCCACGCAACTCCGACTTGATGTAATTCACATTCACAAATATGTAATTCATTTGATCCATGTTGTTCATGCGTTTTTGAAACTCCTCTTTTCCCTTAAAAAAGTAATCCAACGGAATGGGGAAACTCGCAAAAGCACTGAAGGTTCTAAACTCCTCAAACTGGCGGAAAGTAGCATTGCTAATGGGTGTGGTGGCATTGGGATCAGCACTGAAAACAAACAAGTTGTTGTCTTTGCTGAGGGTATAATTGGCTCCTAATTGAACAAATTGGAAGGCCGAAAATTTCAGTTCAAAGTTGTCCAAGAACGTCGGATTCAACAATGGATTTCCTTGCGACGCATTGAACTGGTCAAAATTGGAACTGTTGTTTGGATTCAGAGCGAAATAATTCGGTTGGTTGATTTTTTTTGAATACGAGGCCGAAACATTCAATTGATCCGTGAAGGCATAAAGGGCGCTTACATTGGGGAAAAGATTTCGATTGGTGAATGTTACTTTCTGCGCTAAAGTGTTCGTCAAACGGTCAATATGGAAGTTTTCGTAGCGTAAACCAGCGGTCAGACTCAATTTTTTAAACTGTTGGCGCGCTTCCACATAAAAGGCCAAGTTGTCTTCGCGATAGTCGAAGGTAATCACGTTGGGGGTCACACTATTTAAAAAGTAGTTTCCATCTTGAACCACCGACAAATAATTGTATTTACCTCCCGTGGAAAGGGTTAACTTCCATTGGGGAATAGGAAAGACAAAATCGTACTTCAAGTAATGATTGTTTAAATGGAAAACCGAATTACTCGAATTAGTAAATGTATTCGACGTGGCTAAATCAAAGGCTGATGCCGACGAAATTGGCTTTTGATCCAAGAAATTGGAATAGGCTGTAACATCAAACGAAGACCCAATGGTGTCTAATTTTTGTTTAAACTGCAAACTCAATTCGTGATTGTAGCTTTTGTTTTTAGACAACCCTTCGTTGCGGTAATCGATGTTGTCGCCTAACGTGCTGTTTTCGAAACGACTGCGCTCATTGGCCGCATTAACATTGTAATTGAACAATAGATTAGAACGTTCATTAAAGCGGTAATTCGTTCCTCCGCGAAAATAGAAATTGCGGTAAATATTGACCCCAAAATTTTCCTGGTCCAAAAATTTATCGGGCGTAAAAGCAGTAAAGGTTTGAGTGATACGACGGCGATTTTCTCCTTCAATGTAGTTATACCCCGTCATGGTTTGCCAACTCAATTTACCTGATTTTCCGTTCACTAGCACTTGTGGACTCGGTTTTTGGTATTTGTTGAAGTTGTAATTGATATTAAAACTCGCATTAATTCCCGCTTTGCGTTTTGCATTGGTCACAATATTAATAATTGAACCACTCGCATTGGCATCATACGAAGCGCCAGGATTGTATATCAATTCTACTTTTTCAATCGCATTGGCGGGCAGTGAACTCAGGTAATTTTGCAAATCGGTTCCCGCCAAAGAAGTAGGTGCTCCATCGATAAAAATACGAACACCTCGACCGTTTAGCGAAATTTCTCCCGTTGGCGAGGTAATCACGCCGGGTAATTTTTTGATAGCATCCAGACTACTGCCGCTACTCACCATCGGGTTATCTTTGATGGAGACCGTCGTTTTATCGGATTCGACTTTAATGTATTTGCGTTTTTGCGCAATAGTTACCTCATCAAGGGTCGTTACCTTGGTTTTGATCGAATCGTTGGCTTGACTTTTTTCGGGATTGTTTGGTTCTTGCGCGAAGGCGCTAAAGCCTACTATGAGCAGTAGGGTGAAATAAGTTGATTTCATGATTGTGATTGATTGATGATGACAAATAAGACTCAGGTGTCGAAAATTTGTTACACCGCAATCACAAAAAAAAGTTATGAAGGAAGTTGTGCCTTTGAGGAGGGTGCCGATGGAACGTCAATGGTCACACAACGACGGCCATAACATTTCATCCGTTTTGGACCACAGGCCGCAAAACATACTGCCAAAACGAGTAGGATTATTTTTCTCATAAGAAATGTGGTGTTTGTTGTAATCCCAAAAGTTGCTCCAAATAATCCCGTTGGTTGGATAATCGTGGAATTTTGTTTTGTCCCCCCAATTTATTGCGTTCTTTTAGCCAATCGTAGAATAAATTCTCTCGGGCGACATTCACTTTCAAAGGGTTTAAGGTCATATTATTGTAGCGTTTGGCTTCGTAATCAGAATTTAACGATTGCAAGGTTTCGTCCAAAAGCTTTGCAAAAGTCTCAATCGACTCGGGTTTTTGAGCAAATTCGATCATCCATTCATGGGCGCCCTTTTCTTTGTCTTGCATAAAAATAGGAGCCACGGTATAATCTTTAATTTCACATTGCAACTGTTTACAGGTTTCGGCCAAAGCGCGATCGGTATTTTCTACCATCAATTCTTCGCCAAACACATTGATGAAATGTTTGGTGCGACCCGAAACGCGAATTCGATAAGGATTCAGTGACGTAAAACGTACGGTATCGCCAATCATATAGCGCCATAAGCCCGAGTTGGTAGTGATGACCACGGCATAGTTTTTATCGCGTTCTACTTCGGCCAACCGAACGATTTTTTGCGCTGAAGTGCCAAAAGTGTCCATCGGGATGAATTCATAAAAAATACCATAGTCCAACATCAACAGTAAATCACTGGAAAAATTTTGATCTTGAATGGCAAAAAAGCCTTCGCTGGCATTGTAAATTTCGTAATACTTGAACTCCGCTTTTGGAATTATCTTTTGGTATTGTTCACGATACGGTTCAAAACTAACCCCGCCGTGAAAATAAACTTCCAAATTGGGCCAAAGTTCCAATAAATTCGTTTTTCCTTCTTCGTGCAACATGCGGTTAATCAACACAAGCATCCATGAGGGAACTCCGGCAAAACTGGTAACATTTTCATTTTTGGTTTCTTGAATAATGGCGGCCAATTTGGTTTCCCATTCGCTCATCAACGAAGTTTTATTACTCGGAGTGCTACTAAATTCGGCCCAAAGCGGCATGTTTTCAATGAGAATTGCCGACAGGTCTCCGAAATACGTATTGTTGTTGGCATAGATTTGCGAACTGCCTCCAAGGCGTAAACTTTTTCCCAAAAACAACCCCGAATCGGGATTATTATGCAAGTACATGGCCAATAAATCTTTACTGCCTTTATAATGACAGTCTTCTAAGGCTTCGTTACTTACGGGGATAAATTTGCTTTTGGCATTGGTCGTTCCGCTCGATTTGGCAAACCACTTAATCGGGGAATGCCAAAAAATGTTTTGATACCCTTTGCGGGTTTCTTCAATCATCGGTTCTAAATCCTCATAGCTGGATACGGGCACCCGATCGATGAAGGTTTGGTAACTTTTTACCGATGCAAAATCATATTTTTTACCCACTACCGTTTCCTCACAATTCCGGATGAGATTCAATAACAAATCTTCTTGAACTTCATTGGGGTATTTTAAAAACAACTCAATTTGGTGAATTCGCTGTTTCAACACCCATGAGGCGATGGAATTGATAATGGGAAATGGCATAAAAAATGGTTTTAAATCACTGTGTTTTAGCCGGAGACAAAAACGATTTCATTTTTAGGTAACCGGCACAATGAAGTGATTAGTATAGCTAGTTAAAAGTACAAAAAAATATGTTTTTGTGCTCAAAGAAATGGTGAAAAAGAACAAATTTTATTCCCAAAACATTGTACTTCTTTTATCTTTACGTACAAATAATCTAAATGCAATTCATAATGGCTTACGAAGGTGTATTAACCAAAATGCAAACCGAGTTTCAAGATCCCATTCAATATTATTTGGTTTTTGAAAACAGTTTTTTACACATGAACCAACTTTTGGGGAAGCCTCTTGCCATACACCATACGGGTTACCAATGTTTGCATTGTGGGAAAGCCAAGAAAATTTTTAGACAAGGATTTTGTTACGATTGTTTTATGCAAAGTCCGTCGGCAGGCGATTGGATCATGAAGCCCGAATTGAGTACCGCCCATTTGGATATTGAAGATCGGGATTTGGCATATGAAAAACGAATCCAATTACAACCCCACATTGTTTATTTGGCCCTTTCGAGTGAGGTCAAAGTGGGTGTTACCCGCAAATCGCAAGTGCCTACACGCTGGATTGATCAAGGAGCCGTGCAAGCCCTTCCTATAGTAGAGGTACCTAATCGCTATTTGGCAGGAATTACCGAAGTAGCGTTGAAACAGTATTTTGCCGATAAAACCAATTGGAAAAAGATGTTGAAAAACGAAGTGCCTGCCGCCGATTTACTCCTCATGCTAACCACATTAGCCGAAAAACTCCCCGAAGAAGTGCGTCCTTATTTTGATCTAAATGCCAACAAGATATGGGAATTACACTATCCCGTATTGCAATACCCTTCCAAAGTGGCAAGTCTTAATTTGGACAAGTCGCCTTTTTATGAAGGAAAACTGGTAGGTGTCAAAGGGCAATATTTAATTTTTGAAGATCAAACGGTGTTTAATGTGCGCACCTATGAAGGCTATGCGGTAAAAATAGAAGTATAAAAAAACGACCAAGATTTTCTTGGTCGTTGTATTTTAAGAAAGAGCGGCAACTTAAAGTCGCACGACACAGCCTAAGTTAAGACTTCCAGCAATATTGCGTACGTCAATCATAGGATTTTTTGAAACATCTGTCATTCCAGAAAACGCTTGATAGTCAATAAGTAATCCGGTACGTTTGTTCAAGAAGATTTTGTACCCAATACCAAATGAGAGTCCGATTTGAGTCCCCTCAACGAATTCTGAAATATCTTCACCACCGGATTTCGCAGAGGTCAATACCCCGCCTGTCAAACCGAAGTTCAAATTCCAAGCCCGACTGGAACCAAAGTGCCAATTGGCATTCACTGGGATTTGAATGTAATTTAATTTTTCATCAAAGCCAAAAACTTCAACGCCCATAGTTTGCGATTGCAATCCCGTACGTATACTCCAGCGGTTGTTAAAATAAAAATCGCCGAGCACACCAAATTGAAGGGTGTTTAAGCCATCAGCACCTGACGTTGAACTATACGTTGACGAATGATACCCGATGTAAGGGGTAAGTTCAACATCGCCGCGAATGCGTTTTTGAGCAGTGGCACACAATCCTGTGGCAAGTACTGCAATAAGAATGATTTTTTTCATGGTAAAGAATTAGTAATATCAGTGCGAAGATACTATTTCTTTTTACCCAACAACCCTTTTAACAAATCTCCGGCCTTATTTTTTACCGCTTCTTTTGAAGAGGCTTTGGCGGTGTCCCCGGGTTTTGTATTTCGATCGATAATTCGTCCTATCTCGTTTTTCGTTTTGTCGACCAATTTATTCTTTTGTTGTTGTGCCAATCGGTTGGCGAGCGTGGTCGTGGCTGCCTTTAAATCGGTGGTTACTTTGGGGTTAGTAAAATTTCCTGCAATAGTCGCGTTGATAGGAAGTGTACCCAACGCATTGATTTCTGCTGGAGAAAGTTTTGCCAAAAGCGCATTGGCCTCGCGCCCTAAATATTTTGCAGGAACATCAAGGGTCAAACCATAGCGCAGGGTTTGGTCAAAACCGTGTGAACCATTGACGCTTACTTTAATATCTTGGTAGTTTAGGTCAAACGGTTTGAGGGTAACGCGGCCATTTTCAAAATGAAGGGCCGTTTTGAGGTTGTTTAAATTCAGTTTGTTCAAATCAATGAATTTGAGTTGCCCATCCAAGGCTTGTAAGAGTTTGGAGTTGTTCGAATTGACCGTGGTAGACAACAATTGCCCCATCAAATCGCCGTTGAGACTTTTCAGATCAGGTGTCATTTCGGTTGCGTTTAAGGATCCTTTCAACTGTACTTTGGAATTGAATTTTCCATTGATAACGCCTGCAATTGGAGCCACTTTTTTAAACATTTCAAGTTGGGTGAAGGTTTGTGCAATGTCAACTTGGTTTAACCCCAAGTCCATCGCAAAAGTGGGTACTTTCGTTTGCGTTGAAACATCACCATTAAAGGTAATTTGCCCGCCGAAAATGTTTGTTTTTACATTCTCCAGGGTTACTTTTTGATCTTTAATAATTAACTTTCCTGCACAGTTTTTCAACGTTAAATTGTCATACAATACCGTATTGGCTTTGGCAGTGAGTGTACAATCTAAGAAGGCTGGAATTTTAAGCGGTTCTTTGTTTTTTGCAGTCTCGCTTTGGGCCGCTTTTTCGGTAGTCATAAAATCACTTACTGCAATTTGATTGGAGGTCAGGGTAAAGTTGCCTTCCAAGTTTTGGTTGCGGAAGAGGTAGCCATAAAAATTTTCCAGTACACCACTCACGCCCAAATCACTTTTTCCTGTTTTTGCTTTAAATTCTTTCAACACAACACGACTCGGATTGAAAGCAACCAATACTTTACTGATGTCCATTGTTTTACCGCTTTCATCGGTATAACGAAATCCGGTGAGGTCAATTTCCCCTTCGTTTTTGATACGCGCGTAGTCACTTTTTTCTACGGCAGCCATATCAAATTCAGTGCTCACATCAGCTTTGATAATACCCGACAAAGGTTTGTCAACGGCAATAGGGTAGGCTTTTGAAAAATTGGCTAGGTTGACGACCCCTTTTAATTGGGCGTTCACTAGGGCATTTTCAGCGATGTTTTTGAGGGTGGCTTTGGCATCAAATACATCTTGGTCAACGGCAAACGACAAGCGGTTTAGGTTGACATAGGTGTCGTTGACTTGCCCAGTTTCATTTACAATTTTGGTATCAATGTGAATGTTTTTTATGGCTTTGGGCAAGTTGGGATATTGAAATGAAGCGTTGTTTGAGGCAATGGCCACCGAAAATCGGGGAATTGAGGTCTCTGTTAACTGACCTTTGGCAAATCCTTTGATGCTGCATTGTCCCGTTGTTTTTACATTATCGATATTACTGCGGTAGGCAGCGGGAATCAACCCGAGGAAATTTTTAAAGTCGGAAGTGGGCGTTTCAAACGTCAAGTCATACACTTGGGCTTTTTCCAAAAGCTGAATAAATCCATTGAATTTTAGAGGTAAATCGTTGATTTTGGCTTCGTTCTTTTTAAAGCTGTATTTGCTTTGTTTTAGATCCAAACCCAAAATGGCATCCAAACTCACGGGAATGTTTCGCATATAATTGGCTTTGTCCATCGAAAACGAAACGTTGGTGGATGTGTGGGTATCTAAATCCAAGACATCATTGCTAAAATCGCCTACACCGGTATGTTGGATGCTGTCGAGGACCACCTTCATGTTTGAGGCTTGATCGGTAAAACGAAAGCGGTAATTTTCAATTTCATAGGATTTAATTTTAAAAGACAGCGGTTTGCTTTCTTCGGCAGCTCCTTTTTCATCTGGTTTTTTTAACGCAATATCATAGTTGCCGATACCTTCTTTGTTGAGAATAACATTGATGAGTCCATTTTTTGTCGCAATGGCATCGACTTGCATGGGTTCGGTTTCATCATTGAACAATTCCATGACCGACAATTTCAAGGCTAAGGATTCAAAAGCGACCAAAGTATCCCCTTCGAAAGGTGCTTTATTAATAATCGCCATTTTCTCGATACTTACCGTTGCTTTTGGGAAATTTCGAAAAAGACTTACCTCGGCATCGGCAAAAGAGACGGTAGCATTGACACTTTCGTTGAGTGCTTTTTCAATACGGGCTTTAATTTGATCTTTGAAAAAATACGGAATTGCAAAAGCCGCTATAAGGAGTACTCCCAACGTGATTCCGGTAATTTTGGCGATTTTCTTCAACATAATGAGTGGTTTTAAAGGGCTTGGCAAAAATCTTGCCTAAAACGAGATAAAACAAAAATAATCTTTTCTAGCGGAGTCTATCGTAAGGGAAATGCTAAAAAAAATAAAAAAAACCGCCTGATGTTAGGCGGTTTATAGGTTATTGAATTTCGAGTTCATAAGGAACGCGTGCCATGACGCCTCGTTGACGAGCCAGCACTTGAATGCGTTGGAATACGGCATAATTTTCAGCTCCCATGGTTTCTTTTAACAACGATTCCCGACTTTGAATGAGTCCCATTTCTTCAAAAAAGGCAAAGACTTCGCGTTCGTATTCAGGAAATTCTTGGGTGCGGTATTTTTTGATTTTAGCCAATTTGGCGGCTTCTGCAAGGGCTTCTTCCATCCCGCCAATAGCATCGACCAAACCAATTTTGGTCGCATCTGCTCCGCTCCATACGCGTCCTTGGCCAATAGCGTCTACTTGCGCAGGCGTTAGTTTTCGTCCGTCGGCTACTCGTTTGACAAAGGTAGCATATACGCGTTCTACTCCTTCCTGGGTCACGGCTCGGAAACTTTCATCCATAGGGCGAAACGGACTATACCCGTTGGCTTGTGCGTTGGTTTGTACCTGATCAACCGTAAGACCGATACGTTGGCTTAATTCGGCAAAATTGGGAATCACCCCAAAAACACCAATCGATCCTGTAATAGTCGTTTCTTCGGCAAAGATTTTATTTGCATTACAAGCAATGTAATACCCTCCTGAAGCGGCATAGTTCCCCATCGAAACGACAACGGGTTTTACCTTCTTGGTGAGTTCAATTTCTCGCCAAATCAAGTCCGAAGTCAAAGCATTCCCCCCCGGACTATCAACGCGTAATACGATCGCTTTTACATCTTCATCGCGACGCGCGGCGCGAATAGCTCTGCGCATGGCACCATCACCGATGATATTGACGTCGCCTTCCCCTTCTGCAATTTCTCCTTGCGCATAAATCACAGCAATTTTATCGGAACTTTCCAAATCCATCGCCGCTGTTGCATTGGCTTCAGCATAATCCACAATCGAAACCGTATTGTATCCCGTATCTTTTTCTACATCCAGCGCTTTACGAATGACATCGTGGTAATGGTCTTCATAAGTAATGCCATCAATCAAACGGCTGGCTTTGGCCATTTCCGGAGTTCGCGCACCTAAATTATCTGCGATAGCATTCAATTGTTCAATCGAGAGTTTACGACTGGCACTAATGTCTTTCAACATAGAAGTCCAAAGCGATTGAATCAATTGATTGGTTTGTTCACGGTTGGCCTCACTCATTTTTTCCTCCAAAAAGGGCTCTACAGCGCTTTTGTATTTCCCGTGGCGAATTACTTCCATCTTTACACCCGATTTTTCTTGCATGTTTTTAAAGAACATCACTTCAGCTGAAAGTCCTTTAAAATCCAATTCCCCAACCGGATTGATATATACTTTATCGGCCACAGAAGCCAAGTAATAGTCTTTTTGCGAATACACGTCGGCATAGGCGTATACGAATTTCCCTGATTTTTTAAAATCGGTAAGGGCATCCCGCAGGGCTTTGGTTTGTGCCATGCCCAGGGCTGAATTGGAATTAATAATCGAAATTCCTTTGATATCCGTATCGCCTTTTGCATACGATAGCGCATGGATAATATCCATCAACCCATCATGGTTTTCGGTATATTGCCCAATATCGGTAAAGTTGATTTTCCCCGCATAATCGAGAGAAACTTGAGATAAATCCAGTTCGATGACTGAATTGGATTCCACCGCTACGGTTTCTTCATCCCCCCCAAACAGGGCAGCAATAATGATGAGACCGAAAAACGAAATCATAAAAAACAGAAACAGTCCCACTAAGGTGGCCAACACATTACTTAAAAATCGCATAACTTTTTTTTCTAATTAGTTGTCAAAGCATTGAAAATGTTACGTTTTGTTTTCTTTAATTTTAAAGAAATAGTTATCAACACAGACGGCAAAAATAAGGTAAACTGACTAACTTTTACTTATTTTGCGCTCCATGAATGCTCAACATACCCTTGTCATCGCTTTAGGTACCAATATGGGGAACAAACCCGAGAATTTGGTGCAATGTGTGGCGCAAATCCATCAGGAGATTGCCACGGTTGTCGCTATTTCCTCGATGTATGAAAGTGATTCTTGGGGATTTGAAAGCGCCTCTTTTTACAATTGTGTGCTAGTGGCACATTCATATAAACCGCCTCAAAAGTTATTGAAAGCATTTCAACGCTTGGAGCAAACGATGGGACGAAAGGCAAAATCAACTCCGGGCTATCAAGACCGCATCATCGATATTGATATCATCAGTTACGATGAGGAGTGTTTCACAACCGAAACCTTGACCTTGCCCCATCCGCATTTGGCCGATCGTTTGTTTGTATTGCGCCCTTTGCAGGAAGTGCTCCCGTATTGGAAAGACCCACGCACGGGAATTTCGGTAACGGCTTTACTTAATGCATGCTCCGACAAGGGACGATGCGAGCGGGTGGGTTCGATGCCTCAACCCTTAGCAAAAATCACCTTAGATAAGTTTAACTACATTGCCATCGAAGGGAACATCGGTGCTGGGAAAACCACGTTGGCTTCAAAAATTGCAGCGGATTTCAATGGAAAAACGGTTTATGAACGCTTTGCCGACAATCCGTTTTTACCTAAATTTTACAAAGACCAAAGTCGGTACGCTTTTCCGTTAGAAATGTCATTTTTGGCCGATCGCTATCAACAAATTTCCGACGACCTTTCACAATTTGATTTGTTCAAAGATTTTATCGTAGCCGATTACCACATTTTTAAGTCACTTATTTTCGCCAAGGTCACGCTAGCCGATGACGAATATCGATTGTACAAAACCCTTTTTGATATCATTTACAAGGAAATGCCTAAACCTGATTTGTACATTTATTTGTATCAAAATACGGAGCGTTTGTTGGCGAATATCCGTAAGCGAGGGCGCAGTTATGAGCAAGAAATTCCCGCCGATTATTTGGAACGAATCAACAGTGGGTATTTGGATTTTATCAAAACGCAACAAGGCTTAAATGTATTGGTCATTGATGTTTCTGAACTGGATTTTGTAAAACATCAATCGGACTACGTTTTTATTCTTGATAAAATTCAGGAAAGTTTATCGCTTTAAACTAAAATGGCCCAATTGAGGCGCAGCAGATTCATTTGCTTGAAAGCGAAACCAATAATCATCTGCGGGGGCCAGCTGACCATTGAAAAGCCCATCCCAAGCGGGCGTATTGGCATCTAAGGCTTTTACTATTCTTCCAAAACGGTCAAAAATAACAATAGTGGTTTGGGCATTCCATTCAAGTCCTTTTGGAGTCCATTGATCGTTGATACCATCACCATTAGGGGTGAAAAAGGAGCTAAAAAAAGTGGCATTAAAAGGATAGACAACCAATCCACAGCCATGAATTTCACGAACCGTTGCTATATAATTCCCTCCCGTAGGTAACGTAAAAAATGGAGTCTCTTGAAAGTTCAAACTGTCAATGCTGTATTCATAATCACCGGGATTGACCATGAAAAGGCTAACTTCTAAGCCATTAACCAAAACGGAAGCAATTTGAGGAACAAAGTAGGTGTTGACGGTAAAGGTTTTACTGTCCGAGCACCCTTCAGGCGTCGTTACCGTAACGGTGTAGGTTCCCGCTTGGGAAACTGTTATCGCATTGGAAGTACTTCCATTAGACCACACATACGCTCCATTGGGAAATGACACACTAAGGGTACCTGTTTGATTTTCACACCATTCTAAGATTTCGTCATTCCCCAAGTCGGGACTCGGAAATAAGGGTATGGAAATAGGGATGCGTCCAGAGCGACAGCCGTTGTTGTCGGCCTCTACATAAAATATGATTGCATTAGTTAGTGGTGGCGTTGAAAATGTTGCGCCCGTAGCCAAAGCAATTGTCGTGGTAGGGTCGTCATACCAGCGAAGAATCCCCGCCGTAGTGGTGGCGCTCAAAAGTTGCGAATTTCCAGCACAGGCCGTAGTTGTGGGTCCAACCGTGACTATGGGAATATCTCGTATCAAAGCTACCAAAGGCGTTCGGGGGATGTTGGGACAATCAACCAAAGCGGCAAAATAAACCGTTGTTGACGCTAGAACGGGGGTGGTAAATGTCGGTCCTGTAGCAATAGGGGTTCCTCCAGCCGCACTCGTGTACCAGGCAATCGGATTACCAGAAGCATTGACCGAAAGGGTTACACTTCCCGGACCACAAGATTCTCCTTCGGTGATACTATTGATTTGTACCATATATACCGAGGTGCTCGTAGATAATTGCAGTATGGGATCATTGGGCATCCCTCCAAACTCAACAATATAGCCTTGCGGTTGATAGGGTCCGCTCGCTTCTCCGGTATTGGATAAATCATTCCAAGAGCCGGGAATTCCAACCCCTGGAGCGGTGATGTGTGCATAATCCTCATTTCCCATATTGTTGGGTTCTCCTGAATTCCAAAACGCATACGAGAGTAAAGTGCCCATTTCAGGGCCCGACATCCAACGCCATTGTCCCTCGATTTGTTGGTCACTTGCGCCAATCCAGCCAGTGCCTGAAGCTTGATTTCCAGCAAATGTTGCCTCGTCGGCCGAGGTGAGCGTAGCCAAATACCCTTGTAACCCAAAATAGTTGCTGGCCGCAGCCAACGTTAGTGCATCACTCCAGGTAATCCCCACATTGGGTACAAAAAGGTAATAATGCCCCGTAGCGGGGAGATAATTCGCATCACCCACAGCGATGGCGAAGGTTCGTGTTCCCGTGGGCGCAGGGTGGTTGCTTTGATATACTACCCCTAAAATGGCGGCTTGTAATTCGGCGTATGTAGGTTGACTCGTAATTCCGGTCAGGGTTAGTTTTCCCGCAGCAGCGTCCCAAGAGCTACTGATGTTTGGGTGAACTCCCGTAAGCATTAAAATATCTTGCCCCACGACATAGCCTCCCGAAATTTGCACCGTCACTTGTTGGGTTCCCGTATCATCGGGGTCGATAAATGACATAGCGGTAGCAATGGGTAGGGCCGTACCGGGGCAATAGGCTTGATTACCTGTAGCTTGTAATATCGGAGCAATATTGGATGTTTGCGCTCCAAGGGTACAACTTAAAAACAAAAAAAGTACGAGTAGGCGACACATACGATTATTGTTTCATTTTTTGAAAAATATCCCAAACCACAATCCCAGCACTTACGGCAATATTGAGTGAATGTTTGGTGCCCAATTGGGGAATTTCGATACAACCCTCGCAGTGTTCAATCGCTTTTTGTGATACACCGTAAACTTCGTTTCCAAAAATTAACGCATAACGTTCGTTGGGTTGAGGGTGAAAGGAATTTAGGAATGTGGCCCCTTCGACTTGCTCAATGGCGTAAATTTTCCAGCCTTCGTGTTGGAGCTTTTCAATCGCGGTTCCCACATCTTTTTGGTATTCCCACGCTACCGTTTCGGTGGCGCCCAAAGCCGTTTTTTGAATTTCTTTATGGGGTGGGGTAGCGGTAATACCACAGAGGTAAATTTTTTCAATCAAAAACGCATCAGCGGTTCGAAAAACAGAACCGATATTGTGGAGACTCCGAATGTCGTCAAGGATAAGAATTACGGGTGTTTTTGCCGCCGATTTAAAGTCGGCTACCGTTTTTCGCTCTAGTTCGTTATTGGCTAATTTTCGCATAGTACAAAAATAAAAAAAGCCCCAGAAAGGAGCTTTTATCGTTTCATAAAGTATTATTAACTTTTCACAGGTGTCGTTCTTTCGGGTTGTGGGGCTTGAAGTACATTTCCTTTGATGGTAAGTACTTTAATTTCATTACCCACTGCATTGGAGCGCACGGTGACATTTTTGGTAAATTGACCTACGCGGTCAGTGGCATAACGAACCCCAATTACACCGCGTTGCCCGGGCTGAATCGGATCTTTAGGGGTTGTAGGCACTGTACAACCGCAAGAGCCCTGTGCACTTTCAATAATCAAAGGCTTGTTGCCCGTGTTGACAAAAACAAATTCACGATTACCGTCGGCATTGTGAGGAATTGTTCCGTAATCAATCGTTTCATTTTCGAAGGTGATTTGCGGACCATCCACTTTTTGAGCCGGTTGTGCAGGTTGAGGTGTTGCCGGTTTTGCATTCGCGTTGGGCGTTTGGGCATGAGCTACTCCCATAATCGACAATACAGCTACTAAAAGTATTTTTTTCATCGTACAATGAATTTAAATTAGACAAGCAAAGCTAACAAAATTTCGTTAACCTCCTGTTTTTTATTCAAATTGTTCGGTGATTCATGCGAACGATTTCTGAAGAAAATAGCTATTTTCGTAGTTCCTAATTTTTAAATGAAAACGAAGTGGCTACAAAAGAGAAAAGTTTCAAAGAAACCCCTTTGATGAAACAATACAACGAAATTAAGTCCAAGTATCCGGACGCTTGTTTGTTGTTTCGTGTAGGTGATTTTTATGAAACTTTTGGGGAGGATGCCATCCGTGCTTCCAAAATATTAGGCATTATTCTAACCAAGCGAGGCAATGGTTCGGCTTCCGAAACGGCGTTGGCAGGATTTCCACATCATTCGCTCAATACCTATTTGCCCAAGTTGGTTAAGGCCGGACTTCGGGTGGCGATTTGCGATCAATTGGAAGATCCGAAAATGACCAAAACCATCGTAAAGCGAGGGGTCACAGAGTTGGTGACGCCGGGAGTCGCTTTAAATGATGAAGTATTGCAAGCAAAATCCAATAACTTTCTTGCAGCGATTCATTTTGGAAAAAAAATACACGGGATAGCCTTTTTGGATGTGTCTACCGGAGAGTTTCTCACTGCCCAAGGCAACGAAGAATATTTGGATAAACTGTTGCAAAACTTTGCTCCTGCAGAGATTTTAGTGCCCAAATACCAGAAAAAGCAATTTTCAGAAACCTTTGGAGAACACTACACCACTTTTTTTCTTGAGGATTGGATTTACAAAGCCGATTATGCGTTTGAAAAATTAACGACCCATTTCCAAACCAATTCTTTAAAAGGTTTTGGGATTGAAGAGGTAACGGAAGGTATAGTAGCTTCGGGAGCTATTTTGTATTATTTGTCAGAAACACAGCATCATAAATTACAACATATTACGCAAATCCAGCGGATAGCCGAGAGCGCCTATGTGTGGATGGATCGTTTTACCATTCGAAATTTAGAATTATACCACAGTTACAATCCCAATGCGGTCACCCTTTTGGACGTAATCGACAAAACGATTTCGCCTATGGGTTCGCGCTTGTTGAAACGATGGTTGGCTTTACCACTCAAAGAAATTGCTAAAATTAGAGAACGACACCAAGTGGTTGCCTATTTGCAGAGTCATCCCGATGTGTTGCAACAAATGCAACGACAAATTCGCTTGATTTCCGACTTAGAGCGGTTAATTTCCAAAGTAGCGACAGGGCGAATCGGACCCAAAGAGTTGGTGGCCTTGAAAGAATCGTTAGATGCGATACTTCCCATTAAAGATTGGGCACTCGCAAGTCCGCAAGAAGCCGTTCGTGTTTTGGGCGATAGTCTGCAGGCTTGTGATGTGTTGCGCGAAAAAATTGCGACCACCTTACAAGCCGAGCCACCCGTTTCTATCGCCAAGGGGAATGCTATACGTGCAGGGGTTCATGAGGAGTTGGATGCCTTACGAAAGATCGCCTATTCGGGGAAGGAGTATTTGGAGGGGATTGAAAAACGCGAATCGGAACGAACTGGGATTAGCTCTTTAAAAATTGCTTTCAACAACGTTTTTGGCTATTATATTGAAGTTCGAAACACCCATAAAGATAAAGTTCCTCACGATTGGATTCGCAAGCAAACCTTGGTCAATGCCGAGCGGTATATTACGGAGGAATTGAAAGAATACGAGACAAAGATATTGGGGGCCGAGGAGAAAATCCAACATATTGAATCCCGCTTGTTTGAAGAGTTAGTGAGTTGGGTGGGGAGTTATATCAAGCCCGTGCAGACCAATGCGCAATTGATCGCCCAATTGGACTGTTTGTTGTCGTTTGCACAAATGGCCGTGGAGCATCATTATGTTTGTCCCGAATTGGACGAATCCTTTGAGTTGGAAATTGTCAACGGGCGTCATCCTGTCATTGAAAAGCAATTGCCAGCGGGGGTGCCTTATGTGGCCAATGATGTGTATCTCGATCGAAACCATCAACAATTAATGATGATAACGGGGCCCAATATGTCGGGAAAATCGGCCATACTGCGGCAAACAGCACTTTTAGTATTGTTGGCTCAAATGGGAAGTTTTGTCCCTGCTGAACGTTTGCGTATGGGGGTAGTTGACAAGATTTTTACCCGTGTGGGCGCTAGTGACAACATCTCGATGGGCGAATCTACCTTTATGGTTGAAATGAATGAAACGGCTTCTATTTTGAATAATATCTCTGAGCGGAGTTTGGTGCTTTTGGATGAAATTGGACGCGGGACAAGTACTTACGATGGAATTTCGATTGCTTGGGCGATTGCCGAGTATTTACATGAACATCCTTCACGGCCCAAGACTTTATTTGCAACGCATTATCATGAATTGAATGAAATGGGCGAATCTTTTGCACGGATCAAGAATTACAATGTTTCGGTAAAAGAACTCAAAGATACTGTTTTGTTTATGCGTAAGTTGGTAGAGGGCGGGAGTGCCCATAGTTTTGGAATCCATGTGGCAAAAATGGCGGGAATGCCCCAAACAGTGGTACAAAAAGCCCAAAAGATGTTGAAGAAATTAGAAAAGAATCATTCGTCAGAAGTGTTGTTGGATAAAAACCCGGATACCGATTTACAGCTTAGTTTTTTCAATTTGGATGATCCCTTATTGGAGGAGATACGCGAGGAAATTCAACAGTTGGATATAAATACCTTGACGCCCGTGGAGGCATTAATGAAGCTCAACGAAATTAAACGAATGCTAGGACAGTAAGGACAGTTTGGTTATCAAGGGTTTACTGAAGGAGTCTAATTTTTTTCAAATTTTCCCTTGCAAAATACATTTAATGTGTTACATTTGCATCCGCAATCGCAGTTAATGCGGTTGGTTCTAAAGTTTACAGGCGAAAATAGCTCAGTTGGTAGAGCGCAACCTTGCCAAGGTTGAGGTCGCGGGTTCGAACCCCGTTTTTCGCTCAAAATACCAAGGCTCGAGTGGTGGAATTGGTAGACACGCTGGACTTAAAATCCAGTGGGCAGTAATGTCCGTGCGGGTTCAAGTCCCGCCTTGAGTACAAAAGCTCCTTACATCAGTAAGGAGTTTTTTTTTGTATATACGACAGCTTTTATTTTTAAAAACGATAGAAAACAAAAAAGTCCCGAATTCGGGACTTTTTTCTTAACTAGAACGAGGTTCTAATTATTTTTTCTCAGCTGGAGCAGCTGTTTCAGCTTTAGCAGTTGTGTCAGCAGCAGTTGTGTCAGCAGCAGTTGTATCAGCAGCAGCAGTTGTGTCAGCAGCAGTTGTGTCAACAGCAGTTGTGTCAGCAGCAGCAGCGTCAGTGTTTTCTGATTGTTTACAAGATACTACAGTCAAAGCAGCGATTACAGCTAAGCTTAAAAATACTTTTTTCATCTTACTTAATTATAAAAGGTTAATTATTAATTCGGAGCAAAGATATAAATTTTTTTAATCAGAAAAACAATTGTCTCCTTTTTTTTAAAAAATTCGCACTTTGGATTCCGCCATTTACTTATCAAACATCGTGCCAAAGTCTATTTTTTAGACTTTTTATTTTTCGTTTGCGGAGTGATGATTTTCAGCTCTTTAATGATGTTTTGAGCGTTTGCAAATTTATCAATCACAAATAAAATGTACCGTGCGTCCACCATAATGTTACGGCAAATCTCGGGCGAATAGTAAATATCACTCATCGTTCCTTCCCACACGCGATCAAAATTACAACCGATTAAATTCCCCTCAGCATCGAGCGCGGGACTCCCTGAATTCCCCCCTGTGGTATGATTGGTTGCAATGAAAGCTACAGGCATTTTCCCTTGTTTATTGGCATACGGTCCAAAATCCTTCGCATTGTATAATTGTATCAATTTCTCCGGAACGTCAAATTCGTAATCCCCAGGAATGTATTTTTCCATCACACCCTCCAACGTGGTAAAAGGTTCATAATAAACGCCATCACTGGGTTTGTAGCCCTTAACCTTTCCAAAGGTAACGCGTAAGGTACTGTTGGCATCAGGGAATATGCGCGCTGATTTCGGACTCAATTCGACAATAGCTTTCATGTATTTGCGTTGTGTCGCGGCAATTTTTGCATTCCATTCTTCCCATTTGGGGGCCACCAATTTTAAATACGTTTCCGTAATTGATTTGACCAATTGGTAGCCCTTATCTTGACGCATATTGGCCAAAATGGTAGCTGTGTCGCCCTCCAATAATTTTCGAAATCCTTCAAGATTCGTGAGTGCTGAACTGGAATAGATTTCATTGGTTAAGCTTGCTGCATCGACATTTTCCAATACACTAGGGATAAAAGCCTTAGGCAAACGTTGGGCATACAGCGCGATTAATTGTTCGAAAACAGCTTTGTCAAGTGGGGCATGATAATCTTTGTAAAAAGCATCGATTCCTTTATACAACACATTTTTACGTTCGGTAAACGCTTGCTCTCCTTTGTTTTGATACAATTGCTCCAGTTGCACTAATTTGTAGCCTGTTTGCAATAATTCGGTGTTGCGCAATACCACTTCGGTAAATAAGTCGCGTGCCAATGCATAATCGCGAATTTCAGTGTAGTAGGTTTTAAAATCACCCAATAAATTTCCATATTCTCCCTGTTTTCCGGCTTTATTTATTTTTTCCGTCAATTCTTTTTCAAACGCTTCTTTAGCAGCAAGGGCATTCGATTTTTTCAAGCCTTTTGTCTCTCCAATCCATTTTTTCCAGTAATTGGCAATACTCGAATTCTTGGAGGCGTATTGAATTTTAATTGCTTGATCTTTGCGCATGAAGCTGTTCTGAATTTTCAAAGCAGCGTCTCGCACATCGATTTTGGCCGGATTTAAAGTATTCATGATTTGTTCAACGGCATACGAAGGTAAGTATTCTTGTGTACGTCCGGGGTAGCCCATTACCATGGTAAAATCATTTTCACGAATCCCCTTTATGGAGATAGGGAAAAAATGTTTGGGGGTGTAGGGAATGTTCTCTGCGGCATAAGCAGCGGGACGATTGTTTTTGTCGGCATAAATTCGGAACAAAGAGAAATCCCCCGTGTGTCGCGGCCAAACCCAGTTGTCGGTATCCGAACCAAATTTTCCAATTGCGCTAGGCGGGGCTCCAACCAAACGAATATCTTTAAACGTTTCAGTTACAAAACGAATGTACTGATTGCCATCATAGAAGGGTTTAATCAAGTTTTCTTGCCAACTCTCTTTGGGTAAGTTTTTGGTTAATTCAGAGAGATTTTGTTGAATTTTTTTCTGTTTTTCCGTTTCATTGGTAATGTTTTCCGTACCCGCAAGTACACTTGAGGTCACATCCTCAATACGCACTACAAACGTGACGACCATGTCGGGGTTGGGTAATTCCTCTTTTAAGCTGTAGGCCCAAAATCCATCGCGCAGGTAATCGTGTGCTACCGAGGAGTGATTTTGAATCGCATCAAAACCACAGTGATGGTTGGTTAAAATGAGTCCTTGATTAGAAATTACTTCAGCCGTACAGCCGCCGTCAAATTGCGGAACGGCATCTTTTAGACTCGATTGGTTGAGGGAGTAAATTTGTTCAGCGGTCAATTTGAGTCCCAAATTTTTCATTTCTGTTTCCCGGTCGCCTTTGAGTAAATGCGGCAACCACATTCCGCCCTGCTGGGCAAGGACTTGAAAACTTAAAAAAAGTACAAAAAATAGAAATTTACATTTTTTCATGCGTCAACGTAGGTTTGTTATTAGTAGTAATGTAGGAAACAATTTGTTCGGTTGCTCCTGTATTTTTTTGGACAAAGGTAGCGCAAAGCTTGCCTTTTTCTTTGCGTTCTAGGGTATTTGCAACCCAAGTATCGAGTATCGTTTTTAATTCCAATTCATTCGAAATACTCACGCAACCTCCCAAATGAACCAGTGCAGTGGCTTCCGCAAAATGATCGTAATGCGGTCCTACCACAATCGGAATACCAAATGTAGCAGGTTCCAAAACATTATGAACACCCGGATAACCAAAACCTCCGCCCACATAAGCGATATCGGCATAGGCGTAAATTTTTGTAAGGAGTCCCACTGTATCCACAATCAAAATGGAATAATCCTGCAGGGATAGAGTATCTCGTTGTGAATACCGAACCGAAGGATGCTTCAATAATGCCACAAACGCATCCAGTTGCTCGGATTTAATATTGTGCGGTGCGAGGACAAACTTAAGGTTTTTGGGGGCTTCGTTTATATAGTTTGCCAACAGTTCTTCGTCTTTAGGCCATGAACTCCCAATAACAATAACGGTGGCGTCTTGAGTAAATTCTTCCATAAAATCAAGCGTGTTGTCGCGTTGTAAAACGGTATTCACGCGATCAAAACGCGTATCGCCAGACACTGAAATCGCCTTTATTCCAATGGATTGAAGAAGGGTTTTGGAAAGGTCATTTTGAACAAAAAAATGGCTAAACGTTCGCAAAGCCTTGCGGTAAAATCCGCCATACACTTTAAAGAACACTTGATTGGGTCGAAACACGCCAGAAATTAAATAAGTGGGAATCGCTTGTTGCCGCAATTGGTTTAAGTAATTGGGCCAAAATTCATATTTGATAAAAAAGGCCATTTCAGGTTGCACCGTTTGTAAAAACCGACGGGCATTTTCGGGAGTGTCCAGAGGCAGATATACTGTGAGGTCGGCGACAGGATTATTTTTCCGTACTTCATATCCCGAAGGCGAAAAAAAGGTAAGCACAAAGGTATACTCAGGATATTTTGCTTTCAACGCTTCCATCACAGGAAGTCCTTGCTCATATTCCCCCAAAGATGCGGCGTGAAACCAAAGTGTTTTTTGGTGGCCTTGTAATCCCTTTTCCAAAGTTTGCCATACCGATTTTCTACCCTCTACAAAGCGTTGTAATTTGGCATTAAAACGGGCCAAAAGCGGGAGAATTATCGCCACGAACCGAATGAGTAAGGAGTAAGCAAACCGCATTATTGAAATTTTCTGGGCTAAAATACAAATAAAATGCTGATGATACGTAGCGATTTTTACCCCTTAAGCGATACGAAAAGTAGTCGGATTTTTACGAAAATTTAAAGCGAAAAAGAGAAGGTTGGTCGTAAAGGGCAAGGAGATTTTATGTACTTTTGTTTCGTTTTTAGACCACGTATGAAAAAATTACAAATGGTTGACTTAAAAAGTCAATACGATAAAATAAAGGAGGAAGTTAATGCTTCCATCCAAGAGGTTTTAGATACCACTACCTACATCAACGGTCCCCTAGTACATCAATTTCAAGCCGATTTGGAGGCCTATTTGGGGGTAAAGCACGTTATTCCTTGTGCCAATGGAACCGATGCCTTGCAAGTTGCGATGATGGGATTGGGTTTGCAACCGGGCGATGAGGTTATTACGGCCGATTTCACCTTTGCAGCTACCGTGGAAGTCATTGCGTTGTTGCAATTGACCCCTGTTTTGGTGGATGTGGATTTGAATAATATGAATATTTCTTTGGAGCGAATTCGTCAAGCGATAACACCCAAAACCAAAGCGATAGTACCGGTTCACTTGTTTGGTCGTGCAGCCAATATGGATGCGATTATGGACATTGCCAAAGCACATAATTTATTTGTGATTGAAGACAATGCCCAAGCCATTGGTGCCGATTATACGTCAAAAGACGGTTCAAAACGCAAAGTAGGAACCATCGGACATGTAGGGGCTACCTCATTTTTCCCTTCCAAAAATTTAGGATGTTACGGCGATGGTGGGGCGATTTTTACCAACGATGATGCCTTGGCGCATACGTTAAGAGGGATCGTCAATCACGGGATGTATGTGCGGTATCATCACGATGTGGTCGGTGTTAATTCGCGATTGGATAGTATTCAAGCGGCCGTGTTGAAAGCAAAGTTACCCCATTTGGATACCTACAATAAAGCGCGTCAAACTGCTGCGCGAAAATACAGTGAGGCGCTTTCCGCAAACCCAAATATTTGGGTTCCTACGATTTGTGACCACTGCGATTGTCATGTGTTTCATCAATATGTAATTCGCATTTTAAATGGGAAACGCGATGCCTTACTCGCGCATTTGCAAGAAAAAGGTATTCCCTGTGCGATTTACTATCCGATTCCTTTGCACCGGCAAAAGGCCTATTTGGATGCGCGTTACCGCGAGGAAGATTTTCCAGTAACCAATCAATTAGTCGATGAAGTTATTGCGTTACCAATGCATACCGAACTCGATGACGAACAGATTCGTTTTATTACTGAAACGATATTGGAATTTATTTAAATCAAAGAAAGCAGATGAAAATTGTTGTCACTGGTGGCTTAGGATTTATTGGGTCACACACCGTTGTAGAATTACAAAATCAAGGGTTTGAAGTTATTGCTTTAGATAATTTATCTAATTCTTCGGTTACCGTTTTGGAGGGAATTGAACGAATTACAGGGAAAAAACCCGTATTCGAACAGATTGATTTGCGCGAGAAAGCAGCGGTCCAAGATTTTTTCCAAAGGCATAAGGATGTGTCGGGAGTGATTCATTTTGCGGCCAGTAAAGCGGTGGGCGAAAGTGTTGAAAATCCGTTGTTGTATTATGAAAATAATATCAATGCGTTGGTTTATGTATTGCAATCGTTAGCTGCGCTTCCCCAAGCTCATTTTATTTTCAGTTCATCATGCACCGTCTATGGTCAGGCCAAACAAATGCCGATTACAGAGGATGCTTCGGTGCAACCCGCCATTTCTCCTTATGGGAATACCAAGCAAATCGGAGAAGAAATTATCACCGATACAGCAAAAGTTACGGGGATCAATGCTATTTTGTTGCGCTATTTCAACCCCATTGGATCGCATCCCACGGCTGAGATTGGAGAGTTACCCTTGGGGGTGCCTCAAAATCTTGTACCGTTCATTACACAAACGGCTATAGGACTTCGCGAAAAACTTTCGGTCTTTGGTGATGATTATCCTACTCCCGACGGAACTGCCATTCGGGATTATATCCATGTAGTCGATTTGGCGAAAGCCCATGTGGTTGCATTGCAACGGTTACTTCAGCAAAAAAATACCGAAAAAGTGGAAACCTTCAATTTGGGAACGGGGACAGGAAGCTCGGTTTTGGAGGTGATTAAAACCTTTGAAAAAGTTAGCGGAAAACCTTTAAACTATCAAATTGTAGGACGTCGAGAAGGCGATATTACAGAAGCCTATGCCAATACCGATAAAGCCAATACCGTATTAGGATGGAAAGCAGAATCTACACTAGAAGAGGCATTAGCTAGCGCTTGGAAGTGGGAGCAACGTATTCGTTCGTAGTAAAAAACTTATTATTATTTTGTATAAACCGTCTTTTAGGCGGTTTTTTTTATGCCACCTTACTTTTCTAAAAGAAATGTTAATTTTTTACGTCTTGGATTTATAAATTTGAACTCATTTCGAAGAACTTAAAGCATCAACCTAATCCAAAAAAATGCAAAATTTTATTTCAAAACAGTATGTGACACGGCGAATGGTAAGCTTATTTTTTAGCATATTTGCCGTTATTTTTTCTTATGGTCAGTCTGTGGAGCCGTATGTCATTAAAACCGATATCGGTCGATTTGAGGTACAAGAAACACCGAAGACCAACTTAAAACTGGAGGGCGACACGCCTTTTATGGGGAAGTACTTTCGTTTGGTTCAATTCTATCAACTACCCACTGATGCCGAGCGAAAGACATGGGAGCTACAGGGGTTGCATTTGGTTGATTATGTGTCGGGAAACACCTATTTTGCTGTGATCGACACTTCATTTTCGCTGTCCAATATAGCTTCCAAAATACGTGCACTTCTTACAGTGAGTCGTGGATTCAAATTGGAAACCGATTTACAAGTTAAAGGCATTCCAGCGCATGCTAAAGAACGGAGTAATTATCGACTTACCTTGAGTTATTACCGCACGTTGAATGGAACAGCGGTGATCAACGCACTTAAAGCAAAAGGGATTCAAGTCGGTACACATAGAGATTATTCGGCACAAATTGATGTTGTAATTCCCGCAGCACAATGGGATGCTGTGATTGATTTGCCCTACATTCAGTTTGTGGGCGCAGTGGAAGAAGCGCCTGTTCGCGAGGAAAATTACAGCCATCGCAATACAACCGGAAGATCGAATTATTTAAATACAGGATTTAACGGTTTAATGTTTAATGGATCGGGTGTTGTTATTGCCATAGGTGAAGACGGATTGCTTTCTAGTTTGATCGATGTCAAAGGGCGAACGCAAGAAGTAGGAACATCAATTGATGTGCAAAGTCATAAAGTAGGTTGTGCCCAAAATGCAGGAGGCGCCGGAAATGAAGATCCCCAGGATCGCAATAATGCATGGGGGGCTACCATTCTTAGTTCAGATGGTTCCCTAAATTATGCAGGATTGTACAATACGCATCAATTGCGGTACACCAATCACTCTTTTGGATTTGCGATTTCGGGAGGGTATGATAGTGCGGCACGAAATCATGATTTGCGAATCGTTGGTTTCCCCAATCATTTGGTAACCTATTCTTCGGGGAATTCGGGAACGGCTGTAGGGTATGCTCCTTATAATTTTGCGGGATGGTCCAATATAACGGGTCAAGTTAAACAAAATAAAAACCATGTTGCCATCGGCGCATTGTCGTCCAACGATGAGATTACTGGATTTAGTAGTCGAGGACCTATGTACGATGGACGAATTATTCCACAAATGGTTATCGAAGGAGCAGAAGGAACCTCGTTTGCAGCACCAAAATTTGTAGGTCAACTGGCGCAAATAGCTCAGGTGTATAAAACAAAGAATGCCGGTAACGAACCGCCTTCATCATTGTTACGTGCTATTTTGATGAATACTTCTGATGATATGGGTAATCCCGGTCCCGATCACATTCATGGCTATGGGAGAACCAATTTACGTCGGGCTTATACATTAATTGATGAGAATCGTTTTTTAAACGGAGCGGTTTCAAACAATCAAGTGGTTACCCATTCCATTTCAGTTCCTGCCAATACCAAGCAAGTTCGTGTAATGATCGTATGGCCCGATGTGGCGGCAGCTGTTAATGCCAATCCCGCGATCGTAAATAATTTAAATCTTTCACTTCGAAATCCATCCAACGTCGCTTATAATCCTTGGGTTTTGGACACGACTCCCAATCCAGCCAATTTAAGTTTGCCGGCAACACGAGGGATTGATGCCATAAATACTATTGAACAAGTGACGGTTGACGATCCTCAAGCAGGAAATTGGACGGTTGAGATTAATGGCGCCAATGTGCCCTTTGGTCCTCAAACGTACTACCTTGTTTATGAGTTTTTGAGCGACGAGTTAACCATGACGTACCCACTTTACAATGAAAAACTCATAGCAGGTCAAGAATACAATTTACGTTGGGATAGTTATGGGTCAACAGACACTTTTAATTTGTCATATGAATTAAATAACAGTGGGAATTGGATTTCCATTGTATCGGGGTATGATGCTGCTAAACGAACCTACACCTGGATTGCTCCTCAAGTTAGTGGTGTGGCTTCGGTTCGTTTTCGTGTTCAACGCGGAAGTTTAACATCAACAAGTCAGGTGAATTACATCAGCGGTACTCCTGATAATTTAAGAGTATTTAAAGCGTGTAACGATGTGGTAACCTTAAAATGGTCTCCCGTTACAGGAGCTACTTCGTACAAAGTATATCGATTGGGCGCGCAATATATGGAGGAAGTCACTTCTTCAATTACTTTTCAAGGCAATAGCGCCATTCTCACCGGACAAAGCACCACTACAAATGAATACTATGCTGTGAGTGCTGTTACGGGTACTTTTGAAGGGCAACGTTGTCTAACCATAACCAAAACTCCTGGTGATTTGAATTGTACAGGAGTAAGTTGGACCGGTATCGTTTCAAGCGATTGGTTTGATACCAATAATTGGGCTTCGGGGATGCTTCCTACAGCTTCCGATGCGATACAAATTCCAGCCACAGCTCCAAATCAACCTCAGATTAACGGGGCAGGCGCAGTTTGTGCCTCAATTACGATTGATGCTGGAGCGAGTTTAACCATGAACAGCACCACAAACTATACTTTAAATGTCTTTGGCGATTGGATTAACAATGGAAATTTTGTCCGCGGAATCGGAACGGTTGCTTTTGTTAATACAGTAGCCTATCAGGAAATTACCGGTACTTCAACAACGGCCTTTCATTTTCTTCAAGTCAATAAAGGAGTTACAGCTAATGTCGTAGAAGCAACTTCAGTAATCTCCTTGAATGCTCCTGCCAACCCACTTCTATTAACGACAGGGACATTTAAATTGTCTAGTAATTCAGTTATCACTCCCTTTACAAGTTCGTCAACCATTGGTTCAAATGCTGGGTTTTGGTTAAATGGAGGTACGGTTAATTCAGGAAATCTTTCGTTGACGCTCAATCCTGGTTTGTTGCGCATCTCAGCGGGTACATTTAATGTAGGCACAGCGGTGAGTAATTCAATCACTTATTTGAATGGTGGTACCCTAATCCTAGAAGGAGGGGTGCTTAATGTGGCAGGACGAATTGCTCCCAATAGTGGAACTTCTTTTGGTAGTTTTCAGCTCTATGCAGGGGAGGTCAATGTGGGGCTCCAAGGATCGACGAGTACTACCAGAGGACTTTTTGAAATCTCAGGAAACTGCTCCTATCAAGTGACCGGTGGTACAATTACACTTGGCCGCGCAAGTTCAAGTTCAACAGCCGATTATATCAATTTATCCAACAGCAGCATTGTTACTGGAGGAACTGTAAAAATTGGAGGGGCATCTACACCAATAAATCAAACGATTCGCATCAATTCAACTGTTCCCTTTTTTGATTTAGAAATCAATGCATTTAATACTCCAACCGCGCAATTAGTTACTAATGCGATCACTGTAAAAAATAATGTTTCCATCATGGGTGGTTCGTTGGCATCCAATAATTTAAATGTCTCAATACAAGGAAATTGGTTGAATCATGGGAGTTTTATTTCAGGAAATGCTTCTGTGATTTTCAATGGGTTATTGCCGCAAACTATTTCGGGAACAACGATGACCACGTTTAATAATGTTCAAGTCAATAATCCCACAGGGTTGAGTATTCAAACACCACAAAATGCAAGTGTTAATGGAATCCTACAATTAACCAACGGGGTGATTTCTACAGGTTCAAATGTTTTAGTTATCACACCAAACGGTTCCGTAAATAGAACACTAGGGCATGTTAATGGAAATTTACGTAAGTCTTTTTCTGCTACAGCCACAACCCAACTTTTTGAGGTCGGTGATGCTGTTATGGCAAATTACACTCCAGCAAGTTTGACCTTTAATGGGATTACGAATTCGGGCACAATAACCGTTTCCACTGAACCTGCCGATTTCGCTCAAATTAGTTCATCCAGCCTTCAAGTGAATCGCTCTGTGAATCGCAATTGGTCAGTGTCGGGAAGTGGATTGACTTTTTCAAACTATGCCGCGGTACTTACATTTTTAACCACTGATTTAGATGGGTTAACCAATACGGCAGCTTTGCAAGGCGGTGTTTATTCAGGAGTTACTTGGAATTACCCTTCTCCAGGTGTGCGAAATGCAAATTCAACCGAATTAGTAGGAATTACTACTTTAGGGACACTCCAATTGGCTGAAAATTGTGTGGATACAAGTTCGACAGAAAATCAAACGGCCTGCGGAAGCTATACTTGGCCCTTGAATAATGTAACCTATACTACAAGTGGTGTATATACGGTAATCACGCCGCTCTCTAGTGGTTGTTCACATACCACAACGCTAAATTTAACCGTATCCTCCAATGTTACCTATTATCAAGATGCCGATAATGATGGATTTGGAACTAGCGCTGTAACTGCAATTTCATGTACCGGAGCTCCTGTGGGATATGTAGCCAACAATACCGATTGTAACGATGCTAATGCAGCAGTATTTGTAAACGGTACATTCTATGTCGATGCGGATGGTGATGGGTTTGGTGCCTCCACTGCAGCGCCTTCTACGGTTTGTGTGGCAAATGTGTCGATTGCACCCTCAGGTTTTTCTGTAAATAATGGCGATTGTGATGATACGCGTGCAAACGTTCGTCCGGGTGCGGTTGATGTATGTTACGACGGTATTGACAACGACTGTAATGGGAATATCGATAACTTAGGTTTACCAGGAGGTTGTACCCCCATTGTAAGTGCTATCCCAACAGCAACCTGTGGTACTGAAGTTGCCTTCGGTGGTATCGTGTATTCCAACTGGGTAACCGGGGCTCAAGGCTATCGTTTCCGAGTTACAGAAGTGAATCCAGCGGATGATACTGAAATTCCAGGGACACAAGTGATTGTGGATATGGTATTGCGTAATTTATACTTACACAATTTATCTAACTATAAGTACAATGCGAAGTTTAAAGTAGAGATTGCAGTGCGTTTCAACAACGTATGGCAGCCTAACTACAGCGCACCATGTTTCTTGTTGACGCCAACACCGATTAGTTCCATGATTGGTTGTGGGACACAAGTGACAGGAATCAATACGCAAATCTTCAGTACGATTGTACAACGAAGCAACGGTTATCGTTATCGTGTACAACGTTTGGACAGCTCATTACAACCTGCTGGTCCTGTCCAAGAAATTACTTCGGGTATCCGTAACTTTACGTTTGCTGCAGTAACTGATTTCCGTTACGATGCAAATTATAGCGTCTCATGTGCAGTGCGTAACACCGATGGTTCCTTCTTGCCTTACGGTCCAAGCTGTACGATTCAAGCACCGAAACACCCTACGACACAAGTTCGTGGGACACAGTGTAACGATTATGCGGTGACCAGCTACAGTGAGCGTATATCGGCTGATGCTGTTCAATCGGCGGCACAATACCGTTTCCGTTTGTTTAATGA
>NZ_FQVQ01000029.1 GCF_900129405.1 Flavobacterium fontis | reverse complement strand
TCCACCTCCAAGGTCAAGGGGCGCACCACCTGATCCGTGATAAAGTCCACACAAATCACATTCGAATTGGTATCGGTAACAATCACCGGCTCAGGCAAACGCTCAATTAAGAAGTTAAAGGGCACCACACGCGCACACCCCGTTAGGTTGTTCTCCACCCGAATCCACAAGGTCCCCGTACTGGCCTGATACGCGCTGGTATTGGCAATAGCATTGGCATCGTTCTGCGCATCGCTTTGCGTTAGGTGGAAACTAACACTAAAGTCCGTATCGGGTTGTCCCGTGAGAATCGTAGTGAGGTATTGGGTCAAATCCACAGTGAACAATCCATCATTAACACCGTCTGTGTCACAGGTTTCATAGGGGTCGGGTGAAGTAGCCTGGGGCTTAGGATTCACCAAGATGGTAAAAGTACCCGCCACCGAACGACAGCCTGTAGTGCTGTTGACCGCCACCACGTAAAGGGTTTGGGGGGTGCTGGTGTTTTGGTAACTGCTCGGGTTGGCAATCAACTGGGTCAGGGCTGCATCGGTGTAGAAGCTCAAACTGTAGTTGGAAAGCGGAGGCGTATTGCCTGTGAGCAAGTTGGCCTCACCCCAAGCCGTTAAGTTAAAGGTGGTGATGTTGTCGGTATCATCATCACACTCTTGGTAGTCCGCAACGGGTTGTACCAAGGTTGGTAACGGATTTACCGTTAAGGCTTGCTCCACTAGCACAAAACACGGTGCGTTAAACGAATCGATGTTCAAGAGACTCTCCACCCGAATCCACACATTGGCTCCAACATTGGCCGCCGTTGGGGTAAGAATCTCATTGGTGTCGGCTAGGGCATCGGCATAACTGGGGTAGTAATGCAAACTCACGTTGGCTTGTCCGTTTAAGATGTAAGCCGCGTTAAGGGTTAAATCAAATACTTCCAAACCATCCCCTGGATTGGTTACATCACACAAGGGAGCCAAGGCCGGTGGGTCGGTGCGCGGAGTGGGTACAGGCAAAACGCGTACGGTTAGGGTACGCACTGCACGACAGCCCGTAGCGGTATTGGTCGCTAGAATGTAAATCGTTTGGTTGGCCGCTATCGTATTGGTAAAGGCACTAGGATTGGCAATGGGTTGGGTTAAGCCTGCATCCAAATAGAAGGCTAAGGTATGCCCGGGGACAGTCCCTACAAAACTCACCAAATCAAAGCTGGTGAATTGGTTGTTGGGCGTAGCATCGTTATCACACAAGGCATACAAGGTAGGGGTAGTTAATACAATAGGCGTGTTGATTGTCACCGTAAAGGAGCCTACGGCAAAACACCCCGTAGCGGTTTGTTGCACACGCACCCAAAGGGTCGCCGTGTTACAAACGGTAAAGTTGCTCGTGTTGACAATTGGATTCACACCCACAGGCGAGGCCGAAGCATCGGCGGCATTGGTGTAATAGGTAACGGTATAGTTACTCGCACTTAAGGGTTGTAAGGCCAATACGGCAGCGGTTTGTTGGGCTAGATTCACCGGCATACAACCGTCTTGGGTGTTGGCATTGGTATCACAAAGAGAAAGCGCAGGCAAGCTCAAGGGAGCAATCGGTGCGGGTTCTACCTCCAAGGTCACCGCAACCACGCTGAAACACCCCGTATTGGGGTCCTCGGCACGCACCCAAATGATTTGCACAAACGGATCGTTGTTGCTAAAGGGTTGGGTGAGACTAATGGCATTAAGCGGAGTCTGCGCATCGACTTGGGTTAAGTGATACGAGATGGTATAGGCGGTAGTGGACCCTAAGAGTAACCCAGGCGTGAGCGTATTTAAGTCAAAGGTGCTAATCCCATCCTGATTGTCATCACACACGGTATAAGGTGTAGTGGGCACATTGGGTGTGGGACGTGGGTTGACCACTAAGTCCATGGTGGTTACAATACGACAACCCGTGGTGGTATTGCGCAAAGCCACCCCGATGGTTTGGTTAAAGGCAATGGTGTTGGTATACGCCGTAGGATTGGCAATAGCATTGGTATTGTTCTGAGCATTGGCCAAGGTAGGATAAAACGTGACCTGCACGCCTGTTTGCCCGTTGAGAATCGAGGCAATCTGCGTGGTGAGGTTAAAGCTCTCAAAGCCCAAAGGTGCTGTGGTCTCACAGACTTCAAACTGCGGGAAGAATCCAGCGGGAGGAAGTAGCGGTAGAGGATTAACCACCAAAGCAAAGGAAATCACATCAAAACAGCCCGTGGCGGTATTTTCCACGCGAACCCATAAGGTGGTTGATCCAGAGGCATAGGCCGTTGTGCCTGTGAGCGCATTTTGAGGCACCAAGGCATCGGCCTGTGAGGTGTAATAGGTCACACTGTGCTGTCCTGCTGGCAAACTACCCAAGACTTGTGGGGTAACCACGGCGTTTAAATTAAACACGGCAATCCCGTCGGTGTTGTCATCACACAAGGCATAATCGGCCACCACACCAGCCACGGGCTTGGGATGTACAATCAGCGAAAGCGTGGTCAGGGTAGGACAATTGGGCGCTAGCGGGTCGAAAACACGAATGTAAATCGTTTGTTGGTCAAAATCGTTGTTGCAAAACGGCTGGTTGGGCGCAATCGGATTAAACCCAGTTTGCGCATCGGTGGGGGTTAAGTGGTAACTCACCTGCACGTTGGGATT
>NZ_FQVQ01000023.1 GCF_900129405.1 Flavobacterium fontis | reverse complement strand
TAGTAAATTCAAGTTTACTTTTCGCAAGAAATTTTATCTTTGATAGAAAATAATCGGTTCCGAAGTTCGCAACCTCGCCAAGCGCCGGAACGTTACCAGCTATTTGTTGAAAATCAGAATCTATAAATCAATATGACTAAAAGAAACTACGAAGATGAAGCAATAAAATTATCAAAAGTAATAGATATTGCTATTGAGTCTATGCGAAAGTTTCCGTCTGAAAGTTGGTCAAAAGAAACTTTAGATCATGTTGTAAATTGCTATAAAGAATATAAAGAGTATGCAATAAATCCAGAACCAAAGTTTAAAAAAATTGCTTCTTTAAAATACTTAATTGAAGATGTTTTTACTCGATTTCAAGAAAGCTCGGGAAAAGATGTTGAATACTTTTGGCAAGAGTTAAAAAAACAAAATCTAGATTATAGCAGAAAAGATAAACTTGATAAAATTATCAAAAGCGGGAAAATCAAAAGCAGAATTGAGTTTGAATATGTTACTGATATAATTGTTCTTGCTGAACAAGAAGGTAGAATTACAAAAGATGAAGCAATGCTATTAGGAAATATGCTTGACAATTTTGCATTAAAACATTGTAAATAGTTCAAACAGCTGGTAACAGCGGCTAGCCGCTATGGCTCGATTTTCTTCGCTTCTACCCTGTTTTCACGAAAAACTTTTATCTTAGTGGAAGAAAAACCTTTCGCATAGACCGCCACAGTCGGCTAGCCGCGGAACGTTGTGCGTCATTCTAAAAAGACCGACGAGAAAACCAACCTCAAAAAAAATCGTCCATCAATTTGCGCCATAAATCCATTTTATAAGGAACTAAGTGGTTGCATCTTTGCACTGTCAATAATGACAAATAATTTTAAAAAATAAAAAGATGACAGTATTTACCGTTCCAACAAGAGAACAAGTTTCGGAAAACAACCAAGCGATTTTTGACAATTTGAATAAAGCTTTGGGCTTTGTACCAAATTTGTATGCAACTATTGCTTATTCAAAAAATGGTTTAGAAAGATTTTTGGCTTATCAAAATGCTAAGACCTCACTTTCAAACAAAGAAAAAGAAGCCGTAAATTTAATCGTAAGCCAAGTAAATGGTTGTATCTATTGCCAGAGTGCCCATTTGGTTTTAGGTAAAATGAATGGGTTTAATGATGAGCAATTAACCGAAATCAGACACGGCAAATCATCTGATAGTAAATTGAATGCTTTAGTAACACTTGCCGCCGACATTACAAAAAATAGAGGTAATGCTAGCGATACAAATGTAGATGCATTCTTTACAGCAGGTTACACCAAAGAACATTTAGTAGATTTAATACTCCAAGTAAGCGACAAAACTGCTATGAATTTTTTGCACAACCTTACCAAAATTCCTGTAGATTTTCCTTTAGCACCAACAATTTAAAAATTAATACTCTTGCGAACCAGCGTTTTGAAGTTGGTTCGCATTTTTTTTAAAATAAGATATAGAAAATGAACAATACAGAACAAAAATTACCACTGCCACCTTTCACATTAGAAACTGCTTTGCAAAAAGTACAGTTGGCGGAGGATGCTTGGAATAGTCAAGACCCAGAAAGAATTTCTAAAGCCTATACTATAAATACCGAGTGGCGAAACCGCACCGAATTTATAAATGGGCGTGAAGAAGTCGTATCTTTTTTGAAAAGGAAATGGCAAAAAGAATTGCATTACAAACTCAAAAAAGAATTGTGGGGTTTTCGTGAGAATAGAATAGCGGTGCGTTTTGAATACGAATACCAAGATATAAATGGTCAATGGTGGCGTGCTTATGGAAACGAAAATTGGGAGTTTGACGAAAATGGATTGATGCAAAAAAGGTATGCAAGTATCAATGATTTGGCTATTGATGAAAAGGATAGAAAATTTTTATAAACGAAATTTCAATGATGAATACGGATACTTTTACCTTGATTAACTCACAAACAGGAAATTTAGCCTTTAAGGTTTTTTCGTTTAATGATAACATGCATTTCGACCACATTCAGCGATTAAATTATTATTCTTTAATTTGGATAAAAAAAGGAAATGGTGTAGCAAAAGCCGATTTCTCGGAATATAATTTTACTCAAAATAGTTTATTCGCCTTTTCGCCCTATCAACCTTTTATGTTTCAAACAGATGAGCAGATGGAAGGGGTTGTTCTGAATTTTCATCCCGATTTCTTCTGCATTCACAAGCATCAGCAAGAAGTAGCTTGCAATGGTGTGTTGTTTAATAATATATACAACCCTCCTTTTGTTTTGATAAATGAAAATGCAAGCAACACTTTTAAAATGTTATTAGAACAAATAATAGATGAAATGCAAAAACCAGCTTTGGCTCAATATGAATTATTGGTTTCTTATTTAAAAATAATTTTAATTACAGCATCCAGACTAAAAGCAGAACAACAAACCGAAATTCAAATTAATCCTGAAGAAAACAAAGAACCTTTTATCCTTCAAAATCTTAAAAATTATATTGAAACCCATTTTAAAACCAAACATTCTGCGAGCGATTATGCCAATCTATTAAATGTTTCTGCTAATGCTTTGGCTAAAATTACAAAGACACATTTTAATAAAACACTAACTGATTTAATTTCAGAACGGATTATTATAGAAGCCAAAAGAGAACTCTATTTAACCAACAAAGCAGTAAAAGAAATTGCGTATGAATTGGGTTATACTGACGAATATTATTTTAGCAGATTTTTTAAAAAGAATGCCGATATTTCTCCACAGGCATACAGGGATACAGTAGGTTTTGGAAGAGCAATGGTGTGAAGAACGAACGCACAACAAGGTATTGCCAAAAGCGGGGCTTCAGTGCTTTATTGAACATTTGTAATTCTTATAAACTTTTGTGCTAAATTTGGACATTAGTAATTCTAAACCCCGCCTTCGGCAATACCCGAACGTTACCAGCTATTTGTTGAAAATCAGAATCTATAAATCAATATGACTAAAAGAAACTACGAAGATGAAGCAATAAAATTATCAAAAGTAATAGATATTGCTATTGAGTCTATGCGAAAGTTTCCGTCTGAAAGTTGGTCAAAAGAAACTTTAGATCATGTTGTAAATTGCTATAAAGAATATAAAGAGTATGCAATAAATCCAGAACCAAAGTTTAAAAAAATTGCTTCTTTAAAATACTTAATTGAAGATGTTTTTACTCGATTTCAAGAAAGCTCGGGAAAAGATGTTGAATACTTTTGGCAAGAGTTAAAAAAACAAAATCTATATTATAGCAGAAAAGATAAACTTGATAAAATTATCAAAAGCGGGAAAATCAAAAGCAGAATTGAGTTTGAATATGTTACTGATATAATTGTTCTTGCTGAACAAGAAGGTAGAATTACAAAAGATGAAGCAATGCTATTAGGAAATATGCTTGACAATTTTGCATTAAAACATTGTAAATAGTTCAAACAGCTGGTAACAGCGGCTAGCCGCTATGGCTCGATTTTCTTCGCTTCTACCCTGTTTTCACGAAAAACTTTTATCTTAGTGGAAGAAAAACCTTTCGCATAGACCGCCACAGTCGGCTAGCCGCGGAACGTTGTGCGCAATATCTCGCCAATAGAACTAGAAAAGAACTTTTATGAGCTATTTTTTAACTATTAAAACAGAATTACAGAATCATATCAGTAATTTAAACTCAATTCGAATTGACTCAAAGAACTCAAAACTTGAGAATCATTTAAATCAAACTATAAGTATTTACAATGATCTAAGTTATGAATCGCCTGAAAAATTAAAAAGATTTATTGAATACCTTTCACAAGAGGCAAGATATTTTGGTTGGTCTTTTCCTGAAAATGCAATCGAAGAAGATTGTGAGAAATCATTCTGGAATATGGAAAATAAGATTAAAAAATTAATTGGCGGAATGACAGTAAATGAAAGATTATATTTTTTTGGGTTTTTAGAGGAATATGAAAAACTTCCATCAAATCATATATCAGCTAGAAATGCAATTCTTGAAAAATTGTTTATTTATTGATACTGCGCACAACAGCCGCTAGCCGCTATGGCTCGAATGTGCTAGTTCGGTGTTTGGTTTACACGAAAAAAGTTTATCTTAGTAAAGAAAAATCGTTTCGCTTTGACCGCCACAGTCGGCTAGCGGCGGAACGTTAGTGGCTAGCTATCGTCAGCGGTAACAGAAACTACTCTGCAAAAGAAAATGAAATGAATAATTACAAATTAATTTACATACTTTTTTTGTTTCCAATTTGTTTGTTTGCTCAAATCAAACCGACAAAATACACATTGCAGAAAATAGTTAAAAACAGCGTTGTGGAAATGAAAAACGGAAAGTTAAGTTTGCCTTCAAACAAGTCTTGGGAATTTAATAATATTGATAGCTTATACTTCAAAAAAGACACTTTAAATGCATTTGTTTGTAAAAAAGGAACAAAACACAAAAGTCTATGTGAAGTGGTTGATTGGACATTTTACCGAAAAAATGCTTTAATCTTTGGTCAAAGTTCGAATTGTAAAGAACCGCCAACAAGAAAAGTTTCTCGAAATCCGGAAGACTATTATACAATTACAATTTATACAGTGGAAAATGAAACTATGATAGATGTTTTGAGATTTGATAAAATGATTGTAGAATCTTTTATCGTAATAGAAGTATCGGAAACAGAAGATTATACTGAAATAAAATTGGTGAGAAGATTTAATGGAAATTAGCCAGCCACTAACAGCCGCTAGCCGCTATGGCTGGTAAGTGCTAGTTTGGCGTTCGGATTACACGAAAAACGTTTATCTTAGTTAGAAAGAATCGTTTCGCTTTGACCGCCACAGTCGGCTAGCGGCGGAACGTTAGCCGTCAGTTTGCCCAAAAGAAGCTAAAAATGAAAAGTACATTTATTGCAATATTATTAATTACAGCAAATCTTTGTTTTGGACAAAAACATGACAAAATAGAAGTAGGATTTAAAACTGAAAGTGATGATTGGATTAGTGATTTAGAAAAAATAGATTCTAAGGAAAAGCAAATTAATTTTATTGTTGAAAAGGTAAAGCATGACTCAATCATTAAACTTGAGAATGTGTCTGATACAATTGTAATAAAAGTTAATAAAAACGAAAATGTAAATGATGCAATAATTAGACAATCAAATAAATTTAAATGTAAAATACTTTTTGTCCTTTATCAAAATAAAACTGGATATATTTTAGACTTAAATAAATATCCGATTTTTTCTGATGTTCTTAAATATTTTAATAACGAAACAATAAAATCAATTGAAATTTTAAAAGATGAAAATGCAACTTCTCTCTATGGAAGTCAAGCAATATGTGGTGCAGTCATACTTAATAGTGATGATAAAAAATTAATAAAACTGATTAGGAAAAGTATAAAAAAACAAAAACCGCCGGCTAACAGCGGCTAGCCGCTATGGCTTGATTTTCTTCGCTTCCACCCTATTTTCACGAAAAACTTTTATCTTAGTGGAAGAAAAAACTTTCGCTTAGACCGCCACAGTCGGCTAGCCGCGGAACGTTACCAGCAAGCGTAAAACGACACGACACAGCAGACAAAAACGAACTTAAACGAGAAAAAAGTAAACCATTTTGACAAGTGAACAAAGACATACAAACGATACAAGAAACGGACAACGAGTAAGCCGACACTCATTCCCGACCCTTCTGTTTTTTTATTTTCCCCACCGCACATTTTTTTTAATTCAATTTTATGCCGACCCGCAAACGGCACATTGGCTTTTGCCCCAATCGCACAAGCCAACCCTTCAGGCAAAAGCCAAAGAGCCGTTTCTGCCAACACACCGAAAAAGCATATGAATAATACAATGAATTTTTATAGTATTTTGACAAGCTAATATTTTTAAAACAGGAATGAGAAACAAAATCTTCATAAGCCATGCCGCACCTGATGACAACGATTTCACAAAATGGTTGGCACTAAAGCTTATTGCCTTAGGTTATGAAGTTTGGTGTGATGTTTTGTTCTTGGACAAAGGAGCCGATTTTTGGAAAGTAATTGATAAGGAAATTCGAGAAGGGGCGATTAAGTTTTTACTCGCTACTTCTGAAATAGCGATAAAACGAGACGGAGTATTAAAAGAAATTGCCGTTGCGGAAAAAGTGAAAAAGCAATTAAAGGATGATAATTTCATCATTCCGCTAATTATTGATGAAAACCTTTCTTTTGATGATTTGCCGCCTGAAATCATTCGCCTGAATGCGATTGATTTTAAAAAATCATGGGCTTCAGGTTTGCAAGATTTATTGAAAGCACTTGATGACCAGAAAGTAAAAAAGAACAGTCCTGACCCTGACAAGAGTAATGCGTTGTATCAACAGATTTTTCTGCACAATAAAGGAATAATTGAACGAGAAGAAATTTATGATTCTAACTGGTTCAACATTTTATCATTTCCCAAAGAATTGCGTTTTCATGATTTTGAAAAGCTGATGCCAAAAGGTTTTGATGTGCGTGAACTAACCTTTCCTGCGGTTCGCTACAAAAACTATATCTGCACGTTTGCATGGGAATATGATTTCATGCACCAACTTCCGAAAACAGAAACTTACAACAGTAACCATACAATTAGAATACCCACCGAAGAAATACTATCCGGCCAATACGAATCGCCATTCATTGGGAACTTTGAATGTCAGCGGTTGATTGTTCAACTATTGAACAAGGCATTTGAGCTGAGAATGAAAGACAAGGGAGTTCAGGAATATCCAATGTCTAACAAAGTGGGCTATTGGTTTAAAAAGGGTAAACTGGAAAAAGATAAATTCAATAAAGTTCAATTGGTGGGTAAACAAAAAGATAAGAACTGGCACTTTGGAATTTCGGCAGCAGGCAAGCTTTATCCCTTTCCTGTGCTGATGGTTTCTTCACATATCTATTTTACACAAGACGGAATTACACCTATTGAAAGCAAAAGTATTCAACATGCAGCAAGAAGAAGGCAAGGTAAAAACTGGTGGAATGACGATTGGCGAAATAAACTACTTGCCTTTGTAAAATATCTTTCAGATGATGAAACCAGTTTTTATCTGGAAGCAGGAAGTGAAGAAAAGATTCATGTTTCAAATGAGCCTGTTCAATTTGTCGGGCAAGTCAGCTATAACATTCCCGAGAAAAATACGCTGGAAGATGAAGCAGAAATCTCAGATTTAAATGAATTGAATGAATTAGACGAAGAAATGATTGAAGAAGCCGATTCAGAATGAAAGAACTGATATACATACCTGAGCCGAATATACTCTTTGCCAATGGACAGAAATGTGCAGATGCAAGAGACGGACTTTCATTATTTGGTCCGCTATCTAAAATATACGGTATTAAAAGCGGAGTAGTGTCAACACAGAACGGTTTAAACATTTTTAAAAACTACGTTAAGCACATCCAAAAACCCATCTACAACGCTAATAATATTACACGCCCCATGTTTCCTGGATTTGAAGCCGTGTTTGGTTGCAAATGGGATGCACACCATGTTGTTTTCAAAGAAGTAACCAATGAAGAAATCGGAAAACTGCTATACACTGACAGCACTCACAAAAGGACGTATGATTTAGTTACATTATTCATTAACAAAATAATTGCCGCCAACAAAAACGAAGATGAAAAAGTAGATGTTTGGTTTGTGGTAGTTCCTGATGAAATCTATCAATACTGCCGACCTAATTCAGTATTACCTAAAGATTTGGTTCAAACAAAATCAGTTATAAGCAAATCGAAAGCGAAATCATTTCGATATGAACCAACTTTATTTGAAGACATTAACAAAGAATTGAAGGAGCAGGAAAAAGAAGCTATTACTTACAATTATGATGCACAATTTCATGACCAGTTGAAAGCTCGATTGTTGGAGCACACCATTCCTACACAGATTTTAAGAGAGAGCACTTTGGCATGGCGAGATTTCAAAAATAAGTTTGGTACACCCAAAAGAGACTTTTCAAAAATTGAAGGTCACTTGGCTTGGACAGTTTCTACTGCTGCGTTTTATAAGGCGGGTGGTAAACCTTGGAAACTATCAGATATTAGAAGCGGTGTTTGCTACTTAGGGCTTGTATACAAGCAAATTGAAAAAAGCAAGAATCCGAAGAATGCTTGTTGTGCTGCACAAATGTTTTTGGATAATGGTGATGGCACTGTTTTCAAGGGTGAAGTTGGCCCATGGTATAATCCTGAGAAGGGAGAATTTCATCTAAAACCCAAAGAAGCAAAAGCATTGTTATCACAAGCTTTAAAATCATACAAAGAACAAAATGGAGTTTATCCCAATGAAATTTTTATTCATGCCAAGACAAAGTTTAACGGACAGGAATGGAAAGCATTTCAAGAAGTAACACCTGAAGGGACTAATTTGGTTGGTGTTACAATTACCAAAACAAAACCTTTAAAACTTTTCAAATCAGAAGGGAATTACCCCATAATGAGAGGTAACGCTTTTGTTGTTAACGAAAAGAGTGCTTTTCTTTGGACAGTTGGTTATGTTCCGAAAACAGAATCAACTTTATCAATGGAAGTACCCAACCCAATTTTCATTGAAATAAATAAAGGTGAAGCGGAAATTGAACAGGTTTTAAAAGATATTTTGGCATTGACTAAATTGAATTACAATGCATGCATTTATGCGGACGGAGTTCCAGTAACACTTCGATTTGCCGACAAAATAGGAGAAATATTAACAGCGAGTACGGACCTAGTAGCTCCTCCATTGGCATTCAAATTTTATATTTAGGAATTATGAAACTATGTTACATATGGATAGATGACTATAAAGGATTCAAAAATCAAGGGTTTAACCTTGCGACTGAACATACTTTTGAATATTCAAATTCAATTCTAAAGAGAACTGAAAACAAAAAGCACATAAAGAACTTTTTTGGAAATGGAATCACCGATGTTATCGGAATCATTGGAAAGAATGCTTCTGGGAAAACTAACCTCTTAGAGTTAATACAATATATTTCAGACGGTGCTAATACAATTATTAATAAACCGTTCTTCGCTGTATTTAACGATGGAAATTACTATACTATTTATAATTACAAAATGCCTTATATTAAGAATGAATTTGGGGCAGAAATAAAAAGTTATGACGGTAAAATCCCGTCTATAAATTCAATCTTTTTCTCTAACGTATTTGATGGAAGACGACATAATTTCAGCAAAAAGATTATAAATATTTCAACAAATGACTTGCTGAATAGCTCTTTCGGTGAAAACATTAATAAGAACTATCAAAAAACTATTCAACAACAAATAAAATTCATAAAGAGTCCACAATTCAAGTTGCTTGAAGATATAGAAACCTCTGTTAATTCAAGTCCAAAACAAAAACTGAAACCTTCTAAGGTTATTCTTACTTCGCCAATCTGGTCAAACATTATTAACCGTATAAAAACTTTTGACGAGAGGTATAAAAGAGAAACTGAGAATGAAATACGATTGAAAGAATTTGTATTAAGTTTTAGAAAGAAAATTACCGACAATAAGTCAACGAATTCCATAAAATACTTCTCTGCATTCCTTGTTTTTATTGATTTTATCTTGAATAGAGATATTTTAAATCATGTTGATGGGAAAGTCATTAAGGATAAAAAAGAACTTCATCGAATATTAAATTCGTTATTTGAGGTAACGCAATCAGATTATAGAATTGATGAAGTTTTTAAATATTTCATTGGAGACTTTGCAACTACCATAGATAAATATTGGGGCATTTTTGAAACCTATAAATTTCTTTCAGAGTTGGCGGATAGAGATTTGGGCAATCAAAGTAATTCCGAATTTAAAGAAGACATTGGCACATATGCAAATCGAAGAGTTCAATTTACCTTAGAGTACAATGACAGAGTTGGCTCATTCCTTACAGGGTATTTAGACGCTACAACAAACCAAAGTTTATCATATAGTGTTGAGTGGGCAGGCATTAGCAGCGGTCACAAGGCTTACATAAATTTATTTGCTAATTTCTATTCGATTGCTGGAAAGATTAAGGAAGATAATGTATTGATATGCATTGATGAAGGTGATTTATATTTTCATCCCAAATGGCAGACCGAATTTTTATTTAAATTAATAAACATACTTCCAAAATTACTTGACAAGAAATGTCAAATATTTCTCACTACGCACTCACCTTTTTTAGTTTCAGATTTACCAAAAAGTAATTTGCTTTTTGTGCGGAAAAATGAAAATGAAAATCTTGAAGCAATTGCTAATACCAGCATTGAAGGCGAAACTTTTGGTGGAAATATTGGTGAACTTTATTTAGACGCTTTCTTTATGCAGGGAAGTTTAATAAGTCATTTTGCTGCTTCCAAAATTCAAGTTCTTGTCAATAAAATAAGAAATCAAGAAAGTCAAATCAGTAATGAAGACAGAATTCTCATAGCTCAAATTGGAGATGAGTTAATTAGAGGGCAATTAAATAAACTTCTGAATGATAAAAATTGACGACCATACAATAGCTGACCTTGATGCATTAGCTTTAAGTCACTACAACTCACTAGTTGGGGAATTGTTGGTAGATGGCATTAATTACCACGCCACGTCTTCTTTAGTTCAAAGGATTAGAAATAGAAGACTCCAAGATGCAGCCATTCCAGACCAAACCAGAGTAGATTTTTGGGATTACTTATTGAATAATAATTTTTTAAATTTAAAAAGAGTAATTACCGGTCGGCCTGCAATACTGAAAACGGTAATAGCAGAAATAGACAATATTTGTGGAGCTGGTTTCTTTTCAAATGATATTGATTATGACAATGCGACACTTACCCCATTTGGGATAATTGTAAAAGACATTTTTAACTACAGGTTATATAGGAATAAACCTGAATGCCGAGAAAATTGCAATCAATTCAATTTGTCATACTGCCCATATTGCAATGAACAAGTAACACAAGTAATAACAGATGTTAATGGTTTAAATGGAGAAACTGAAAGACTTGCACTATTGCAATTAGACCACTTCTATCCGCAATCCAGACACCCTTATTTAAGTGTTTCTTTTTTTAATTTGATTCCTGGTTGCTCACCCTGCAACGCTCAATTGAAGCTTGAAAAAAGGTTTGATATTGACTCACATTTCAACCCATTTGAAAAACGGCTTGATGACCACTTCCAATTTCGATTAAACACAATAATTCTTTCAAAAGATGAGGATGTTATCATTTCGTATACAAATAAAACACCTCATCCTGACAATGCTCTTGTTGACTTCAGAATACTTCATAGATATGAAAATATTGCCCACAAAAAAGTTGTCTTCAAACTTGTCAAGACTTTTAAAAATCATAGTCCGAAGATAAATAAGTCTATCAGTGAACAAATTATTGGTTTATTTACGATTAACGAATCTAAGACAAATGTTTTATTGGATAACTATAACGTTCCCTTAAGCAGGAATCAAATTAATCAGGTTCAACTTGGAAAATTAAAACGAGATATAGCCATTCAAATGGGTATATTGAATAATCCGTAATAAAATGAAAAAAGTCAGCCAACACATAGGTGTAAGCACATTTGCAAGCCGCACGAGCCCAAGCACAGACCAAAGCTTGCAAAAGAGCTTCCACCTTTCCCACGCTGACAAAATTGAATTAAAAAAAATCCCCTTCCCTTCTGAAAATAAAAAATACGCAACCGCACAGACCAACACTACAAAGAAACTCAAAAAGGACAATGGTTTACAGACACGGTGGACAAGAACGCCAGCTGGTAACAGCGTGTTGCCTCAATTGGCGGTGACGTGCAAAATTGAAGCTGAGTGTCCCTATCAAACTTTTGTGCAGGTTGACAGTGAAGTACTCCGAAATCGCCAACTGCGGCAACACGCAAAACGTTATAGCCAATTGTAAAACGAAACCGCAAACGAATAGACAAATTGAATTGGATAGACAAAATAAAAGAGTTGACAACTAAGCAGGACAAATCACCCGAACTGAAAAAAGGAGAGATAAAACAAATTCTCATTCAGACGGCAAGTGAAGTATTGCCTGACTTTGAATTTTTAGCATATAAAAATAGTTGCTACACTTTTCAACGACTAAGACAGGTAAACAATTTGACAGTTCACGAATTACTTCACATAATCTTTTCACATAAAGACAAATACTTTGCTTGCTTGATTGCCTCAAGACTAAATCCTGAATACATTTTTATAAATCAATCAAACATTGGGCTTTTAAATCCAAACCAAGACTTGAAAGTATTGAAACATAATACAGGTATTTTAAATATTCAAGAGGCTTATTATTTTCATAACGGACAGGTTGAGACGACAAAAAAAACAGTGAAAGAAATATTTGGTGACTTTAAAATATATGGACTTCCATTTATTGACAGACAAGTTGAAAGACTAAAATCGAACTTAATTATCAAACGTGGCTTTGACTACATAGACGATTTACAAATTGACACGCAAAAACTCAAAACCGAAATAACAGAAGAACTCAATAAGGGTGGCTCGTTAGTTTCGAGTATAAAACACCCAATTTACATTGACCTTAAAGAAAAATTGCAAGCAGTAAGTGGACAGAGTAAAGAAGACAGACAACTCATACCGAAAACCGCACACGAATTATTAGAAATCTATTGGACGAGATGAAAATAACAACTGGCTATAACAGCACCTACCCAAAAGTGGCGGTTCAGTGGTTAAATCAAGCTTTGTGCTTCTATCAAAGTTTGTGCTTAGTTGAAAGTGAAGTGCTTCGAAATCACCACCTTCGGGTAGCTGCAAAACGTTAGTGGCAATGTTACGACACGACAACAGAAATGAGAGATAAACCAAAAATAGAACTTTTAACCGTTGACTTTTATGAAGCCGAAGCGGGTTGGTTACGCTATAAACTGACCGTTGGACAACAATCGTTTGACAATAGATTTTCTCACGTTTGGGACCCGCTTCCAGATTTGAAACATTGGTTAGAAGCAATTTCTATTGGTGTTCAACAAACTTCATTTCAATATGACAACGAAGGAGACGACATTAAGTTTGATTTTGAACGTGTAAGTTGGGACAAAGAAGTATTAACAATTTCAGAAGCATACGAGAACGCACAGGTTTTCATTAAGGCAAACATTGACAGAAGGCAGATAGTAAAAGCGTTTTATCTTGGACTATTGACTTTTGCAAGTTCTGAAAAGTTTATTTCAAAAGAATGGGAAGTTGAATATTTGAAAGAACGACTTTGCAAAATTTTGAACACTGACGAAGAAGCCTTGATTGGGCAACTTACCGACCTTAATAAAAGAGAATTAGGAGAAATTCTTTTTAATGCTGACCCGACATACTACATTTCATTTCCAGAAGCAACCGACAAAAATGAAGAATGGAATATGTTTCTGCAAGACACCATTGACAAAGACAAAGGAGTAGCAAACGAACTAAAAAGTGTTGAAACACCAGCGGAATGGAATATTCCAGACGATTATAACTTTTGGACAACTGACAAAAAACGTCAATTTGTTATTGATTGTATAAACGAAAAGACAAACGGTTATGACGGAATGAAAATAAACGATTTTCGTTCTTCAATTATTGAAAAATATCTTGACGAAGAATGAAAAACACAGCCACTAACAGGCGTTTGGCTCAATGGCGGGTGACGTGGTTAATTGAACATTCTACCTCGCATCAACTTTTGTGGTGTATTGACAGTTTTGAGCTCCGAAATCCGCCACTGCGCCAAGCGCCAAACCGTTATGCCCAATGCTATGACGACCGTGCACCAGACAAGCATTATAGCTTGACATCAAACTTTTGTGTAAAACTTGACAACCTGACAGGACAGATTTAAACCTTAAAAACATTAACTTAGCGACATATATTTAAGACGAGAATGAAGCAAAAATTAACGATAAAAACCTTAATAAAAGAAGCCCAAATTTTCTGTGCTGAACAATCTAAATTTCAGCATAAAGAACTATTTGGAGTTACTGACGGCAAAGCCGTTGGGACACTTATTGAGCAGAAATTTCAAAAGCACTTAAACGACAAATACGAAGTTACAATTGGTTCTTCTGCAAGCGGTGTTGACCTGCCTTCTGACGACATTTTAACTGACATCAAAGTAACTTCGATAAAACAGCCTCAATCATCTTGCCCTTTCAAAGACGCTAAACAAAAGGTTTTCGGACTTGGTTACAACTTACTTGTTTTCGTTTACGACAAAGCTGACGACCCGAAAACTAAAACAGCAACTTTGAATTTTGTAAGTTGTTCGTTTGTTGCAAAAGAAAGAACGGCTGACTTACAACAACTTACCGTTTAAGAGAAATGGTTAAGGATAAAGCTAATGAAGCCGACATCATTGCTTACTTGCAAGACAAAAATATCCCAGCAGACGAAATAACATTATCGAAACTAGCGGAACAAATCTTAAAAACTCCACCTGAACAGGGTTATTTGACTATTTCAAATGCTCTACAATGGAGATTACAATATCAACGAATTGTAACTCTTACAGATGAAGTAAAAGGAATAACCAAAATTGTAAGCTATAACAAACCTCAATGATGAAAGTATTTGAAGCAAATATTACTCATCAAGTTTCAGATTTCTTAAATGACAATCTGAAAAAGATTACATCTTTTGAAAAGGCAAATCAAAAAATGTATGATGCCTTCGGCATTATACATTTTTTTGATAATGATGAAGAATTAGAAACGCTTAAAGAAGTTCTTTCAATTACTAATAATATTGTTGAAGAACCCGACAGAGCAGAATATGGCGACTTTCAAACCAATTCAGATTTGGCGAATAAGGTTACGTTACACTTATCTTCAAAAACCATTTCGCCAGAAGTTGTAATTGAGCCAACCTGTGGAAAGGGAAATTTTATTATTGCTTCATTACGCAACTTTAAAAACATCAAAAATATTTTCGGTGTTGAAATTTACAAACCTTACGTTTGGGAAACCAAATTCAACATTATAGATTTTTTCCTTTCTAATCCAAATTCAAACAAACCAGAAATTTTAATAGTTCATTGCAATGTTTTTGATTTCGATTTTAAAGAAATAGCTAAGAAACATTCAACGAACGATATTTTAGTAATTGGCAATCCACCATGGGTAACCAATTCAAAATTGGGTAGTTTAAACTCAACTAATCTTCCTAAAAAAACAAATTTCAAAAACCATAGCGGTTTAGATGCTATGACAGGTAAAGGCAATTTTGATATTGCTGAATTTATTACGCTGACTATGATTGAGACCTTTCAAAATATGAAAGGGAATTTGTTGTTATTGGTTAAAAATTCTGTTATCAAAAACATTGTCTTTGACCAAAACAAAAATCGTTACAAGATTTCAGATATTGAAAAACAGTGTATTGATAGCAAAAAGGAATTTGACGTTTCAGTAGAAGCAGCTTTGTTTTATTGCAAACTAAATTCGCTACCGACATTTGATTGCACAGAATTTGATTTTTACAACAATCTAAAATCTCAACTCAAATTCGGTTGGTTGAACGATAAATTTGTTTCAAACATTGACACATACATTCACACGAAAGAAATTGACGGAGAGTGTCCCTTTGTTTGGCGACAAGGTTTAAAACACGATTGTTCTACCGTAATGGAATTAGACAAAGTGAACGGACACTATGTAAACGGTCTGAACGAAGAAGTGAAATTGGAAGACGGTTTAGTTTACGGTATTCTCAAAAGTTCTGACCTTAAAAACACAGTAATTAATCAAACACGAAAATTTACAATTGTTACGCAAAAGAAAGTTGGTCAAGAGACAAACTATATCAAAACGGAATATCCTAAAACGTATCAATACCTGACACAGCATCAAGCAAATTTTGATGCAAGAAAATCTAGTATCTATAACAACAAACCCTTGTTTTCAATATTTGGTATTGGCGATTATTCCTTCAAACCTTTCAAGGTTGCCATATCAGGACTTTACAAGACATTTCATTTTACGCTTATTCTGCCACAGGACAACAAACCCGTAATGCTTGACGACACTTGTTATTTGATAGGTTTTGACAAAATAGAATTTGCTGTTTACGCATTAATTCTTTTAAACTCCAATACGACAGTTCAGTTTTTACAATCAGTAACTTTCCCAGACGCTAAAAGGACTTTTACAAAAGACGTTTTAATGAGAATTGACCTTTTAGAATTAGCAAAACACATTGACAAAGCCGACCTGCAAACAGAACTTGAAACGCTTAACGAGAAGTATAAATTCAATTTAACACTTGACTTGTGGGACATTTTTATTAACGAAATGACACCTGTAAACAATGGACAAATGGCAATGTTTGCATAGACCGAAAAGAAGCACTGGGCATAACAGCGGTTTGGCGTAATGGCGGGTGCAGTGCTTCGTATGACAGTTTTGTGGTAGGTTCAAGTGCCGTTCTTCGATTGAACTTTTGTGCTAAAAATCCGCCACTACGCCAAGCCGCCAAACGTTAGCGGTAATACTTTAGAACCAGATTTAAAATGATATCTGAAGAACAAAAACAATATATCATTCACAGTAATAGATGGCCATTTTCAGTAATTGATATTTTTATCCGATATATCATTTTTGTTCCTATTTTTTCAATTACAACTTTGATTTTAACTTTTGTAATAAAAAAGTTCTCAAAATTGATTTACATTGACTTTTTGATTATAGCCTTTCTATTAGTGTTTATGATATTGTGTTCATATTATAGTTTTAAAAAAATCAAATCAGAAAGTAAGTTTGAGGAAGTAATAAGTAGAAAAACAGTTAATGAAATAATCGAATCAATAACAAATAATTGGGGCGAATTAAAATGGCGATTAAAAGAAAATAACGAAACCATAATAGTGTTCTCTGACTTTGATTATGGTTACCGGCAAGAAAATTTAATAACAATAATTAAAAATTCAGATTGTACCTTTTTAATAAACTCAAGATCTAATGGAAATCAACCATTTACTTTTGTGAGAAATAAGAATAATTTGGAGAACTTAAAAACTATACTAAAAAATTAGTACTACCGCTAACAGCCGCTAGCCGCTATGGCTGGTAAGTGCTAGTTTGGCGTTTGGATTACACGAAAAACGTTTATCTTAGTGGGAAATAATTGTTTCGCTTTGATCGCCACAGTCGGCTAGCAGCGGAACGTTATGCACAATATTTATGAAAATCCTGCTTCTATCCTTATTTTCGTTTTTGACAACAATTTGTTTTTCACAAACAAAGCAAAATCTTATTCGGACAATTGAAAAAGCAAATATTGTTGAATCAGATTGTGTAGGTACAACTTGCGAAGAAGGCAAACAGTATTTGAATTTCCAGAAGTTAAAAAAGCTAATCTCTGAAAAAGAACTTTTAGATTTAACAAATTCACAGAAACCTGTTTTGAGAAGTTATGCTTATCGAGAAGTTATTCAACCTAACAATGAAAATGTAGTTGATTTTTTAATTTCTGAACTTAAAAAAAATCAGCAAGTCCGAACCTATGAAGGATGTATTGAAGATTTAGAATTAATATCATCTTTTGTCTATCATGAATACTGGAATAAAATAAGAATTGATGCAGCAAAAAATATTACTGGAGATAATGAAAAGGAGCAAGTTAAAGCGATGCAAATGCGACTTGAAAATGATTTGGTAATGAGAAAATTGGATAGCGTAATCATCAATTCGGACAAAAAAATTTATTGGCTTTTATATTTACGGGCTTTTGAAAACAGAAAACATAATGATTCTTTTGTTCCAAGAATTGAAAAATTGGCATTTGAAGATAATAATGTTTATGCGTTGCTTTATTTGAACAAGTATTACGCAACACAATCAAAAGAAAAGATAAAATCATATTTTGAAGATAAATTTCTAAAAGTAACTTTCAAAGAAGAAAAAGACTCTATATTCCTTCCAGGGCTAATTGAATTTTTAATCAATAGTAATGATAAACGCTTAACGGAAATCGCTATTGAAAAGTTAAAACAAGATAGAGATGTTTGGAAAAACGACAGTTATCGAATAATGAATATGCTTGAAAAGCACAGTTTGAAGTTATAGAAAAATACTGTGCATAACAGCCGCTAGCCGCTATGGCTGGTAAGTGCTAGTTCGGTGTTTGGCTTTCACGAAAAACGTTTATCTTAGTAAGAAAAAATCGTTTCGCTTTGACCGCCACAGTCGGCTAGCGGCGGAACGTTGGCAGTAATTGCAGAACATAATCTTAAATGAAGAGAAAATACATTTATATATCTTTTTTTGCAATTGCAATGATTATCACAATCATATCGGTTAAATCAACTTTTTATTCAGTTCCTAATAAAATGAAAACTACTCAAGTTGATGGAAAATACAATTTAGGTAAGCGTATTTATGAAAAAGATTGTGCAAGTTGTCATGATAAAAAAATGATTGAATATGCAACCGCTCCACCACTTGGTGGAATTACAAAACGTAGAGAAAAAAATTGGTTGTACAATTACACACGGAATTCAAGTAAAATGTATTCTGATGGCGATACAATTGCGTTAAAATTAAGGTCGGGAAATTTTGGACTAATGCCAAGTTTCCCAAATCTAAATGATACAAAATTGGATGCTGTGTATTATTACATTGAAAAAGAATACCAGAAAAATAAGAGCCAAAAAACAGATTAACAACTACTGCCAACAGCGGTTTCGCGCTATTGCTGGTTTTTCTTAATTACAACTCATTTCTTCACGAAAAACTTTTATTTTAGCAGAAAGTACGCAGTTCGCAGGAATCGCAACAGACGCGAAGCCGCGGAACGTTGTGAGCAATTTATAAAACCTGTGTAATGAGAAAATTAGTTTTCACCTTCATGTTAATTTTAATTGGACACTGGAATTGCTTCAGTCAAACTGTTTTGGATACGGATGAACTAAATAATTTGGACAATGTCTTTCTATACTCCTTAAAAAGATACTGTGAATCGTTAGATTCTTTAAAAGTTAAAACAGTATTTGTGAAAGATGGAGAACACATAGGTCAAATTTGGCCAAAAAAAATAAAAAGTTTTGAAATTAAATATCTTGGCTATTTCGATTATAGAAAGGTTATTCGAGAAAATGATGGTAACGTAACAATGGTTGGAATCGGTCCACTCCAATATAGAAAAGGAAAGTTTTATGTGGACGTAATTCCTTTTTCTACAACTTACTCAAAAAGAGCTGTTCATTTTAGTAACGGAGGCGGATTAACCGTTTACTTTGAATATGATAAGGAAAGAAAAGGACTGATATACAAAACTGAAGAATGGGGTGGTATTTAAACTGCTCACAACAGCCGCTAGCCGCTATGGCTGGTAAGTGCTAGTTTGGTGTTTGGTTTACACGAAAAACGTTTATCTTAGTAGGGAAAAATCGTTTCGCTTTGACCGCCACAGTCGGCTAGCGGCGGAACGTTAGTGGCAATATTAGAAAATCTCGTATGAAAAAGACACTTATATTTATTATTTCAATTTATTTTATATTGATTAGTTGCAAAAGTCAAACTGAATACTTTGAGCCAAAAGGAATAATAGACAGGACAGAAGAACTTAAAGGTAAGTTAGAATGGACAACACTTAATGATAAAGAAAGTGTTGACAAATATACTAGAATAGGAGATTCGATTTTTGGTGGAGAAATAGCTTGTAATGTAAAGCCCCTTGATGGAATTGATTTAAAATCATTCAAAGTTCTGGCTGGAACTAAATATGCAAAAGATGATAATCATATTTATTATCCAATTGAAATTCCTTGCATTGATTATTCAGATTGTGGTGTTTGTTATTATGGAAAAATAATAGTCGAAGGTGCAAACCCAAAAACATTTAAATATTTAGGAAAAGATTACGCAACTGATGGTGTAAATGCGTTTTTTAGAGGAAAAAAAATCGAAAATGCTGATGGAGCAACTTTTAAATTAATAAACGGTCCTGAATATTTCTATTTTGCAGTTGACAAAATGAATGTTTACAAACATTCCGAAATATTTAAAATTGCTGATGCAGAAACTTTTTATTTTGACAAAGATGATAAAAGAAATATTGGAGATGTATTCATAATTGGAGATAAAAATAAAGAATGGGAATTTATTCCTCCATATTCAATAAAAGAAGTGGAAAAGAATTAAATACTGCCACTAACAGCCGCTAGCCGCTATGGCTGCTATGTGCTAGTTTGGTGTTTGGCTTTCACGAAAAACGTTTATCTTAGTAAGGAAAAATCATTTCGCTTTGACCGCCACAGTCGGCTAGCGGCGGAACGTTAGCAGTCATTAAATCGAAACCCTGCAAATATGAGACATACAGTTTTAATTTTACTCTTAATTGCTTTGACTTCTTTCAACTCCAACAGAAATGAAGACGAACAGAAAATAGTTCAAAAATGCTTTGACTTGAAAAGAGTGATGAATTTCTTTCAGGAAAAACAGATAATTATACTTGATAATGGTAAAGTTTCGCCGAAAATTAAAATTAGTATAAACGGTCAAGAAGTTGCTTTCATGACAGAAAAAGAATTAACTGCAAAAGGCATTAAAGCATTTATAGTTTTCCATAAATTCGATATTAAAAAAGATTTGGCCTCAGTTTATTTTAGACTTGATTCTGAAGGAATGGGTGCCGAAATAGAACTTGAGAAACAGAAAAGTGACTGGAAAGTGATAAGTGAAAAAGTTTATGAAAATTAACGACTGCTAACAGCGGTTTTGCGCCATAGCTGGTTTGTCTTTCTTCGAAAATAATCTGAACATCACAATTTCTTTTTACATTTATCCTTAACTTGCCGCTACGGCGCAAAGCCGCGGAACGTTAGTAGCCATTACCTAACCTGCCTCGTATGAAAAGAAACATTCTATTTATTTTATTGACCTTCGTTTTTCTATGTTGTAATGGAAAACAAACTGAAAAAGAAGCGAAAACCGAAAAAAAAGAAATTGAGGAAATCGAACTTCCTCCACCTCCAAGAAAAATTGATATGGACAATTTGATTGGGTTTGCTTGTTATAGCTCAGGAATGACTTCAAAACCCGTTGAGACAATAACAAAGTTGCTGGAGAATGAGAATTATAGTGAAGTTAAAAATAAATTAGCGTCCAAAAGTGTTGCAGAAAAGTATTTGGCAACTATTGCTTGTAATGAACTTAAAAAACAAAATGCAATTTCATTGAGCATTTCAGAGTTGAAACAAATTGAAATTAATATGAACAGTAATGAGAAAACAACAATTTGTTCAGGTTGTACAAACGAAAATGAAATAACATTAAAGCAATTGTTTTCAACAAAGACTTTTATAGAAAGAGGTGTAAAAGAATGGCTCAAAGAGTCGATTTAATAGTAACGGCTACTAACAGCGGCTAGCCACTATGGCTTGATTTTCTTCGCTTCCACCCTATTTTCACGACCCGAGCGAAGCGAACGGTGCGTAGCAAAAAACTTTTATCTTAGTGGAAGAAAAAACCTTTCGCATAGACCGCCACAGTCGGCTAGCCGCGGAACGTTAGTGGCAATTGTAAAAAAAATGAGTAAAAAAATAACATTATTCCTATTCATTATTTTCTGTTTTATCAAGGTTTATTCACAGACAAATAATCAAATTGAAAACGAAATCGTTGGAAAGTGGAATATTTGTGAAATTAAAAATAAAACAGGGGTAAGAACTACTTTACATTGTCTTAATGAAGTTATTTTTAAAAATGATTTGACAGGTGTTATTTTATACTTTAAGGAGGATGAATTTTTCAAATGGAAAATCACAAATGATAAGATATCTTTTTCACAAAACACAAAAAAAAACTATTATATTTTTCATTCAGAATATGAAATAAAATTTACTATCAAAAATAGATTCATTGAATTAGAATTGATAGATGTTAATGGGGATTCAATTATTTTGCGTCGAACAAAGACAACTGCCACTAACAGCCGCTAGCCGCTATGGCTGGTAAGTGCTAGTTTGGTGTTTGGATTACACGAAAAACGTTTATCTTAGTAAGGAAAAATCGTTTCGCTTTGACCGCCACAGTCGGCTAGCGGCATTCCAAGATCAAAAACAAGTTTTTAAGCCGAAAATTTACTTAATTCTACATAGGGCGTTCCGCGGTTAACGGTT
>NZ_FQVQ01000024.1 GCF_900129405.1 Flavobacterium fontis | reverse complement strand
TAATGTACTGCGCTCTTCCGGGGTAAGCCCTGTTAAAAATGGAAGATTGGTGTTGATGGCTTGTAATGCAGCTTTGACAGCATTAACTTGTTCTGAGGTGGCAGTGACATTCATACGATTAAAATTTAAGTTAGGCATAGAAATAATGGTTTATAAATTCATCTTGAAATTACACAAAACCGCCAAAAACCGCCAAAACAAAGCGCCAAAAAAGTTGTCTTTTTTTTAAAATATACACATGATGTATAGCGTTTTGTGCAATAGTTGTAACCGTTGAAAAATGGAGTTGAGAAAATTTTTATACACGATTGTGAATAACTATCCCTTTTACGAACGGGGGTTTTTCTGTAAGTTTGAGGTACTTAATTTTTACTGTATACACCGATGGCATTAAGTTGGAATTAGATAAAAGATTGTGCGGTTAAATTTTCCAATGAATGGAAAGACACTACAAATGAGGAATTGGGGTCAGATCGATAATAGATTTTATAATCAATTAATCATATAAGTTGACACAAGAAGAATTAAGAATTGTTGAGAACGGTTAAGTAAGATATTTTATGAGAAAAGATAGATACAAAATACCTAAAGGATACAAAGGCATTAGTAATGAAATTATACTAGAATTCAATACACAATTAGCAGTTATAACAGGACTAAATGGTTGTGGAAAATCAACAATGTTGAAATATCTTTATGAAAATTATCCTGATAGAAGTAAATGTTTTATAAAAACTCCTCAGAATTTTAACTTTCAAAGTAACGAAAGAAGAACAGTAACGTCAATTAGAGGAAGCGTAAGGTACAAAGATGATGTCTCTTTTGATAATGTTATGCAAGATATTGAATCTGTAGGCTTAAGACTTGGAAGAATAGATACTACTTTTTTGGATAAAACAGACTTTTATTCTTCCCTATTTGATCAAAATTCTATTAATTATGAAAAAGGTTATACATATCTAGAGTCAATTGCAAAATTACTTTCAGAGTATCAGTTTGATGATTTAGATAACATAAAACGTTCATTTGGTGTTATCACAGAAAATGATGTTGATCAACATTTAATTTTGGATTTAAATAAATCAAAAGATGAAAATCAAATTAACTTTGGAGTTAAGCAAGGTAAAAGTATTTTACAGAAGTATAAAAATTTTGGTCTAAATGAAGAACAAACAAAAAGATTAAATTTAAGTAGAAAAAAAATTGAAGATAAACTAAAGATTGAATTAAGAAAAAAATCAAGTGTAAATAGCGAACAATCTTTAAAAAAATATGTATATGGACTACTTACAAGAGAATTTCGTTCAATAGAATCTATTGTAGATAAAATGTCAAATAAAATTTATCAAGATTTTAAAACAAAAAGTTCAAGAACTAAAACAATAAAACTATGGCAGGAAATAAATAATGAGTTACATAAATATTATTTAAAAGGTTATTTCAAATATAAGTTAGTTCCTCCACAAATTTTTGAATCAAATTATGAAATAGCTTTTGAACGATTTGATAAATCCACTCAATCATTTATCCATTTTGATTCCCTGTCTAGTGGAGAAAAAGTCATTTTCGAACTAATTTGCTACTATTTCGCATCAAAAGAATCTAAATTAGAAATGATTATGTTAGATGAATTTGATGCCAATTTAAATCCATTACTTGCCGAACAATATATTGAGGTTATTAAAGAGCAATTCAAAGATATTAAAGTTGTTCTTACTACTCACTCTCCTTCGACAGTTGTTGAAGTTGAACCAAATGAATTGTTTGAATTAAATGATTCTAAAGAGCTAAAATGCGCTTTTGACGAAGATGGTAAAAGAGAAATTTTAAAAAGATTAGCTCCTAAGTTTGTTTATCATGGTGAATTTGGAATATTAGAGGATGTATTTAATTATAAATATGAGATGATTGTATTTCTTGAAGGAAAAAATGACGTTAAGAACTTTGAAAGTGGTTTAACAAATGAAAAATACAAATTTATTGATTCTCATGGCGTAGGAAACATGCCAGATTTAGTTAAAATTTTTAAAGCTATTCCTTTCTTTAAAAAATTAGCTCAGCAAAAACTAATTGTCTTTTTATTTGATTTTGATCAGGAGGGTATTGATAATATGATAAAATGCGTGCCTAAAAATAGTCAAGAAATTTTCGAAAAATTTAATAAAAAAGAATGTTATTTATCCAAAGTTGAAGAAGATACAAATATATATGTGACTCATTTAATTCCAGATAATGATCACTCTTGGAAATTAAACAATGAATATAGACATCAAGAGTTAAAAAAACAAGGTGAACAAGGTATTAAAAGACAGTTTGCTAATTTAGATTTAATATCTTTATTGTAAAGTTTAAATGAGGACACTTGGTCATAACTTTTCGTTTTTAAATATTCTCATAAGCAGATACTTTAAAATTATTAACTAAATCAACTAAAAAGTATAAATTTTATGACTAACTATTGGAAGCAAAAAGATATACCACACAAAGGTTGGATTTTGATAGATGTAATTGATGTACGAGAAGATAATCAAACCGAATACGAAACAGAATATGAGTCTTGCATGATGTGTGGAAATGAACGTATTAGATTTGTTCATGTAGTTGAACACTCACAATACAATGAATCTTTAAGAGTTGGCTGTGTATGTGCAGAAAAAATGACTAATGATTATTTGAATCCAAGAAAGTTAGAACAAAAATTACGTAATAGAGCCTCTAGAAGAGTTAATTGGAAAAATAAAGAATGGAAATTTAGTCTAAAAGGCAATCGATATATAAAACAAGATGGGCATTTGATTACAATATTTAGAGATAAAAAAACAAATAAATATAAAGTATCAATTGATCAAACTTTGGTAAAAAAGTATTTAACACTTTAGATGAAGCTAAAGTTGCAGCCTTTAACGGTATAGAATATTTTAAAGATAGAGAGGAGTGGTAATTTACACCCCGCTCTGCAAAGGCCCCGCTCTTCGAAGTCTCCTGTACTCTTAGCTCGTAAACTACCTGAGAATTATTATTTGTTACCACGCGAAAGATTCGCGCGGGAGCGGCGGGAAATAAAATTCATTCACCCGCTCTACTAATTCTCCTAACTTTATAACTCGTAAACTACCTGAAAATTAGTATTTGTTACCACGCGAAAGGATTGACTCCGTCGAATTTCATTTCGCGCGGTAGCGGCGTTAATTTCATGGGATACTGGGTTTGGCTATTATTATGGCACAATCAATAATGATAATACCTACAATTGGAATAGATCAAATTAAAATTTAAAAATATAAAGTATGAAAAAAAAGATTTTCTCGATTCTCCTTATTATGATAAGCTTTATAATGCAAGGACAAACAGTTAAACCTATTGAACAATATTTTGATTTAATCGATCAGGACAATGTTTATTTTAAAGATGTTAATAACCTATTCGATAAATTTCTTGGAGAATGGGAAGCTACAAATGGATTACATTATGTTAAAATAAAAATTACAAAATCAATAAAAGTAGAGCAAGGATTAACAAATAATTATAGACGATTGATGACAAAAAAGCGTTTTTTTGATATTATTCATATTGATTATACATACATATACAATGGAACTACAATTTATAATGTAACAATGCCTTACCCAGTTCTAAACGGTAAAATTCTATCATCAGAAATTTTTGGATATATAATTATAAACAATAACCTTACTTTAGACTTATTTTACAATGAAGTTACAAACGAGTGTAATAGAGATAAAACTGGTAATTTAAAACTGACATACATAAATTCTGTAACACCACAACTAAACTGGGAGCGAACTGAAAAACAAATTCTGATGCCTGATTCATTTTGTACAGGAAACCAGATAGATACCAGTCCTTATAAAATTCCTGCAAATTTAACTTTCATAAAACTTTAAAATTATCCCCGCTTTCCCCGCTCCCCCCCGAAATGAAATTCAACAAAATCAATCCTTTCGCGTGGTCTTTAAATCCCCACCCCGATCGCGCGGATTTGCAATCCGTGTGCAACATACCCGCTTTCCCTAACTCCCCCACGAAATGAAATTCAACAGAGTCAATCCTTTCGCTTGGTCTTTACAACACCCTCACTCCAGTAAGAATAATTTCACAAATAAGCAAAACGGCGCTCCACAGCGCCGTTTTTTTAGGTCTTGCCGTAACGCCGCACCCTGCGGAAAGCCCTGAATTTCAAGCCCTCCGGAAAAACACCCCCAACACTGGGGAAAAATACCCCAAAAAACAGGTAAAAACCCTGAGGGCAAGTTGTGACGAATTTTTTATTTTGGGGGGATAAGTAGGAATTAAGTTTACTTAGTAATACGTTACAGGCAACCGTAAAGACAAACAAATACAATGACAACAAGAGCAGCAGATGCGACTATTAAAGGTTACTATTATCAGTTTGACACTTCAATCTTGAAGTTGTTAGAATTAAGAGCAAATGCTGATTCGATTACCATTGAAGGAATTGAAGATATTGACATCAACACAGCAACAGATGCAACTACGATTCAATGTAAGTATTTGTCAAAGCCACGATTTATAAATTCAGCAGTCAGAGAACCAATAATATTGATGCTTGACCATTTTGTAAATCCAGCTACTCCGAATAATTACAACTATGTTTTGTATGCTCACTTTGAAAATGAAACTCCGGGTAGTGAACCAACAATTGACCTTGCAAAACTCAAAGACATTTTAACCTATACCGAAAATAAAGTTGAAAAGAAACATCACACTGACAACGGAATAACTGATGTAAAACTCAATGCTTTTATCAGGCAGTTCAAATTGGTTTTTGGGAAAGAGTTCAGCGCGCAACAGCAAGAAGTCATTCAAAAATTGAAAACCAAATTTAGTTGCACAGACTTTGAAGCGGACACTTTGTACTATAACAACGCTTTGCGAATTGTAATCGACAGAGCAATAAAGAGAACAACATCTCAAAGAGTAATCACAAAATCAGAGTTTATTTCAGGAATTGATTGCAGTAAGAAACTTTTTAACGAGTGGTTTATTAAACTTCGTTCAAAAAGAGAGTATCTAAAATTGGCGGCACAAGGATTGAAATCCACAAGAGCACTTGACCCAATCAGAAGCAAATTAATTGTAATAGGTAAAGAAATTCTTACTGCTGACAATTCAGAAATGCCAATTGAATCCTTTCTTGAGAATTTAGTTGCCAAGTATTACAAAATGAATTCAGCTTTGCGAAACGCAAAGCCATTAGCATTTGTTCTAGATTGCGATTCAACGACATTAATTGGAATAAAACGAAATTTAATAGGAAGCGAGTTAACTTTCAATGATGGGCATGAAGGAATAAGTTTTTCAAGTCAGTATTTCAACAAAGAGCCAATAATCAATACAACTACAAACGGAATGAAAATTTTGAAGGCCTCATTCTCATTCAAGCTGATTTCAAGAACTTGTTTGATTGCGAACATTGGAACTATTCAACAACCAAGTGTTTTGCTCAACTTCTCTAAAGAAGATTTGCCAAGCACCTTTACTACTGACAAACAATATTTTGATTTCAAGTATTGCGAAAACTTAAGAGACATTTACAAACTATTAGCACCATAATTTTATGCCAGCAAGCACGACAGATATTTTCAGAATCCTCACAGTAGCACCTAACCTCATTCAGATTGAAGTTTTGGATGCCGACCAATTCAAACAAGATGCAAATGATTTTACAATTGGAAGTTACCTGAAAATTTCAGATGATTCCAACACATCAATCATTGCTTTAGTTCAGAGTTTCAAAATTAAAGAAACGACTAACTCAGGCACAGTTGAAGCAACAAATCCATCTTTTATTTTGGATGCACAGCCCATAGGATTTTTGGACGAATCAGGTAGCTTCAAAAGAGGCGGACAACAAATTGCAATTCCACCAAGCAATGTTGTAATTGCAGATGATGAAGTTCTCAAGAGCATTTACGAATCAGTTGGAGAAGAAAAGAAATTTTGCTTTGCAAAATTGGCTCAAAAACCAAGTATTGAAATTGCTGTTGATGGCGATAAATTCTTTAGTAAACATATTGCTGTTGTTGGCTCAACAGGTTCAGGAAAATCTGGAACAGTCGCAAGAATTTTACAAGAAGGAATCAGTCCCACAGCCGACCAAACCCAACGAGCAGTGTTGAACAACACTCATATTTTGCTATTTGACCTGCATGGTGAGTATAAAACTGCATTTCCAAAATCAAAAAAACTTGACGTAAGCAATTTAGTCCTTCCTTACTGGCTCATGAACTCAGAAGAATTGGAAGAAATGTTTATTGAGAGTAATGAAAATAATTCTCACAATCAGATTTCTCAATTTCGTTATGCTGTAATTCAAAACAAAAAGAAACACAATCCATCAGTAACAAATCCATCTTATGATTCACCGCTTTATTTCAGTTTAAAAGAAGTTCATACTTTCATTACAAATTTGAATAATGAAGTAGTTGGTAAAGCAGACGGAGAAAATGCTAGGCCCAAGCTTGCTGATGGGACACTAATTGATGATAGATGTGCTTACTACTTTGACCAAAAAAGAACTTTCGTTGTTCAATCAACGGCAGCAGCAACCAAAGCATCAAACGGACCTTTCAATGGAGAGTTTGACAGGTTTGTAATGCGACTTGAATCTAAAATTAATGACGACAGATTAGCGTTTCTTCTTAAACCAAAAAAAACAGATACAACCGAATTCACAACGACCGACTTTCCGACAATATTGAAACAGTTCATCGGTTACAACGATGATGTAAAAGACAACATCACAATTATTGACTTGAGTGGAATCCCATTTGAAGTTTTAAGCATCGTTGTTTCTCTAATAAGCCGTTTAGTTTTTGATTTCTGTTTTTATTTCAAGACCGTAAAAACTGCAACCGAAGAGGTGCCTTTCCTTTTAGTCTTGGAAGAGGCACATAATTACATCCCTCAAAGCGAAGGAGCAAAATATTATTCTGTTAAAAAATCTATTGAGAGAATTGCAAAAGAGGGACGGAAATATGGTTTGTCTTTAATGATTGTAAGTCAACGTCCCTCCGAAATTTCCGAAACAATTTTCTCTCAATGCAACAATTTTGTTGCAATGCGACTTACCAATCCCACAGACCAGCAATATGTAAAGCGACTAATGCCTGATAGTGTAAGTGCAATCACTGATACACTCCCAGTTTTAGAAAGACAGGAAGCTTTAATTATTGGCGACAGCATTCCAATTCCAACAATTGTGAAAATAAAAGACTTAACTGACAAACCTGATTCAAAAGACATTTTATTTAGAACTGAGTGGAAAAAAGACTGGGTTACAATCACTTTTGATCAAGTAATCAAAAAACTAAAAAAAGAGGTGTTATAAGAACGGCAGCCTATAACACGGGTTTTGCGTCAAGCGGGGTGACGCGCTCCCGATAGCTATCGGGATGGAGTTCTGTTCTTATTTTCAAGTCCATTACTAAGTGAAATTTATGACCACTATAGTCACATAAATTTTTTAATATCAAAACATTAATTAATGTACATAGACAAAATTTAAGAAATTATGTTATGCAATCTTCAAATGAAATAGATAAAGAGTTAAATGGTATTGTTGCAAAACTTAATGAAAAAGCTACAATGCTAGCAAGAAATAACAAAAGTGATTATCTCGTATTTGCTTTAAGAGGCTTAAGTAGTTACACAAGTGTACTTTTTAATCGTTTGATAGCAAATCAAAATATGCCGATTGAACATCTAGCTTTTACAGCAAGAAATCTTTTCGAATGTTATTTACTTATAGCTTATATCATTGACGAACCTATCAAAGCAAAAGAGTTTATTAGCCAAAAAGCCTTTGAAGAATTGGAAATCAATGAGGGTTTTTTATGCTTGACTACAGAAACCACTTCTGAATCAAGTATTAAAACGATTCGTGATAGAATGAACTACATTAATGAAGTTATGAAAAGTGCAGAGTTAACTCCAACAAAGTATTGGAGTGTTAGCAATTTAGCAGTTAAAACAAATAATAAAATAGAATATGACGCATTCTTCAAACTATATTCAAAATATGTACACCCTTCTTCTTGGATTGTGAACAGTCACAGCTTTGAATATGATAATCCCGTATTTAAAAGTATCTTCTATTCACAAGGACACATCTTTACGAAACGAATTATAAAACTTCTTTCTAAAAATTAAAGTAAATAACCCGATCGCGCGGATTTGCAATCCGTGCCCCGCTCCCACGCGAAATGAAATTCGACCCCACTCCCAAGCGAAATGAAACTCGACTCAGTCAATCCGATTGCGCGGATTTACTTCGTCTGTTCGACTAAAGCCTTGGGGCAACCCGCGCGCTATCGTTCCAAAATGTTCTTTCGTAACGCTCACCCCCCAAGCTCCCTGTAGTACCCCAAAATGACTCTCGTGCAGTGACCCGCCCCAGCGATTGCAGCGGCATCCTTTGCTGCAGCGTTAGCGAAGGCAAAGATATAGCGGAAAGCGCGGCGGCTTGCCGGGGGCTAAAAAAGAATTATGAGTTATAAATTATGAATTATGAGCCTGCCTTCCGTTAGGGAGGTTATGCATAAGGAACCCAATCGCGGATTTACAATCCTAAACCGCTCCACGACTCATGTGAAAAGCACGTTGAATGTCAGAAAAAAAAGGTTAGATGGCGTATTTTTTATAATTTGCAGCAGTTAGTAAGGCTTTGAGGTATAGAACGTTAAGCGAAAGTGTATTAACGGCATTAAACCCTGTAGACCGATACATGTCTCATTAAAAAAGAAAATATGCGATTTTTAATAGTACTACTGTCCACGATACTTTTTTCTTGCAGCAAAGACAACAGCACAAGCACTGCTAGTTCTACTGCGTATCGGCAAACGAGGACCATTTCGTATAATTCGGTGAGTGTGGATGTTATTATAGACAAACCCGCAACTAACGCATTGGATGTTTTGCTTGTTTTTCACGGAACGGTAACTGCTGACAGTGCCATTCTTACTGCGGCCAACACCACCCTCAATACCTTCAAAGGGATTTTGGACAGACAGGATATGATGATTGTAAGCGTAGCCTATCCGCAAGAATTTGTATTGTTTGGGGATAATATTGTCAAATGTGAGGCTGCATTATTATGGTTGAAAAATAAAGCCAGTCAAGAATTAGGAATAACGGTGAAAAAAATATTCTTGGGAGGACATTCCCAAGGAGGCTATATGGTAACCCGGCTTAACACCATGCATCAAACCAATGGAGTTATAGCAAATGCACCAGGACCATTGAATCTTGTTTATCGATGCCAATTAGAAGAAAACGGGCAAGTTCAGCCCAGTGCTGTGTGTACAAAATTGAAAAATGTTTATGGTACTACGGCAAGCAATCCCAGTCCCTATTATCAAAGGTCGCTACTTAATTTTACTAACGGGTTTAAGTCCGATATTTTATTTGTGCAAGGGTTAAGCGACTCTCCGATTCAACTTTATACTTGGCCAACGTTTAAACAAGATGTTCTAAGCTGTACCAATTGCCAAAACAGCCAGTTTGTTGAAATACCTGGGGGTGGACACGGATCCTTATTCGAAAGCCCAATTGGAAAAACAGCATTCAACAACTTTATAAATACGCATTGAGTATAGATTACCGTGCGCCCTTTTGGGTAGTAACTATAATCTTCCTGCTTCGGAGCAGAGGAAAAGAAAACAGAAGTTAGAAGAAAGAAGAAAGAAGCAAGAGGAAAGAAGCAAGAGAAAAGATTAGCTTTGGGAAACAAGGAAGCTAATTGCTAATTGCTAATTACTGAACACTGAACACTGAACACTGCCCACTGTACTTCCCTAATTAGAGTTGACCGTTTTTAAACATTAATTTCATTGTTAAAAATAGTAATAGATTTTTGCTCAAAAGTACTTTTGAGCAA
>NZ_FQVQ01000025.1 GCF_900129405.1 Flavobacterium fontis | reverse complement strand
TAATGTACTGCGCTCTTCCGGGGTAAGCCCTGTTAAAAATGGAAGATTGGTGTTGATGGCTTGTAATGCAGCTTTGACAGCATTAACTTGTTCTGTGGTGGCAGTGACATTCATACGATTAAAATTTAAGTTAGGCATAGAAATAATGGTTTATAAATTCATTTTGAAATTACACAAAACCGCCAAAAATCGCCAAAAGAAAGTGCCAAAAAAGTTATGTTTTTTTTAAAATATACACATCATGTATAGCGTTTTGTGCAATAGTTGTAACACTTGAAAAATAGAGTTGAGAAAATATTTACAAAAATATTTATTTGCTTGTAAAAAAAATATGAAATTCTAACTTTAGCTTACTTTTTCATTTTTGTCATTTACAAATGGTGTAATTTAAATTTTAATCTCAAATTTGTAAAAATTTCACTTGTGAAGCCATGAAGTTATACAAACAATTAGAAGATCAACTTAAAAAAGAACCCAACTATGTGACCGATAACGGAGAACTAAAAAAGTGGGTGGTGCTGAACAAAGCACACAATTTTGACGAAGAACTCATTGGACTGTTGCTCGACAACGCAGACCTGAAAGAGAAGTTTTTTGTAAATGTGAAAGGCACTTTGGTATTTAACCAAAACTTGTTTGTTCAGTTTTTGGAGCAGAAAAATTACCTGAACGACAGCTACACCCAATTCAAAAAAAAAGTTGGACTGACCATTGACGGCAAATACCTGAAACAACGAAACGAAGTGGCTTTAGTTTGGCCATTTAAAGACTGTATTTTGGAAGGCGGTCAAAGCCGTGAAGAAGACAAAAAAGAAGAAATATTCTTCAATGAAATATTGGCACAAGACGAAATTACCCAGCTTTTAGAACCAAAGGTTTTGACCAATGCCAAACGCATTGACAAAGACGGAGAAAAACCACTTGACCAATTTAACCGAAACGAGAACGGCACTATAACCGACAACCTGATTATCAAAGGCAACAACCTTTTGGCCTTGCATACGCTGAAAGAAGAATTTGCAGGAAAAGTAAAACTGATTTACATAGACCCGCCATATAATACAGGAAATGACTCATTTGGCTACAATGATAGTTTTAATCGTTCAACGTGGCTTACATTTATGCGAAACAGACTTTATGCAGCTAAAGCTCTATTGTCAAAAGACGGAATGATATGTGTTCAATGTGATGACAATGAAAACGCATACCTAAAAATTTTGATGGATGAAGTTTTTGAAAATCGGTTCTTAAACAATGTTGCTGTAAAAATGAGTGAAGCCAGTGGTGTTAAAATGAACCACGCAAAAGGTAGATTCCCCAAGTTAAAGGAGTTTATCTTGATGTATAAAATGCCAAATTTTAAGGGGTTTATTACCGTTGACAAATATGAACAAAAGGAATGGGACCCAGAAAATAATATTTTCATTGATAATTTAACCGAAGAACAACGTTCTAAACTAATTGAACTAGAAGCAAAAGAAATTAATGACGATACAGATGTTATTAAAGCAAATGAAATTCTTAAAAAGGCAAAGAAAATTTCTTTAGCGACTAAGTTAAAAGAACTTGACTTTGAGAATGAAGATAAGAAAAACGAATGGCTATTTAAGAATAGTTACAGAATTATAAAAACAGCAGGTTCTTCAAGCCTTGCCACATTAGTTAAAAGTTTAGACAATGTCCCAAAACAAGATATTGCAACAGCAGTATCTAAAAAAGGAGTGCTATTTTTCTACATTACAGATTTTAATAGAGATACTAAACAGCCACGTTTACAGGTTATTTTCGCTGACTCTAATATTTTCAAAAACCCTTGTGATTTTTGGCAAGATATTAAAACTACAGGTGCAATCGCTGAAGAAGGTGGTGTGAAATTAAGCAATGGCAAAAAACCTGAAAAAATTCTTTATAGATTAATAAAAATGATAACCAATGAAGGGGATGTTGTATTAGATTATCATTTAGGAAGTGGAACAACAACTGCCGTTGCTCATAAAATGAAAAGACAATTTATTGGCATTGAGCAGTTAGATTATGGAGAAAACGACAGTGTAAATAGATTAAAGAATGTAATCAACGGGGATGACACAGGAATATCAACCTATGAAGATGTAAATTGGAAAGGGGGTGGTTTATATGTTTATCTCGAACTCAAAAAATACAACCAAACTTTCATTGAGCGGATTGAAGAAGCCAATGACACAGAAGTCCTTTTGCAGATTTGGGAGCAGATGAAAACCAAAAGTTTCCTGAATTACAATGTGGACATTAAGAAGCAGGATGAGCATATGGAAGATTTCAAAGCCCTGAGCCTTGCCGAACAGAAACAACACCTTTGCGAACTATTGGACAAAAACCAATTGTATGTAAATCTATCTTCGCTCAATGATGCCGACTTTGCCTGCACCGAAGAAGAAAAGAAAGTAACCAAAGATTTTTACCAAATTAAGAAGTAAATAAATGGCGTTTTTATACGATATATTGATACAGGAATTTGGTAAAAGAGCCATTGCACAAGTTACTGTTCCTAATCACATAACCGACAATTTAAAGCCTGGATTTGGTCAGCGACCTTATCAAATTGAAGCGTTTCAGCGTTTCATTCTTTGCGATTCAGAGGATTTTGAAGGCAAACCCAAAAGACCGTTTCAATTGCTTTACAATATGGCAACAGGAAGTGGAAAGACTTTGATAATGGCTGGTTTGATGTTGCACCTATACCAAAAAGGCTATCGCAACTTTTTGTTTTTTGTAAACAGCAACAACATCATTCAGAAAACTAAGGACAATTTCCTCAATCCACAGGCTTCAAAATACTTGTTCAACGACAAAATTGTGATTGACGGAAAAGAAGTAATCATTAAAGAGATTGAGAACTTTGATGAAGCAGATGATAGAAATATTAATATAAAATTTGTTTCTATTCAAATGCTCACCTCAGGTTTACTTTTAAATGTTCGAGAAAACGGATTAAGCTTTGAAGATTTTGAAAATCGTAAGTTGGTTTTAATTGGTGATGAAGCCCATCACAATAATGCTGCTGTTTGGGGTGATTTAGTTGAAAAAATTCACAGTCTATGTTTTGAAAACATTCTTTTAGAATTTACTGCAACAATGGATTTTGAAAGTAAAGCAATTGTTGAAAAATATCAAGATAAAGTTATTTTCAAATACGACCTTGCCGAGTTTCGCAAAGACAAGTATTCCAAAGAAATCAACCTTATACGTACTTTGTATAACGAGAGCGAAAGAATCACTCAGGCGTTGATTTTGAATTTGTATCGTCAGGAATTGGCAACTTCAAACAATATCAATTTGAAGCCTGTAATTCTTTTCAAAGCCAAAAAAACAATCAAAGAATCGGAACAGAATAAAGAGAGTTTTCACAAACTAATTGATGATTTTTCGGTGACGATGGTAGAGAAAATTCAAAAGACCTCTACTGTTCCAATCGTTCAAAAAGCTTTCAGATTTTTTGAAGCCAAAGGCATTTCAGACAATGAAATTGTAAAACGTATTCAAGCCAATTTCAGATTTGAAAATTGCCTGAGTGCCAACAATGACGCAGAAGCCGAGCAAAACCAAATATTACTCAACACCTTGGAAGATGAAAACAATCCAATTCGTGCCATTTTTGCTGTTCAAAAATTGAATGAAGGTTGGGATGTATTGAATCTGTTTGACATTGTTCGTCTTTATGAAGACCGTGACGGTAAAGATGGAAAACCTGGAAAAACAACACTTTCTGAAGCACAGTTAATTGGTCGTGGCGCAAGATACTATCCTTTTGCTTTAGAAGTAGGTCAAGACAAGTATACCCGAAAATTTGATGATATTACCAATGACTTGAAAATTTTAGAAGAATTATATTACCACACAAAAGAAGATAGCCGATACATTTCAGAATTGAAGAAAGCCCTTGTAGATTCAGGGATTTATGAAGATGATGCTAATTTGGTTCAACTCAATTTGTTTTTAAAACCTGAATTTAAGAAAACAGATTTTTACAAAGACGGACATGTTTTCTTCAATAAGAAAGTGCCAAAGAGTTTTGACAACATAAAATCATTTGCTGACTTAGGAGTTAAAAATACAAACTATCGACACGTATTATCGTCTGGTGTTGGCAGAATGTCCAGTGCATTTTTTGAAATGGAAACAACACAATCAAATGATGAATTAATAAGAACTAAAGATGTTAAGCTGACTGAAATTCCGAATAATACAATCCGTTTTGCATTAAGTCAAAACCCATTTTTCTATTTCGACAGTTTATCACATTACTTTCCAAGCGTTGGTTCACTTTCCAATTTCATTGAAAGCTCAGACTTTTTAGCAGGTTTAGAAATCACATTTAGCGGAACAGCGAACCGACTTAAAGATATTAGCCATTTCGACTATTTGCAAGCCTTAAACGGACTTTTACAAAGTATTGAAGCAGATATAAAGAGTAACTCGACAGAATACGAAGGTTCAGACTATATCAAAGAACCAATTCATAAAGTTTTCAAAGACAAAGAAATCAAAGTTTACAAAGACAGCGAAAGAGCAGACGGGCAAGAAACATTGGTAGCCAACGAGCCTTGGTATGTTTACAATGCCAACTACGGAACAAGTGAAGAAAAGAAATTTGTAGAACTGTTTTCAAGACGATTTGAAGGACTGAATCAAAAGTTTGAGAACATTTACCTAATCCGTAATGAAAGAGAAATTAAAATCTTCGATAAACTTGGACGAGCCTTTGAACCAGACTTTCTGTTATTCTGTAAGCAACGTGACGGTAAAGAAATGTCTTTTCAAGTATTTATAGAACCGAAAGGAGAGCATTTAAAAGGTCACGACAAATGGAAAGAAGATTTTCTCAAGGAAATTGAAATAGATCAAAAGGTATTTCAAATTAATACAGATTTTTATTTAATAACTGCCGTACCTTTCTATAGTTATAACAATGAAAATGAATTTAAATTAAGATTAGAAAAGACATTAAAATTGGATTAGTTTAACTGGATAATCCCAACTCCTGTAAGATTTCTATTTATAGATTATAAAGTTATATTAACAAATGCTAAAGGAAAAAAGTAAAAAAAGACTATGGAAAACTGGGTATTGCATATAAACTTATCTTAAATATGAAACTAAATGACATCCCGTCAGCTGGGAAAAATAATATACAGAATAAAATAAAAGAAACATGTTAGAAGATGACAAACAGAATGGAGGTGGCTCCTCGGAAAGTTCTTCAAATAGTACTCCGCCGTCTACTCCAACTAGAGACTCGAATGACACTCAAACTAGAACAGAAAATGATAGTTCTTTTATAATTAAAGAATAATTATTAGTGAGTAAAGTGTTATCAGTGAAATTCCAATCAAGAGAATATAAATTGAAATCTTAAAATTACTTATTCTCTCAGATTGGATTTTTTTATTTTGCTTTATTGCCTCTTCCAAATTATAAATCCGATTTTTAAGAATCGAAAATTCTTCCCAATCCTTAAATACAATATCGTCGTGTAATAATTTACTTGGAATTGTACCTTTACTGTATGTTAATCTTGGATAGATGATTTTTAACAAATACCAAATTGAAGAACCAGTAACACAAATCAGAAACAAGCAAATTCTTATCAAATGTGAATTTACATTGATATCTGGAAAAGTCGAGGCTATGAAACCTAATACAGAAAACAATAATACTATGAGAATTTGAAAAATGGTATTTGCTTTATTTGTAATTATACTTTCTGAAGACAATGATTCATCCAAAACCATTTCAGCTTCTGATTTAAGTAATTTTAAAGCTTCAACAGATTCTATTTTATCCAAAATTTTTAATCGTTCACTTTCCATTGAGACCAAAAATAATATTTTATTAAGATAATTAAAAAAAGCATGAAATTGTATTTGAATAAATGAACATTAGTACCCCCGCTCCCACGGATTTACCTCCGCTATTCAGCTCAAACCTCGGGTGCAATCCGTGCGCTATCGTTCCATAATGTGCTTTCGTACCACTCCCCCCAAGCTCCCTGTAGTACCCCAAAATGACAACCGTGCAGTGACCCGCCCCAGCGATTGCAGCGGCATCCCCCGATAGCTATCGGGGATATAGCGGAAAGCGCGGCGGCTTGCCGGGGGCTAAAATGAATTTTGAATTATGAATTATAAATTATGAATTATGAGCCTGCCTTCCGTTAGGGAGGTTTTAAATTTTTAATTTTGAATTATAAATTTTGAATTATAAACCCGCTCTGCGAAGGCACCCAACTTTATAGCTCGTAAACTACCTGAAAATTAGTATTTGTTACCACGCGAAAGGATTGACTCCGTCGAATTTCATTTCGCGCGGTAGCGGAGGGTCCTCGGAGTTCTCTTCTTTGTGTGAAAAACGAGAAAAAACTAAGGGTGTGAATTGAACTATTTCCTATTTTGCAAGGGCTAAGCATCATTTGATGGGCTTGGAAACCGATTGGGGAGCAATTCTGCACTGTAAAGCAATTAAAAATTAATTAAATAGCCATACATAATGACCATAGTTTTAGTAGTACTTCTCGTGTTTTCAGTTTGTTTGAATCTGTTTCCTCCTTCAAAACCAAACTATTTATATGGGTATCAATTAGGGAGCGCCAAAAAGAGTTTGGAACATTGGAAAGTTGCCAATAAATATGCTTCTTCCTGTTTGATGGTACTGTATAGTGTGACGATCATTCTCGCATTGATTGAAAACCAACAGCATCTTGATTTAGGAATACCAATTGCTACAACACTTGTTTTTGGGGTGGTATTAATTTATTTTTTAGTTGAGAAACGACTAAAGAAATTGGACGAATAAAAATAGAAAAATCCCCGCTGCGCATCCCGATAGCTATCGGGACCTGACTTAGCGTTTGATCATAGAGAAAAGAAGAAAGAAGAAAGAAGAAAGAAGAAAGAAGCAAGAAAAAAGACGACCTTAGGGAAGTGAGAATGGCAATGGCAATGACAATGGCAAAATTCAATGGTAATAACAATGGCAATGACAAAATTCAATGGCAATGGCAATGGCAATGACAATGACAATGACAATTTCAAATTAAATAATGGCTGATCGCTAATTGCTAATGGCTAATTGCTAATTGCTAATGACTGAACACTGAAAATTGTGTACTGAACACTGTACTTCCCTAATTAGAGTTGACCGTTTTTAAACATTAATTTCATTGTTAAAAATAGTAATAGATTTTTGCTCAAAAGTACTTT
>NZ_FQVQ01000028.1 GCF_900129405.1 Flavobacterium fontis | reverse complement strand
AGGTCACAACCCTACGAAACGTTTTAGTTCACCCGTTTCCTTATAGGTTAAAGTAATTAATATTTAATAATGCAAACTAAAGGCGGAACGTTAGCCGATATAATACCAAAAATGAGTGTAAAAGCTGTAAATGAAATAATTGGACAATACCAAATTTCAAAAGGAATTACTAAAAAAGAAATAATTGAATTATATGAAAACAAGAATATTTCATCAATTCAATTTTCAAGTCCTTTAAATGATTTTGAATTTGACTATCTCGAAGAGAATTTATTTTCTAAAAGAACTGATATTTCTTTGAGAGTATATGGCCATTATTCAGAGAAGTGTGATTTGAACTTTCTGAAAAGAATACCATCATTGCAAAAATTCTCTGCTGATTGTTTAAGAAGTGTACAAGGATTTGAAAATTTATTAGAACTTAAAAATATTGAAACTTTAGGTATTGGAATTTTTGACCTTGAAAGTTTTGATATCCTAGAAAATATTAATCCAAATCTTAAAAGATTATATCTACACCAAACTAAATCTAAAAAACCTAAGATAGATTCTATTAAAAGATTTAAAAATTTAGAATGTTTGTATCTTGAAAACCAATCTAAAGGCATTGAAGAAATCAAAACATTGAAAAACCTAAAAGATTTAACATTACGCTCAATTACAACTGAAAATTTAGATTATTTAATTGGTTTAAATGAACTTTGGACTGTTGACATTAAATTAGGCGGAATTAAAAACTTTAAAGCATTAGAAACTTTACAAAGTTTAAAATATCTTGAATTATGGCAAATAAGGGATTTATCAGATTTATCTTTTATATCAAACTTAGTAAAACTTCAAAATTTATTTATTCAATCTTTACCAAATGTAACTGAATTACCAAATTTTGAAAAACTTATATATTTAAAAAGGATTTATCTTGAAAATCTAAAAGGTTTAAAGAATTTGAATTCTTTAAAAAATGCAAAATCATTAAAAGAATTCATTTATACATCAGCTAATAATGTTGAAATTGAAAATTTAATTCCTGCAATTGAAAATTCAAATTTAGAATCTATAAGCTGTTGGTTTGGAAACTCAAAAAAGAATATTGCTTTTGAAAAATTAGTATTAGAAAGTGGAAAAAAGCCTTATAAATATAGTAAATTTGAATACAAGTAAAATTACATCGGCTAACAGCCGCTAGCCGCTATGGCTGGTAAGTGCTAGTTTGGTGTTTGGCTTTTACGAAAAACTTTTATCTTAGTGGAAGAAAAAACCTTTCGCATAGCCCGCCACAGTCGGCTAGCCGCGGAACGTTAGTGGCTATTTTTAAACTGCTTAAAAACAACTAATCATTTACAAAGAATGCTAGGAAACTGGAAAGGATATTATAGATTTGATAATGAAAGAATTCAGAAAGTAATCGGTTATAATGAAACCGAGTTTGAAATTGTAATTGACAAATTTGACGGAAAAGAATTCTTTGGAAAAGTTAATGATGATGAGAAAACCGGTGGGATGAAAGATACTGGTGAAATTATCGGCAGATTAGAAAATAATGAGGTTTACTTTAAAAAAATAATGCCGAGAAATTGTTCAATTGCTTTGAATGGTGAGCGAGTGTATTCCGAAAAAAAACATCCAACTCTTTATTATTCAGGACGACTTTCTGATGAAGGAAAAAAGATTGAAGGAAAATGGAGATTCAAAAGACAACTTGGTTTTATATTTTATATAATTCCAATTATTTATAACCCAGGGAATGGAACATGGAGAATGGAACTGAAATAAAACAGCCACTAACAGCTACTAGCCGCTATGGCTCAAATTTCTTCGCTTCCACCCTATTTTCTCGACCCGAGCGAAGCGAACGGTGCGTAGCAAAAAACTTTTATCTTAGTGGAAGAAAAAACTTTCGCTTAGACCGCCACAGTCGGCTAGCCGCGGAACGTTAGCACCAATTATTCCAGACGTAACATGAAAAAACTAATGATAGTAACATTTTTTCTTTTCTTGCTAAGTAGTTGCAAAAGAGAAACAAAAAATTGTTATTCAAATTTTACTTATTCAAAAGGAAATATCAGGATGAGTTATCTGTTGAAATTTAATTCTTCAGACACAGTTTATTATCAAGATAGGTATCCATATGGTAAAAAAGGTATATATTACTTCTTGCTTGAAAAGAATGAAAAGAAAATGTTAGACAGTTTAATTTGTGATTTCAAATTTCCTTAAGATTCTGTACTATTAAATAATGGAATTGAAGATGGGACTACTATCGCTTTCTCAATTGATAATAAAAGAGTAATGTTACATGGTCATAAAGGACCTGAACAATTCTGGAAATTTGAAGAAGGAATGAATATGTTTCTAAATTACAAGCAACTTAAGCCTATTAAGAGAAATGTGAAGTTCGACAAATTTGAAAAAATGCTTTACATTCCTGAACCAAAAATTGATACAATAACTGGTGCTAACAGCGGCTAGTAGCTATTGCTGGTTTTTCGTGGTTTCACGTTTGATTTTCACTTAAAAATTATATCTTAGCTTACAGTACGCAGTTTGCTGGTTTTGCAAAAAGCCCCTAGCCGCGGCACGTTAGCGGTCATGCTAAAAAAATCCTGCAAACAAAAACGACAGATAGATAATGGACGACAGTAAATTGAAGTTAACCTTTGAAAATTACGAAATTGAATTGTCGAATGACAAAGATTTTAAACTCAATTCTGCTGACAATAGCTTCAAGTATGACTTTACTTATCATGATGAAGAAGCTCTAAATTACCAGTGCAGCCAACATGCAATAAGGGTTTTCGCAAGCGGACAACTTTACAAAAGTGCTATTGTGTGTGCAATTGCTGGTGGGACAACAATTCATTCTCAAACAGCAATCGTTGACAACAATGACATTTTTATTTGTTGCGCAAACAAGGTTTTCAGCTTATCACTTCCTGACTTAAAACTAAACTGGATAACCGAAGTTGATATGGCAACTTGTTTTGGAATTTACAAAGCCGACAATGGACTTTTCACTCATGGGGAAATGACTGTAAAACGTCTTGACCATTCTGGACAAATAATTTGGGATATAGGACTTAGAGATATTATCGTAAATTTTGAAGAGAACAGAGAGCAAGAAGAATTTGTACTTCGTGATAATTATATAAGCTTAATGGACTTCAACAATAACAAATATCAACTTGGTTTTGACGGAAAATTTATAAGTGAACAATTGAGCGAACAACAAAAACGTTGGGACTTAATAGACAAAAAACGAAAACAGAAAAATGAAAAACCTTGGTGGAAATTTTGGGCTTAACAAAGAAGTACGAACCGCTAACAGCACCTACCCATAAGGCGGGGTTTTGTGCACCAAAGACAGGTTTGTGGTAACAGGAACTTTTGTACTTTTAATCAACATTTGTGGGAAGTCGCCCTTTCGGCTAGCGGTGGAACGTTGGCAGTAATGCAACCTCCAAAGAAGATCCTATATGAAAAAACAACTTTTTATCTTTTTAGTATTAATTATGGGAAATTCTTATTCCCAAAATTTAACAGAACTCAACATTAATTTTATGCTCCGGGGCAATAAATATGTTTCTTCGTCTAAAGTTGATACTACTGCATTAGGTGGATACGGAGGAAGTGATAACTTACCCAAAAAAAATGCAATAGAAAAATTCAATGAAAAAGGCTTTATACTTAGAATTGACACGTTGGACACTTCTTCAATTGGGAATAAATATTTAGCTTATAAATTATACTTAATTAATACTACGGAAAAAGAAATAGAACTTTTTGCATCAGACAGCAGAATTTCAATTATTGCACAAGCACTAGTTGACGGAGAATGGAAGAACATTGAGTATTTACCTTCTAGTAGTTGTGGAAATAGTTATCATAGTGTTTTTTTAAATCCTAATGAGTATTGGGAATTTCTTATCCCAAAATTTAAAGGTAAATTGAAAACTAAAATTCGATACAGACTTATACTTGGTAAAGACAAATTTATTGATTCAAATGAAATCATTGCAAGTATAAATAAGAAACAGTTATACGAAAAGCAGAGTTACTCTAATAACGGAATAATGGATCCATATTTTGATTAATGCACTACTGTCAACAGCGGCTAGCCGCTATGGCTCGATTATCTTCGCTTTCACCCTGTTTCACGACCCGAGCGAAGCGAACGGTGCGTAGCAAAAAAGGTTTATCTTAGTGGAAGAAAAACCTTCCGCATAGAACGCCACAGTCGGCTAGCGGCATTCCAAGATCAAAAACAAGTTTTTAAGCCGAAAATTTACTTAATTCTACATAGGGCGTTCCGCGGTTAACGGTT
>NZ_FQVQ01000030.1 GCF_900129405.1 Flavobacterium fontis | reverse complement strand
GCTCAAGTAAACTTAACGCAAGTTTCGACTTCGAATCCAAATGTAACTTTAGATCCTACAACTGGTGCCGTGAATGTTGCTCCTGGAACTCCAGCCGGTACATACACTTTAGTATACCAAATCTGTGAAATCTTAAATCCTGCCAACTGTGATACAGCGACTGTAACAGTTACTGTAAATGCACCACAAATCATTGCTAACGATGATAACGGAACGCCTATCAACGGTTTTGCGGGAGGTACTGCTTTCACTAACGTTTTAGTGAACGATACTCTTAACGGTCAGCCGGTTGTAGCTTCTCAAGTGAATACTACTTTCGTTTCTTCTACCAACCCAGGCATCACGCTTGTAGGTACTGATGTAGTAGTAGCACCAGGTACACCTGCTGGTTCTTACCAATTGGTATACCAAATCTGTGAAGTAATCAATCCTTCTAACTGTGATACAGCAACCGTATTTGTTACTGTAAATGCACCACAAATCATTGCTAACGATGATAACGGAACGCCTATCAACGGTTTTGCGGGAGGTACAGCTTTCACTAACGTTTTAGTGAACGATACCTTAAACGGTCAGCCTGTTGTGGCTTCTCAAGTGAATACTACTTTCGTTTCTTCTACCAACCCAGGCATCACGCTTGTAGGTACTGATGTAGTAGTAGCGCCTGGTACACCTGCTGGTTCTTACCAATTGGTATACCAAATCTGTGAAGTAATCAATCCTTCTAACTGTGATACAGCAACCGTATTTGTTACTGTAAATGCACCACAAATCATTGCTAACGATGATAACGGAACGCCTATCAATGGTTTTGCGGGAGGTACAGCTTTCACTAACGTTTTAGTAAACGATACCTTAAACGGTCAGCCTGTTGTGGCTTCTCAAGTGAATACTACTTTCGTTTCTTCTACCAACCCAGGCATCACGCTTGTAGGTACTGATGTAGTAGTAGCGCCTGGTACACCTGCTGGTTCTTACCAATTGGTATATCAAATCTGTGAAGTAATCAATCCTTCTAACTGTGATACAGCAACCGTATTTGTTACTGTAAATGCACCACAAATCATTGCTAACGATGATAACGGAACGCCTATCAATGGTTTTGCGGGAGGTACAGCTTTCACTAACGTTTTAGTGAACGATACTCTTAACGGTCAGCCTGTTGTGGCTTCTCAAGTGAATACTACTTTCGTTTCTTCTACCAACCCAGGCATCACGCTTGTAGGTACTGATGTAGTAGTAGCACCAGGTACACCTGCTGGTTCTTACCAATTGGTATACCAAATCTGTGAAGTAATCAATCCTTCTAACTGTGATACAGCAACCGTATTTGTTACTGTAAATGCTGCAACAATTGTAGCTAATGATGACATTTACACAACCCTTTGTTCTTCTAATGGAGTGTTTGGAAATGCCATTTCGAATGACACATTAAACGGATCACCTATAAATGGTCCAATAAGTTTCACTCTTCTTTCCGGTACAGCACCTAATGTATCTATTGATAATAATGGAAACATTTCTCTTACGTCTTTTGGAAGTTGTGGAACATATACTTTCACTTATCAAATTTGTGAAGTATTAAATCCAAATAATTGTGATACGGCAACTATTACAATTACAATCCAAGATACCACTAACCCAACCTTCGTAGAGGCATTACCTGCTGATGTAACGGCTGAGTGTTCTAACGTTCCTGCAGCGGTAACTTTAACGGCTACTGATAACTGTGGTGCGGCTAACGTAACATTCAACGAAGTAACGACTGCGGGTTCTTGTCCAGGTGCTTATACCTTGACACGTACATGGACTGCAACAGATGCTTGTGGTAACACGACAACACACGTTCAAACCGTAACGGTTCAAGATACCACTAACCCAACTTTCGTAGAGGCATTACCTGCTGATGTAACGGCTGAGTGTTCTAACGTGCCTGCAGCGGTAACTTTAACGGCTACTGATAACTGTGGAGCGGCTAACGTAACGTTCAACGAAGTAACGACTGCGGG
>NZ_FQVQ01000031.1 GCF_900129405.1 Flavobacterium fontis | reverse complement strand
AACGTAACGTTCAACGAAGTAACGACTGCGGGTTCTTGTCCTGGTGCTTACACTTTGACTCGTACATGGACTGCAACGGATGCTTGTGGTAACACTACAACACACGTTCAAACCGTAACGGTTCAAGATACCACTAACCCAACCTTCGTAGAGGCATTACCTGCTGATGTAACGGCTGAGTGTTCTAACGTGCCTGCAGCAGTAACTTTAACGGCTACTGATAACTGTGGTGCAGCTAACGTAACATTCAACGAAGTAACGACTGCGGGTTCTTGTCCTGGTGCTTATACCTTGACACGTACATGGACTGCAACGGATGCTTGTGGTAACACGACAACACACGTTCAAACCATAACGGTTCAAGATACCACTAACCCAACCTTCGTAGAGGCGTTACCTGCTGATGTAACAGCTGAGTGTTCTAACGTGCCTGCAGCAGTAACTTTAACGGCTACTGATAACTGTGGAGCAGCTAACGTAACATTCAACGAAGTAACGACTGCGGGTTCTTGTCCTGGTGCTTATACCTTGACACGTACATGGACTGCAACGGATGCTTGTGGTAACACGACAACACACGTTCAAACCGTAACGGTTCAAGATACCACTAACCCAACTTTCGTAGAGGCATTACCTGCTGATGTAACGGCTGAGTGTTCTAACGTGCCTGCAGCAGTAACTTTAACGGCTACTGATAACTGTGGTGCGGCTAACGTAACGTTCAACGAAGTAACGACTGCGGGTTCTTGTCCGGGTGCTTATACTTTGACACGTACATGGACTGCAACGGATGCTTGTGGTAACACTACAACACACGTTCAAACCGTAACGGTTCAAGATACAACAATACCACAAATCATCACGCAAGCTTCTAACTTGAATGTAGAATGTGATGGCTCAGGAAATACGACTGCATTACAAAACTGGTTGAATAGCCAAGGTGGTGCTAGTGCTACTGATAATTGTGGTGATGTAATTTGGTCTAATAACTTCAATGCTATGGCGAATGATTGTTCTGCTGCTGTAACTGTTATATTTACCGCAACTGATGCTTGTGGAAATATCGCTACAACTAGTGCTACGTTCTCTATTCAAGATACCATTGATCCAACCTTCGTAGAAAATCTACCTGCTGATGTAACGGCTGAGTGTTCTAACGTTCCTGCAGCGGTAACTTTAACGGCTACCGATAACTGTGGTGCGGCTAACGTAACGTTCAACGAAGTAACGACTGCGGGTTCTTGTCCAGGTGCTTATACCTTGACACGTACATGGACTGCAACGGATGCTTGTGGTAACACGACAACACACGTTCAAACCGTAACGGTTCAAGATACCACTAACCCAACCTTCGTAGAGGCATTACCTGCTGATGTAACAGCTGAGTGTTCTAACGTGCCTGCAGCAGTAACCTTAACCGCTACTGATAACTGTGGAGCGGCTAACGTAACATTCAACGAAGTAACGACTGCGGGTTCTTGTCCTGGTGCTTATACTTTGACTCGTACATGGACTGCAACGGATGCTTGTGGTAACACTACAACACACGTTCAAACCGTAACGGTTCAAGATACCACTAACCCAACCTTCGTAGAGGCGTTACCTGCTGATGTAACAGCTGAGTGTTCTAACGTGCCTGCAGCAGTAACTTTAACGGCTACTGATAACTGTGGTGCGGCTAACGTAACATTCAACGAAGTAACGACTGCGGGTTCTTGTCCTGGTGCTTATACTTTGAC
>NZ_FQVQ01000033.1 GCF_900129405.1 Flavobacterium fontis | reverse complement strand
TGTACTTCCCTAATTAGAGTTGACCGTTTTTAAACATTAATTTCATTGTTAAAAATAGTAATAGATTTTTGCTCAAAAGTACTTTTGAGCAAAAATCTGTTTTCAAAATCAACAGGACTGATTTTCCCGATGTTATTATGAGGCCTTCTGTTGTTATATTGATACACAGCTTGAACAACCATTTTCTTTAACTGCTCAAAGCTTTTAGGATTCCAAAGTTCGATATAGTCATTTTTAATAGTTCTGTTTATTCGCTCCGCATAGGCATTATCCTGCGCTGTTTTTGCCATGCTTATTTTACATCCATTATCTTTTAATAGCTTGATATACTCGTTATAAACATACTGACTTCCTCTGTCAGAATGATGTATTTCAGGGGCTTCATGATGTTTTAAAGCCATTTTAAGCGCATCCATATTTGCTGTAGCTCTCATATGGTCGGAGACTTTGTAGCCTACTATTTTCTTGGTATAAACATCGATGATAAAAACAGCATAATAGAACTTTTCACCTACACGCATATACGTGATGTCTGATTGCCAGATTACAGACGGAGCCTGGACACACATGCCTTTAATTAAATTCGGATAATTTACATTTACAGAATAGGTGGTTCTTTTAAAATTCTTTTTGCGTTTTAATCGATAACCTAACTCCATAAATGTCTCAACAAAACGGTCCCTGCCGATAAAATCTGGACGTAATGTATAGTACATTTTCTCAACCCCACAACCCGGGTGTTCTGCTCTTAGATAATCCGCCTCGAGCATTAAATCCGTAACCTTTTGATTAAAAATAGTTTTACGCTTAGCATACTGGTGAACAGCTTGCTTGCTTATTCCAAGAGTCGTATACAACTGATTCATGGGATAAACTATTTTTTTCTGGTTGGTGCGGAACCATTCGATTGTGGGGTGTTGGAATTTTTTTTGATATCGATATTTAATTCTTCATTGGCGATATCAATCATCTTTTCCAAATAATCAATCATGATCTGTTTTTGACCAACGGCGCGCTCTAGATCCTTAATCTTTTGTTCTAAAGCCTTTAATTTTTGAGTACTACTGTCTTTCATCTCTACTATGCGTTGTCCTCTTTCGTTTGAAGAGGAATAAGTGTAAATCCATTTGTAAAGTGATGCTCTAGAAATATTATACATTCGCTGGAGCTGTAAAACGCTAAATTTACCACTTTCAAATTCATTGACAATAGACTTTTTAAAGTCCTCAGAAAACTTACGATGCTTACTGATTAATTTGATGTTTGCTTTCATATAAATTGACTTGATGTGGTCAACCTATATCAGGGACGTACA
>NZ_FQVQ01000034.1 GCF_900129405.1 Flavobacterium fontis | reverse complement strand
CCGCTCAATGAGCGGCCTAATTTATGAATGTAATCTCTAGAATTAACGTTTCACCACACGAAGGGTTTTCACGTTAGTTCCTTGTGTTAAAATCACATTGTACACACCCGCAGGATAATTGGCTCCTACTTCAGTGGTTTCGATAGCGTCGGCGTTAACCGTACGTGTTTCGATTGCACGTCCCATCATGTCATACACTTGGATGGTGAACGACTCTTGGCTTGCAGTAGCTACTTTGAAGTAGAACTGCTCTGCAAATGGGTTTGGATATACCTGCGCATCGAAAGCAACCGCTGTTAACGAAGTGTCTTCAATTGTTCTAGCAATGGTTGGAATAACTAAAGTACATGTTTTACTGTATGGACCGAAATCAGGTTGATTTGGCATACGAACAGCTACTTGTACAGAGTAAGTTTCACCAGGAACTAATCCAGGGAAATCACTCAAACGGAAGTTATTCAATACACGGTCTACTTGGAAATCGTATACCTGTACTTCATTGAACAAACGGAAACGATATTGTGTTGCAAACTGAACAGCATCTGCGAAGATACGCTCACTGTAGCTTGTCACCGCATAATCGTTACACTGAGTACCACGAACTTGTGTCGTTGGATGTTTCGGTGCTTGAATCGTACAACTTGGACCATAAGGTAAGAAGGAACCATCGGTGTTACGAACTGCACAAGATACACTATAATTCGCATCGTAACGGAAATCAGTTACCGAAGCAAACGTAAAGTTACGGATACCAGAAATAATCTCCTGAACAGGACCAGCAGGCTGTAACGCACTGTCTAAACGCTGAACTCTGTAACGATATCCTGTACTACGCGGTACTAATGTACTGAAGATTTGCGTATTGATTCCTGTCACTTGAGTACCACAACCAATCATTGAGCTAACAGGTGTTGGTGTCAACAAGAAACATGGTGCGCTGTAGTTAGGCTGCCATACGCTGTTGAAACGTACTGCTACTTCAACTTTAAACTTCGCATTGTACTTGTAGTTAGATAAATTGTGTAAGTATAAATTACGCAATACCATATCCACAATCACTTGTGTACCTGGAATTTCAGAATCATCCGCAGGATTCACTTCTGTCACACGGAAACGATACCCTTGTGCACCAGTTACCCAACTTGAGTAAACGATACCACCGTAAGCAACTTCTGTACCACAAGTGGCAGAAGGAATTGTACTCACAATTGGGGTACAACCTCCAGGTAAACCTAAGTTATCGATGTTACCGTTACAGTCGTTATCGATACCGTCGTAACATACATCAAC
>NZ_FQVQ01000036.1 GCF_900129405.1 Flavobacterium fontis | reverse complement strand
TAACGTTCCGGCGCTTGGCGAGGTTGCGAACTTCGGAACCGATTATTTTCTATCAAAGATAAAATTTCTTGCGAAAAGTAAACTTGAATTTACTACAAAATTCGCAATCTTGCCAAACGCCTGTTACCAGCAGTATTATTCAAAAATATTGAAGACTTCATTCTTAAGTAGTTCAATTTTCCATTCAGCGTCGTAGATTGAAGCCAAATTTGCTATTGAATTTAAATATGCAGCGTCAGGACCACAAACCAAATTGTCTGCCTGGAGAAAAAGCAATACATCTGTTGAAACTCTGTTTTCAGGCGGAATTTCTTTTAAATGTTTTCCTAATGTATGATAGATAATCTTACTTTTGGAAAGAGGGAAAATAAGTTCAGACTTTAGAATGTTTTCTTCATGCTTTTTCTTAATTATCAACGGATTATCGCATAATAAATGAGGATGATTGTCTTGTTTTGGCGCATAATAAATTTTCCAGTTATTTAAGGAACTGTCTCTTTCTACTCCAAAATAATCTTGCATTGCCATAATAATTCTGTAGCTTCCTATAAACGAAGGTTCATTGATAATTCTGTCAAACAATTCTTTTGGAGCATTTTCTCCTGTTATTTTACTTTTAATCGTAAATACAGAGTTTTCTGGATTTAAATTTTTTACATGATTTGAAACTTCGTTGTCTTGGTTAGGTACTCTCCAATGTATATCAGCGATAAAAAGAATTAGATGAAAAAGATCTTTTGCTGTCAACTCAATTTCCTCAAGTCGTTCAGTTAGTTTTCGATAAATAGGAGAAAATTTATCTTCTCCAAATTGATATAGCTTTTCAACAAAATCTGTTTCTTCTCCATGAACGTTATAAGTGTTTCTATTCCATTCAAAGAAAACTTGTTTTGGACTTTTTCTATTGGAATCAATTCTGCCAAGTTTTTTATTATAAACAGATACTTTTCCGTCATTTCCAACGAATCCTTTTATATAAAATTCTGGGATATAGTGATGTCTTTTTGAAAGAGTCAATTTTTTAAGGAGTTTCGTTAATATTGCTGGTAAC